>NZ_MQUR01000145.1 GCF_001953875.1 Streptomyces amritsarensis
CCGCCGGCCTCCACGGGCACAGGGGCTCGTGGAGGCCGGCGGGTGTCGGGGTCAGACCTGGTACTGGCCGACGGTGAGGAAGTGCCGCAGCTCCTCCGGGGTGCCGTCGATCGCCTTCTCGGCCGCCGCGCGCAGCGCGTCGCTGATGCCCGGGCGGGCCAGGATCCGGGCGACGTCGACGCGGTCGTCCTCGGCCTGGGCCAGGCGCAGACCCGTGGTCAGGAACGCGACGCGGTCGGCCGGGGTGCCGTCCAGGGCCTTGTTGGCCTCGCGCTTGACGGCTTTGCCGGTGGGCGGGTTGGTGGCCAGGATCCTGAAGATGGCGACGAGGTTGTCCTCGTCCTGCGCTTTCGCGAGACCCGTGGTCAGGAACGCCACGCGGTCCTCGGGTGTGCCGCTGAGGGCCCTGTTCGCCTCGCGGATCACGCCCTTGCCGCTCGCCGGGTCGGCGAGGATCTTGGCGATGGCGGCGGCGTTCTCCGTGTCGGATCCGATCACCGGGCTCGCCGATGCCGCCACCGGTGCGGCGGAGGCGGGCGACGGGCTCGTGAGCAGCAGGGCCGGGGCCAGGGCGACGGCGGTCACGGCGAGCGCCATTCGGGTCAGTTTCACGATTCCCCCTCGTTCGAATGACTGTTCTGGTCACAACAGTCGGACGATCTTCACAAGGGGGTGCACGTCGGGGCAACTGGCCACGGGGCCAGGCCGTTCGGTTCCCGGTCGGGCGAATCTCACACTCCCCGTCAGACCAGCGGGTGCGATGCCGGCTCCTCGGGCAGGGAAGCAGTCGTCGGCCCCGCCCCGACCCGGCGTCCGATCATGCGGGCGATCACGTCCGGGGCCACCGCGCGGGAGTACAGCCAGCCCTGGCCCGTGTCGCAGCCGACCCGCCGCAGCCGGGCCGCCTGCCCCGCGGTCTCCACGCATTCCGCGGTCACCGTGAGGCCCAGCCGGTGCGCGAGCTGGACCAGGGCCTCGACGATCGTCTCGTCGGCCGGGTTCGGGTGCGCGCCCTCGTCGTAGCGGAAGCCCCGCACGAACGAGCCGTCCAGCTTCAGCACCGAGACCGGCAGCCGGCTGAGGTAGGCCAGGTTCGAATAGCCGGTGCCGAAGTCGTCGATGGCGATGCGGACGCCCATGTCGCTCAGTGCCTGGAGGGCCTGGAGCGGCCTTCCGGCCGAGCCCATCACCGCCGACTCGGTCAGCTCCAGCTGGAGCAGCTGCGGCGCCAGGCCCGTCTCGGCGAGGATCTCCGCGACGTCGCCGACCAGGTCGGAGTCCCACACCTGCCGCACGGCGACGTTGACGGACACGAACACCGGGGTGTCGCTGGGCTGCTCGATCTGCCAGCGGCGCGCCTGCCGGCACGCGGTCCGCAGGACCCACTGACCCAGCTGGACGATGGACCCGTCCTCCTCGGCGATGCCGATGAACCGATTCGGCGTCAGCGTGCCGAACTGCGGGTGCCGCCAGCGCACCAGCGCCTCGACACCGCGCAGCGCACCGCTCTCCAGGTCCACCAGCGGCTGGTACTCCAGGGCGAACTCGCCCCGCTCCACGGCCGGCCGAAGCGTCGACGACAGTGCCTGCCGGGTCATGCGGTGCGCGTTGCGCTCCGGGTCGAAGAGGGTCCAGCGTGCCTTGCCGTCCGCCTTGGCCCAGTACAGGGTCGTGTCGGCGGCCTGCATCAGCCCTGTCGCCGACGTGCCGTCCGTGGCCCGCTCCACCACGCCGATGGACGCGGAGACCGACAGCCGCTGCCCGGCCAGGTCGAACGGCTCCTGCACGGCCGCCAGTACGCTGCGCGCCAGGTCCGCGAGCTGCTCGGTGCCGGTGGAGTCCTCCACGAGCAGGGCGAACTCGTCGCCGCCGAGCCGCGCGACCAGGTGCCCGCCCGTGCGCCCGTAGCCGGACTGGTCCGCGCACTGGGTCAGCCGGGAGGCGACGGCCGTCAGCAGCCGGTCGCCGACGCGGTGGCCGAGGGTGTCGTTGACGGCCTTGAAGCCGTCGAGGTCCAGATAGCACAGGCCGATCCGGCCGGTGCCGCCGCCGTGGTCGTACGAGGACGCCTCCAGGGCGGCCGAGAGCCGCTCGAAGAACAGCGCCCGGTTGGGCAGCCGCGTGACCGGGTCGTGCATCTGGAGGTGCCGCAGCCGGGCCTGGAGGTCGCGGCGGTCGCTGATGTCGGAGACGGACAGCAGGACGTTGCCGGTGCCCGGTACGGGCCCCAGGGTGACCTCGGTCCACAGCGAGTGCCCGTCGGGGTGCTTGAGGCGGCGGGTGCAGCGCAACCGGGCCTGCCGGCCGCGCAGGACCTCCTGGTACGCGGCCCAGGTGCGGGCCTCCGCGGCCAGGTCCACCAGGTCGGCGGCGCAGCGGTGGACGAGCAGGTGCGGCTCGCTGCCCAGCAGGCCGGCGAAGGCTTGATTGGCCGTCACCACGTAGCCCTCGCGGTCCACGACCGCCATGGGGAGGTGCGCCGCGTTGAAGGCGGCCCGGTAGTCGCGCAGCTCGGACGCGGCGCGATGAGACACCGACGGCCCGGACGGCACCACCGGCACTGCCGGGTGACGCTCCGTAATGGCCGATCGGATGCTGTCGGCCGCCGAACCGGTTCCTTCTGAGGTTCCGCTCACCGTTGGCCCCGCAGTGTTCGTGAGTGTCCGTGCAGGAAAGTGTGCCGATCATAGAGGCTGCCGGGAGGCCCTATCCAGCGGCGTCACCGGTTGAGACGCGGGAGTTCGACGTGATGACGGACCGTCGGACCAAGATCGCTTGATCGTTTCTGCGCGGCAATGAGCGGGAGGCGGCTCCTGCTGATCCGGGGTGATCGATCGTGACGTTCTGTAGGCACCCGCGTGAAGTCCGGGGGTCACCGGCTTGACCCACCGCTCACCCTTGTGGGGCAGCGGAACAGGGCATTAGTAAGACAATCGCCTCAAGGTGGCTAAATAGGTACCAATCCATCACCGGAGGTCGATGTGACGCGACAGCAGACACCCGGGGGAGTGGACCGCTCTCGCGTCCGAAGTACCGCCGCGGCGCTCACCTCCTTGACGGCGCTCGCCGCCATGTCGCTCGTCGCGGGTCCCGCGGTGGCCGACTCGGGCGCCGGGCCCTGCGCGCTGACCCGCACAGGGGCCCACCACTCCCTCGGCCTGGACACCTGGAACGGCTCCTACCCCAAGCCCGAAAGCGCGCTCGACGCGGTGATGGTCTTCCTCTCCTTCCCCGACCACCGCAGCACCCTGACCCCCGAACTGCTCACCCGCGACTACTTCCCCGCGACCAGCGACTTCTTCGAACAGGCCTCGTACGGGCGGTTCCGCCTGGTCCCGCACCCGCAGAAGCAGTGGATCCAGATGCCCAGGCCGTCCACCGCGTACGGGATAAGGCGCGACTGGGCCCCCGGCGACCGGGCCGCCTACCTGCGCGACGCGGTCGCCGCCGCCGACGCCCGGGTGGACTTCGGCAAGTACGACATCGTCTACTTCGTCGCCGACCCGGACGCGCCCGGGGTGGACTCCGACGCCACGAAGGTCGTGAACTTCGACCGCCCGATCATCGCGGACGGCGCGGAACTGCGGCGGATCGTCACCGTCTTCGAGCGCCACCCGCCGGACCGCCACGTGCTCGCGCACGAGACCGGGCACGTTTTCGACCTGCCCGACCTCTACCACCGGCCCACGGACGGCAAGGGCGACTGGGACACCTACGTCGGGGACTGGGACGTCATGGGCAGCCAGTTCGGGATGTCCCCGGACCTCTTCGCCTGGCACAAGTGGAAGCTGGGCTGGCTGGACGCCTCCCAGGTGGACTGTGTGCAGTCGGGCTCCTCGCTGCACACCCTCCAGCCGCTGGGGCAGGCCCCGCCGAGCGGCGGCACGGGCGGCACCCGGCTCGCGGTCGTCCGTACGGGACCCGGCAGCGCCATCGCCGTCGAAGCGCGGGGCTCGGCCGGCAACGACGGCGACACCTGCACCGAAGGGGTCCTCGTCTACCGGGTGCGCAACGAGGCCGCGTCGGGCGGCGGCCCCATCGAGGTGCTCGACGCGCACCCGCAGACGGAGGCGTGCTGGGACCGCTCGGTGTACCCGCCGCTGGCGGACGCGCCCCTGGAGGTGGGTGAGACGTACACGGTGCCGGGGGAGCGGATCACCATCGAGGTGGCCGACCGCACCCGGTCCGGCGCGTACACGGTGAAGATCACGACATGACGGCGTGACGGCGCACGAAGAAGGCCCCCCACTCGCGTGGGGGGCCTTCTTCCGTCTGTGCGCCGCCAGGGACTCGAACCCCGGACCCGCTGATTAAGAGTCAGCTGCTCTAACCAACTGAGCTAGCGGCGCTTGCTGACGAGGAAGACATTAGCAGGAGGATCGGCGGAACGAAAAATCGATATCCCCAGGTCCCGTCGGTGCGGCGGTGCGGGCCGCCCGCACGAAGGCCCAGAGCAGGGCCTCCGGCCCGGGGAGCCAGGGCTCCCGGGCGTCGGGTGCCACGAGCCACCGCGAGGGGCCGGGGCCGCCGGCGGCCAGCGGCGGCACGGTGACGGCGTCGCCCCGGCCGTGGCACAGGGGCGCCGGGGCGCTGCGGGAGGCCCCCCACTCCTCCCACGCCAGCAGGGCGGGCAGCCGGTGTGCGGTGCCGGGGGCGGCGAAGAGCAGCATCCGGCCGCGGTGCACGCCGACCGGGCCGGAGCCGGGGCCCTCGGCCCAGAGCAGGTCCAGGACGCGGCGCCCGAGGACCAGGGGGACGTTGACGACGTCGAAGGCGCTCCCGCAGGGCAGCGTGGCCGGCAGCCCGGGCCGGGCCTCCCACAGCGCGAGGGTGCGGCGGGGGTGCGCGGAGGCCGAGGCGAGCCAGGCGGCTCCCTGCGGGGTGACGTGCGTGGCGGGCGCGGTGCGCGTGCGCTCGCCGGGCGCGTGGAGGGCGGTGCATCCGTGGGCCGTCGTCAGCGTCGTCATATGCCAAGGTCTACCCGCCGTAGCGCTCCGAACCCCCGGAGTCACCGAAAATCGGGACAGGGTGAGGAGGTCTGGGGTACATTGCCCCCGCATATGCCGAGACCGCTCCGTCCGACGAGCCGGACGGCGGGCCGCCCGTCCGCTACGCCAGGTCGGCGCGGCCCCGCTGGAGGGTCTCGCCGAATTCGATCATTTTGACGGTGTAGTCCTCGGTCCACTCGGCCTGCTCGGCGATCGCCGAGGGGGTGAGCCGGTCGAAGCGCCGCGGGTCCGCCAGCTGCGCCGCGGCCAGGGCCTGGAACTCCACCGCCCGCTCCTGTGCCGCCCGGAAGGCCAGCGTCAGCTCGGTCGCACGGGCCAGCAGCTCGCGCGGGTCCTCGATCGACTCCAGGTCGAAGAAGTGCTCCGGATCCGCCACGGCCTCCGAGGGCTCGAAGAGCAGCGGCGCCGGCCGCAGCCGCCGCCCGGTCCGCTCGGGCTCTGCCATCCCTGTCCTCCTGCTGCGCGTGCGAAATCCATCCGGGCCACCGTCCATTGTCCAACGCCGCGCAAGAGCGCGCCCCGATGGCCTGCACACCTGTACGGCCGGTGAGGCGCACGGGTGCAGGGGTGGGCCCGGTGGCGAGGGAGTCGCTCAGGTGATCGACCGTCAGCCGGGCGAGCCGCCCGCGACCGCCTCGCCGGGGGCCGGTCAGACGGTGACGGACTCCGCCGCGAGCTCCGCCTCGCGCCCGGCCGCGAGCTCGGCCACATCGGCCAGTACGGCGGCCAGCTCGCCGGGGAGGGCCTCGGGGGCCTCGAAGCCCTCGGCGCCGATCAGCTTCGGGATGCCGGGGATCGCGACGGAGTGCGCGGCGGGCAGCATGCCGAGGCGGGTGAGGACGGGGAGCAGCATCTCGGCGGCCGGGGCGCCGCCGGTGGGGCCGGCGCTGTAGCTGACGATGCCGACCGGCTTGCCCTTCCACTCGTTGTAGAGGAAGTCGATGGCGTTCTTGAAGGGGGCGGTGAAGCCGCCGTTGTACATCGGCAGGACGAAGAGGAAGGCGTCGGCGGAGTCGACCAGGGCGCTCCAGTCGCGGGTGTGCTGGTGGGCGTAGTTCCCGGTGGAGGCGTACTCCGGCTCGTCCAGGAAGGGCAGCGCGATCTCGGCGAGGTCCACGGGGGTGACCTCGAAGCCGCCGTGTGCGCGGGCCTGTCCGACGACCCACTGGGCGAGCGGGCGGCCGGAGGAGGTGGGGCGGGTGGCGGCGGAGACGACGTGCAGGCGGGTCATGGAAGCGGCTCCCGGTCGGTGCTGTTGTTGATGTGTCATCTATCAAAGCGTTATGTGAGTGACGTGTCAACAAGGTAGATGATGTGTCACCGACCTGGCTAAGGTGGGAGACATGACCCCCGCATCCGAGCCCCGCTGGCTCACCGAGGCCGAGCAGGCCGCCTGGTTCGCGTGGCGGCGGATGTTCCCGCTGGTCGACGCGGCCATCGCGCGCGACCTCAACCAGGACAGCGGACTCTCGGAAGCCGACTACGACGTACTGTCCGTGCTCGGCTCCGCGGACGGCCACCGCATGCGGATCAGCGCACTGGCCGAGCTGATGCACTGGTCGCGCAGCCGGCTCTCCCACCAGCTCACACGCATGGAACAGCGCGGCATCGTCCGCCGCGAGGACGTCGCGACCGACGGCCGGGGCGCCGAGGTGGTCCTCACCGACACCGGGGTCGCCGCGATCACCGACGCCGCCCCGCTCCACGTCGCATCGGTGCGCCGCCACCTCGTCGACGTCCTGACCCCGCAGCAGCTCCAGGTCCTCGCCGAGGTCGGCGAGGTCCTCCGCCACCGCTTCGGCGCCCCCCGCAAGGGCAGGGACTGAACGGCGCCCGCGCCCCCTACGGCCGCCAGGACACCCGGTGCTCCGCCAGGTGCGCCAGGACGGAATGGTTCGCCTCCCAGCCGTCCGGGAACTTCACCGTCACGCCCAGCTGCACCGGCTCGGTCGACGGATGGTCGTCCAGCAGCTCCGCTATACCCGCCCGCGCCACCACCACGCAGGCGTGCCGGTGCCGGGAGGCCAGCACGCACAGCCGGCCCGTCTCCAGGTGGAAGGCCGTCGCGTCCGGGCGCCCCGACAGCGGGTGCAACACCACCGTGAGGTCGTACTCGCGGCCCTGCAGCCGGTTCGCCGTGTCCACCGTGACCCCGCCGACCCCGAGCGAGGCCAGCGCCGCGCGGACCGCGGCCGCCTGGTCGCGGTGGGCCGTGCCGACCGCGATCCGGTCGGCCGTCAGCGCCACCGGGCCGGAGGACTGCTCGTCGCAGGTCACCGCCCCGCGGTCCAGGGCCCGGCGCACCACCCGGGCCACCGCGCCGACCGCCTCCGGGTCCGTGCGCGGCGTGTGCCGCGCCGGCAGCTCCAGCAGACCCCAGCCGGCCTCCGCAGCCTCGTCCAGCACCCGGTCCGGCCCCGACCCGTCCGAAGCCACCCCGTACGACAGCTTCCGCTCGCCCGGCCCCGTACCGCTGCGGAACTGCGTGTACGGGTAGAACGCGCGGGAGACCAGCGGCGCCGCCGTCGCCGGGAGCCGCCAGGACACCGGCAGCCGGTGCTGCGGCAGCTGCGGATTGTGCGCGAGCAGCGTGCTCACCGCCGACGCGGACGGGTCGTAGGAGAGCCCCGCCCACTGCTCCGCGCCCACCACGCTGAACGGGTCCAGCTGCCCCGGGTCGCCCACGAACAGCGCCCGCTCGAACAGCCCGGCCACGGCCAGCAGCGCGTCCGAACGCATCTGGTACGCCTCGTCGACGATGGCGTGCTGCCACGGCTCGACGTCCTTGACGTACGCCCACTTCGCCGCCGTGGAGATGGTGATCGGCAGCTCCGCGAGGTCCCCCGGCTTGGCCGAGAGGGTCACCGACGGCAGCTCCCGCAGCGCCGGATCGTAGGAATCCCCCTCGCTGCTGTGCAGCCGGCCGACCCTCAGCTCCGGATCCTTGGCGGCCAGCCGCAGCACCAGATCGTCGACCTGCGCGTTCGTCTGCGCCACCACCATCAGCCGGCGCCCCGCCGCAGCGAGCTCACGCGACGCACGGACCACGAGCGTGGACTTGCCGGCCCCCGGCGGGGAGTCGACGACGACACCCCGCTCGGTCCCGTGCAGGGTGTCGTGCAGGATCGCGGCGGTCGCCCGGGCGGCCGCGGCACCCGGGTCGAAGGCGGCGGGAGCGGACACAGGAGTCACAGGATGTCCTCGTCGGTGACGGCGTCGGGAAGGTGGACGGCGGCCCCGGACCCCGGCGGCCCGCCATGCGTCCACGGCGTCCGCTCCGGGTCCGGGAGCTTCGGACCGCCGCGCGCGTCGTGCTCGAAGAGCGTCCAGCACACGCGGTCGCCCTCCTCCGGCACGGAACCCGGCTCCGGGTCCCGGCCGCGTCCCATCTTGTCGAGAAGCCTCAGCACCACCTGCCCGTCCTCCTCGAAACGAACGAACTGCGCGCTCTGCGGCCGCCCGTCCAGCGAGCGGTACACCTTCGCGGCGCCGCCGTCCGCGAGCTGTGGCCGGTCCTGCGTGGACACCGTCACCAGCGGCCGCGGACTCGGCCGCTTCGACTCCGTCCACTCCATCACGACCCCGGTGACCTCGCCCGCGAACGCCTCGCCCGCCAGCCGCCGGCCCGCCATGACCAGCGGGTCGTCCAGCGCCTCCTGCGCGTCCAGGCGCACCTGCTCCGTCTCCCGCGTGGCCAGCTTCTGTGCCGCCGTCACCGCGTCGTCGCGGCGCGGCTGCGGCGGCTCGCCCGCCCGTACCCGGTCCCGGTGGCCGGTGTACGACCAGCGGTCGCGCGTCCAGCGCTCCTCCGCCCGCTCGCCCGGCGGCAGCGCGCGGAGCAGGTCGATCGCCTCCCACGTCGCCCGCCAGGTGCTCGACATCTGGTCCACGACCAGACGGCGCACCGCCCGCTCGGCCGTACGCACCTCGCGGTCGTCGTCGCCGGGCCCGGCCGCCAAGGCCGCGCGCGCCGCGTCGTAGCGGGCGATGGCCGGCGCCAGCAGCCTGTTGTCGAAGGCCGGATCGGTCGCCGGACCGGCCGGCGGGCACAGCAGCTGTCCGTGCTCGTCACGGCCCAGCTCCGCGCGCAGCGCCGCCTCGGCACCCGACCTGCCCGCAGGCGGGTCGATCCAGGCCAGGAGCGCGCCCAGATGCTGGTCCTCCAGATTGCTCTGGCCCGTCGCCCAGTGCCGGGACAGCAGATCCGTCGCCGACACCAGCATCGAGGAGCCCGGCACCCGCGCCCGCTCCCCGAGGTGCGTGAACCAGCGGCCCAGCAACGGAACCCGCGACGGCGCCGGATACGGATTGTCCGGATCCTCCTCCGCGGTGCGCCTGAACCGCATCGACCGCCCCAGCAGCCGCACGTACTCGATGCCCGCCCGGCTCGGCACGATCAGCTGCGGGGCGTCCACACACAGCTCGGTCTCGACCTTGACCCGCTTGCCCGTCTCCGGATCGGTCTCACTGCGCTCGGCCGGCTCCACGTCGTCGGCGTACGCCTCGATGTGCGCCAGCACATGGACCGCGAGGTCCGCGAGGAACGCCCAGCGCAGGTCCCGGTCGCGCGGCTGGGGTATCACGAAGACCCGCGGCTCGTTCCGATCGGTGCCGACCAGCGCGCCCAGCGGCGCACCGGCCTCACCGGCCGTGGTCAGCGGCACGAGGACCAGCGGGTTGTCGCTCAGGTGGCGGTGGCGCACCGTCGCGAGCGGCTGGGCGCGGCCGGCACGGACGGCCTCCAGCCGGGCCAGGGTGCTCAGCAGGGGCATGCGGGGGACTCCGGGACGTGCGGACGGGGCAGGGCGGCGGCCAGCTCCAGCGCCTCGGCGCGCAGCCGGGCCGCGCGGTGCAGGGCGGCGGCGGTGGGGTCCTCGGCGCAGCCGGCGCCGGCGGCCGCCGCGAGGGCCTCCTCGACGGTGGTCAGCGCGCCCAGCTCGCCCCGTACGGACCGGCCCAGGGCCGTCACCTCGTCGGCGGCGCGGGCCCGCTCCCGGCAGTGGAAGGCCAGCTCGCAGGCGGCCAGGCACTCGGGGGCGTAGGCGGCGTCCACCGCGGAGACCGCCTCGGCCAGCTCCTCGGCGGGCCGCTCAGGGTCAAAGCTGAGCCCCTCGGGCAGCGCCGCCGCCAACTCCTCCACCCGGGTCAGCCGGTCCAACTGGCGGCGGGTCACCGAGCGCTCGCGGCGGATGTCGACGGCAGCGGCGGTCGGCAGGTTGGAGAAGTCCTTCGGGCAGACCAGCAGCACGCTGTGCCCGACCTCCGCGCCGGCCACCTTCCCGGCGATCCGCTCCAGGGCCAGCACGTAGACCGCGGCCTGGCGGGCCGCCGCGCCCACCTTCGCCGCGTCCGCGGCGGCGTCGATCATGGGGAACGACTTGATCTCCACCACGGTCCAGCGGCCGTCGGGGTGCACGACGACGGCGTCCGGCTCCAGGTACGCCGGGGTGCCGGCCACCTCCAGGGCCAGCATCGGGTGGTCCAGCAGGGTCCAGTCCTTCGCCGAGGTGGCCTCGCGCAGGGCCAGGGCGGTCCGGGCGGCGCGGCCCTCGGGCCCGGCGGCCGTCAGGTCGGGGACGAGGGCGCCGGAGCCGGGAGGCTCGGCGGCGGCGTCGAGGTGCGCGTGCACCAGCCGCAGCAACTCGGCGCCGCCGTCGCCCTTGACCTTCGCCTCGAAGGAGTTCCCGCGGACGATCGCGAACTGCGACTGGCCGAAGGCGGCGGGCGAGCCGAGGGCCGTGGCGAGGGCGTTCTTGTCCACACCGGCGCCGTCGAGCAGTGCGCGTCTTCCGCAGCCGGGGTTGGCGGCGAGGGCCGCGAGCGCCCGGGCGTCGAGCGGGCGGGGCGGCACGGCGGGGCCTCGCAGGCCGGCGAGCCGCTGCCGCAGCGTGGTCGGCTGCGCGGGGCTGCTGGGCGGGTAAGAGCTCACCCGCGGAAGTGTCCCATCCGCCACTGACAATCGTGTGCGGAGCGGGGAAACGGGCCGGTGGGAGGGCCGGTCGGGGGCGTGATGGATGATGGACGCACGAGGAAACCATCGTAAAAACGCACAATCTCGCACCGATCGGGAGATTCGCATGGCCCCCCGCATCCTGCTGGCCCGTCACGGCCAGACGGCGTGGTCCCAGCTCGGCAAACACACCGGACGCACGGACGTGCCGCTGCTGGAGGAGGGCAGGCTGGGCGCGAAACTCCTCGGCGAACGCCTGGCCCGCGACCCGTGGCAGGGCCTGCCCGGCCTGGAGGTGCGCACCAGCCCGCTGGCCCGCGCCAGCGAGAGCTGCGACCTGGCGGGCTTCGGCGCCCGCGCCGAACCGTGGGACGCGCTGCTGGAGTGGGACTACGGCGACTACGAGGGCATGACCCCGGCCCAGATCCAGGCGATCCGGCCGGGCTGGCTGATCTGGCGCGACGGCGTCCCGGGCGGCGAGTCCGTCGCCGACGTCTCGGCCCGCGCCGACGAGGTGGTGGCGTGGGCGCGCTCGGCGGAGCGGGACGTGCTCGTCTTCGCCCACGGACACATCCTGCGCACCCTGGCCGCGCGCTGGCTGGGCTTCGAAGCCTCCTTCGGCGCGCGGATCCGCCTGGAGCCGACATCCCTGTCGGTCCTGGGCTGGGCGTACGGGGCGCCGGCGCTGGAACGCTGGAACGACACGGGCCACCTGGACGCGTAACCCATCCGCTCCCGCGGGGGCGGGCGGGATCGGGGGTGGGCCCGGCCCTTCCGCTGCCGCGGGGGTGGGCGGGATCCGGGGTGGGCCCGGCCCATCCGCTGGCGCGGGGCGGGATATGGCTGCGGTGCCGATCCGCTGGCGCGGGGCGGGCGGGATCGGGGGTGGGCCCGGGCCATCCGCTCGCGCGGGGGTGGGCGGGATCCGGGCGCGGTACGCATCCGCTCGGGCGGGCGGGATCCGGCTGCGGTGCCGATCCGCTGGCGCGGGGCGGGCGGGATCCGGAGGCCCGTCCCATCCGCTCGGGCGCGGGATCCGGCTGCGGTGCGACCCGGGCCGCAGGGTGGGGTTCGGGCACGCCGCGGGGCACGTCCCGGGCCTACCCGGGTCGAGGGCCGCCGGGCGGGATCCGGGCCCGCGTGCGGGGTGTCTCGCCCAGGCGGGGTGGTTGCACGCTCGTCCTGCGGGGACACCCCTCCCCGTCCCCACTCCAGCAGTACGAGCCCGCTTCCGGGCGCGGGTGTCCCGCGGTCGGCTCGGCGCCAAGCCCTGCGTGGTGCTCGGTGGTGTGCGGCTGGATCCCGGTGGGGGGTGTTGTGGGGGCGGTTCGGCGGTGGCCTTGGCGGGGTGTGGCGGGGCCGGGTTCGGTCTGGGTCGGGGGGCCGCCGCCGGGGTGTCTCCTCG
>NZ_MQUR01000151.1 GCF_001953875.1 Streptomyces amritsarensis
CGAGGAGACACCCCGGCGGCGGCCCCCCGACCCAGACCGAACCCAGCCCCGCCACACCCCGCCAAGCACACCGCCGAACCACCCCCACAACACCCCGCACCGGGATCCAGCCGCACACCCCCGAGCACCACCCACTGGCCCGGCGCCGAGCCGAGGGGTACCGCCGAGCCGCCCGCACGACACCCCCCGCCGGGAGCGAGCCGTACACCCGCCGAGCCGCCCGCCGGGCACCACGGGGGGGGTCAGTACGACTTGGGGAGGCCGAGGGTTTGGTGGGAGACGAAGTTGAGGATCATCTCGCGGCTGACCGGGGCGATGCGGGCCACGCGGGAGGCGGTGATGAGGGAGCCCAGGCCGTATTCGCGGGTGAGGCCGTTGCCGCCGAGGGTGTGGACGGACTGGTCCACCGCGCGGACGCAGGCCTCGCCCGCGGCGTACTTCGCCATGTTCGCGGCCTCGCCCGCGCCCATGTCGTCGCCCGCGTCGTACAGGGCGGCCGCCTTCTGCGTCATGAGGCGGGCCAGTTCCAGCTCGATGTGGGCCTGGGCCAGCGGGTGGGCGACGGCCTGGTGGGCTCCGATCGGCTCCTTCCACACGTGGCGGGTCTTGGCGTACTCGACGGCGCGGGCGAGGGCGTAGCGGCCCATGCCGATGGCGAACGCGGCGGTCATGATGCGTTCGGGGTTGAGGCCCGCGAAGAGCTGGAGGAGGCCCGCGTCCTCGTCGCCGACCAGGGCGGAGGCGGGCAGGCGTACCTCGTCCAGGGTGAGTTCGAACTGCTTCTCCGCCGCCTGGAGTTCCATGTCGATGACCGTGCGGCCGAAGCCCGGGGTGTCGCGCGGGACGATGAACAGGCAGGGCTTCAGGCGTCCGGTGCGGGCGTCCTCCGTGCGGCCGACGATGAGGGTGGCGTCGGCGATGTCGACGCCGGAGATGAAGACCTTGCGTCCGGTGAGGATCCAGTCGTCGCCGTCACGGCGGGCGGTGGTGGTGATGCGGTGGGAGTTGGATCCGGCGTCGGGTTCGGTGATGCCGAAGGCCATGGTGCGGCTGCCGTCGGCGAGGCCGGGGAGCCAGGTCCGCTTCTGGTCGTCGGTGCCGAAGCGGGCGATGACCGTGCCGCAGATGGCCGGCGAGACGACCATCATCAGCAGGGGGCAGCCCGCCGCCCCGAGTTCTTCCAGGACGATGGCGAGTTCGGCGATGCCGCCGCCTCCGCCGCCGTGTTCCTCGGGGAGGTTGACGCCGAGGTAGCCGAGCTTGGCCGCATCGGCCCACAGTTCGTCGGGGTGGCCGCCTTCGCGGGCGACCCGGGCGAGGTACTCGCGGCCGTAGCGCTGCCCGAGGGCGGCAACGGCGGCGCGCAGGGCCTGGTGTTCGGCGGTTTCGATGGTGGGGCTCATGACTGCGGTTCCTCCTGGACTACGGCGAGCAGGGCGCCGTACTCGACCTGTTGGCCGGTGGCGGCGTGGAGCGCGGTGAGCGTGCCGGTGGCCGGAGCGAGGATGCGGTGCTCCATCTTCATGGCCTCCAGCCAGAGCAGGGGCTGCCCGGCGGTGACGGGGCTGCCGGGGGCGAGGCCCTCGGCGACGCGGACGACGGTGCCGGGCATGGGGGCGAGCAGGGAGCCCGGTTCGGTGCGGTCCTCGGGGTCGGGGAATCGGGGGACGGGGGTGAGGGTGTGCGCCCCGAGCGGGGAGTCGACGTAGACCTCGGTGTTGTTCGAATTTCGTTTCACGTGGAACATCCGCCGGATGCCGTCGACTTCGAGGGTGACGAGGTGCCGCTCGACCGCCAGGACGCGAACGCCGGGGTGGTCGACGGGGTGGTACTGGACCTCGTACTCGGTGCCGGCGGTGGCGTAGCGGCGGGTGTGCGGCTGTGAGCGGAGGTTGCGCCAGCCGCCGAGGCGGGCGGCGAGGGGTGCGCCCGGGGCGGGGGCGGCCTCGGCGAGGGCGGCGGCGAGAGCGGCGGCGCCGACGTCCTTGGCCGGCTCGGTCAGGGTGGCGAGGTGGCGGTCGTAGAAGCCGGTGTCGAGCTGGGCGGCGGTGAACTCCGGGTGGCGCAGGGAGCCGACGAGGAGTGCGCGGTTGGTGGTGAGCCCGTGGATGCGGGCTCCGGCGAGGGCGCGGGCGAGGGCGCGTACGGCTTCGGCACGGGTGGGGGCGTGGGCGACGACCTTGGCGAGCATGGGGTCGTAGTGGATGCCGACGGTGTCGCCGTCGGTGAAGCCGGTGTCGACGCGGACCCGGCCGGGGATGTCGAGGGTGTGCAGGACGCCGGTCTGGGGGCGCCAGTCCTGGGCGGGGTCCTCGGCGTAGAGGCGGGCCTCGACGGCGTGGCCGGTGGGCTCGGGGGGCTCCGGGGGCAGGGCCGCGCCCTCGGCGACGCGCAGTTGGAGGGCGACGAGGTCGAGGCCGAAGACGGCTTCGGTGACGGGGTGTTCGACCTGGAGGCGGGTGTTCATCTCCAGGAAGTAGGGGCGTCCGTCGGCGGTGACGAGGAACTCGACGGTGCCCGCTCCGCGGTAGGAGACGGCGCGGGCCGCGGCGACGGCAGCGCGGTGGAGCCGTTCGCGCAGGGTGTCGGGCAGGCCGGGCGCGGGCGCCTCCTCGATGACCTTCTGGTGGCGGCGCTGGAGGGAGCAGTCGCGGGTGCCGAGGGCCCAGACGGTGCCGTGGGCGTCGGCGAGGATCTGCACCTCGACGTGACGGCCGCGCTCCACGTAGGGCTCGGCGAAGACCTCGCCGTCTGCGAACGCGGAGGCCGCCTCGGCGGACGCCGCGTGGAGGGCCTCCTCCAGGGCGTCCAGGTCGCGGACCACGCGCATGCCGCGGCCGCCTCCGCCCGCGGCCGCCTTGAGCAGCAGGGGCAGGTCGGCGGGGGTCGCGGCGGCCGGGTCGACGGGGTCGAGGAGCGGGACGCCGGCGGCGCGCATCAGTTCCTTGGCCCGGGTCTTGGAGGCCATCGCCTCGATGGCCTCGGGGGGCGGGCCGATCCAGGTCAGGCCGGAGTCCTGGACCTGGCGGGCGAAGTCGGCGTTCTCGGAGAGGAAGCCGTACCCGGGGTGGACCGCGTCCGCTCCGGCGGCGAGCGCGGCCTTGATGACCAGGTCGCCGCGCAGGTAGGTGTCGGCGGGGGCCGCGCCCGGCAGCCGTACGGCCGCGTCGGCGGCACGGACGTGCAGGGCGTCGGCGTCCGGGTCGGAGTGGACGGCGACGGTGGCCAGGCCCAGGTCGCGGGCGGTACGGAAGATCCGTACGGCGATCTCGCCCCGGTTGGCCACGAGGAGGGAGGTCAGGTTCGTCATGTGCGGGCTCACATCCGGAAGACGCCGAAGCCGCCACGGGCGCCCTCGACGGGGGCGTTGTGGACGGCCGACAGGCACAGGCCGAGGACGGTACGGGTGTCGCGCGGGTCGATGACCCCGTCGTCGTACAGCCGCCCGGACAGGAACATGGGGAGGGACTCGGACTCGATCTGCGCCTCGACGAAGGCGCGCATCCCGGCGTCCTGCTCCTCGTCGTAGGGGAGTCCCTTGGCGGCGGCGGACTGCCTCGACACGATGGAGAGGACTCCGGCGAGCTGCTGGGCGCCCATGACGGCGGACTTGGCGCTGGGCCAGGCGAAGAGGAAGCGGGGCTCGTAGGCGCGGCCGCACATGCCGTAGTGGCCGGCTCCGTAGCTGGCGCCGATGAGCACGGACAGGTGCGGGACCTTCGAGTTGGAGACGGCGTTGATCATCATCGAGCCGTGTTTGACGATGCCGCCCTGTTCGTACTCCTTGCCGACCATGTAGCCGGTGGTGTTGTGGAGGAAGAGGAGCGGGATGTCGCGCTGGTTGGCGAGCTGGATGAACTGGGCGGCCTTCTGCGACTCGGCGCTGAACAGCACGCCCTGGGCGTTGGCGAGGATGCCGACCGGGTAGCCGTGGAGGGTGGCCCAGCCGGTGACGAGGCTGGTGCCGTAGAGCGGCTTGAACTCGTCGAAGTCGGAGGCGTCGACGATGCGGGCGATGACCTCGCGGGGGTCGAAGGGGGTCTTCAGGTCGGGCGGGACGATCCCGAGGAGTTCCTCCGGGTCGTAGTGGGGCTCCTCGGCCTCCGGCGGATCCTGGTGGGCCTTGCGGTGGTTCAGGCGGGCGACGATGCGGCGGGCCTGGCGGATGGCGTCGTACTCGTCGAGGGCGTAGTGGTCGGCGAGCCCGGAGGTGCGGGCGTGCATGTCGGCCCCGCCGAGGGACTCGTCGTCGCTCTCCTCGCCGGTGGCCATCTTGACCAGGGGCGGACCGCCGAGGAACACCTTGGAACGGTCCTTGATCATGACGGTGTGGTCGGACATGCCGGGGACGTACGCGCCTCCGGCGGTGGAGTTGCCGAACACGACCGCGACGGTCGGGATGCCCTCGGCGGACAGCCGGGTGAGGTCGCGGAAGATCGCGCCGCCCGGGATGAAGATCTCCTTCTGGGAGGGCAGGTCGGCGCCGCCGGACTCCACGAGGCTGATGACGGGGAGGCGGTTCTGCCGGGCGATCTCGTTGGCCCGCAGCGCCTTCTTCAGCGTCCAGGGGTTGCTGGCGCCGCCGCGGACGGTGGGGTCGTTGGCCGTGACCAGGCACTCGACGCCCTCGACCGTGCCGATGCCGGTGACCATGGAGGCGCCGACGGGGTAGTCACTGCCCCAGGCGGCGAGCGGCGACAGCTCCAGGAACGGCGTGTCGGGGTCGAGCAGCAGCTCCACGCGCTCGCGCGCCAGGAGCTTGCCGCGCTTCTTGTGCCGGGCGGTGTACTTCTCCCCACCGCCCTCCAGGGCCTTGGCGTGCTCCGCGTCGAGGGCGGCCAGGCGCTCCAGTGCGGCCGTACGGGCCCTGGTGTGCTCGGGGGCGTGCGGGTCGACGGTGGTGCGCAGACGGGTCATGGGCCGGTCCCCTCCGGGGGCGGGAGCAGGTGGGCGGGGATGTCGAGGTGGCGGGCGCGCAGCCATTCGCCGAGGGCCTTGGCCTGGGGGTCGAAGCGGTGGCCCGAGGCGACGCCGTCGCCGAGGATGCCGGTGACGGTGAAGTTCAGGGCGCGGAGGTTGGGGAGTTCGTGCCGCTGCACGGCGAGGCCGCGGGTCTCGGGGAGCAGGGCCCGGAACCGGTCGACGGTCAGGGTCTCGCGCAGCCAGTCCCAGGCGGGGCTGGAGCCGACCCAGACGCCGACGTTGGCGTCACCGCCCTTGTCTCCGCTGCGGGCCCCGGCCAGCGCCCCGAGCGGGGCGCGGACACTCTGGCGGGGCTCCGCCCCGGCCCCGGCGGGGGCTGCGCCCCCGACCCCTTCGGGGGCTCCGCCCCCGGACCCCCGCGCCTCAAACGCCGGCGGGGCTGAGGGTGCAGGGGGCTCCGCCGGCGGGACTGGGGGTGCAGGGGGCTCCGCCGGCGGGGCTGGGAGTGCGGGAGGCTCGGCCGGCGGGACTGGGAGTGCGGGAGGCTCCGCCGGCGGGACTGGGGGTGCGGGAGGCTCCGCCGGCGGGACTGGGGGTGCGGGAGGCTCCGCCGGCGGGACTGGGGGTGCGGGGGGTTTCGTCGAGGGGGTTGGGGTGGGGGGCGGGATGTGGAGGCGGGTGCCGTCCGGGAGGACCGCGGTGTGCGGGACCTCGTCCGCGGGGACGAAGGCCGAGGCGAACACCCCGTAGGGCTGGGCCGGGCCGGGTGGGGCGCAGACGTGGAAGCCCGGGTAGCTGCCGAGGGCCAGCTCGACGGCCGTCGAGGTCAGGGCGCGGCCGACCCGGTCCGGGGACGGGTCGCGGACCACCAGGCGCAGCAGGGCGCTCGCCGTCTCCTCCGTGTCGGCGTCCGCGTGGTCGGTACGGGCCAGGGTCCAGGCGGCGTCGGCGACGCCTTCCAGGGTCTCGGCGAGCTGGGACCGGACCAGCTCCGCCTTCGCCTCGATGTCCAGGCCGGTCAGGACGAAGACCACCTCGTTGCGCCAGCCGCCGATCCGGGTCACGCCCACCTTGAGGGAGGCCGGCGGGCGTTCCCCGCGCACTCCCGTGATGCGCACCCGGTCGGCGCCGACGTCGGTCAGCCGGATGGTGTCCAGGCGGGCGGTCACGTCCGGGCCCAGGTAGCGCACGCCCTGGGTCTCGTAGAGGAGTTGGGCGGTGACGGTGCCGGTGGTGACGGCCCCGCCGGTGCCGGGGTGTTTGGTGATGACCGCCGAGCCGTCCGCGGAGATCTCCGCGAGCGGGAAGCCGGGGCGCCGGACGTCGTGGGCGGTGAAGAAGGAGTAGTTGCCGCCGGTGGCCTGGGTCCCGCATTCCAGGACGTGGCCCGCGACCACCGCCCCCGCAAGCCGGTCGTGGTCCTCCGGCATCCAGTCGAACCACCAGGCCGCCGGGCCGCTGACCAGTGCCGCGTCCGTGACCCGGCCGGTGACGACCACGTCGGCGCCGGCCCGCAGGCAGGCGGTGATCCCGGCGCCGCCGAGGTAGGCGTTGGCCGTCAGCGCGCCGTCCTCGCGTGAGGTGAGGTCGTCGCCCTCGACGTGGGCCACGGAGACGGGCACGCCCACCTCGGCGGCCAGCGCCCGTACCGCGTCGGCGAGTCCGGCCGGATGCAGACCGCCCGCGTTCGTGACGATCCGTACGCCCCGTTCGTGCGCGAGCCCGAGGCCCTCCTCCAACTGGCGCAGGAAGGTCTTGGCGTAGCCG
The DNA here is from genome assembly GCF_001953875.1 of Streptomyces amritsarensis. Taxonomy (GTDB): domain Bacteria; phylum Actinomycetota; class Actinomycetes; order Streptomycetales; family Streptomycetaceae; genus Streptomyces; species Streptomyces amritsarensis. The sequence goes on from NZ_MQUR01000151.1 coordinate 6,691, forward strand.
AGGTCCGGGTTCTTCAGGCGGTCCCGGCCCAGGATGAGCATGGTCAGCTCGGCCAGGTAGTCCCCGGTCAGCACGTCGAGGGGGCCGCCGGTGAGCATCTCGCGCAGGGCGCTGAAGCGGTCGCCGTAGAAGCCGGAGGCGTTGCCGATGCGCAGCGGCCTCCGGCTCATCGTCCGACTCCCCGGCCCCGTCCGACTCCCCGGCCCCGTCCCGCGCCTGGCTCGCGTCCGGCGCCTGGCTTGCGTCCCGCGCCCGGTTCGCGTCCGGCGCCGGCCGGGCCGGCGAAGGCCTGGGCGATGTCCAGCCAGCGGTCCGCGTCGGGGCCGGTCGCGGTCAGGTCCAGGTCGGCGCGGTGGGCGCGCCGGGTCACCAGCAGGCAGAAGTCGAGGGCCGGGCCGGTGATCCGCTGCGGGGCCTGTGGCGGACCGTACGCCCAGACTCCGGCGCCGTCGGGAGCGGTCAGCTCGACCCGGAACTCCCCTGCGGGTGCGGGCAGTCCGTGTACGGCGTGGGCGTAGTCCCGGGCCCGTACGCCGATGCGCGCCACGTGCCGCAGCCGCGCGGTCGGCGTGCGGCGCACGCCCAGTGCGTCGGCGACGTCCTGGCCGTGCGCCCACGTCTCCATCAGGCGGGCACTGGCCATCGAGGCGGCCTTCATCGGCGGCCCGTACCAGGGGAAACGGGTGTCGGGCTCAGCCGCGGCCAGAGTCTGGGCGAGCGCGTCGCGGGTGTCCCTCCAGCGGGTGAGCAGTTCGGCGGGCGGCAGCGCCGCGCCCTCGCGCGCGCCGTCGTCGACGAAGGAGTCGGGAGCCTTCACAGCTTCCTCGACCATGACGGCGAAGCCCGTGGCATCGGTGAGGGAGAGCAGCGAGGCCCGGTCGGTCCAGTGCAGGTGGGCGATCTGGTGGGCGATGGTCCAGCCGGGCGCGGGCGTGGGCCGGGCCCACTCCGGGGCGGGCAACCGCCCGACGAGGGAGTCGAGTTCCCGCCCCTCCTCGCGCAGATCGGTGAAGACGGCGACGGCGTCGTCGGCGGCGGCGGACGGATCGGGCACGGTGCGCTCCCCTTCTCGGCGTGAGGGGAAGACTGGCACCACACAAGAAAACAATCAAGCACGCTTGCATGATTTTCCGACCGGGCGCCGCGCGGGGTGACGCCTTCCCGCCACCGCACCAAAGCCCCTGAATCCCCCGGCAGTTGATCCATATCCGTACCGCCCGCAGGTCTCGCGGCACGCCCGCGCCGGGAACCGCGGAGGGCGATTCAGGCCGTAAGCCGCAAACCCGCGATACGTCACCGGATGTCCCGTCGATACTGAACGCTCCGCACCGGGCCCGGGCGGGCACCCACGTTCATGTCACTCGACGCAGAGGATGAACTGACGTGACCCCAGCCGCCCAACCTCCCTTCTCGCTCTATCCCGAACTCGACGCGACCACCCTCGGCGCCTTCGTCTCCGCGCTGGAGAGCGGCGAGGTCACCGGCCTGCCGCCCGCCCGCGCCGCCGAGGTCGCCGAGGCGCGCGCCCTCGTCGTCTTCACCCGCGGCAAGGTGACCGGAGCCGACGGCGACCTCCTCGACGCGGCACTCTGGCGGCACACCGGGGCCCAGCCGCGCCCGATGATCGTCATGCCTTCGCCCTGGACCGCCCTGGGCTGGCTCGCGTACGCCGTCCAGGCCACCCTGTTCGCGACCCGCGGCTACAACGTCATCGCGTACACCGCCCGCGGCTTCGCCGGCTCCGAGGGCCAGGTCGACGTAGCCGGCCCGCTCGACGTGGCCGACGGCAGCCGCGCCCTGGACCACCTGATCGAACGCAGCACGGGCCCCGTGACGAAGATCGGCTTCCTCGGGGACTCCTACGGCTCCGGCATCAGCCAACTGGTCGCCGCGCACGACACCCGCGTCGACGCCGTGGTCGCGCTCAGCACCTGGGGCGACCTCGGGGAGGCCTTCTACGAGAACTCCACCCGGCACGTCGCGGCGGTGCAGGCCCTGCTGAGGGCCGCCGCGAAGGCCCGCCTGAGCCCCCAGACGCAGAGCGTCTTCGACAACGTCCTGACCGGCAGCGACGTCCGGGGCACCCTGCGCTGGGCCGAGGTCCGCTCGCCCTTCACCCACATCAAGGAACTCAACCGCCGCCACGTGCCCGTCTTCTTCTCGCACGCCTGGCACGAGACGCTCTTCCCGCCCAACCAGACGGTGCGGATGTTCAACGAACTGACCGGGCCCAAACGCCTCGCCCTCTCCATCGGCGACCACTCGGGCCCCGAGATGTCAGGCGTCCTGGGCCTGCCGAACCGCATCTGGACGGACGCCCACCGCTGGTTCGACCACCACCTCAAGGACATCGACAACGGCATCGGTGACGAGGGGCAGTTCGTCGGCGAGGTCATGTGGAGCAAAACCCTCGAACAGCGCCCCACCTGGCCCTCCGCCACCGAACAGCTGCAACGCCTCTACCTCGCCGACAGCGGCGAACTCGGCCCGGCGGCGGAAGCCGGCTGGACGTCGACCGTGCTGTGCGGGATGGACACCCCGGCAACCGTCGCCGACAAGGTCGTCGAGTCCGGGTACGCCGAGATGGCCGGCCGCCCGAAGACCTACCTGACCGAGGACATGGACCGCACCGTCGCCGCCGTCTGGACGACCGAACCGGCCGCGGAGACGGTCCGGCTGCGCGGCACGCCCCGGCTCCGCGTGACCTACCGGGCGGCGAACCCGGGCTCCACCTTCGTCGCCTACCTCTTCGACACGGCCCCGGACGGCTCGGCCCACCTCGTCACGCACGCCCCGTACAGCGACCTCCAGTCGCCGCCCGACAGCCTCATCTGCGCCGACATCGAACTCCAGGCAACGGCGTACGACGTGCAGCGCGGCCACAGCCTGATGCTGGTCATCGACGCCCGCGACCCGTTCTACGCCGACGCCAACCTGCCCCGCGCGACGCTGGCCTTCACCTCCCCGGAGGCCACCCCGTCGTACCTGGACCTCCCCCTCGGCTGATGCCGTACGCCCGCCCAGCCGGTCCCCCGCGGCCGTCCGGGCGGGCGCACGCTCCAGGGAGGACGCACGGGACACCGCTCCGGTTGCGGGGTTTTGGCGGGGCGGGAGTGAAGGGTGTGGGGTGGTGGCGGGGACGGGGTTTGGGCGGGGCGGGAGTGAGAGGCGCGACGGCAACACGGGGACGGGGTTTGGGCGGGGGCGGGAGTGAGAGGCGCGACGGCAGCACGGGGACGGGGTTTGGGCGGGGGCGGGAGTGAGAGGCGCGACGGCAACGCCGGAGCGGGGTCTCGGCAGGCCGGGAGCGAAGGCGTCGGAGCGACACGGGAGCACGACTTCGACGGGGCCGAGAGTGAAGGCACAGCGGGAGTGCGGGGGCGGGGTCTGCGCGGGGCGGGATCAGAGTTNNGGAAGCCCCCAAAGGAACGGGCCGGGGGATCAAGACACCATCGGCGTGTCGGAGAGGCCCGGGCGGGAGCCCGGTGCGCCCCAGATCGCTACGCGCTCCTGTCAGACGGCGTCTGCGAGCCTCTGGGGCTGGGCATAAGCCGCCACCGATCGCTACGCGCTTCTCCGAGACCGCGTCCGGCCCTCGTTTGGGGCTGGGAGAGGGGGGTGATTCGAAGGGGCGGAGGGGCGATCCATCGGCTGAGCCGATGCCAACCCCCAACAAGACCAAGACGCCACCCCAACCACCCGCCCAATCATGGGCAATTAGAACATATTGGAGGCTCTTTGAGGCGCGTCTTCACGCTGACCTGGATTGGCTTCGCCTCGGCCGTCATCTGAGGCTTTCCTCCCCATCCGGGGGTTGGATCACCCGTCGTGTTGTTCGATGTAGCGGCGAAAGCCTTCCGCGCGGGCCTGGAAGCCACACGACTCGTAGAAGGTGTGGACGTATTCGTCGTCGGCTGCGAGCAACTGCACTTTGTAGCAGCCGGTCGACGCACCCAGCTGCACAGCGGCTTGCATCAGCTCGCGACCTACGCCTCGCCGCTGAGATGCCTCGGCGACCACGACGTTCTCCACGAAGAGGATGGCCCGACCACCACGGGTGAGGTTGGGCAGGACCAGACAGTCGGCGGTGCCGACCACGTCGCCTTCGGCATCCGCCACCAGCACCGTCCGCCCCTGCTGACGGGAGATGGCCGCCCACACGGCATCAGCCTTCTCCCGAGACAGCGGCGCGTCATCAGGATTCAGCTCACCATAGAGAGCCAGCAAGGATGGCAGGTCCGCTCCAACAGCCGACCGCACGGTGATCTTCATGCTTCGACTCTAGAGTGACCGGCCCCGGACGGTCTGCGGACGCGTGATCGAACAGCGCGTAGCGATCGATGGCGGCCTATGCCCAGCCCCAGAGGCTCGCAGACGCCGTCTGACAGGAGCGCGTAGCGATTTGGGGCGCTGCGGGCGCCGCCCGCGCATCCCTGATGTCCCCGATGGTGTCTTGATCCCCCGGCCCGTCCCTTTGGGGGCTTCCCGGCAGTCTTTCGGATTTCCGGGGCGGGACGGTCGGTCAAGGGTGGAGCGCAGCGACATCGCGAAGCGACGCGA
>NZ_MQUR01000063.1 GCF_001953875.1 Streptomyces amritsarensis
CGGCGGAGTGTCCCCGCAGGACGAGCGCGCAACCCAGGCCGCCTCGCCGCGACAAGGCCGCACGCGCCGAGCCGAGGAGACACTCCGGCGGGGCACCGCACCACACCTTCCAACCCCGGCCCCGCCGAAACACCGCCCCGAACACCGCCCCGCGCCAAGAACCCCGCCCCGGCGAAGCCACCGGCAACCGGCCACCCCGGCGGGAGCCACGCGGCTACGTGACCGGCAGCACCGCCGAGACCCTGAAGCCGCCCGCGTCCGTCGGACCGGACACGAAGACCCCGCCCAGCCCGAGCACCCGCTCCCGCATGCCCACCAGCCCGTTCCCGCCGCTCGGCAGTCCGACCCCGTCGGCCTGCCCCTCGCACGGCCCGTTCTCCACCTGCATGGCCACCTCACCCTCCCGGTGCGCCAGCCGGACGACGACCCGCGCCCCCGGGGCGTGCTTGTGGCAGTTGGTGAGCGCTTCCTGCACCACGCGGTACGCCGTCTGCTCCACCTCCGCCGCGTAGGCCGCCCCCTCGCCCTGCACGACCATCTCGACGGCCATCCCGGCCGCCCGGGACTGGCCGACCAGCGCCTCCAGCTCCTCCAGCGACGGGCCCTCGTCCGCGCCGCCCACGAGCGCGACCGGCCCCACGGGCACCACCGCCGCAACCGCGGCCGCCGCCGCGGCCGGCTTCGGCGGCGCCGCCCGCAGCACGCCGAGCATCTCCCGCAACTCCGTCAGGGCCTGCCGCCCCATGTCCCCCACCAGCGCGGCGTTCTTCGCCGCCCGCGCCGGGTCCTTGGTGACCACCGCCTCCAGCGCCGCCGCATGCACGACCATCAGCGACACCCGGTGCGCGACCACGTCGTGCATCTCACGCGCGATCCGGGTCCGCTCCTCGGTGCGGGCCCACTCGGCCCGCTCCTCCGCCCGGTCGGCCAGCAGCGACAGCTCCCGCTCCAGGGAGTCGGCCCGTTCCTGCAGGCTCTCCATCAACCGGCGGCGGGCGCCGATGTAGAGCCCGAGCAGCATGGGCGGCACGGTCAGCGCCACCGCGACGAACCCGGAGAGCGCGACCACGAGCGCCGGATCGGCCTCCACGTCCCCGCGGGTCTTCAGGTACATCACGACGAACGTCGCGACCAGCGACATCGAGGCGAGCGCGGCGATGATCCGCCGGGGCACCTCGGACGAGGCGAGCGAGTACATGCCCGCCACCGACAGCAGGAACCCCATCTCGGCCGGCGCCACGGCGATCCCCACCAGCACGACGGCGATCGGCCAGCGCCGCCGCAGCACGAGCGTGGCCCCCACCACGGCCCCGAACAGCACCCCGGCGGTCACGGGGATCCCCGCCTCGTGCGCGAAGCGGATCCCCTCCCACGCGCACTCCGCCGCGGACACCGCGGCCAGCGCCAGGTCCACCACGGCATCCCGCCGCCGCGCCCACCACAAAGGCGGCCCCGCGCGGCCTTCCACTTCCCCCGTACCGGTCATGCCGTCCAGCGTACGCAGGCGCCCCTACAGACCACCGACAGAAATTCCCGGGGTCCGACAGCGCTCGCACATACGAGTGAATCACCCGCATCATGAGACCTGAATCCCGCATTCCGGACGACATTGGCAGCATGACCGAGATCCCACGCCGTCCCGGCGACGGCACGGGCGGCCTCCGCACGGGCGCCGCGACCTTCGAATCCCTGCGCGAGCAAGCGGTCGCCCTCCGCAGGGAGGGCCTCAGCCGCCGCCAGATCCGCGACCGCCTGGCCGTCCACAACAACGACATCCTGAACCGGCTGCTGGAGGGCGAGCCGCCACCCGAATGGACGAAGCGCCCCAACGCCAAGGACGCCCTCCGCGACCGCGCCCGCGAGCTCCGCCTCCAAGGCCTCACCTACGACCGGATCCAGCTGGAGCTCGGCTGCTCGAAGAGCTCGATCTCCCTGTGGGTCCGCGACCTCCCCAAGCCGGACCGCCGCACCCCGTCCGACCAGGCGAAGATCGCCGGCCGTGCCCGGTGGGCACACGAGCTGACCGTCCGGGACGCGGCCCGCCAGGAGACCAAGCAGGCGGCGCGGGCCGCCATCGGAGAGATGACGGAACGGGAGCTCTTCCTGGTCGGGGTCGGCCTCTACTGGGCGGAAGGCGGCAAGGACAAGCCCTACGCCCGCCGCGAGAAGATCCAGTTCACCAACAGCGACCCCGGCATGATCACCACGTTCCTGGCCTGGCTGAAGCTCCTCGGGACCGAGCCCGAGCGGATCCGCTACAGCGTGGCGATCCACGAGAGCGCCGACGTCCCGGCCGCGGAGCGGTTCTGGGCGGACCTCGTCGGCGTCGATCGAAGCCGCTTCCAGAAAACGGTGCTCAAGAAGCACAACCCGACGACCACCCGGAGGAACACCGGTGAGGGGTACCACGGTTGCCTGGCCGTACGCGTACTCCAAGGAGCCGATCTCTATCGTCGCATCGAGGGCTGGTGGTGCGGCATAGTAGGGGCTGCGCCGCACATCACTCCGAGAAATCGGACATAGTGCGCGATCCCGGGTCGTATAAGGGCAATACGTCAGATTTTGGTTCTGATCATGGGGGTTCGAGTCCTCCCCCGGGAGCTTCTGGCCGCTCGGGTCCTGACCGCAGAGGTCGGGACCCGGCCTCGTTTCACGGCTTTAACGCCCCGGTATCCTTCACGGGTCCACCCCCGAAGCCGAAGGGCACACCCGTGAGCGCCAACCGCCCGGCAGCCGTCGTCGTACTCGCAGCGGGTGAAGGCACCCGCATGAAGTCGGCCACACCCAAGGTTCTGCACGAGATCTGCGGGCGCTCGCTCGTCGGTCACGTCGTCGCCGCCTCCCGCGAGCTGGACCCCGAACACCTCGTCGTGGTGGTCGGGCACGCCCGGGAGCAGGTCACCGCGCACCTGGCCGGCATCGACGCCGACGTCCGCACCGCGATCCAGTACGAGCAGAACGGCACCGGCCACGCCGTCCGCATGGCCCTCGAAGAGCTCGGCGGGCCCGTCGACGGGACCGTGATCGTCGTCTGCGGCGACACCCCGCTGCTGACCGGGGAGACCCTGGGCCGGCTCGCGCAGACGCACGCCGCCGACGGCAACGCCGTCACCGTGCTCACCGCCGAGGTGCCCGACTCCACCGGCTACGGCCGTATCGTGCGCGACGCCGGCGGGGCCGTGACCGCGATCGTCGAGCACAAGGACGCCACCGACTCCCAGCGCGCCATCCGCGAGATCAACTCGGGCGTCTTCGCCTTCGACGGCGCCCTGCTCGCCGACGCCCTCGGCAAGGTCCGCACCGACAACAGCCAGGGCGAGGAGTACCTCACCGACGTCCTCGGCATCCTGCGCGAGGCCGGCCACCGGGTCGGCGCGGCCGTCGGCAGCGACCACCGCCAGATCCTCGGGATCAACAACCGCGTGCAGCTCGCCGAGGCCCGCGCCCTGCTGAACGCGCGCCTGCTGGAGCAGGCCATGCTCGCGGGCGTCACGGTCGTCGACCCGGCCGGCACCTTCGTGGACGTGACCGTGACGTTCGGCCAGGACGCGATCGTGCACCCCGGCACCCAGCTCCTGGGCGCGACGCACATCGGCGAGGGCGCCGAGGTGGGCCCCAACACCCGGCTGCGGGACACCCGGGTGGGTGCGGGCGCGCGTGTGGACAACACGGTGGCCGAGAGCGCGGTCGTGGGCCCGCAGGCGAGCGTGGGCCCGTTCGCGTACCTGCGTCCGGGCACGACGCTCGGGGCGAAGGCCAAGGCCGGCACGTACGTCGAGATGAAGAACGCGACGATCGGCGAGGGCACCAAGGTGCCGCACCTGTCGTACGTCGGCGACGCGACGATCGGCGAGTACACGAACATCGGCGCGGCGAGCGTCTTCGTGAACTACGACGGTGAGCACAAGCACCACACGACCGTCGGCTCGCATTGCAAGACGGGGTCGGACAACATGTTTGTGGCACCCGTCACGATCGGGGACGGGGCCTACACGGCCGCCGGGTCCGTGATCACGAAGGACGTACCGCCCGGTGCGCTGGCCGTGGCCCGTGGCCAGCAGCGGAATATCGAGGGCTGGGTGGCTCGCAAGCGTCCGGGAAGTGCCGCCGCCACGGCTGCGCAGTCGGCGGCCTCGGAGGACTCCGAGCGCCCTTGAGGTGAACTGACCGGAAACAGGTACGTCTCGAACGGCGTACCGTGATAGGTGCACGCAATTCGGCTGGCTCACCGTGTGCGGGACGGACGCACATGGGGGCGAGCAGCTTCAACACGTCTGAGGAGACAGTGCTGTGACCGGGATCAAGACGACCGGCGAGAAGAAGCTGATGCTCTTCTCCGGCCGCGCCCACCCCGAGCTGGCCGAGGAGGTCGCGCACCAGCTGGGAGTCGGCCTCGTGCCGACCAAGGCTTTCGACTTCGCGAACGGTGAGATCTACGTCCGCTTCCAGGAGTCGGCGCGTGGCGCGGACTGCTTCCTGATCCAGAGCCACACGGCTCCGATCAACAAGTGGATCATGGAGCAGCTGATCATGATCGACGCGCTGAAGCGCGCGTCGGCACGTTCCATCACCGTGATCATCCCGTCCTACGGGTACGCCCGCCAGGACAAGAAGCACAAGGGCCGCGAGCCGATCTCGGCGCGCCTGGTGGCGGACCTGCTGAAGACCTCGGGTGCCGACCGCATCCTGACGGTCGACCTGCACACGGACCAGATCCAGGGCTTCTTCGACGGTCCGGTGGACCACCTTTCGGCGCTGAACGTCCTCGCGGACTATGTGGGCGCGAAGGTGGACCGCACGAAGCTGACGATCGTCTCCCCGGACGCCGGCCGCGTGCGGGTGGCGGACCGCTGGTGCGACCGGCTGGACGCGCCGCTGGCGATCGTGCACAAGCGCCGTGACAAGGACGTCGCCAACCAGGTGACGGTCCACGAGGTCGTGGGTGAGGTCAAGGGCCGCGTCTGCGTCCTGGTCGACGACATGATCGACACGGGTGGCACGATCTGCGCCGCGGCCGAGGCGCTCTTCGCGCACGGTGCGGAGGACGTGATCGTGACGGCGACGCACGGCATCCTGTCGGGTCCTGCGGCCGACCGCCTGAAGAACTCGAAGGTGAGCGAGTTCGTGTTCACGAACACGCTGCCGGACCCGTCGGACCTGGAGCTGGACAAGATCACGGTGCTGTCGATCGCGCCGATGATCGCGCGTGCGGTGCGCGAGGTGTTCGAGGACGGTTCGGTCACGAGCCTGTTCGAGGAGCAGCAGTAGTCGCTGCGTAGATCCTTTTGAAGTGCGGCCTTCCCGCCGGGTAGACTCATCAAGTTGCTCGGCGAGGGAGGCCGCACTTGTGTGTGCGGATGCTCCGTTATCGACGCGCTCTTCGTAGCAGGCCGTTCAGGCCGGGTGACTGTGTCCTTTTCCATCACCCCACGAGGAGTGAGCATGTCCGAGGTCAAGCTTTCCGCCACCCTGCGCGACACCTTCGGCAAGGGCTCTGCCCGCCAGGCCCGTCGTGACGCCCTGACCCCCGGTGTCATCTACGGCCACGGCACCGCCCCGAAGCACGTCAACGTCGAGGCCCACGGCCTGATGATGGCGCTGAAGACCCCGAACGTCCTGCTCTCCCTGGACATCGCGGGCGGCGGCACCGAGCTGGTCATCCCGAAGGCCGTGCAGCGCCACCCGCTGAAGCGCACCATCTCGCACGTCGACTTCCTGATCGTCCAGAAGGGCGAGAAGGTCGTCGTCGAGGTTCCGGTCGTGACCGAGGGCGACCTGGCCGCCGGTGGCAACCTGCTGGAGACCCTCCTGACGAGCATTTCCGTCGAGACCGAGGCCACCCACATCCCGACCGAGATCACCGTCTCGATCGAGGGCCTGGAGGCCGGTGCGACCGTGCACGCCTCCGACCTGAAGCTGCCGGCGGGCACCGCCCTGGCCGTCGACGGTGAGACCGCCGTCCTGCAGGTCGTCGCCCCGCAGGCCGAGGAGCCGGCCGCCGAGGCCGAGGGCACCGAGGCCTGAGCCTCGCCCCTTCCTCTCAGCAGTTGCTGACCGACCGCCGTCCGGCTCCACTGGAGCGGGACGGCGGTCGTCTTCGTTCTAGGCGGTAAGGAGCTTTTGATGTCGGACGATGCGGCACCCTGGCTGATCGTGGGCCTGGGCAATCCAGGTGCGGAGTACGCCGGGAACCGCCACAACATCGGGTTCATGGTGGTCGATCTGCTGGCGGAGCGGATCGGCGGGAGGTTCAAGGCGCACAAGGCGCGGGCTCAGGTCGTCGAGGGCCGGATGGGTCCGCCGGGGCCGGCGAACCGCCGGGTGGTGCTGGCCAAGCCGATGTCGTTCATGAATCTGTCGGGTGGGCCGGTGACGGCTCTGCGGGACTTCTACAAGGTGCCGTTGGAGCGGGTCGTGGCGGTGCACGACGAGTTGGACATCGACTATCCGACGCTGCGTCTGAAGCTGGGCGGCGGGGACAACGGGCACAACGGCCTGAAGTCGATGACGAAGTCGATGGGTGCGGACTACCACCGGGTGCGGTGCGGCATCGGGCGGCCTCCGGGCCGGATGCAGGTTGCGGACTTCGTGCTGAAGGACTTCTCCTCCACGGAGCGCAAGGAGCTGGAGTGGTTCGTGGACCGGGCGGCGGATGCGGTGGAGTGCCTGGTCGCGGAGGGTCTGGAGCGGGCCCGGTCGGCGTACAACGGGTAGTGTTGCGGCATCTTCACCAGGGACAAGCAGCCCGGAGCGGGTCATTTCGCGGCAAATATGGACGTCTGGCCCTTGACCGGAGCGGTGTTGCGTCAGCATGCTGGCGCCGCCGCCCCCCAAGGCCCCGTGTTTCCCGCTCTCCCCAGAGGTGCCTCAATGCTCCGTTCCCGTAAGCGCTGGGCGGCTGTTGCCACTGCGCTGCTCCTCTCCGCGTCCGCCGGCCCGGCGTTCGCCACCGAATCCTACGAGGTGCCGCTGCACCAGGCGAAGGAACTGCCGATCTACGCGGCGCAGTACAAGGGCAAGCCCGGTGAGACGTGCGCGTCCATACCCGCCACGAAGGACGGCTGGCACTTCATCGCGCCGGGCAGCCCGAACGAGGTCTCCTTCGTGAAGCTGACGGTGAAGTTCGAGCCGGGCGGCGAGCAGGTGATCACCGTCTTCGGTCCGCCGAACGAGAACCACGCGTACGCGGCTTCGGAGCCCGGTGCGAAGCTGGTCTCGGCGGTCGCCCTGGTCGAGGGCACCACGGGCGGCGGCAAGAAGCTGGAGTGGTTCAACCTCTCGCACACCTGCCCGTCGACGGCGACGACCGAGCCGACGCCTTCGCAGTCCTCGACCACGCCGGCGCCGTCGACCTCGACCTCGGCCTCGACGTCGCCGAGTTCCAGCACGTCGTCCTCGCCGTCGGCGTCGGCGAGCACGAGCACGGGCCCGTCGTCTTCGACGAGCACGTCGCCGTCCTCGTCGGTGTCCTCCCCCGCTCCGTCCGTGTCGGCCTCGGCCTCCGGCGGTACGACCGGTGGTGACCTGGCGAAGACCGGTTCGGACGCTCCGGTCGGGCTGCTCGCCGCGATGGCAGCGGCGTTGATCGCGGCCGGTGCGTTCCTGCTGGTCCGCCGTCGCCGGTCCGGCGCCCAGGGCTGAGCCCTGTGGCGGAGCCAGAAAGACGGGGGTCCCCCGCGCCGGTCGGCGCGGGGGACCCCCTTTTCTGTGTACGGCGGCCGGGTCAGCCGGTGTTGCGCAGGCCTGCGGCGACGCCGTTGACGGTGAGGAGCAGGGCCCGGGAGAGGAGCGGGTCGGCTTCTTCACCGCGGGCGGCGGCGGCGCGCTGGCGGGCCAGGAGGGAGACCTGGAGGTAGGAGATGGGGTCGAGGTAGGCGTCGCGTACGGCGAAGGTCTGCTGGAGCACGGGGTGGGAGTCGAGGAGCTTCTCGCCTCCGGTGATGCGCAGGACCTCGCGGACGGTGAGTTCGTGCTCGGCCTCGATGCGGGTGAAGACGTGCTTGAGGTGGTCGGGCACGAGGGTGTCGACGTAGTGGCGGGCGATCCGCAGGTCGGTCTTGGCCAGGGTCATCTCGACGTTGGACAGGAAGTTGCGGAAGAAGTGCCAGCGCTCGCCCATCTCGGTGAGGGCGTCCTCGTGGCCTGCTTCGCGCAGGGCCTTGAGGCCGGAGCCGACGCCGTACCAGCCGGGGACGATCTGGCGGGACTGGGTCCAGCCGAAGACCCAGGGGATGGCGCGCAGGCCGTCGAGGCCGGCTCCGGAGTCGGGGCGGCGGGAGGGCCGGGAGCCGAGGTGGAGGTCGGCGAGCTGGTCGACGGGGGTGGCGGCGAAGAAGTAGGCGGGCAGGTCGGGGTCTTCGACGAGTTCGCGGTAGGCGGCGTGGGCGGCGTCGGAGACGGTGTCCATGGCCGCGTCCCAGCGGGCGAGGGCTTCGTCGGACTGGCGGGGCGCGGTGTGCAGGGCGGATGCCTGCAAGGTGGCGGCGACGGTCAGTTCGAGGTTCTCGCGGGCGAGGGCGGGCACGAGGTACTTGTCGGAGATGACCTCGCCCTGTTCGGTGACCTTGATCTCGCCTTCGAGGGTGCCCCAGGGCTGGGCGAGGATCGCGTCGTGGGAGGGGCCGCCGCCGCGGCCGACGGTGCCGCCGCGGCCGTGGAAGAGGCGCAGGCGGACGCCGTAGCGGTGGGCGACGTCGCGCAGGCGGCGCTGGGCGCGGTGGATCTCCCACTGGCTGGTGGTGATGCCGCCGAACTTGGAGGAGTCGGAGTATCCGAGCATGACCTCCTGGACGTCGCCGCGGAGGGAGACCAGGCGCCGGTAGGAGGGGTCGGCGAGCATGTCGTCGAGGATGACGTCGGCGGCGCGGAGCTCGTCGGTGGTCTCCAGGAGCGGGACGATGCCGATCTTGGCCCAGCCGGCGTGGAGGTCGATGAGGCCGGCTTCGCGGGCGAGGACGGCGGCGGCGAAGACGTCGTCGGCGCCCTGGCACATCGAGATGATGTAGGACTCGATGACTTCGGGGCCGAACTTCTCGAAGGCGTCCTTGACGGCGGCGAAGACGCCGAGGGTCTTGGCGCCGGCGGCGTCGAGGGGGGCCGGGGTGGGGGCCAGCGGGCGGCGGGAGCGGAGTTCCTTCGCGAGGAGCTTCTGCCGGTAGTCGCGGGGCATGTCGGCGTAGCGCCAGGATTCCTCGCCGAGGCGGTCGAAGAGCTGGCCGAGCGCGTGGTGGTGGGCGTCGGCGTGTTCGCGTACGTCCATGGTGGCGAGCTGGAGGCCGAAGGCGGCGAGGGTGCGGATGGTGCGGTCCATGTGGCCTTCTGCGAAGAGGCCGCCGCGGTGCTCGCGCAGGGAGGTCTGGATGAGGGTGAGGTCGGTGAGGAGCTCGGCGGTGCCGAGGTAGTCGCGGCCTTCCTCGTGGGGGATGCCCTTGGCGAGGCGCTCGCGGGTGTTGAGGAGCTTCTGGCGGATGCAGGTGGCCTTGAGCCGGTAGGGCTCTTCGGCGTTGAGCCGCTTGTAGCGGGGGCTGATCTCGGGGAGGCGTTCGAGGTCTGCCTGGAGGGAGGCGAGGAGTTCCTCGGTGGCTCCGGTGTAGCGGATGGAGTTGGACAGGAGGCTGCGCAGGAAGTCGACGAGTTCGAGGGCGTCGGTGATGCCGTGTTCGTGCTGGAGGATCAGCACGTCGCGGGTGACGTCGGGGGTGACGTTGGGGTTGCCGTCGCGGTCGCCGCCGATCCAGGTGCCGAAGGTGAGGGGGCGGGTGCCGGCGGGCAGTTCGATGCCGACGCGGCGCAGTTCGGCGGCGAGGTCCTCCAGGACGTCGCCGACGGCGCCGGCGTGGAGTTCGTCGAGGTAGTAGATGGCGTTGCGGGCCTCGTCGGCGGGTTCGGGGCGTACGACGCGCAGTTCGTCGGTCTGCCAGACGAGGTCGATGTTCTCGGCGAGGCGGAGGTCGTGGCGGCGGCGGTCGCCGGCGCCGGTGACGGGCTCTTCGAGGAGGGCCGCGATGCGGCGCAGCTTGTTGAGGACGCTGCGGCGGGCCGCCTCGGTGGGGTGTGCGGTGAAGACGGGGCGGACGTTGAGGTTCTTGACCGTCTCGCGCAGGTGCTCGGGGTCGGCGTCCTTGAGCATGTCGGCGGTGCGGGCGAGGAGCCCGCCCTCGCTGGCGCGGTGGGCGCGCAGTTCCTTGCCGCGGTGGACCTGCTCGGTGATGTTGGCGAGGTGGAAGTAGGTGGAGAAGGCCCGCACGAGCTTGGCGGCGGTCTCCAGGTCGGTGTCGCCGAGGAGGGCGGCGGCGGCTTCGCCGTCGGTACGGGTGAGGGCGCGGACGCGTTCGACGAGGTCGAGCAGGTCCTGGCCTTCCTGGCGTACGAGGGTCTCCCCGAGGAGGTCGCCGAGGCGGCGGATGTCCGCGCGCAGTTCCGCGTTGGCGGTGGCGGCCGGGGTGACGGGGGCCTGCTGGGGGGCCAGGGGGGCCTTGTCAGCACTGCTCACAGGTGCGGCTCCTTGCAGTGTTCGAGCGCTACTGGGCGGTGGGCTCCCGGCCGTGCGCGGCGTGGACCCGTCGGACTCCGTCCGGGGGATCGCCGCGCCTGAGGTGTGGCTCGGGCTGCCCGTGCGGACCGCGCTGTCCGACGGGGAACAGGATAGGTGTCCGAGGCCCGTGCCTGGGCAAACGTCTCACAGGCCGAGTCGTCGGGGGTCCTGCGGCGGGTGGTGGGCGGGCGGGCTGCTGGTTGTCGTGGTCGTGCTCCTCTTGTCCCGGGCCCGGGCTTTGCCATACTTACGATGCCGTAGGTTACGGACCCGTAGGGTCTGGTGACCGGCGCCCTCCGACTTCCCTCACCCCCCAGGGGACACCCATGACCACCAGTCCGGATCTGATCGAGGGTGCCTCGGCGCCCTCCGAGACTCCTGTGCCGTCCGCGACGCGGGGCGGCGAGAACAAGCGCTCGATCGAGCAGGTCGCCCTGCTGCTGTTCATCACCGTTCCCTTCGTGGCGCTGCTGGCGGCGGTGCCGCTGGCCTGGGGCTGGGGGGTGAGCTGGCTGGACCTGGGCCTGATGGTGTTCATGTACTTCCTGGCCTGCCACGGGATCACCATCGGTTTCCACCGCTACTTCACGCACGGTTCCTTCAAGGCGAAGCGGCCGCTGCGGATCGTGCTCGCCGTGATGGGTTCGATGGCGGTGGAGGGTCCGCTGGTGCGGTGGGTGGCGGACCACCGCAAGCACCACAAGTTCTCCGACCACGAGGGTGACCCGCATTCGCCGTGGCGGTTCGGCGAGACGGTGCCGGCGCTGATGAAGGGCCTGTGGTGGGCTCACATCGGCTGGCTGTTCGACGAGGAGCAGACCGATCAGCAGAAGTACGCCCCGGATCTGATCAAGGATCCGGCGATCCGGCGCGTCTCGCGGGACTTCATCTGGTGGACGATCTTCTCGCTGGCGGTTCCGCCGCTGGTGGGCGGTCTGGTGACGATGTCGTGGTGGGGTGCGTTCACGGCGTTCTTCTGGGGTTCTCTGGTGCGGGTGGCGCTGCTGCACCATGTGACGTGGTCGATCAATTCGATCTGTCACGCGGTGGGCAAGCGGCCGTTCAAGTCCCGGGACCGGTCGGGCAACGTGTGGTGGCTGGCGGTGCTGTCGTGCGGTGAGTCGTGGCACAACCTGC
Source organism: Streptomyces amritsarensis (assembly GCF_001953875.1). Taxonomy (GTDB): domain Bacteria; phylum Actinomycetota; class Actinomycetes; order Streptomycetales; family Streptomycetaceae; genus Streptomyces; species Streptomyces amritsarensis. The sequence goes on from NZ_MQUR01000063.1 coordinate 11,672, forward strand.
ACCATGCGGATCCGACGTCGGCGCGGCACGGGGTGCTGCGGGGGCAGGTGGATTCGAGTGCGCGGCTGATCCGCTGGTTCGAGCAGCTGGGGTGGGCCACGGACGTGCGGTGGCCGTCCGCGTCCCGGATCGAGGCCCGGCGCAGGGAAAACGGGCCGAACGCGGCATGATGGGGGGCGTGGCGATCGACGGTGGTTCCAGCAGCGACAAGCCCAGGCGTGGCCGCCGGGTCCGGATGACGGGCGCGGAGCGGCGCCAGCAGTTGCTGGACATCGGCCGCACCCTGTTCGCGGAGAAGGGCTTCGAGGGCACGTCGGTGGAGGAGATCGCGGCGAAGGCCGGGGTGTCCAAGCCGGTGGTGTACGAGCACTTCGGCGGCAAGGAGGGGCTGTACGCGGTCGTGGTGGACCGGGAGATGCGCCAGTTGCTGGACGGGGTGACGGGTGCGCTGACGGCCGGGCACCCCCGGGAGCTGCTGGAGCAGGCCGCGTTCGCCCTGCTGGACTACATCGAGTCGTACACGGACGGTTTCCGGATCCTGGTGCGGGATTCCCCGGTGGCGCAGTCGACGGGTACGTTCGCGTCGCTGATCAGTGACATCGCCACGCAGGTGGAGGACATCCTGGGTCTGGAGTTCAAGGCGCGGGGTTTTGATCCGAAGCTGGCTCCGCTGTACGCGCAGGCGCTGGTCGGGATGGTGGCGCTGACGGGGCAGTGGTGGCTGGACGTGCGCAAGCCCAAGAAGGCCGAGGTGGCGGCGCACCTGGTGAACCTGGCGTGGCACGGGCTGGACGGCCTGGAGTCGAAGCCGCAGCTGGTGGGCCGCCGCAAGAGCTAGGGCCCGTTCGCGGGCGGTACGACGGCGCCCCGTCACCGGTGGTCCGGTGGCGGGGCGCCGTCGTGTCGTGCGGGGGGCTAGTGGCCGGGTGCGGCTGCGGCGTCCGAGTCCGTGTCGTGGGGTTCCAGGAATTCCAGCCGGTTGCCCACGGGGTCCTCGGAGTAGAAGCGGTGGTGGCCGGGGAGGTTCTCGTCCCAGACGACCTCGGCCCCCCGCTCCTGCAGTCTCTGCGCGTACGCCGCGATGCCGGTGACCCGTAGTCCGGGGTGCGCCTTGCGGGCGGGGCGGAAGTCGTCCTCGACGCCGAGGTGCAGTTGTACGGGGCCGGCGGCGAACCAGCAGCCTCCGCGGGCGGCGAGGACGGGCGGTTTGGGGATCTCGGTCATGCCCAGGACGCCGGCGTAGTAGGCGCGGAGCCGGTCTTCGGAGTCCGGCGGCGCGGCGAGTTGGACGTGGTCGACTGCGGTGAGCACGGTCAGGCCTCCTTGCGGGCGACGGCGAAGATCCTTCGGAACGGGAAGACGGTTCCGCGCGGCCCGCTCGGGTAGGCCGCGCGCAGCCGGTCGCGGTATTCGGCGAGGAAGGCGTCGGCGGCTTCGCGGTCCTCGCCGAGGGCGGTGAGGACGGGCCGCAGGGCGGTGCCCTTGACCCACTCGAGTACGGGGTCGGAGCCTTGCAGGAGCTGGTGGTAGGTGGTCTCCCAGACGTCTGCGGTGCAGCCGAGCGCGGTGAACCGGGCGAGGTATTCGGCGGGTTCGAGAAGGTGGGTGTAGCGGGCGCCGTGGCCGGCGAGCCGGGAGCGCCAGCGCGGGGTGTCGCAGAGTTCCGCGAGCAGGGCGTGGCTGGGGGCGGTGAAGTTGCCGGGGATCTGGAAGGCGAAGGTGCCGCCGGGGCGCAGGCCGTTGATCCAGGCGCCGAAGGAGCCGGGGTGGCCGGGGACCCACTGCAGGGCGGCGTTGGAGACGATCAGGTCGTAGGGCTCCTCGGGCAGCCAGCCGGCGATGTCGCCGTGGCGGAAGTCGAGGCTGCCGCCGCCGGCGGTGGGGCCGGCGTACTGCTCGGTGGCGCGCTGGAGCATCTCCGGCGAGAGGTCGAAGCCGGTGATGGCGGCGCCGGTCCAGCGGGTGGCGAGGAGTGCGGTGACGTTTCCGGGGCCGCAGCCGAGGTCGGCGATGCGGGCGGGGCTGGTGGGAAGTTCGGGTATGCGGGTGAGCAGGTCGAGGAAGGGCCGTGTGCGGTGGCCCGCGTGCCGGAGGTACTGCTGGGGGTCCCAGGTGGGAGCGGAGGGCGCGGTGGACGTGGGGGTCCCTGCGCGCGCGGTATCGGAATACATGTTCGAGCCTCCCTGCTGGCGGGGCGGTCGGAAGCGGAAGCTGTTCCGGCCCCCTCCATGCCCCATGCTCGCTTCAATTATATCTCGACGTCAAGATACTTGTGGTCAAGATACTCGGGATGAAGAGACTTCACATCGACAGACCCCTTACACTGATCGGCATGGAGGACGAGGTCGACCGACTGGTGGCGGCATGGCGGCGGGAGCGCCCTGACCTCGACGTGGAACCGCTCGAGGTGCTGAGCCGCGTCAGCAGGCTCGCGCGCCATCTCGACCGCGCCCGCAGGCTGGCCTTCTCCGAGCACGGCCTGGAGCCCTGGGAGTTCGACGTCCTGACGTCGCTGCGCCGCGCCGGCGCCCCCTACCAGCTCTCCCCCGGCCAGCTGTTGACCCAGACCCTGGTCACCTCCGGCACCATGACCAACCGCATCGACCGGCTCGCCAAGAAGGGCCTCGTCGAGCGGCTCCCCGACCCCAGCGACCGCCGGGGCGTCCTGGTGCGGCTCACCCCCGAGGGCCGGGACCGCGCCGACGAGGCCCTTGCCGGGCTGCTGGCCCAGGAACGGGCGATCCTGGCCCAGCTCTCGCAGAGTCAGCGCGGTGATCTCGCCGGGCTGCTACGCCAGTTGACCGCTCCGTTCGACAACATCCCCGGCTAGGTCGGCGGGGCGTACGCCGGCCCGTCGGGCCAGCGCGACCGCCGCCAGCGTGGAGTGCACGCCGAGCTTGCCCAGCACGTTCTGCATGTGGGTGCGGACCGTGTGCGGGGACAGGAACAGCCGGGCCGCCACGTCCTTGCGGCCCAGCCCCGCCACCATGCAGCGCAGCACCTCGTGTTCGCGCGGGGTGAGGGACTCCACGAGCCGTTCGCTGTCGGTGCGGTGCTTGCGCGCCGCGGTCAGCTCCCGGAGCACCCCGGTGAGCAGGGCGGGCGGGAGGTGGGTCTCCTCCCGCAGGACCCCGCGGACGACGGCCAGCAGCCGCGAGAGCGAGCAGTCCTTGGCCACCCAGCCCGAGGCTCCCGCCTGCAGGGCGAGAGCGGCCCGGCGCGGGTCGTCGCGCTCGGCGAGGACGACGGTGCGGACCCCGGGGTGCGCGGCCCGCACCCCGGCCACGAGCGCGATCCCGTCCGGGCCGGGCTGCGGCGGCCCGGCTCCCGGCTCCCGCTGGGCGGGCACGGCCCCGGCGACCGTGCCGAGGTCGGCGTCGACCAGCAGGACGTCGAAGCGGCGGCCCTCGGCCACCGCGCGTTCGAGGCAGCGCAGCGCGGCGGGGCCGCTGCCGGCCGCGGACACGTCCACGTCCGGCTCGGCCGCGAGCGCGGCTGCGAGCGATTCGGCGAAGATGCGGTGATCGTCGACGACGAGAACCCGGATACGAACCACAAAACCCCCAAGGGTAGGGGAACGGACGACGGCGGGTACGGCGCCAGGACCGGGTGATCCGCAGCCCCCCGGCCGCCGCCGAGACATATCTGCACTACCCCGGACCGGACGCCGTACCCGACTTGTCTCGACCCCTGAATCAACACCGGCCCCCACCGGTGTCACGCATCAGCGTAGGGCCGGGGGCGGCTCGCGGTTGGCCGAATAGCAGAAGTTTTCCCCGCGGATTTCAGGAGTCTGCGTTCCGAAGGGCCTCAGCCGTGGCTTGAAATCACCTCAATCGGGGGGCTGTGGGACGTCTTACGCGCGGGCGCGTGCCATCGGCAGTTGCACGGGGGGCATTTCACCCGGCGTGTGCACGCCGGGCGCCCGCGCGCGGCGCCCAGCCGCAGCGCACGGCCCGAAGCCACACGCCCCCACCGGGCGCACACCCCCACCGGGCGCCGGCCGGCCCGACGCCCGAGGGCACCGCCGCACGGGCGAGTGAGCCGAAGGGGCGCCCCACGAGCCGGCCACGGGCGCCCGGGAGTCGAGCCGAGCCGGGGGAGTCAGGAGGCGTGGGTGCGGGCGAAGTCCCAGGCGTCCTGGATGATGCCGGTCAGGTCCGAGCGGTTCGGGGTCCAGCCGAGGCGCTCGTGGGCCGTGCGGGCGGAGGCGACGAGCATGGCCGGGTCGCCTGCCCGGCGCGGGGCGACGACCTGGGGGATCTCGCGGCCGGTGACCTTGCGGACCGTCTCGATGACCTCGCGGACCGAGAACCCGTTGCCGTTGCCCAGGTTGCAGATCAGGTGCTCGCCGGGGGTGGCGGAGCGCAGGGCGGCCAGGTGGGCCTCCGCGAGGTCGGCGACGTGGATGTAGTCGCGTACGCAGGTGCCGTCGGGGGTGGGGTAGTCCTCGCCGAACACCGAGATCGACTCGCGTTCGCCGAGCGCGACCTGGAGGACCAGCGGGATCAGGTGCGTCTCGGGGCTGTGCCGTTCGCCGAACTCGCCGTAGGCGCCCGCCACGTTGAAGTAGCGCAGGGAGACCGCCGCCAGGCCGTGTGCCACGCACTCGCCCGCGATCATGTGGTCGACGGCGAGCTTGGAGGCGCCGTACGGGTTGGTCGGCGCGGTCACCGAGGCCTCGGTGAGCAGGCCTTCGGTGGGCTCGCCGTAGGTGGCGGCGGTGGAGGAGAAGACCAGCCTGCGCACGCCGGCCTCGCGCATCGCGGCCAGCAGGGCGAGGGTTCCGCCGACGTTGTTCTCCCAGTACTTGCCCGGGTTCACGACGGATTCGCCGACCTGCGAGGAGGCCGCGAAGTGCAGCACCGCGTCGTAGGAGGAGTCGATGTGGCGGGCGGCGTCCTGGATGCGGCCCTCGACGAACGTGGCGCCCGCGGGGACGCCGACGCGGAAGCCGGTGCTGAGGTCGTCGAGGACGGTGACCTCGTGGCCGGCCTCCAGGAGGTGGGCCGCCACCACGCTGCCGACGTATCCGGCGCCACCGGTTACCAGGTACTTGCTCACTCGACCACTGCCTCTCGCGGGGGACCACGCGCGTGTGGGTGTGCGCGTGCTTGGGCACTGGCTTACCCGATGCGGCGCCCGCGGGGGAAATCGGCGGCTCGGGCCGCCGCCCGGTCAGCCCTGTGCGGCCGCGGACGACTGCCCGGGCAGGGCCCGGTCGAGCAGGCCGGTACGGGCGGCGAGCGCGGCCGCCTCCAGCCGGGATCCGACGCCGAGCTTCATCAGGACCCGCTGCACGTGCGTACGGGCGGTGCTCGGCGCGATGGCCATGCCGGCGGCGATCAGCCGGGTGTCCTCGCCCTCGGCGACCCGCACCAGCACCTCCACCTCGCGGGGGGTCAGGAGCCGCAGCAGCCGGCCGGCTTCGTCGTCGGGCTGGACGGCGGGGTTCAGGAGCTCCGCGAAGGCCCCCTGGAGCAGTTGCGGTGCGATCGCCGCCTCTCCCGCCCTCGCCTTGGCCAGTGCCCGCTCCACGCCCTCGATGCGCTCGTCCTGGCGTACGTACCCGCAGGCGCCGGCGGCGAAGGCGGCGGCGATGCCGCGCGGGCTGGGTACCGGGCCGAGGACGACCACGGCGATCTGCGGGCGCTCCCGCCTGATGCGGGCGACGGGCTCGAAGGCCCCGGGCTCGGCGGGGGTGGCGGTGCCGAGGAGGCAGACCTCCGGGGCGCGGCTGATGACGAGTTCGGCGGCGCCGGCCGCCGGGGCGGCGGCCGCCAGTACCCGGTGGCCGCGCAGTTTCAGGGCAGAGGCCAGTGCCTCGGCCAGCAGCCGGTGGTCGTCGACCACCACGACGCGTACGCCCATTGAGGAACCCACCCCCCACCCTTCTGCCCCGGCAAGCTACACGCTTGTTCGACGGCGCGAGGGGGATACCGCGCAGAAGCCCCCGATCGGTGCGGACCGTTCGGGGGCTTCGGGCGGTGCTGTGCGGGTCAGCTCGCGGTGAAGGAGACGAACAGGTATTCCGGGTCGGTGGAGTACGGCTTGCTGACGTTCTGCTTGGACATGAAGAGCTTTCCGCCCCGGTAGCGCAGCTCGGAGGAGAACTCGGGCGAGAAGGAGGTCTCGGCGCGCCGGATGTCCTTGTCGGCCGGGTTCTCCATGAGGAGGGTCTCCTTCATCGTCCTGCCGTCGATGCTGACGATCTGGCCGCCCTTGTCGTACGGGGGGACCTTGTAGGCGATGATGTTGGACCCGTCCATGCGCAGCGGGTACATGGTGTACCGCTCGCCCGCGTCGGCGCGGTCGGTGGTCTGCTTGCCGGTCTCCAGGTCGAAGGAGAGCAGCTCGTTGGTGCGGCCGGTGGGCGACTGGCCCTGGTGTTCGGCGGAGGGCACGTAGATCTTGCCGTTGCCGACGACCATGTTGGAGCACTTCTCGACGTCGGTGGAGCCGCACTTGGCGGCGAAGGTGCCGGCGGCGAGCGGGATGCGCGCCTTCAGCTCGCCCTTGGGGTCGACGACGAACAGGTCGCTGACTCCCTTGCCGCCCTTGGCGTTGTCGCCGACGTCGGCGGCCACGACGAACGGCTTGGTGGAGACGATGTGCGCGTACTCGATGCCCTGGGAGAGCTTGTAGGAGGCGGTGGGCGCGCCGGTGGCGGGGTCGAGGATCTGCGCGTTCAGGGTGTAGTTGGGGTGCTGGCCGCACTTGCGGATGACGCCGAGGGCCTCGCCGCCGGCGTAGCCGGTGTCGCGGCAGCTCTCGCCGTCGACCTTGGGCTGCCACAGGTTCTTGCCGTCGGCGAGGTTCCAGGCGGCGCCGCCGCTGGAGACGCCGGCCGCGGCGACGGTCTTGCCGCTGAGGGTGATCTCGGAGAACTGGACGGGCTTGTCGCCGCCGTTGGCGCTCTTGATGTTCCCGGACCAGGCGAGCTTGCCGGCCTCCAGGTCGATGACGCCGACCTCGGTGCACGGCGGGTACTTGTTCTCGACCGTGGGCTGGGCAGGCCGGAAGAGGATCGCGGTCTTGTTCTCGCTGACGTGGTGCGTGGCGCCGCAGACCTCGCCGGTGAGGGGCACCTCCCACTTCTTGCCGCCGTCGACGAGGTTGTAGCCGACGACCTTCGACACGTCGGACTTGACGTAGGTGGTGTCGGTCAGCCAGGAGCCGTTGACGGACACCAGGTCGGTGACCGTGGGAAGCGGCTGGTTGTAGAGGATCTTCGACTTGGGGTTGCCGGGCACCTTCTCGCTGCCGGGCGTGGAGGCCTGGTTCTTGTCGCCGCCCGGGGAGGCGCTGGGGTCGCTCTGCGCGGTGGTCCCGCCGTCGCCGTCGCCGGAGGCGTACCAGAGGCCGCCGCCGACGATGAGGACGATGGCCAGGAGGGCCGCGCCGACGATCGTCAGCTGGGTGCGCTTGTCGCCGCCGCCACCGCCGCCGGCCGGGGGCTGGGCGGAGGGCAGGGGGGCGCCGTACTGCGCGGGCACGGTGGGCGGCTGCGGGTAGCCGTAGCCGGGGTCGGGCTGGGGGTAGCCGTACGCGGGCTGCCCGGCCGGCGGCTGCGGGGCGGCGGCGGGCGGCCCGGCGGGCGGTCCGGCGGGCGGCGTGGGCGCTCCGAACCCGCCCGGCGGGGGATCCTGCGGCGCTCCGAAGCCGCCGGACGGCGGCTGGCTGGGGGGCGGCGGGGTACTCATCGGTTGCTGTTGCCTCTCGGTGGACTGCTCGTCGGACGGCGCGTCGGGCGGCTCGTGGGGCGGCTCGTGGGGCGGCTCTTTGGGCGGGTGGTTGGGCGGGTGGTTGGGCGGGTGGTCACTTGCCGAAGACCATCAGGAGCTTCTCGTCCTTGTCCTGGGCGAGCAGGCGGGTGGTGGAGATGAAGAAGCGCCCGTCGGAGTAGTCGACGTCCGGGGAGTAGAAGGAGCTCTCGATCGGTGCGGAGGGGCCCGACGGGTGGCGCAGGAGCGCGGTGGGGGTGCTGCCGCCGGCGGGGATCGAGACGACCTCGCCGCCCTGGTCGGGTTCGGCCTTGCGGTAGGCGATCAGCTGCCCGTTCGCGGCCTTGAGCGGCTCCAGGGTGCGGCCCTCGCCCGCCGGCACGCGCCACTTGGCCTTGCCGGTGGCCAGGTCGAAGGCGACGATCTCGTTGGCCTTGCCGAGGTCCGCCTTGGTGGGGAGGTAGAGGGTGCCCGCGTCGACGACCGCGGTGGCGCAGCCCTGGAGGGAGTCGTCGTGGCTGACGCTGCACTCGGTGGAGAACGTGCCCTCGCCGGAGAGCGTGGTGCGCTGCTTGCCGTCGGGTCCGAGGACCACGATGGAGTTCTCCTTGGTGCCGGCGTTCGTGAGGTGCAGGACGATCGGGTCGAGCCCGTAGACGCGGGCGACCTTCCAGCCCTTGGGGAGCCGGTAGGTCCACGTCTTCTTGCCGGTGACCGGGTCGGCGTCCTGGACCTCGACGGTCATGTCGGTGTCGTTGCAGGTGGCGACGCCGATCAGCTTGCCGTTGCCGGCGGCGTAGGCGCCGGGCACGCAGCCCTCGGAGGGGCTGCCGAAGAGCTTCTCGCCGGTGCTGATGCGGAAGGCGGTGGCGCGGGTGAGCCGGTTGACGGTGACGGTGTCCCCGGTCATGGCCAGGCTGGGGTCGATGAACATGTCGAAGGCGCTCTCCTTGGCCACCTCCTTGGACCAGCCCTCCTTGCCCGTCTTGAGGTCGACCATGCGGAGCTGGTTGCAGTTGGCGGTCTCCGACGGGCCGTCCTCGTACAGGACGACGGTCTTGCCGTCGTCGGTCGTCCGCTTGGTCGTGCCGCAGACATCGGCAGGGAAGGTGATCGTCCACTTCTCTTTGCCGTCGGCGACCGCATAGCCCTTGATCGTCTTGCCGACGATCTTGGCCACGGTGTCGCCCACGACCCACTGGCCTTGGGTGGCCACACCGGCGCCGGGGCCGTCGATCTTGGTGGTCTTGAGCCAGAGGACCTTGTCCTCGCCCTGCTTGCGGCCGGCGTTGAGGTCGGTCTGCTGGTTGCCGCCGGGGCCGCTGCCGTCGCCGTCGTCCACCGAGGGGGAGCCGGAGGGCTTCGCGTCGCCGGACTCCTGGGCGACGGGCTGCTTGGGGTCCTGGTCGCCGGTGCCGAAGGCGAGGTAGCCGGCGCCGCCGAGGACGAGGGCGGAGACGACGCAGGCCGCGATGAGCAGGGTCGTCTTCTTCTTCGGCGGCATGCCGGGGGTTCCGGGCGCGGGGGGCTGCAGGCCGGGGGCCGGGTACGCGGGCACGGTGGGCGGCTGCGGCGGGTAGCCGGGCTGCAGGGGGTGCGCGGGCGCGCCCGCGTACGGGTTCTCGCCCTGCTGCGGATACCCGTAGGCCTGCTGCGGGGGGCCGGGGAGGTGTCCGTAACCGGAAGGTGTCGGCGGCTGGTTCGGCGGCTGGGGCGGCTCGGTCATCAGCGCACTTTCGGCTTCGGGGGGTCGGGGAGAATGACCTTTCTATCACTGACGCCGCGCATACAACGGACCGGTCCGCCCCCTGTTCCCAAGGGAGGACCGGCCCGTGACGCCGCCGTTATCAGGTCAGTTGGCCCCGAGGACCGGCGGAATCTATGCCTCCTCGGCGAGCTCCAGCCAGCGCATCTCCAATTCGTCGCGGTCGGCGAGAAGTTCGCGCAGCTCCGCGTCGAGCTTGGCCACCTTGTCGTAGTCGGTGGAGTGCTCGGCGATCTGGGCGTGCAGGTTGCCCTCGCGGTCGGCGAGCTTGTTGAGCTGCCGCTCGATCTTCTGGAGCTCCTTCTTCGCGGCACGGGAGTCGCCCGACGAGGTGGACTTGGCCGCGGCGGCGGCCGGCGCGGGCGCCGGGGCGGCCGCCTCGATCATCTTCTGGCGGCGCTCCAGGTACTCGTCCAGGCCGCGCGGCAGCATGCGCAGGCTGGCGTCGCCCAGCAGCGCCATCACGGTGTCGGTGGTGCGCTCGATGAAGAACCGGTCGTGGGAGATCACGATCATCGAGCCGGGCCAGCCGTCGAGGAGGTCCTCCAGCTGGGTCAGGGTCTCGATGTCGAGGTCGTTGGTGGGCTCGTCGAGGAAGAGGACGTTGGGCTCGTCCATCAGCAGGCGCAGGATCTGCAGTCGGCGGCGCTCTCCGCCGGAGAGGTCGCCGACGGGCGTCCACTGCTTCTCCTTGGTGAAGCCGAACTGCTCGCACAGCTGGCCCGCCGTCATCTCGCGGCCCTTGCCGAGGTCGACGCGGTCGCGGACGCGCTGGACGGCCTCCAGGACCCGCAGGGACGGGTCGAGTTCGCCGACCTCCTGGGAGAGGTAGGCCAGCTTGACGGTCTTGCCGACGATGACCTTGCCCGCGGCGGGCTGGGCCTCGCCCTGGCTGCGGGCGGCTTCGGCGAGGGCGCGCAGCAGGGAGGTCTTGCCGGCGCCGTTGACGCCGACGAGGCCGACGCGGTCGCCGGGGCCCAGGTGCCAGGTGAGGTGCTTGAGGAGGGTCTTGGGGCCGGCCTGGACGGTGACGTCCTCGAGGTCGAAGACGGTCTTGCCGAGGCGGGCGTTGGCGAAGCGCATCAGCTCGGACTTGTCGCGCGGCGGCGGCACGTCGGCGATGAGCTCGTTGGCGGCCTCGATGCGGTAGCGCGGCTTGGAGGTGCGGGCGGGGGCGCCGCGGCGCAGCCAGGCGAGCTCCTTGCGCATCAGGTTCTGCCGCTTGGTCTCCTCGGTGGCGGCGATGCGTTCGCGTTCGGCGCGGGCGAAGACGTAGTCGCTGTAGCCGCCCTCGTACTCGAAGACGTCGCCGCGCTGGACGTCCCACATGCGGGTGCAGACCTGGTCGAGGAACCAGCGGTCGTGGGTGACGCAGACGAGTGCGGAGCGGCGCGTCTGGAGGTGGCCGGCCAGCCAGGAGATGCCCTCGACGTCGAGGTGGTTGGTGGGCTCGTCGAGGATCAGCAGGTCCTGGTCGGCGATGAGGAGCTTGGCGAGCGCGATGCGGCGGCGCTCGCCGCCGGAGAGCGGGCCGATGACGGTGTCGAGGCCCTGGTTGAAGCCGGGCAGGTCCAGGCCGCCGAAGAGCCCGGTGAGGACGTCGCGGATCTTGGCGTTGCCGGCCCACTCGTGGTCGGCCATGTCGCCGATGATCTCGTGGCGGACGGTCGCCGCGGGGTCGAGGGAGTCGTGCTGGGTGAGGACGCCCATGCGCAGGCCGCCGGACTGGGTGACGCGGCCGCTGTCGGGCTCCTCCAGCTTGGCGAGCATCCGGATGAGGGTGGTCTTGCCGTCGCCGTTGCGGCCGACGACGCCGATCCGGTCCCCCTCGGACACGCCGAGGGAGATACCGTCCAGCAGGGTACGTGTGCCGTACACCTTGCTGACTGCCTCGACATTGACCAGATTGACGGCCATCAGACGCGCTCCAGGGAAAGGGTGTGGATCAGCCCCTCAGCCTAACCCTCCGGGCCGGGGCGGACCGTTCCACCAGCCAGGCGCCTCCCAGTGCCATGGCGATCGCGGCCGGTGCGGTGACGGGGACGGCGATGAGGGTGGCGCTGTGGCCGTCGAGGAGGCCGCCGAGCCCGGTCATGGACAGGCCCAGGACGCCGAGGAGGCACAGGGTGGTCCCGAGGGCGGCGACGGGGCCGGCGGCACCTCCCGCGGGGGTGGCCGGACGGGCCGGGGCGGGGGCCTCGAAGCGGCGCAGGAGGGCGACGAACACGCCGGTCAGCGCGGCCGCGGCCAGGATCCGTACGGGGACCTGCGCCCACCAGGCGGCGGTGGCGGGCGTGGGCAGGTCCATGCCGAGGGCGAGCTGGGCGGCGTACACGGCGAGCATCGCGGTGAGGTGCCAGAGGAAGGCGGTCATGGCGACGCCGTTGGCGGCGACGACGGTGCGCCACACGCGGGGGCGTTCCAGCCAGGCGCCGACGGGCCGGGCGGCGAGCTGCACGGCGCCGACGAGCCACAGGCCGTGGCAGAGCAGGGCCAGGGTGGGCGGGGCCATGTTGGAGACCTTCTCGCCGGGCATCCCGACCATGGACAGCGGGTACGGGCCGCAGGCGACCAGCAGGGCGGCCCCGGCCAGGCCGGCGGCGGCGAGGACGGCGGGGCGGCGGATGCGCCCGTCGGCGCGCAGGAAGCCGAGCTGGTGGACGGCGAGCCAGACGAGGGCGAAGTTCAGGAACTCCACGTAGGGGACGCCGAGCGCGAAGCGCAGGACGTCGACCAGCGCGGCGGCGCCGGCGAGCGCGGCGAAGGCCGCCCAGCCGTGGCGTTCGTGCAGCTTCAGCAGCGGCGGGGTGAGGGCGACCATGGCCAGGTAGATGCCGATGAACCACAGCGGCTGGGTGACCAGCCGCAGGGCGGCGCCGGCCAGCGGCCCGCCACCGCGGCCGGCGAGCTGCACGGCGAGTGCGAGGACCGCCCACACCAGGACGAAGACGAGGGTGGGTCGCAGCAGCCGGCGCAGCCGGGCCCGCAGGAAGGCGGCGTAGGCGGGGCCTTCGGTGCGGCGGGCCAGGGAGCGGTAGGAGAGGGCGTGCGAGAAGCCGCCGACGAAGAAGAAGACGGGCATGATCTGCAGCCCCCAGGTGAGCACCTGGAGGGCGGGCACGAGGGCGAGCAGGTTCCCTATGCCGTCGCTGCCGACCGCGGCCATCAGCCAGTGCCCGGCGATGACGGTGCCGAGCGAGGCGACGCGCAGCAGGTCGACGTACCGGTCGCGGCCGGCGGGGGTGGCGGCGGCCATGGCGCGTGCGCTGACTGTCATGGCCCCACGATGTCCGCCGCCGCGCTCCCGCGGACAGGGTGCGGATACTCAGTTCCGGCCTGAGTAGGCCGGGATCGGGTATCCGGGGATCCGCCCCGGGCGGAGCGGGTCAGGACGGCAGGACCGTGGCTCCCGGAGCGGGGGAGGAGGCCGTGCGCGTGGCGCGGCAGGTGCCGGAGGCGTCGAGGGCGGCGGCGACCTTGGCGGCTGCTTCCTCGTCCGCGACGAGGAAGGCCGTGGTGGGGCCCGAGCCGGAGACCAGGGCGGCCAGGGCGCCGGCGGCGGCGCCCGCGTCGAGCGTCGCCCGCAGCGAGGGCCGCAGCGAGAGGGCCGCCGGCTGGAGGTCGTTGGCCAGGGTGGCGGCCAGCGCCTCCGGGTCGCCGGAGGCGAGGGCGGCGAGGAGGGCCGGGGACGCCTGCGGCTCCGGGACCGCCGCGTCGGCGGTGAGGCGGTCGAACTCGCGGAAGACGGCCGGGGTGGACAGGCCGCCGTCGGCCACCGCGAACACCCAGTGGAAGGAGCCGGCGGTCACCGGGGTGAGGACCTCGCCACGGCCGGTGCCGAGCGCGGCGCCGCCGACGAGGCTGAAGGGGACGTCGCTGCCGAGCTCCGCGCAGATGTCGAGGAGTTCCTCGCGCGGGGTGTTCAGGCCCCACAGGGTGTCGCAGGCGAGCAGGGCCGCCGCGCCGTCGGCGCTGCCTCCGGCCATGCCGCCCGCGACCGGGATGTGCTTGGCGATGTGCAGGTGGACCAGGGGGTCCAGGCCGGCCCGGGCGGCGAGGATCTCGGCGGCCCGCGCCGCGAGGTTGGTGCGGTCCAGCGGGACCTTGTCGGCGTCCGGGCCCTCGCAGGTCACCGTGAGCGCGTCGGCCGGGGTCGCCGTCACCTCGTCGAAGAGGGAGACGGCGAGGAAGACGTTGGCCAGGTCGTGGAAGCCGTCGGGACGGGCCGCGCCCACCGCCAGCTGGACGTTGACCTTCGCGGGGACCCGTACGGTGACGGGCGTCGTGCGGGTGCCCTCGGGACTCTCGGGACGGGTGCCCTCGGGACTCTCGGGACGGGTGCTGTCGGGGCGCGTGCTCACAGTGCGGGCCTCTCCGGGGCGGGCTTGTGCTCGGCGATCGCGGCGAACTCCTCCACCGTCAGGGACTCTCCGCGGGCCTGCGGGGAGACGCCCGCGGCGACCAGCGCGGCCTCGGCGCCGGCCGCCGAGCCGGCCCAGCCGGCCAGCGCGGCGCGCAGGGTCTTGCGGCGCTGCGCGAACGCCGCGTCGACGACCGCGAAGACCTCTTCCTTCGTGGCACTGGTCCTGATCGGCTCGGTGCGGCGCACGAGGGAGACCAGGCCGGAGTCGACGTTCGGCGCGGGCCAGAAGACCTTGCGGCCGATCGCTCCGGCGCGCTTGACGTGCGCGTACCAGTTCGCCTTGACGGAGGGCACCCCGTAGACCTTGTTGCCGGGCTCGGCGGCGAGCCGGTCGGCGACCTCGGCCTGGACCATCACGAGGGTCCGCTCGATGCTCGGGAAGCGGTCGAGCATGGTCAGCAGGACGGGCACGGCCACGTTGTAGGGGAGGTTCGCGACCAGCGCGGTCGGCGCCGGGCCGGGCAGCTCGGTGACGAGCATGGCGTCGGAGTGGACCAGCGCGAAGCGGTCCTTCTTCGCGGGCATGCGGGCCTCGATGGTGGCGGGCAGGGCGGCTGCCAGGATGTCGTCGATCTCGACGGCGACGACCCGGTCCGCGGCCTCCAGCAGCGCGAGCGTCAGCGAGCCCAGACCGGGGCCGACCTCGACGACCACGTCGTCGGGGCGGACCTCGGCGGTGCGCACGATCCGGCGGACCGTGTTGGCGTCGATGACGAAGTTCTGCCCCTTCTGCTTCGTCGGGCGTACGCCGAGGGCGGCGGCCAGTTCCCTGACGTCGGCGGGGCCGAGGAGGGCGTCGGGGGTGCTGGGCGCGGGGTTATCGGGCTGCTGCTCTGCGGTGCTCACCGGTAAAGCGTCTCAGATCGGCCGAGTGGTCCCGACTGCGACGTGAGCCCCGCGGCCCACGACGTGACCCGCGGACTACGACGTGAGCCTGCGGGCTACGACGTGAGCCTGCGGCCGCAGTGGGGCCACGGGCTCGCCCCCCGCTGGATGTAGAGCTTCTTCGCCCGGTAGGTCTGTTCCGCGGCCGGGGCGTCCTGGGGGCGGCCGCTCCCGCCGAGGCCCTGCCAGGTGCGGACGTCGAACTGGTACAGGCCGCCGTATGTCCCCGAGGCGTCGGTGGCGGAGGGCCGGCCGCCGGACTCGCACTGGGCGAGGGCCGCCCAGTTGAGGTGGTCCGCGCCGGAGACGGAGCTCGGCAAGGGCCTGGTGCCGACCCGGACGAGCTGGGTGACGGGTTCGCGCACGACCTCGTCGGCGATGGCGCGGGGCTTCTGCCGGACCCCGTTGACGGTGCGCAGGCTGTAGGTGACCCTGCGCGCCCCGGGCCGGCCGGCGCGTTCGACGACCTCGGTTCCGGCGAAGAGGTCGGCGTCCTTGACCGTCTCGGTCTCGAAGGGGATGCGCTCCTCGCGGACCTCGCGGCTGCCGGTGATGCGGAGCACGGTGACGGTCTGCCCGTCGCGCGGGAAGGCGGTGGGCGGCACGGAGGTGGTGTCCTGGCCCTGGAGGGTGATGCCGGCCTGGGCGAGGGCCTCCTGGACGGTGGCGGCGTTGGTGCGGATGGTGCGCTCGCGGCCGTCGGCCATGAAGGTGACGCTGCGCTCGGTGCGGACGCTGAGGGTCAGCCCGGCGCGCGGTACGGGCGCGGTGCGCGGCGCGGAGAGGTAGGCGCCCTCGGACCGGATGCCGAACTGGCGCAGGGCGCCGTCGACGGTGCGGGCGGTGGTCCACACCTGCCGCTGCTGTCCGTCGAGGGTCAGGCGCAGCGGGCGGCCGTAGCGGACGACGATCTCCTCGCCGTCGTCGAGGGGTTCGCCGGGGGCGGGGGCGACGAGGTCGTGGGGGCCGACGTCGAGTCCTTCGGCGGCGAGCAGATCCTCGACGTCGCCGGCGAAGGTGTGCAGTTCCCGGGGAACCCCGTCCACGGTGAGGCGTACCGATTTGTCGGCAGCGACGAACGCGGTCGTGCCGCCGGCGAGGAAGGCGACGACCAGGGCCTGCGGCACGATCCGCCGCCAGTTGCCGCCGGGGGCGGCGGGGGCGAGGAGCACCGGGTTCACGGCGCGGCGGCGGCCGTGCCCCGGCCCGGCGGGGGCGGCGGGGGCTGCGGGGGCCGGTTCGGCGGGGCCGCGGCGCCGGCCGGTGCCGGGAGGGGGCTCCTCGACGGCGGTACGGCCGCGGGGCCGCCGGCCGGGGGCGAGCGCGCCGGCGTCGACGACGGTGGGGGTGGGCGCGGGGGCGCGGCGGCGCCCCGTCCCCGGGGCGGGGACCGGCTCAAGCCGCCGGCCGCCCCCGGCGTCCCCGGCATCGGGGCGGGCGGTGGCGTGCGCGGTCCGCCGGCGGCGTCCGGCCCGCCGGTCCTCGGCGCGGGGGGCGGGGAGGGGGACGGCGGGCTCGGTGTCCCACGCCGAGAGTCCCGGATCCGACGGGAGCCCCGGATCGACGGGGCCGACGTCGAGCAGACCGGGATCGGCCGCGCCCAGACCGAGCCGACCGGGGCCGAACGGGTCGCCGTCGAACCGACCGGGGTCGAGCAAGGCGGGGTCGAGCATGGCGGGGTCGAGCATGGCGGGGTCGAGCATGGCGGGGTCGGACCGACCGGGGTCGAACGGGCCCGGGTCGAACCGGCCGGGGTCCGGCGAGCCGGGGTCGAACCGGCCCAGATCCGGCGGGCCGGGGTCGGTGGACCCCGGGCCGGGGAGGCCCGTTCTGGCGGCCCCGTCGTCGGCCGGGCCGTCGTCGGCGGGCCAGGCGTGCCAGGTCGGCCAGGCGGGGGCTTCGCCCCCGTACGCCTCCGGGACGGGAGCGCCTCGGCGGTGGCTGCCCTGCGTATCGGTCACGACGCTCGCTCCCTGGTGGTCCGCACCCGCTGGTTGGGGCACGGCACCCTAGCGGAGGAGTCGTCACGGAACAAAGTCGTACGACTACCCTACGTGTCGACCAGGTGGAGCCGGTCAGTAGTCGAAGGCCCGCGCGGTGTTGGCCGCCAGCGCTGTGGCCATCGCGTCCTCGTCGATCCCGCGGACCGCGGCCATGGCGCGCACCGTCAGCGGAATGAGGTACGGCGCGTTGGGCCGGCCGCGGTACGGCGCGGGGGTCAGGTAGGGCGCGTCCGTCTCGACGAGGACCAGCTCCAGGGGGGCCACGGCCAGCGCCTCGCGCAGCGGCGCGGCGTTCTTGAAGGTGACCGTTCCGGCGAAGGACATGTAGTAGCCGGCGGCGGCGCACTCGCGGGCCATGTCGGCGTCCCCGGAGTAGCAGTGGAAGACGGTCCGCTCGGGGGCGCCCTCCTCGCGCAGCACGCGCAGCACGTCGGCGTGGGCGTCGCGGTCGTGGATGACGAGGGCCTTGCCCTGCCGCTTGGCGATCTCGATGTGGGCGCGGAAGGAACGCTCCTGCGCGGCCATGCCCTCCGGGCCGGTGCGGAAGTGGTCGAGCCCGGTCTCGCCGACCGCCTTGACGTGGCCGAGGGCGGCGAGCGCCTCGATCTCGGCGAGGGCCTCGTCGAGGGCGGCCTCGCCGCCGCCGGGCCGGGCGCCCCGGCGGGCCCCTCCTCCCCCAGCCCCAGGGGGCTGGGAGGTGAACCCTGGGTCACCGAGGACGATCCGCGGGGCCTCGTTGGGGTGCAGGGCGACGGCGGCGTGCACGTTGTCGTACTGGGCCGCGGTCTCGGCGGCCCACCGGGAGCCCTTCACGTCGCAGCCGACCTGGACGACGGTGGTCACGCCGACCGAGGCGGCCTTGGCGAGGCCCTCCTCGACGGTTCCCGACTGCATGTCCAGGTGGGTGTGCGAGTCCGCCACCGCCACCCGGAGGGGTTCGGGCAGCGGCGGCGGTGCGTCCTTGGAGGTGGAAGGGCTCATGGGCCGATCCTATGACCGGCGCAGGAACCCCTTCAGCCGGGAGAGCAGGCCCCCGCGCTTCTCGGCCTCGCTGATGGCGACGGGGCCGGGGGCGTCGTGGCGTTCGACGGCCCTGCGGGGCTTCGGGGTGCGCGCGACGTTCGCCCCCGCCGGCACCGGTCCGGCGATCCCGGGGGCGATGCGGTGGTGGTAGAGGTGGTCGATCATCCCGAGCACCGAGGAGACCTGTCCCGCCCGCATGATCCGCACGACGTGCCCGCCGCAGTTCAGGCAGGTCGGGTTGGACAGCGGCGAGGGCACCCGTTCGCCGTCGACCGTGTACATGATGAACGGCTCGCCGCGGCCGTCGACGTGGTGCTCGATCCGGTACTCCTGCTCCCAGCCGTACCCGCAGCGCATGCAGGCGAAGGAGTACGCCTCCTGCACGGTCGGCACGTCGGCGCCGGAGAAACGTGCGGGTGCCGAGGCCTGGACCGGTACCGGGGTGTCTGCGATGTCACTCATGCCAGCTCCTCTTGTTCCACTGGTGCCTCTGCCAGTGGACGCCTCTTCGGGCGGGAGCGCATCAGGTCCTGTCCAGTGTTGGACGACCTTTGGGCCACTCATGCCCAAAGCGCCCGGCGCACGGTCTGAGCTTTGCCTTTCAGGTTAGCTCTTTACCGGTTCATGGCGCCTTCTGTGCCGCGTTCTTTGCCGCCACGACCGCGTCGAAGACGTCCCGCTTGGGTACGCCGGCCTCGGCGGCGACGGCCGCGATGGCCTCCTTGCGGCGCTCCCCGGCCTCCTCGCGCACCCGGACGCGGCGTACGAGCTCCTTGTCGTCCACGTCGCCGGGTCCGGCCGCGGGCGCGCCCTCCACCACGACGGTGATCTCCCCGCGCACGCCTTCGGCGGCCCAGGCGGCGAGCTCGCCGAGGCCGCCGCGCTTGACCTCCTCGTAGGTCTTCGTGAGCTCGCGGCAGACCGCGGCCCGCCGCTCGGCGCCGAAGACCTCGGCCATCGCCGCCAGGGTGTCGTCGAGCCGGTGCGGGGCCTCGAAGTAGACGAGCGTGCGCCGCTCGCCCTCGACCTCGCGCAGCCGGCCCAGGCGCTCGCCCGCCTTGCGCGGCAGGAAGCCCTCGAAGCAGAACCGGTCCACGGGCAGTCCGGACAGCGCGAGCGCGGTGAGCACGGCGGACGGCCCGGGGACCGCGGTGACCTTGATGTCCTTCTCCACGGCCGCCGCGACCAGCCGGTAGCCGGGGTCGGAGACGGACGGCATGCCGGCGTCGGTCACCAGCAGCACGCGCGCCCCGCCGGCCAGGGCCTCGACCAGTTCCGGGGTGCGGGCCGACTCGTTGCCCTCGAAGTACGACAGGACGCGCCCGGTGGTGTGCACGCCGAGCCCCTGGGTCAGCCGGCGCAGCCGCCGGGTGTCCTCGGCGGCGACGACATCGGCCCGCTCCAGCTCCGCGGCCAGGCGCGGCGGGGCGTCGGCGAGGTCGCCGATGGGGGTGCCGGCGAGGACGAGGACGCCCTCCGTGGAGGTGGGCTCGGTCGCGCGGGGCTGGTCAGTTGTCACCCGCCCATCCTCTCAGTCCCGCGGCTCGTCACCCACGCCACTGGGGCACACCCAGATCTCTTCCCTACGATGTGCCGGTGACCAGTACCGCGACGCCGCCGCCCAGCCCCGCGGGGGCCCTGCCCCCGGCAACGGCGGGCGGCGCAGAAGAGCCGCCCACCTGGCTGCGCCGCCTGCGCGGCTTCGGCTACGCGCCGGCAGCCGGCGCGTCGCCGCGCGCGGACGTCCGCACCCGCCTGGTGCCCCCGTACACGAAGCCGTCCCGGCAGCTGTGGATGACCTTCGGGCTCCCACCCGGGGTGTGGGGGACCTGGCAGCGCGTCATGGCGTGGGCCGGACCGCTGCTGGTGGCGCTGGTCGCGGGCGTGCTGCGGTTCGTGCACCTGGGCAGCCCGAAGGCGGTGATATTCGACGAGACGTACTACGCCAAGGACGCCTGGGCCACGATCAAGCAGGGCTACGAGGCGAACTGGCCCAAGGACATCGACAAGTCGATCCTCGCCAACCCGGACGGGGTCGCCCTGCCGGCGGACCCGGGGTACGTCGTGCACCCGCCCGTCGGCAAGTGGGTGATCGGACTCGGCGAGTGGATGTTCGGCCTCACCCCCTTCGGCTGGCGGTTCATGACCGCCGTGCTCGGCACCCTGTCGGTGCTGATGCTGTGCCGGATCGGGCGGCGCCTCTTCCGCTCGACGTTCCTCGGCTGCCTGGCGGGCGCGCTGCTGGCGGTGGACGGCCTGCACCTGGTGATGAGCCGCACGGCGCTGCTCGACCTGGTGCTGATGTTCTTCGTGCTCGCCGCGTTCGGGGCGCTGCTCATCGACCGCGACCGGGCCAGAGCCCGCCTCGCGGACGCACTACCGGTGGACGAGGAGGGCCGCACCCGGCCCGACGCGAGGATCGCCGAGACGCTGCGGCTGGGCCGGCGCCCGTACCGGATCCTGGCCGGGGTCTGCCTGGGGCTCGCCGCCGGCACGAAGTGGAACGGCTTCGTCGTGCTGGCCTTCTTCGGCATCCTCACCGTGCTGTGGGACGCGGCCGCCCGCCGCACCGCGGGCGCGGGCGCCCCGTACGCGGCGATGCTGCGCCGTGACGCGCTGCCCGCCTTCGTCTCGACGGTGCCGGTGGCGATCGTGACGTACGTGGCCTCCTGGTCGGGCTGGATCTTCAGCCCCGACAACGGCAAGGGCGGCTACCTGCGCGACTGGGCGGCCAAGAACGACCAGAACAGCTCGCTGTCGTTCCTGCCGGAATGGGTGCGCAGCCTGTGGCACTACGAGACCGAGGTCTACAACTTCCACGTCGGCCTGACCTCGGGGCACACCTACGAGTCCAATCCGTGGAGCTGGCTGGTGCTGGGCCGGCCCGTCTCGTACTTCTACGAGTCCCCCGAGCCCGGCACCGACGGCTGCCCGGCGACGGCGGCCGGCAAGTGCGCCCGCGAGGTCCTGGCCCTGGGCACGCCGCTGCTGTGGTGGGCGGGCTGCTTCGCGCTGCTGTACGTGCTGTGGCGGTGGTTCTTCCGCCGCGACTGGCGGGCGGGCGCGATCGCGTGCGCGCTGGGCGCGGGCCTGCTGCCCTGGTTCAACTACCAGGAGCGGACGATCTTCTACTTCTACGCGGTGGTCTTCGTCCCGTACCTGTGCCTGGCGGTGGCGATGATGATCGGCGCCCTCCTGGGCCCGGCCGGCTCCTCGGAACGCCGCAGGGCCCTGGGCGCGATCGGCGCGGGCGTCCTGGTCCTGCTGATCGTGTGGAACTTCATCTACTTCTGGCCCATCTACACGGGCCAGACCCTCCCGATGGACTCCTGGCGCGGCCGCATGTGGCTGGACACCTGGGTCTAGCAGGCGAAACGACGGGCCCGGCACCGGATGGTGCCGGGCCCGTCGTCGTTGTTGTTGCCGGTGGTCGCCGACCGTCCTGGGCCGCTCCTCGACGGCTCACAGACGGCCCAGGTCGGACGACTCTCCGAGGCCAACCGTCGCCTTCGCCCCCTCAGGCAGTCGCTTACCGGGCTGGTCGCACACTCCGTCGCCGTCTGCCCCGAGCACGACAACGAAGTCAAAACGGGCGACGCCGAATCGTCACGTTGACAGAAGGTCACAGCGGCATCGTCACCAGACTTGTATCGCGGCCAGCGCCGCCTGTGAGGGTCAGACGCTTCTACGTTCCGGACTCTACTGATCAAAGAGCGGGGGCCCATAGTGCGCAACTGCTCGAAAACGGCTTCCCACGTCGCCATTTGATATTCAGTCACGAGCCGCGACGCGCCGTCGGAGAGCACCGCAGCCGAGCGGACCTTATCCCCATCCACGGTCCCCGTCAGAGCGTGAGATGCAGCTTCCGGACCGCCGCGGCGATCCAGTAGCCCTCCGGCGTATTCCGGATCGCGCGCTGCGCGGACACAAGCCGGGCCACGCTCGCGCTGTGCTCCGGCGTGCCGGTTTCGAACTGCTCCGTTTCCGCTCGAAGGTCCGCGCACACTTCATCGACGTGGAGGTCGGTGAGCACTACAAACTCACCCGCTTTCTCCAACACAATCGGGGAGTCGGCGAGGACGAGCACACGACGGAGATCAACAGCCGTGATGCTGCGGAACGACGGCTGAGGCTGCACGCCTATCCGTACATCGGCACCCGTCCCATGCCGTCGTTCCAGCCGGGTCACATCCGGACATGGCTGGGAGAGCTGGAAGAGAACGTCCCTGCCTCCTCACACCGCCGAATCATCTTCGGCACGGTCAGCGCCGCGTTTGCCGCTGCCGTGGACGACGGACTCCTGTCCAAGAATCCGTGCCGTGCCCGGTCTGTGCCCGTACCCAAGCCCGCCCCGCCTCGCGTCACCCCGTGGACCATCGCGCAGGTGCTGGCGGTGCGGGCCGCCCTGCCCCGGCACCTGGGACCACGGTCGACGGTCGACTTCGCCAGCGGATGTGGCCTGCGACAGGGCGAGGTGTTCGGGCTGTCCGAGGACGAGATCGACTACGAGGGGGAATAGCTCCGTGTGGAGCACCAGCTCAAGCACATCCGGGGAAAGTACGTCTTTGCCCCGCCGAAGGGCGCCAAGGCGCGCTCCGTGCCGCTGCCCGGGTCCGTTGCGCCAGCACTCCAAGCTCCACCCCGCCTTGGTGGTCACCCTGCCCTGGCGGACGCCGGACAGCCCGCCCGTGACGAAGCCGCTCCTCTTTCCCGGCCTGCGCGGAAGCTTCGTCCGGGTCAGCCATTTCAACGACCACATGTGGAAGCCCGCACTCGCGGTCGCGGGCATCATCCCGCCGGCCGACGATGGCGAGCGGCACGCCTCCGCGCCTCAGCACGGCATGCACGCCCTGCGGCACTTCTACGCGTCAGTCCTGCTGGACGCCGGCGAGAACATCCGAGCCCTGAGTCAGTACCTCGGCCATGCCGATCCCGGCTTCACCCTGCGGACGTACACACACCTGTGCCCAGCAGCGAGGGCCGGACCCGAAACGCCGTCGACGGCCTGTTTTCCGAGCCTCCGGTTCATGGTCACAATCCCGAGACCGCCCAGTGAGCTTCTTCGAGTTGTCCACGATCGGGTGATGGGCCCTGGCCGGGACGGGTCCACGGCCCGTTCGGCAAGTGCACGATGAACGACTACTGGGTACGGCAGTTGCTCCACACCCTCATCCTCGATATGCACAGCTGCTTCCAGCTCGCGATGCGAAGCGAGGACTTCCGGGGCGTGGTCCAACTGGGCAAAGTGGGCCCCTCATCCTGGTCGAGATGCTGTGCCGATTCTGGGACGCGCACGAAGGACGGTGCGAGGGGAAGGTACGGGTTGCGGTCACGAACCCACCGGCGTGAAGCCCAACGTGCGGGTCCCGACACGCAGCCGCTGGTGTCGGATGGAGCCCCCTTGACGCGCGCAGGGAGCCGGATGGGTAGATCCTGGAAACGTGGATGCGACCCGCTCCGAGCGCGCCGGGCGCTTCGGGGGCTTGCATGTGTGGAGCGCCACCGTCACCAGCGTAGTGGCGTTGGCGCTCTCGATCATCAACCTCATCCTTCTCCAGAAGGACCCGCGCCTGGACGTCTCGCTGCCCGCGGTGATCCGCCTGGACAACTACAGCGGGTCAGGCTTGGTCTACATCCAGCCCGCCCTGACCACCTCGCAGGACACCGACGAGGTGGAAGTCGTCCGTACTCTCGGCCTCGAACTCCGGCCGGCTGAGGAGGACCGAGCTGTCAAGGACCCACACTTCATCTGGCGTGAGCTAGGCAAGTGGGAGTACGGGGAGAAGAGCAACGCCCTCGACTACGTGGTCATCGGCGACCCCACCCCCGTGGTGATCAGTCGAAACCAGCCGCAGCGGCCCGTCGCGCTGTTCTCCGCCCGGGACTGGATCGTCACTAGCGGCCGGTACGAAGGCACACTGCTGGTGCACCGGTCCGAGGGAGAGCCGCCCAAGACGTACCGCTTCTGCGTGTATGTGTCCTCCGCTGATGCCGCCTACTTGAACGATCCGAGAAGGTCCGGCTTCCAGCTCTACAGGAACGACCACCCCGGCACCCCTCCAGACCACAAGGGCTGCTACGTCTCCACCGCCACAGGCAGCAACACCGGCACGGATACTCCCTGAAGGCGCGGCGCGACCGCCGGGCTCATGATGATCGCGCACGGGTCGCTTCTGCGCGGAGCACCGGCAGATGCAGGAGCCGGCACAACAGCCAGGCACCGCGGTCACGAACGTACGGACCATGACATGGACACGTAACATACAGTGCTACCCTCGTCCGCCGGATGGCCTGTCTCACCGTGTCGGCCCTTACGTGTCGAAGTGAGCAGGAGGAGGCTCCTCGGTTGGTTGCTCGCCTGGGGGTAGGGCCATGAGAGCCATGCTCACGCAACGGCGGGACGGTGGCACTCGCAGGCTTACGAACGAGTAAAAGCGGGCCGCAGGAGGACCCCGGCAACAAGCCGCGCGTCACACCGTGGACCACCGGGCCGGTCCTGGCGCTGCAGGCCGCTCGCCCCCGGCATCCGCGTACCGTCCTAGGCATCGCCGACGGATGCGGCCTGCGACAGGGCGAAGCAGAGGCCGAGCACGGAAGGCCATCGACGGGCTGTTCGGGGCCCCACAGGAGCATGATCACGGCCCAGAGACAGCCCAGTGACCTCCTCAAGGCCCCAGCCAGCAGCGTTCAGC
The DNA here is from genome assembly GCF_001953875.1 of Streptomyces amritsarensis. Lineage (GTDB taxonomy): Bacteria > Actinomycetota > Actinomycetes > Streptomycetales > Streptomycetaceae > Streptomyces > Streptomyces amritsarensis. Next base: position 36,187 of record NZ_MQUR01000063.1, read on the forward strand.
CTGGTCAGAGCCCTGCCGGGCAGGGCCGTCGGGACTTCATCTACTTCTGGCCGATCTACACGGGCCAGACCCTCCCCATGAACTCCTGGCGCGGCCGCATGCGGCTGGACACCTGGGTCTAGCAGCGCAAACGACGGGCCCGGCACCGAATGGTGCCGGGCCCGTCGTCGTGGTCGGCGGTGGTCGCGGGCCCTGGTCGCCGGCCCGCTGGACGCGCAGGCACGCGCCGAGAGCCGGCGAGCCCGCCTGCCCCTCCCGGCGTGTGGAACAACTTCCGTGAAGGCCGCGGCACTTCGTGGAGGCCATGGAGCCGGCCACGAAGCAGGAGCCGCGGCAGCAGGCGCCGCCGGCGGTCCCTCCGCGGTCAGCGGGAGGCTTCGCAGGCCGAGTTCGCCGCGTCCTTGCTCGCGCCGACCGCGACGAGGCTGGAGACGCAGCTCGTCAGGTTGCCGATCTGGCCCTCGTAGCAGGCTTCCGCGGCGCCGTCCACGGCCTTCGGGGCGTGCTGGGCGACGTACTGCTCGCAGGCCTTCACGTCCGCCTGGGCGGAGGGGGCCGCCACGACGGCGCCGCCTGCGGCGAGGGCCAGGCCGGCGAGGATGCTGGGGATACGAGCCGACGGACGCATGCGGATGCACCTGCTCTCTCGGTCGGTCACGCGATCCGCGGATGCGCCGGACCACGGGCGGGGGCGGCGGCGCGGAGCGGGGTCTCCGGGGCGGGCGACCGGCTCGACGCATCGGTCGCCCTCGCCCTTCCGACGCTAGAACACCGCCCCGGCGCATGCACTTCGGCCGCTCGGCGGGGCTCAGGAGGGCTCGTCGTCCCAGGCGGGGGGCGTGGTCGTACCGGTGAGCCAGTCCCGCCGCAGGATGGCGTAGCCGACGGCGTCGTGGACGGCGCCGCCGTCGGCGGCGGGCCATCCGTCGCGGTAGTGGGCCTCCTTGACGTAGCCGCACCGCCGGAAGGTGCGGCGCATCGCCGCGTTGTCCTGGCGTGTGGTGCCCTCGATCCGCCGGACCTCCGGGAACTCGGCGAAGAGGTACGCCGTCAGCCAGGCCAGGGCGTGGCCGCCGACGCCCCGGCCCCGGTAGCGGGTGCGAAGGCGCAGGTCGAAGACGGGCGTGCTGTCGCCGAGGTCCATGAGGCGGATGAGCCCGAGGGCGTCGCCGCCGTGGGTGATCCAGAACGTCCTGGTGTCGTCGCCGTCGAAGCGGCCCTCCGCCACCCAGCGCCGGGCCTGTGCGGCGTCGACCACGGCCGCGCCGTGGAACGGCCAGGTGTCCGCTGTGAGGAAGGCGACCAGGGCGTCGGCCTCGGAGGCCTGCGAGGGGTCGAACCGCCGGTAGGTGAGCTCCACGGGCGCACCTTAGTACTGCAACGGTGTTGGGTCGTGACGGTCGCGAGTACGAACCGTCGGCGACCGCCGCAGGTCCTCCCGCCCGCAGCCACCAGCCCGGGCCCGCCTCCGAGCGTGCCGTCCGCACCGCCTGCCGTGCGGAGGTGCGCGGGGTGCGGGCCCGCCCGATGATGTCCTGAACCCCGCATCCCACCTCACCAGAGAAAGGGCGGTGGCAGACCGTGAACACCGACCCCGGATTCCTCCGTCCGGCGGACGAGAAGGCCGTCGCTGCGGAGGAGGCGGCCCGCGCCGCACTGACCGGCACCGGTGCGTACCTCATGCCTCCGGCCGACGTGCTGGCCTGCCTGGGTGCGGACGCATCGTCCTGGGCACATTTCGCGGCCCACTGGCAGGATCTGACGGTGGACGCGTACGCGGCCCGGCGCGGCACCCACAGGCTCCGGCGCTACGGGCACTTCTCGCTCTCGCCCGTGACCGGGGAGCTGCGGCTGCTGCCCCACACCGAGTTCGTCCAGCCGGGCAACACCAATCCGCTCTACGAGTCGGTGGACCGCCATTTCGATCCACTCACCGACGACTTCGTGGCCGATCCGGTGCTGCGCCGGGTCATCGGCCTGCTGGGCCGGGTGGCGGGCGTACTGGACGTCGCCGAGTGGTGGAGCGTCAAGGTGCATCCCTTCCGGGTGATCGCCACGGCGGAGGGGGGAGGGGAGCCGTCACCGGAGGGCAGGCACCGGGACGGCGTCAGCCTGGTGTCCTCGCTGTTCATCGGTCGTGACAACGCCACCGGGGGCGAAAGCACCGTCTACACGCCCGAGGGCGGCGAGATCCTGTCGGTCACGCTGCACGAACCGGCGAGCCTGCTGGTCTCCGACGACGGCGGCACCCTGCACGATGTGTCGCCCATCCGGCCGGTCGATGCCGCGCACCCGGCACACCGCGACGTCCTGGTGACGACCCTCATCCCCGGCTGACCGGCCCGTCCGCGCGGTGGAGGAGACGTCCGCGTCGGCCCTCGTGCGAAGCCCGTCGCCGCCGGCGTCAGCCGAGCTCGACATCCGCGCGCCGCCGGTCCGGTCGGTCCCGGGGATCCGAGTGGTCCGAACAGGTGTCGAGCCGCGTGCGTCGGCGGGGGAGGCAGAGGGACGGAAGCGATGGCCGGGTTACGGTCGGCCATCGAGCGGCGGCACTTGCCGGCATACGGGAGGCATTGCTGTGGCGACTGCGAACCCGCGTTCCACCATCGCGATGCTCCCGATCATCTCGGGACTCGCCCTGGCCTTCACGATCCCGGCCGTAGACCCGCTGGTCCTCAGCCTGAACATGCCGCAGATCAGCCGGGCGCTCCAGGTGCCGCCCGACGTCGTCGGACTCCTGGGCGGCGCGGCCACGCTGGTCATGGCCGCCGCCGTACTCGCCGTGGGCAGTCTCGGGGACGCCATCGGGCTCAGGAAGATGCTGATGCTCGGGCTGGTCAGCGACATCGTCGTCAATCTGCTGTCAGCGCTCTCCCCCGGCTATGTGTTCCTGCTGGTGATGCGCCTCCTGGACGGCCTGGCGCTGGCCGCGGTTCTGGGTGTGTCGATGGCCCTGCTCAAGGTGTCGGTACCGGCGGAGAGGCGGCCGGCGGCCATCGGCATCTTCATGGCCATCGAGATGGTGCTGTGCGGGGTGACCCCCGCGGCCGGGGGCTGGGTGGTGGACGCCATCGGCTGGCGGTGGCTGTTCCTGCTCGCTCCGCTGCTCTCGCTGATCGCGCTCGGGCTGACCGCCCGGTTCGTCACCGAGCCCCCCGTCCAGGAGCGCTCCCGGGTCGACAAGATCGGCGTCAGCCTGGTGGGCCTCACCCTGCTGATGCTCGTGCACGGCATCGCCGAGGCGCAGAACGGGATCTCCCAGGTCCAGGCATGGCTGCCGCTGGCGGTCAGTGCCGTCGCCGGAGTGCTGTTCGTGCTCCATGAGCGCCGGACACCGGAACCGGTCCTGGAACTGTCGCTCTTCCGCAGCGGCCCGTTCACGGTGGCTGCGCTGGCCAGCCTGACGCTGAACTTCGTCATCGCGGGGTTCAGTTTCGCCCTCGGGCAGTTCGGCAGTGTGGTCATGGCGCTGCCCCAGAGCACGATCGGCCTGCTGTACCTGCCCGGCACACTGGCGATCGCGGGCGCCGTCATCCTCGCCGGCCGCCTGATCGGGAAGTACAGTCCCAAGCCCGTCCTCATCACCGGCCTGCTGGCGCTGGTCGCGGGCGGGCTGCTGCTGGCGGCCACGGCCGCGCCCACGATGCCACTGTGGATCCTCGTACTGGCCACCTGGCTCACCAACCTCGGATCGCTGGTGACTTCCGCCGCGGTGGCCGAGACCATCCTCTCCCACGCCCCGCCCGGTAGGTCCGGCGCCACGGCCTCCGTCCAGCCGGCGTTCGGAATGAGCGGCTACGCGCTCGGCCCCGCCGTCTTCCTCCTGCTTTTCAACCTCTTCTTCCAGCAGCAGTGGCTCAACGATGCCGCCGAGCGTGGGCTGTCGGCGACCGAGGCCGAGCAGGCCGTGGACGCGACACGAAGCGCGATGGCGCGCAGTCCCGGCTCCGCCGGCTACGACCCCAACCTGCTCAGGCAGTCCGGACTGGCCCTCGACCTGGACTTCACCAACGGCCTGAGGCTCACCATGCTGATCGTGAGCCTCCTGCCACTCGTCCTGGCCGGGGCGGCTTACCTGATCATTCCGCGCCGGGCCCGGACCACACCGTAGAAGCCGTCCGGACCACCGGGACGCCGGGGGACGCCCGGCCGCAGACACCGGCGCGCAGAAGTTCGGGGTCGCACGGCCGAAGGCGGAGGGCCAGCATGGAAGGGAAGGCACGCTCCCGAGCGGAGGTTCCCATGGCTGACAACGAGACTTTCGTCCGCGATCTCTTCCAGGCATGGAACGACCGTGACTACGACTCCATCGCCGGATCCGTCGCTCCGGACTGCACCCTCATCGAGGAGGGCAGCGGAAGGAAACTGCAGGGTCCGGACGGCTTCGCCCAGCTCGCGAAGGCCATGTTCGAGGCGATGCCCGACGGCACGTTCACCCTCGACCACCTCACGTCCCAGGGGGACAGAGTGGTCGTCGAGTACACGGGCAGCGGGACCCAGACCGGGGACCTGGTCCTGCATGCGGGCACCGTGCCCGCCACGGGGCGTCGCGTCACGATCCACGCGTGTGACATTTACGAGGTCAAGGACGGCAAGATCCAGGAAGGCCGCGTCTACATGGACACCGGCGCCATCATGAGCCAGCTGGGCCTGACCGAGCAGCTGCAGGGCTGAGCGGAGGCGCCGCCGCACCAGCGGCAGCGGCCACCGTGAGGGGCCCCCGCCGTCGTCCTGCGTCGCCCGCCGCCGTCCGGCGTCGCGATCGCGACAGCCGGATCCGCTGTGCGACCCAGACGGTGCCCACGAGGGGGACTCCGAGAGCCACGTACGGCGACGAAAGTGCGTTCATGAGCGAGGTGGCCGCCCCGAACCCCACCCCGGCCGCGATGCCCCTCAACACGACGACCGCAATATGATCTTCACATGGGTGGCGATGTCCGGCCTGCCCGTAGCAACCGCGCGTGCGACCGGACCCCTGAACCCGTCGCGTTCGCCCCGGCCGAACAGCTCGTCCGCCGTTGCGCTGACCCGGAGGATGGCGGACACGCCTGCCTGACCGTCGTGCGGGGCATCCCACCCGAAACTGCCCGACCGTCACGACGAACACCGTTGCAGCATCAGGGCCCGGAGGCGGTCCTGCGGATTTTCGGCCGGTAACCACTGCACACCGGTCGACTCCGCAGAGTAAGGTCGGAGCCAAGGGCTCTTGAACGCGTTCAGGAGCCGGGGTCACGGGGGAGGACGAAAAGTGAACGGAGCAGCTAAGGGCGCCATCGTCGGCGGTGTGTTCCTGGCGATGGTCGGCGGGGCCGGCTACGGGGTGTACGCGCTGGTCGGGGACGCCGGCGAAGAGTCGGGTTCGGACACCACGGTCCGGCCCGGCAAGGGCAGCGGACCGGTCGGCGAGAAGGAGGCGGCCGAGACCGCCAAGGCCTTCCTGGCGGCCTGGGCGTCGGGGGACGACCGCGGCGCGGCCGACCTGACCAACAACGCCGCCGCCGCACAGAGCGCGGTCGGGGATTTCAAGGCCAGGGCGTACGTCTCCAAGGCCGTGATCACCCCCGGCGAGGCGAACGGCGCCACCGTGCCCTTCAAGGTCGAGGCGGAGATCACCTACGAGGGCACCACCAAGCCGCTGGCCTACGACTCCCAGCTGACCGTCGTACGCGGACTGACCAGCGGGAAGCCGCTGGTCGACTGGCAGCCCTCGGTGATCCACCCGCAGCTCCGCAAGGACGAGAAGCTGCGCGCCGGCGCCCCCGCGAACCCGCCCGTCAAGGCCGTGGACCGCAACGGCGAGGAGCTGACGGCGGAGAAGTTCCCCTCGCTGCGCCAGGTCCTCGACGAGCTGCGGCAGAACTACGGCAGCAAGGCGGGCGGCAGGGCCGGGGCCGAGCTGTGGATCGAGCCGGCCGTGCAGGACGCGCCCAAGCGGACCCTGCTGACCCTCGTCGAGGGCGAGCCGAGCACCCTCAGGACCTACCTGGACGCGAAGGTGCAGGCGGCGGCCGAGCAGGCGGTCGCCAGGTTCCCGGAGGCCTCGGTGGTCGCGGTCAGGCCGAGCAACGGGCACATCCTGGCCGTCGCCAACCACCGCAGCGACGGCTTCAACGCGGCGATGCAGGGCAACCGGGCACCCGGCTCCACGATGAAGATCGTGACGGGGGCGATGCTGCTGGACCGCGGCCTGGTCGCCGCCGACAAGCCGGCGGAGTGCCCCAAGGAGGTGTCCTGGGGCGGCCGCGCCTTCCACAACCTGAAGAACTTCGACCTGCCGGCCGGCACGAACTTCTCGACGTCCTTCGCCCGCTCCTGCAACACCGCCTTCATCAAGCAGATCAAGCCGGTCGACGACGACTCCGCGCTGCCCGAGGAGGCCACGGAGGTCTTCGGCATCGGCCTGGACTGGAAGACGGGCATCAGGTCCACCGACGGCAAGGTCCCGCCGGCGACGGGCGCTTCGGCGGCCGCCGCGTACATCGGTCAGGGCCGGATCACCATGAACCCGCTGAACGTCGCCTCCATCACCGCGACCGCCCGCACCGGCGTGTTCCGCCAGCCGCTGCTCGTCGCGCCGGAGCTGGACGGCCGGACGATCGCCACGGCCCAGCGCCGGATGAAGCCCTCCGTGCAGCAGCAGCTCGTCTCCATGATGAAGCTGACGGCGACCAGCGGCACCGCACGCGAGGCCATGGCCCCGGTCCGCGGCTCGGACAAGGGCGCGAAGACCGGCTCGGCGGAGGTCGGCGGCGCCGACGCCAGCCCGGACAGCTGGTTCGCCGGCTTCAGCGGCGACGTGGCCGCGGCGGCGATGGTCGAGGGCGGCGGCCACGGCGGCGAGGCCGCCGGCCCGATCGTCGCCCAGGTCCTGAACGCGGGCTGACACCCGGGCCGACGCCGCCGGGACCCGCCCGGCGGCTCCCCGCCCGGGTGACGCACCCCGGCGGGCCGCGTTCTCGTCGCGCGGCGCACTCCCGCCGCGCTAGCGTCCCCGCATGACGACCACCGCACACCCCCGATTCGCCGAGGCCCTGACCGCGCTCGGCATCGACGCCGAGGTACGGGCCTTCCCGGAGGCCACCCGGACCGCCGCCGAGGCCGCCGCCGCGATCGGCTGCGAGCTCGGCCAGATCGTCAAGTCGCTGATCTTCGCGGCGGACGGCGTCCCCGTCCTGGTCCTCATGGACGGGGCCTCCCGCGTGGACGTCGCCGCGGTCGGCCGTGAGCTGGGCGCGGCGCGGGTGACGCGGGCCGACGCGGCGGTGGTCCGGGAGACCACCGGTTACGCCATCGGCGGGGTCCCGCCGTTCGGGCACCGTACGCGCACCAGGGTGCTGGCCGACCGGTCGCTGCTGGCCCACGACACGGTGTGGGCGGCGGCGGGGACCCCGCACACGGTGTTCCCGATGGCTCCCGGCGAACTCGTCCGGCACGCCGGGGCCACCGTGGCCGACGTACGCGAACACGCAGGCGCAGGCGCAGGCGACCATGCAGGCGGGCACGCAGGAGAACGGCCGGCGCAGCCCCCGCAGCCGTCAGAGCGCTGACTTCAGGGCCCGCACCAGGGCCTGGGCCCGGGGGTCGGCGGTGACCGACTTGGCCAGGGCGTTGGTGACGTAGCCGAAGCCGATGCCGGCGTCCGGGTCCGCGAAGGCCAGGGAGCCGCCGCGGCCGGGGTGGCCGAAGGAGGCGGGCGAGAGCAGGGGCGAGGCCGGGCCGTGCAGCATGTAGCCGGCGCCGAAGCGGGTGTTGACGACGAGCACCCGGTCCGGGCCCGCGGAGTGCTCGCGGGCGGCGAGCCGGGTGGTGGCGGGGGTGAAGATCCGCGCGCCGTCCTCGACCACGCCGATGGTGGCCCCGTAGAAGCGGGCGAGGGCGCGGGCCGTGCCGATGCCGTTGGAGGCGGGGAGTTCGGCGGCCCGGTAGGCGGGGGCGTTCTCGTCGGGCAGCGGGTGGATGGCGGCGAAGGCGCGGCGGGTGAGGGAGCCGGGGTCGGCGTAGGCCTCGGAAACGTTTCTGCGCGGGCGGGTCCTCAGCATGCCGGCGCTCTCCGGCGGGTCGACGGGGGCCACCCGGCCCACCCGGTCGGCCTCGGCTACGGCGTCGGGCAGGCCGATCCAGAAGTCCAGGCCCAGCGGCTCGGCGATGTCCTCGGCCAGGACGGCGCCCAGCGTGCGTCCGGTGACCCGGAGGACCAGCTCGGACAGCAGCCAGCTGTAGGTCTGGGCGTGGTAGCCGTGCCCGGTGCCGGGCTCCCAGAAGGGGTGCTGCGCTGCGACCGCGCGCGGCCCGGACACCCCGTCCGCGGCCTCGGCGGCCGTCAGTCCCCGGTCCAGGGCCGGGACGCCCGCACGGTGCGCGAGCACGTCCCGTACGAGGACCTTCTCCTTGCCGCCGGCCTTGAACTCCGGCCAGTACGCGCCGACCGGCGCGTCCAGGTCGAGCAGCCCGCGCTGGTGCAGCAGCAGCGGGACGGCGGCGGCCACGCCCTTGGTGGCGGAGCGGACGATCTGCGCGGTGTCCTCGGTCCACGGCTCGGTGCCGTCGGCGTCCCTGCTGCCGCCCCACAGGTCGACGACCTTGCGGCCGTCCCGGTAGACGGCGACGGCCGCGCCCCGGTCACCGAGCACGTCGAAGTTGCGTACGAACGCGTCCCGGACGGGCTCGAAGCCCTCCGCCACCACACCCTGGATGTCCACGTGCGGTGCAACAAACGCGGACCGGTGCTTATGCCACCGATACCGAACGCGGGTCGAAGCCGAAGGGGAGCTCCAGCCGGTGGGCCCGCATCAGCTGCTCGTCGCACAGCAGGTCCTGCGTGCGGCCGTCGGCCGCGATGACCCCCTCGCTGAGGACCACCGAGCGAGGGCACAGCTCCAGTGCGTACGGCAGGTCGTGCGTCACCATCAGGACGGTCACGTCGAGGGAGCGCAGGATGTCGGCGAGTTCGCGGCGGGAGGCCGGGTCCAGGTTGGAGGAGGGCTCGTCCAGGACCAGGATCTCCGGCCGCATGGCCAGTACGGTCGCCACGGCGACCCGCCGGCGCTGCCCGAAGGAGAGGTGGTGCGGCGGCCGGTCGGCGAAGTCGGCCATGCCGACCTGCTCCAGAGCGGCTGCGACGCGCTCCTGGAGTTCCGCGCCCCGCATGCCGGCGGCCGCGGGCCCGAAGGCCACGTCCTCCCGCACGGTCGGCATGAACAACTGGTCGTCGGGGTCCTGGAAGACGATCCCCACCCGGCGCCGGATCTCGGCCAGGTTCCGCTTGTCCACCGGGAGCCCGGCCACGGCCACCGAGCCGACGCCGCCGGTGAGGATGCCGTTGAGGTGCAGTACGAGGGTGGTCTTGCCGGCGCCGTTGGGGCCGAGCAGGGCGACGCGCTCGCCGCGCCCGACGGTCAGGTCGACGCCGTAGAGGGCCTGGTGGCCGTCCGGATAGGCGTACGCGAGCCCGGCGACTTCGAGCGACGGGGCGGGCGAGGCCGCAGGCGTGGGGGCGGGCGAGGGGGTACTGGTCACAGGGTCCATCCCATCAGACAGACGGCGAGGGCCGTCACCGGGAGCACGGCCGCGTACGCCCACTGGCCCCGCGTGGCCACGGCCTCGTCGATGACCGGCATGGAACCGGCGTAGCCGCGGCTGACCATCGCCAGGTAGACCCGCTCGCCGCGTTCGTAGGAGCGGATGAACAACGCGCCGGCCGTCTTGGCGAGGACCCCCCAGTGCCGGATTCCGCTCGCCTCGAAGCCTCGCGAGCGGCGGGCGATGGACATCCGGCGCAGCTCGTCGCCGATCACGTCGCCGTAGCGGATCATGAAGGAGGCGATCTGCACGAGCAGCGGCGGCAGCTTGAGCCGCTGGAGGCCCAGCAGCAGGGCCCGCAGCTCGGTGGTCGAGGCGAGCAGGACGGACGCGGCCACGCCGAGGGTGCCCTTGGCGAGGACGTTCCAGGCGCCCCAGAGGCCGGAGACGCTGAGCGACATGCCGAGGACCTCGACCCGCTCGCCCTCGGCCACGAACGGCATGAGCACGGCGAAGGCGACGAAGGGGATCTCGATCAGCAGCCTGCGCAGCAGGAAGCCGGCCGGGATCCGGGCCACGGCCGCGACCCCGGCGAGGAGCAGGGCGTACAGGCCGAAGGCCCACACCGCCTCCCGCGGGGTGGACACGACGACCAGGACGAAGCCGAAGGTCGCGGCGAGCTTGCAGTGCGGGGGCAGGGCGTGGACCGGCGAGCGGCCAGGGCGGTAGAGCCTGTGGGCGTGGCCGGCACCCATGTCAGGCGGCCGGGGCGGAGGTGGCGGCGGCCGGCTGCTCCGCCGTGCGGCGGCGGACGGCCCAGAAGACGCCGGTGCCGGCGACGACGGTGACGCCGACGCCGATGACCCCGGCGAGGCCGCCGGACAGGCGGGGGTCGTCGACGTCCTCGACGCCGTAGTCGGCGAGGGGCGAGCCGGCGGCGGCGTGCTCCTCGACCTTGGCGTCGATGCCCTTGTCGGCGGCGACCTTCTCCAGGCCGTCGGGGTCGGCGGAGGCGTAGAAGGAGACGAACCCGGCCAGGACCAGGGTGGTGGCCAGGCCGGTCACCCACACCTTCTTCGTCGGGCCGCCGGCTGCGGGGGCGGCGGGCGCGGGGGCGGGGGCGGGGGCGTCGACGAGCGCGCCGCCGACGCGCAGCTTCAGCGGCGTGGCCAGTGCGCGGGCCCCGTGCACCAGGTCGGGGCGTACGGCGATCACGGCGCCGACGGTCGCGGCGGTGATGAGGGCCTCGCCGATGCCGATGAGGAGGTGCACGCCGACCATGGCGGTCAGCACCTTGCCCAGGGGCACGTCGGTGGTGCCGCCGACCGCGTAGACGGCGGTGAAGGCCGCGGCCGCGGCGGGCACCGAGAGCAGGGCGGCCACGAAGCCGGCCGCGGTCACGGAGCGGCGGGTGGTCGGCAGGACGCGCAGCAGCCCGCGGAAGAGCAGGTGCGCGGTGACGACGGTGACGACGCCCATGACGGTGATGTTCACGCCGAGGGCGGTCAGGCCGCCGTCGGCGAAGAGGATGCCCTGCATGAGCAGGACGACGGACACGCACAGCACGCCGGTGTAGGGGCCGACGAGTATCGCCGCGAGGGCGCCGCCGAGCAGGTGGCCGCTGGTGCCGGCGGCGACGGGGAAGTTCAGCATCTGCACGGCGAAGATGAAGGCGGCGACGAGGCCGGCGAGCGGCGCGGTCCGCTCGTCGAGTTCGCGGCGGGCGCCGCGGAGGCTGACGGCGACCG
>NZ_MQUR01000047.1 GCF_001953875.1 Streptomyces amritsarensis
CCCGCCGGCCGCAGTGGGGTGTCTGCGGCCGGCGGACGTCTTCTCGGCCCTGCCGTGCGCTGCCGTGCGCTGCCTCGCCCTGCCGTGCCGGCTACGCGGCGTCCGTCATGCGGGCGAACACGACCACGTTGCTGTCGTAGTAGTGCTTCTTCGGGTCGAAGTCCCCGCCGCAGGTGACCAGGCGCAGGCCCGCGTGGTCGAGGTTCTTGTAGACCTCCAGCGTGGGGAACTCGGCCTTCGGGTACTCACCGACCCGGTCCACCGTGAACGTGACCGTCTTGCCGTCCTTGCGCGTCACCTTGATGGTGTCACCGCCCTTCATCGTCTTCAGCTTCTCGAACACGGCTGATGCTCCGTTCCACGTCACGTGCCCTGCGATCACGGCCGGTCCCTGGGAGCCGGGTGTCGGCCCCGGCTCGTACCAGCCCGCGAGCGCGGGGTCCTTCGGGGTCTGCATGGTGCCGTCGGCGTTCTGCCGCAGCGTTTCCAGCGTGCTGGTCAGGCCCAGCGAGGGGATCGCGATCTTCTGCGGCTCCGACCGGGCCAGGGCGGGCCCGGCCTTGCCCGCGCCGCCACCCGTACCGTTCTGCGCCGCGTCCACGGGTGCCGGGGCGCCCCCGCCCGCGGGAGCCGGCGCGCCGGGGGCGGCGGCGTCCGGTGCCCCCGCCTGCCCGGCCTGCCCCTGCGGGGCGGGCGGCTTCTCGGCGTTCTGGCCTCCGCATCCCGCCAGGAGGAGGGCGCCGAGGACCGCGGCCGCCAGGGGGCGTGCCCTGCGGCGACGAGGCGGCGCGGTGGACGGGCGCGGGACCGGCGCGGGAATCCGCTTCACGCGCCGCCCCCGGTGGTCTCCCGGCCGGCGCGGACGGCGACGGGGACGGCGGAGGCCCGCTTCCGGGAGAGGGCCACGGCACCGGCCGCCACCGCGAGGACGGTGATCGCGACACCGTCGCGGACCGTCACCGGCACCGACGCGCTCTGTGTGCTCTCCGGGGAGCCGCCGCCCGTCTCGATGGCTCCGACCGGGAGGGACCCGACGGCCGCGCCCTTGACCTCTCCGCAGTTGGTCGGGGCCGTGGCCTCCTGGGGCAGCTTCGGGTCGAGCTCGCTCTTGCCGGCACCCTCGAAGTCGTACTTGCGGTTCTTGTTCCGGTCGATGCCGTGCTGTACGACGTGCAGGTCCTTGATGTGCTCGACCACGTCCTGGCCGACGGTCATGGTCCGCTTGTAGGAGAGCTTGCCCTGGTTGTCGGCCTTGGGCATGCGCTCCACGGCGAGGCCGCTGGCGGGGGTGGTGTCCCCCGTCGTGGTCAGGGAGATGTTGATGTCGCCGTAGTCGTGCGTGGCTTCGGTGTTGCTGAGGATCCCGTCGCGGTTGGTGTCGTCCGTCGCGTCGGGGCACTTGAAGTCGTGCCCCTTCGTCGAACCGTGCAGGTGCTGGGCCGACGGTTGTCCGGGCACCATGCCCTCGGATTCGATCTGCACGGTCAGCTGGTTGCCGTTGAGGCTGAGCATCACCGTGCCGCGGGAACCCGACTTGTTCAGCTGCGCCAGGTCGATCTGGTACGCCTTTCCGCCCTCCGCGAGAGCTGGTCCCGAAAGACCGAGGGTCAGGAACACTGCGGTGGGTACGGCGGCGAGAACCACGTGGCGACCGGCGCGCTTGACTATCACATTCGCTCCTGTTCCGTGGATCCCCAGGACGGGAATCGCAGATCGTACGGGGTGGAAACGAGCCCCCGGTGAGGGCCTCGCTCCTTCTTCGGCGCCCCAACGCCTTTGGATGGGTGTCTTTTTGATGAGTTTCCGGCGCCCAGCGCGTCCGGCAGCCTGCCCCCGGTCATCCAGATACGTGACATCGCGTCGCCCAGGGCGGGGAATCGGGCGGCCTCGCAGAGCATCACCGAGAGCACGAGCATTCCGTGCGCGGTGGATTTCGGATCACGGTTGCGGTGCAGCCGCATGACCGCGTCGCCCAGGGGGCGGCGTCCCAGGAGGATCCCCGAACGCCGCACGCCCGCGGCCCTTTCCAGGTCCGTTCGGTGGCCGCCGAACGGCAGTTCCTGCGTTCGGCGGATGCCCGATGGGGCTGCAGCGTCCCGCACGTGGCGCACGTACGCCTCCGGCGGGGCCTGCCCGTTCTCGAAGGTGTTGCGGAATCCGATGATGCGAGGGCCTGCGCCGTACCGGCGGAGCTCCATGTGGAGCTCGATGAACACGCCTCGGAGTTGAATGCGGAGGGGGAGGTGGGGTTCATCCCCGGATGAACCGGTGGATGCACCGGTGGATTCACTCTCGGATTCATCCTCGGATGCGCCCTCGGATTCACCCCCGCCCCCCGGGCCGGCCATGCTGAAAATACCGTGAGCATCTGCGGCTCTCGACCTGATGGTCGACGTCAGGAGCCGATACTCGTCCACCGATGCGTACGCCGAGGAAAACGACACGGGTTTCAGCATGGCCGCCTGCATCAGGTGGAGGAGCCGGAACCCGGACTCCTCTTCAGTAATCTGAACGGATTCGGTTCGACCTTGCTGTACTCACGCACGCGCATACACCGCCTTCGACATATTCCGATCGCCGCCCGGGTGACGTGGTCCCCGTCGCCGGATTCGGTTTCGGTTTCGGTTCGGTCTCGACCTTTGTAGTCGTCCTGGCGGCGGCCGGGCGAATAGTTGGCCTCTGATGCCAAAAAATCAGCGCGTGGTCCCGGCGTGCGGGATGTGATCAGTGCTCCTGGGCGGCGGCCGTGGCACCGGCCGCCTGTTCGAGGACCTCCAGGACGGTGTCGCGGAACAGGGTGGTCTTGTAGCCGGTCTGCGGCAGCGGACGGCAGCGGGCCACTACGGTGGCCGCCGCCGCGGCGAGGGCTTCGGGGGTGCCCTCACGGCCGATCAGCGCGGCCTCCACCTCCGGCAGCCGCAGTGGTACGCGCGCCACCCCGCCCGCCGCGACGGCTGCGTGCGTGACGGTGGCCCCGTCGAACGCGAGCCGGGCGGTGGCCTCGACCAGGGGCCACTCGGCGTGGGCCCGGCTGGTGGCCCGGTGGCAGGCGGCGCGTTCGCCGGGAAGGGGTGCCGGCAGCCGGACCGCGGTGAGGATGCGGTACGGCGGCAGCAGGTGGTCGGCCCGGTGGAGCAGGTCCCCGTCGCCGTACAGGTCGGCGACGCTGCGCGGCTCTTCGTCGTGGATCTCGACCCGGGCGTCGTAGGTGAGCAGGGCCATCGCCAAGGTGGACGGGTGCGGGATGATGCAGCGGCCCGCTCCGCCGACCACGCCGAAGTGGTGGTCCCCCTCGCGTGCGGGGCAGCCGGCGCCCCCCTTCTGGAGGCAGCTGACGTGCGGGTTGCGGAAGTACCAACAGCGGTTGCGCTGGAGCAGGTTGCCGCCCAGCGTGCCCGCCGCACGGATCTGCGGGGTGGCCGCGGTCCCGGCCGACGCCGCGAGGGCCGGCCAGCCCGCGCGCACCTGCGGATCGGCGGCCAGCTCGGCGAGGGTGGTCAGGGCGCCGATCCGCAGCCCGCCGTCGGGCAGCGCGGCGGTCCCGTGGAGGCCGGCGGCACCGTGGATGTCGGTGAAGGGCCCGGCGGAGACGCCGCTGCGCTGCCGTGCGCCGGTGTCGGTGCCGCCGGCGCGCAGTTCCCCGCCACGCGCCCGAACGGCGTCCGCGAGGCCGGTGAGGTCGGTGGGATCGGTGCGATCGGGTTCGGGGGTCACGTACCCAGTCCTTCCAGGAGCCGGTCGGGGCGGATGGGCAGGTCGTACGGGCGCCAGCCGGTCGCGTCGTGAACGGCGTTGGCCAGGCACGCCGCGGTGGGCAGGGTGGCGATCTCGCCGAGGCCGACACCGCCGCCGGGGACGTGCTCGAAGCCCTCCTGGTGGAAGTGGACGGTGATCTCCGGGGTGTCGCCGATGCCGGGGATGCGGTAGTCCTCCAGGTTCTCGGTCAGCACCCGGCCGGTGGCCGGGTCGACGCGCCGTTCCTCGTACAGGGCGTAGCCGATGCCCTGGACGACGGCGCCCTCGCACTGGCTGCGGGCGAGCCGGTCCTCGTGGATACGGCCCGCGGCGATGCCGCTCCACACGCGCAGCGGGCGGATCCGGCCGAGCCGCGTGTCCACCTCGACCTCGGCGACCTGCACCGACCCGGTGAAGCCGCGGCCGACGGCGATACCGCCCAGGGTGAAGGGGGTGACGTAGCCGCGGCGGTCGCGGGGGCGCCGGCCGGTGACCCGCAGGCCGTGCGCCGCGTCCAGCCGGGCGGCCACGCCGGGGCCGCCGAGGGCTTCGCGCAGCCGGGCGGCGGCGTCCGCGGCGGCGGGCACCAGGGAGGGGGTGGTGCGGCTGCCGCCGGAGGTGGGGCCGTGGACGGTGTCGCTGTGGCCGATGTCGGCGCGCACCCTCGTCTCCGGCAGGCCGAGGGCGGCGGCGACGGCCCGGCGCAGCACGGTCCGCGAGCCCGTGCCCATGTCCTGGACCGCGCAGCGGGCGACGACGACCCCGTCCTCGACGGTGAGCTCGACCTCGGTGACGGGGTCGAGGAAGTACAACCAGTTGGCGGCGGCGACGCCGACGCCGCGGCGGTACCGCCCGGTGCCGGCGCGGCGGCCCGTCCAGGCCGGAAGCGTGGCGGCCCAGTCGTAGAGGGCGTGCCGTTTGGGGTTCCCGTCCCATCGGCGGCGCAGGTCGATCGGGTCCTGGCCGAGCCGGTGCGCCATCTCGTCGACGGCCTGTTCCAGGGCCCAGCACAGGGTGGGGCCGCCCGGGCCGCGGAACGGGGCGCCCGGGGGCCGGTGGGTGACGGTGTCGAAGTCGCGGAGCCGGCGGGGGGCCTTGCCGTACATGAACCGGGCCAGGGCCGCGACGGAGCCGCCCACCGAGACCCCGCCGTCGCTGTCCGCGTCCATGGCCAGGGCGCTCAGGTCGCCGGAGGCGTCCGCGGCCATCGCCAGCCGGATGCGGGTGCCGGGCCGGTATCCGCCGTCGGTGAGCTCTTCGTCCCGGTCCAGGACGACGCGTACGGGGGCGCCGTGCAGCCGGGCCAGTTCGACCGCGGCGACGACGTCGGAGGTCAGGCCCATCTTGCAGCCGAAGCCGCCGCCCACGTGGACGGCCCGTGCCACCACCCGTTCCACGGGGACGTCGAAGCGCTCGGCGGCGAGTTCGGCCACGCGTTTCACCGACTGCGTGGACACCTGGATGTGGAGGGTGCCTTCGGCCCAGTGGGCGAGGCACGCGTGGGGTTCGAGCGGGGTGTGGGTCTGGGCGGCGGTGGTGAACACGCCTTCCACGACCCTCTCAGGGTTCTGCGCCAGCGCTTGCCGGATGCGGCGTACGGCAGCGGCGGGGCGTTTGCTCATGCCGGACGGACCGCGCAGGTTGCCGCGCCAGCGGGCGGGGACCAGCTGGGTGGTCTCGCCCGACCCGGGCGCCCGCTTGCGCGCCGCCTTGTCCTCGTAGACGAGCGGGCCCTCGCCGGCCCGGGCCCGGTGCACGTCGAGGGCCGCCGGCAGCACCTCGTAGTCCACGACGACGCGGGCGGCGGCCGCCCGCGCGGCGGCCCGGTCCGGTGCCGCGACGGCGGCGACCGGTTGTCCGACGTACCGGACGACGCCGTCGGGCGGCAGCAGCAGCGCCAGCGGCACGTCGCCGGCCTCGATGGACCGTACGTGCGCGTGGGCGTGCGGAGAGCGGATGATCACGCCTTCCAGCAGGCCGTCGGGGTGCAGATCGGTGGTGTAGCGGGCCGATCCGTCGGTCTTCTCGGGGGCTTCGGTGCGCGGGGTCGCCGCCTGTCTGCCGGTCGGGGCCCTGTCGTGGTCGCCTGCGCAGGCCGCGGCCACCGCCCGGAAGATGCCCTCGTAGGCGCCGCAGCGGCACAGGTGGCCCGCCAGGGCTTCGGCGATCTCTCGGCGCCCCGGCGGGGTGGTGCCGTGCTCGGCGCGCCACCGCTCGACGAAGGCGGCCGCCTCGACGACGAAGCCGGGGGTGCAGTAGCCGCACTGGAGGGCGTCCTCGGCGGCGAAGGCGCGGGCCACGGGGTGGCCCGAGAGGCCCTCCGCCGTCGTCACGCTCCGGCCGGCCAGCCGGGCCGCCGGGGTCAGGCAGGACACCCGGGGCTCGCCGTCGACCTGGATCGTGCAGGCCCCGCAGACGCCGGCCGCGCACACCAGCTTGGTGCCGGTCAGTCCCAGGCGGTCGCGCAGCACCTCCACGGCGGCCGGGTCGCCGTCCACGTCGACCGTTCGCCGGGTGCCATTGACCTCGAACTCCACGAGACGCACTCCTCTGCCGTGGGGTGGTGACCGCCGGAGCCTCACGCTCCCCGTCACGCTCCTTGATATCCCGCCCCCGGGGCGGGCGCAGTGCGGCGCTCGCCCGTTCGCGTGCGCAGGACGCCGTGCGGCGGCCCGCCGGTGCTCGTCGGCCGGGGGTCAGGGGGACGGTTCGGGGAGGGTCCCGGCGCGCAGGGCCGCGGCCGCGTGGACGGCGGCTCCGGTGGCCATGGCGTCCTCGTCGAAGACGACGCGGTCGCAGTGGCAGTCGGGGGCCGCCTCCGGTGCGCTTCCCGGCGGGCAGGCTCCGAGGAAGGCCATGGCGCCCGGCACCTGCTGGAGGACGTAGGAGAAGTCCTCGGCGCCCATGAACGGGTCGGGCAGCAGGTGGACGCGGCCCGGTCCGAGGAGCAGGGCCGCGGCGTCGTGGAGGGCCGCCGTGCGGGCGGGGTCGTTGACGACGGGCGGATAGCCCTCGGTCAGCGTGACGTCGGCGTGTGCTCCGTGGGCGGCGGCGACGTGCTGCGCGACACGGGTGATGCCGTCGCGCACCTGCTGCCGTGCGGCCGGGGTGAGGGTGCGGAAGGTGCCGTGGATCTCGGCGGTCCCGGGGATCACGTTGCCGGTGGTGCCGGCGTGGATCGAGGCGACGGTGACCACGGCCGGGTCGAAGACGTCGACGGTGCGCGTGACCATGGTCTGCAGGGCCTGGACGATCTCGCAGGCCACCGGGACGGGGTCGAGGGCCCGGTGCGGTGCCGAGGCGTGTCCGCCGCGGCCGCGTACGGCCACGTGCAGCCCGTCGGACGCGGCGAAGGTGGGTCCGGGCCGCAGGTGGAGGGTCCCGGTCGGGAAGCGGGTGGTGACGTGCAGGGCGAAGGCGGCGGTGACGCCGCTGCCGTCGGGGGTCTCCAGCACCCCGTCGTCGATCATGTGGCGGGCGCCGCCGCCGGACTCCTCCGCGGGCTGGAACATGAAGACGACGCGGCCCGCGAGCAGGTGGCGGCGGGCCGCGAGCAGCCGGGCGGCTCCGACGAGCATGGCGGTGTGCGTGTCGTGTCCGCAGGCGTGCATGGCGCCCGGTACCGAGGAGGCGAAGTCGAGGCCGGTCTCCTCGTCCATGGGCAGCGCGTCCATGTCGGCGCGCAGCAGGACCGTCGGGCCGGGCCGGGCTCCTTCGAGGCGTGCGGTGACGGAACTCAGGCGCGAGCCGGTGGCCAGGTCCAGGCCCAGCCCGTCCAGCGCCGCCAGGACGCTCTGCTGTGTGCGGGGCAGGTGGGCGCCGGTTTCGGGGTGGCGGTGGATGCTGCGGCGCAGCGCCACCATGCCGGGCAGGGCGGCGCGGGCATCGGCGAGCAGCCCTCCGAACACTTCCGGCGTCGTACCGTCGCCGGCCGGCGAAGCCACGTGCACGGCGCCTCCTTCACGAGAACGGGCATACGGGGCGCCTGCCATGGTGCCGCGCCCCGGGGCCGCCACGCCGGTGCACCGCCTCCGGCGCGCCGCAGGCGTACACCGCGTACGAGGGCCCCGGGTCGGCGCGGGGCCCTCGCGGTGTCCTGGGGGTCAGGTGTGCGCGGGGCCTTCGAGGGAGCGGAGGCGGCGGGCTTCGAGGACCGTGGCCAGGGCGTAGGCGCCGCCGCCCGCGGCCGCGAGCGACCAGGAGGGGCCGGGGGCTTCGAGGAAGAGCGCGGCGGCGGAGGCCAGGGCGAGCCAGACGCCGAGGCCGTAGTGCAGCACGTTGCGGCGTACGGCTCCTTCGGCGAGGTAGAGCAGGCCGACGACGATGCCGGATCCTGCGGGCCACAGGACGGACTGGAGTTCCGGCGCGTCGAGGACGGAGGTCAGGCCGGTGATGGCGAGGGCCAGAGCGGTGAAGGCGGCGATCCAGGCGGTGCCGAGCAGCTTGCCGGAGAGGACTTCCGGCGCGGGAGCGCCGCGTTGGGCCCGCAGCGCGGCTCTGGTGGCCAGGACGATGCCGGTCACGAGCCCGGCGCCGAGCAGCGCCGTGGGAAGCCACTCGGGCAGGCCGAGCAGGGGCGTGTCGCCGTGGGAGGCGGCGGCGGCGCCGTGGCCCAGCAGGTGGGCGAGCGCGAAGCCTGCGTAGGCCCCACGGTTGTCGACCTCGCGTGATCGGCGGGTGGCGGGGGCGCCGGTGTCGGCGCCGGTGTCGTTGTCGTCGTCGGTCGGCGGGAGGGTTGCGGTACCGGTCACGGTGTGGGTCTCCGGGGTGAGGGGTGGATGGTGGGCAGGGTGGGGGCGGGCAGCGCGTCGGCGGGGGGCCGGACGGGCGTCGCGTCGGCGCTGCGCGGTGGTTCGGACGCTCGGTCAGGGGGCGGGGGCGTGCTGCGGTGCCTCGCCCTGTGCATGAGGTGCCGCGGTCACGGGCGTGCGGGACGTCAGCAGCGGGCAGGGGGCGCGCCGACCCCGGCGGGTGAGCGGCAGGGCGAGGAGTGCGGAGGCCGCGAGGATCGCGGCGCAGACCGCGAAGGCGGTCCGGTAGCCGGCGGTGAGGGCTTCGAGGTGCGGTTGGTGGCCGGCCGCACGGGCGGTGACGGAGCCGGCCAGGGTGGCGAGGGCGGCGAGGCCGATCGCACCGCCGACCTGCCGGGTGGTGTTCACCAGTCCCCCGGCCAGCCCGGTGTCCTGTCGCGGGACGCCGTCCACGGCGAGGGCGGTGAGCTGGACGAAGGCGACGCTGAGGCCGAGGCCGACCAGGACGCTCGGGCCGAGGACGTCGACGAGGTAGGTCCCCTCGGCGGTCATCCGTGACAGCCACAGCATGCCGGCGGCCTCGGTGAGCAGGGCCGCCACCACGGTCGCGGTCGCGCCGACGCGGCGGGAGATCCGGGGTGCCGCGACGGCGCCGACCATGTTGGCGACGGCGAGGGGGAGTTGGCCCGCGCCGGTGGTCAGCGGGCTCATTCCGAGGACCTGTTGCTGGTAGAGCGGCAGGAAGAAGAAGAGTGCGATCCACACGGAACCGAGCAGTGCCATCAGCAGGTTGCCCGCGGCGACCTGCCCGGTGGCGAACAGCCGCCGTGGTATCAGGGCGTCCGTCCGGCGGCGTTCGACGACGGCGAAGACGACGAGGAGGGCTGCGGCGCCGAGGAGGGCGCCGAGCACCGCCGGATGCGTCCAGCCGAGCGCCCGTGCGCTGGTCAGTGCCCAGACCAGGCAGGTCAGGGCGAGCGTGACGGCAGCGGTCCCCAGCAGGTCGAACGTGCCGGTCCCGCGGCCGGCGGCCCGCGGGACGAGCGCCGCCACGGCGGCCAGGACCAGCACCGCTGCGACGGCGGTGATGTGGAAGACCCCGGGCCAGCCCCACGCCTGGGTGAGTACGCCGCCCAGCAGGACGCCGACCGCGCCGCCCGCGCCGGACACCGCTCCCCACACCCCCAGTGCTCTCCCCCGAGCGGGTCCGGGCGGGAACAGGTCCATCGCCAGGGCGAGCGCGGCCGGGGCGATGACCGCGGCGCCGAGGCCCTGCACGGCCCGGGCGGTGATCATCACGCCCGGGGAGGAGGCGAGTCCGGCCGCGAGCGAGGATCCCGCGAACACGGCGAGGCCGGCGATCAGTACCCGGCGGCGGCCGAGGAGGTCGGCCGCCCGGCCCCCGGAGAGGAGCAGCGCCCCGAACGCCAGGCCGTAGGCGTTGACCACCCAGGTGGTACCGCCGTCCGACAGTCCCACGCCGACGCGGATCTGCGGCAGGGCCACGTTGACGATCGAGGTGGCCAGCATGACGGTGAACTGGGCCGCGGCCAGCGCCGCGAGTGCGGGGCCCGGGCGGGGTGGGCCGGCCGGGGTGCCCTTCGTACGTCCAAGGTTCATGGCGGACAGACTCACGCCGGGCGGTGTCCACTTTCCATGCCCGGCGGGGACGTCGACTGTCCACTGCTGTCCGCACCTGTGCACTCGCCCCGACCGAGCCCCGGCCGAGCCCCGTTCCTGCTCCGGCCGAGCCCCGTTCGTGCCCCGGCCGAGCCCCGTTCGTGCCCGGGCAGCTCCGGTCGGGGGCCCGCGGCGTCGGGCCGTGGGCGCCGCAGGGCCGCCGCGGCGGTTACGGGACCCGCAGTGCGGCGAGCCGTTGTTCGAACGGCACCGTCACGAACCCGTCGGCCGGGTCCACCGACGTGATCGCCCCGGTCGGCGAACGGGGTGCGATCGCGGCGGCGGTGTCGAGGTCGAGGGCCGCGCTGCGACCGGGGACCGCTTCGGGTGCCGTGAACCGTGCCAGTTCGGCTCCCGCGCGGGCGATCCGCTGCGCCAGCCCTTCCTGTCCCCAGTCCTCCGAGGCCGCGTACACGGCGGTCGGCAGGACCAGCGCGCGCAGGTAGGTGAAGAGCGGGCGCAGGGCGTGCTCGGTGACCAGGGAGTGCCGTGCGGTTCCGCCGGTGGCGCCGAGGAGCACCGGTTTGGCGGTGAGGGAGTCCTTGTCGATCAGGTCGAAGAAGGACTTGAACAGGCCGCTGTACGAGCCGGCGAACACCGGTGTCACGGCGATGAGGCCGTCCGCGGCGGCGACGGCGTCGAGCGCGGCGGCCAGCCGGGCGGGCGGGAACCCGGTGACGAAGTGCTGGGCGATCTCGGTGGCCAGCTCCCTCAGCTCGACGACTTCGGTCTCGGCGTCCACGTGTTCCAGGGTCGCGGCCGCGAGCCGGTCGGCGAGCAGCCGTGTGGAGGACGGCGAGCTCAGTCCCGCCGATACGACGACGATTCTCATGCCTGTGCCTCCTCCTTCGGGGTCTGCTGAGCCGCGGTCGCGGCTGCGGCGACCCGGGCGGCGTGGGTCGGGGCGTCGGGCACTCCGGCCGGGCGCAGGTTCGCGAACTCCTTGCGCAGCACCGGTACGACCTCCTCGCCGAGCAGGTCGAGCTGCTCCAGGACGGTCTTCAGCGGCAGGCCCGCGTGGTCCATCAGGAACAGCTGGCGCTGGTAGTCGCCGACGTAGTCCCGGAAGGACAGGGTCCGCTCGATGACCTCCTGGGGCGATCCGACGGTGAGCGGTGTCTGGGAGGTGAACTCCTCCAGGGAGGGGCCGTGGCCGTACACCGGCGCGTTGTCGAAGTACGGCCGGAACTCGCGCACCGCATCCTGCGAGTTCTTGCGCATGAACACCTGGCCGCCGAGACCGACGACGGCCTGCTCGGGGGTGCCGTGCCCGTAGTGGGCGTAGCGCCGGCGGTAGAGGTCCACCATCTGCCGGGTGTGGGAGGCCGGTCAGAAGATGTTGTTGTGGAAGAAGCCGTCGCCGTAGTACGCGGCCTGTTCGGCGATCTCCGGGGAGCGGATGGAGCCGTGCCAGACGAAGGGCGCGACGCCGTCGAGGGGGCGGGGGGTGGAGGTGAAGGACTGCAGCGGCGTACGGAACTTGCCCTTCCAGGTGACGACGTCCTCGTCCCACAGGCGGCGCAGCAGCGCGTAGTTCTCGATGGCGAGATCGATGCCGTCGCGGATGTCCTTGCCGAACCAGGGGTAGACCGGTCCGGTGTTGCCGCGGCCCAGCATCACGTCGACGCGGCCGTCCGCGACGTGCTGGAGCATCGCGAAGTCCTCGGCGATCTTCACGGGGTCGTTCGTGGTGATCAGCGTCGTCGAGGTGGACAGGATCAGGTGCTCGGTGCGGGCGGCGATGTAGCCGAGCATCGTCGTCGGCGAGGAGGGGACGAACGGCGGGTTGTGGTGCTCGCCGGTGGCGAAGACGTCGAGGCCGACCTCCTCGGCCTTCTGCGCGATCGCGAGCATCGCCTTGATGCGCTCGTGCTCGCTGGGCGTGCGGCCGGTCGTCGGATCGGCCGTGACGTCTCCGACGGTGAAGATCCCGAACTGCATGGCTCCCCTTCCCAAGATTGTTTATGATTCAACTATACCGGCAAACGAGGGGTGCGGCGGAGGTATTCCCCGAGGGGGGCGGGGGCCGCCCGGCAAGGCGGTCCGGGCGGCGAAGCGGGCCCCGGCGGCGGTCCGGGCGGCTGCGGTCCGGGCACGGCCCGACGGCGGTCGGGGCGTGGCCCGGCCGCGGTGATCGTGCGGCGGTCGGCCGCGCCGGCGGCGGTCAGACCGGGGCGTTCCAGGCGGTCGTGAGCCCGTCCAGCCACGCGGGCGGCAGCTCGACGGCGTCCCACTCCTCGCGCAGTTCCTGCGGGGCGGCGGCGAGCCGTTCCAGGACGGCGATGCTCGTGGCGGAGTGGAGGAGCGAATAGCGGCCGTGCATGGTGATCGCGCTGCCCGGTCCGAACCCGGCGAACATCCGCTCCAGCCGGGCCCGGTGGTCCGCCGTGAACTCCGTCAGCCTCCCTGCGTACCCGGCCCGCTGCCGCGGGGTCATCGTGCCGAGGACGGCGGCCAGGACCTCGTCCGTCACCTCGGGATCCAGCTCCGACGCCGCGGTGAACGACAGGTACAGGGGGGTGACCGCCACCCGCGCCCGCTCCACCTCCATGCGCCTGGCCCGGGGGCGCTCCCCCGTCGGCCCCTGTTGCCCTTCCGCCCCGACGGCCCGCACCAGGGTCCGTTCGGCGACGGCGCCGAGCTCCTCCAGGACGGCTCGCGCGCCGTCCTGCGCCGACTCCGCCGGCCCCGCCTCCCCCGGCATGCTCCGGGCGGCGCTCAGCTCCTCGTACGCGAGAGCCAGTGCGCCCGCCTCCAGGAGCCCGATCAGTTGCCGTGCGTCGTCGTGCGGGACCCCTGCCCGCGCAAGGAGCTGCAGCAGTGTCGCCCTGGCGTTCTCGACGCTGACCTCGTCCGGCCACTGCCGCCCCCCGTCGGCCACGCTCATCAGGTCCTCCTCGTCACTCGGATCGTGCGGTGGGTGCCACGCATCGCACCCTCGACCCCGGCCGCCCCGCCGGGCGGGGCGACAGCGATCAAGGGCACCGTAGCCCTTGATCCTTCCAGACCGCCGTCAGGGCCGCAGGCCTGCTCGCCTGAGGGCGATCTCGGACAGGGTTGAGATGACCTGCTGGTCGCCGCGGCGCCAGGCGTCCGCGAGGCCGCCCGGCGGGGCGGGAACGCCGGCGAGTTCGCCCGGCGGTCCGGTGAGGGCGCGCAGAGCGAGCAGGTCGGCGCCCCCGGGAGCGTCGCGGAGGCGGAGGAGGGTGGCGCTGCGGCGGATCCAGCGCAGCCGGAGGGGGAGCCAGATCAGGAGGACGACGGCCACGGGGACGACGATCAGGCCGAGGGCGGCCAGGAACGCCACCTGGCCGACGATGTCCTGCAAGGACTGGCCGGCGTCGGCGAGCCCGCTGCCGGCGTCCGCCGCGGACCGGAACGGCGTTTTGAGGAGGTCGCCGACGAGCGGGACCCGTGAGGCCGTCTCACCGGCGTCGTCGAGGGCGGCGGCCAGGCTGTCGCCGGAGTTCTCCACCTTCCGTCCCGGTTCGGCCAGCATCATGATCGCGTCGTGGACGGCCAGGGCGAACCTCACCGCGGCGGCGATCAGGAGCAGCGCGATCAGGTCGGCGAGGATCTGGCGGTTGCGCCGTGCGGGGGTCTGGGCGTAGAGAAGCAACGGCCGCTCCTGTTCCGGTCAGGGCTTCGAGGAGTGCCGGCCGGCCCCCCGCCGGCCGCGCGCGCCTGCCGGCGGCGAGGCCCGGCCGGTCGGCTCGACCGTACGTCGCGCCCGGCCCTCCCGGCGGCGTCCACGGGCCCGGTGCCGCGGGACGATGCCGGGTTGGCGCAGCGCGGAAGCGGGCCGAGCACCTGGGCTCAGCACATGGCGTAGGCCGACAGCAGCGTGTCGGCGCGCAGGCGCAGGTCGGGGGTGAGGGGGCCGTGCACGGTCACGGAGACCTCGTCGCCGCCGACGCAGCGGGCGAGGCGGACCTCTGCGTGGCACGTTCCGCCGGGCAAGGGGTAGGTGTACCGGCCGTCGGCCTGTTCGTCGTCGGTTTCCCCGATCGCCAGGGCCACCGTCTCCCAGTCCGTGCCGTCGAAGTCGTAGCCGACGTAGTGGGACAGGAGTTCGAGAAAGGGCCGCAGGTTGCGCTCCCAGATCCATCCGCCGGCTTCTGCCATGGCTCCCCCTCGGTCCCCTCGGTGTTCAGGGGGACAGCCTGTCATCGGCCGGCGCGGGTGTCCTCCCCGGGGGGAGGGCACCGGGCGGGCGGGTGTCAGGTCAGCCAGGGCTTCCATACGTCCTCGTTGCGTTCCACCCACTTCTTCGCCGCCTGCTGCGGTGACAGCTTCTCCTCGGCGATCATGAGGGAGACCTCGTTCTGCTGGGCCTTCGTCCAGTGGAACTTCTTCAGGAAGTCGGCCGCCTCGCCGCCCGACTGTGCGAAGCGCGTGTTGAGGTACTTCTGCAGGGGTGTGTGCGGGTAGGCGCAGGCCACCTTCTCCGGGTCGTCCGCGCAGCCCTCGGTGTACTCGGGCAGCTTCACCTCGGTCATGGGGACGCGCTCGAAGAGCCACTGCGGCTCGTACCAGTACGTCAGGAAGGGCTTGCGCTCCTTGGCGAACTGCTTGATCTGGGTGATCTGGGCGGCCTCGGAGCCGGCGAAGACCACTTCGTAGTCCAGGTCCAGGTTCTTCACGAGGGCCTTGTCGTTGGTGATGTAGGACGGGGAGCCGTCCAGCAGCTGGCCCTTGCCGCGGCTTTCCGGGGTGCGCAGCCGGTCGGCGTACTTGTCGAGGTTCTTCCAGTCGGTGACGTCGGGATGGGCCTCGGCGAAGTACGTCGGGACGAACCAGCCGATGTGGCCCGTGACGCCCAGGTCCCCGCCGCGGGTGATGGTCTTCTTGCCCTCGACGTACCTCTTCTCCTGTTCGGGGTGGCCCCAGTCCTCCAGGATCGCGTCGACGCGCCCCTGGCTGAGGGCGTCCCAGGCGGGCACCTCGTCGACCTGGACGGTGTCGACGCGGTAGCCCAGCTCGTGTTCGAGGAGGTAGGCGGCGACGGCGGTGTTCGCCTGGGCGCCGACCCACGACTGGACGGAGAGGGTGACGGTCCTGGCGTCTTCCGCGGCCGCGTACGGGGAGGATTGGCGGGTCATGTCGGCGGCCCCGCATCCGGTGAGGACGGCGAGTCCGGTGGCGGCGGCCAGGACGGCCGCACCGCGGCGGCGGCGCAGCGGGCGCCGGTGGTTCGTGTCGCGCATGTCAGGCCTCCTTCGCGGGCTGGGTGAGACGGTCGAGGAGCAGGCCGAGGCAGACGATCGCGGCGCCGGCCACCAGGCCGGTGGCGAGGTCGCCCTGGGCGAGGCCGAGGACGACGTCGTAGCCGAGCGCGCCGCCGCCGACGAGGCCGCCGATGATGACGACGGCGAGGACCAGGACCACCGCCTGGTTGACGGCCAGCAGCAGCGCGGGCCGGGCAAGCGGCAGCTGGACCTGGCGCAGCAGCTGCCCGCGGGTCGCGCCGAGCGAGCGGGCGGATTCCACGACGGCCGGGTCCACCTCGCGCAGGCCCTGGACGGTGATCCGGACGACGGCGGGCAGCGCGTACACGATCGCGGCCGCGGCGGCCGGGGCGCGGCCGACGCCGAACAGCGCGACCACGGGGATGAGGTAGACGAACTGGGGCAGGGTCTGGCACACGTCGAGGACGGGCCGCAGCAGGCGCTCGGCCCGGGCGCTGCGGGCGGCTCCCACGGCGATCGCGAAGCCGGCGACGAGGGTGACGGCCACGGCGGCCAGCACCTGCGACAGCGTGTCCAGGGAGGCTTCCCACACACCGAGCACCCCGACGGCGGCGAGGGCGAGGACCGCGGTCAGTGCGGTGCGCCAGGTGCCGGCGAGCAGGGCGAGCGCGCCGGCCGCGAGCAGGAGCAGCCACCAGGGGGCGGCCTGCAGTCCGCCGCGCAGCGGGTCGAGGATCCAGCCGGTGAAGCGGGCGGCCCAGTCGGCGGTGCCGCCGATGACGGGTACGCCGGAGTAGAGGTGGTCGGTCATCCAGGCGACGGCCGAGTTCACCGGTTCGGCCAGGGAGAGCGTCCAGGACCCGGGCCATGCGGTGGTGCCGGCCATGCGGCCGACGACGGCGACGGCCACCGCTGCGAGGAGGGTGAGCAGGCGGCCGTACCAGCCGGCGAACACCCGCCGCAGCAGGTGCTGTTCACTCAGGGGTACGGGTGCGGCGCCGAGCCGGCGGCCCGCGGCGTCGGCGGTGCGGTCCAGGACGACGGCGAGCAGCACGATCGGGATGCCGGCGGCGAGGGCGGCGCCGACGTCGACGGAGGCGAGGGCCTGGTAGACGCGGTCGCCGAGGCCGCCCGCGCCGATCACGGAGGCGATGACGGCCATGGACAGGCCGGTCATGATGGCCTGGTTGACGCCGAGCAGGAGCTGTGGGCGCGCGAGGGGGAGGCGGGCGGTCAGCAGCCGCTGGCGGCCGGTGGCGCCGAGCGAGGCGGCGGCCTCCATGACGCCCGCGTCGGCTTCGCGCAGGCCGAGGGCGGTGAGGCGGGCCATGGGCGGGGCGGCGTAGACGACGGTGGCGAGGACGGCGGCGGGCACGCCGATGCCGAAGACGAGCACCATCGGCAGCAGGTAGGCGAAGGCCGGCAGGATCTGCATGGTGTCCAGTACGGGGCGCAGCAGGCGGTCGGCGCGCGGGGAGAGTCCCGCGGCGAGGCCGAGCAGGGCGCCGAGCACCACGGAGGCGGCGACGGCGACGACCATCAGCGCGAGGGTCTGCATGGTCGGCACCCACATGCCGAGCAGTCCGCAGGCGGCGAACGCGGCGGCGCAGGTCAGGGCGAGCCGGATGCCGGCGAGGCGGCAGGCGACCAGGGCGGCCAGTGCGGTGACCCCGGTCCATCCGGCGGCGAGGAGGAGCACGTACACGGCGCGGACGGCCACCACGACGGCGTTGCTGACGTGGCCGAAGAAGTGGAGGAACAGCGGGTGGCTGTCGCGGTGGTCGATGATCCAGTCGCCTGCGCGGCCGAGCGGGCCGGAGAGGTCCACGGAAAGGGCCGCGGGCCAGCTGCCGTCGCCGGGGAAGGCCGCTGCGAGCGGGATCAGCAGGACGAGGGCGATGCCCGTCGGGAGGAGGAACGCGCGGCCCGCGGCGGGGCCGCGCAGGCCTCTGCGGGGGCGGTCCTGCGCGGCGGGCGCGGTACGGGCGGACGCCGGGCCCGCGGGCCGCGCGGCGGACTTCCGGGTCTGCGCGGGGACCACGGCCCGGGAGCCGGCCTGTGCGGGGGTCGGGGTCGCGGTCATGCGCACCACCTCACGGGGTCGGGGACTCGGGTCCGGGGACGGTCGGGGCAGGTCATGCCGCGACCCCCCGTCCCGTGGGGGCGGGGAGCCCGGCCACGACGGCGAGCAGCCCGGCGTCGTCCACGACGCCCAGGCAGCGGCCTGCGTCGACGACGCGGGCCGGGCCGCCGCTGCGGGCGACGGCCTGGATGGCCTCGGCCACGGTGGTGGCGGGGGCCAGCGCGGGTCCCTGGTCGGCCTCGCCGGCGGTGGCGGGGCGCATCGCGGTGCGGACGGTGAGCACCTGTTCGCGGGGGACGTCGCGGACGAAGTCCCTGACGTAGTCGTCGGCCGGCGAGCCGACGATCTCCTCGGGCGTGCCGAGCTGGACGATGCGCCCGTCGCGCATCAGCGCGATCCGGTCGCCCAGGCTCAGGGCCTCGGCGAGGTCGTGGGTGATGAAGACCATGGTGCGGCCCTCTTCGTGGTGGAGCCGGGCGACCTCCTCCTGCATCTCGCGCCGGATGAGGGGGTCGAGGGCGCTGAACGGCTCGTCGAACAGGAGCACTTCGGGGTCGGCCGCGAGGGCGCGGGCCAGGCCGACGCGCTGCTGCTGGCCGCCGGAGAGCTGGCCGGGGCGCCGGTCCTGCAAACCGTCCAGGCCGACCTTGGCGACGAGTTCGGCGGCCTTGGCGCGGCGGTCCCCGCGTGCGACGCCCTGGATCTCCAGTCCGTACGCCACGTTGTCGAGGACGGTGCGGTGCGGGAGCAGGCCGAAGTGCTGGAAGACCATGGCGGCGCGGTGGCGGCGCAGGGCGCGCAGCCGGGTGGCGTCCATGGCCAGGACGTCCTCGCCGTCGATGGCCAGGCTTCCGGCGGTCGGTTCGATGAGCCGGGTGAGGCAGCGTACGAGGGTGGACTTGCCGGATCCGGACAGGCCCATGACGACGAAGACCTCGCCCTTGCGGACGTCGAAGGTGACGTCGCGGACTGCGGCGGTGCAGCCGGTGCGCTCGCGCAGCTCGGCGGCGGGCAGGCCGGCGTCGGCGGAGCCGGGGAGCTTCGCGGCGGCCTTGTCGGGGCCGAAGACCTTCCAGAGGCCGTTCACGGAGAAGACGGAGGGCGCGGCCGGGCCGCCGTCGGGCGCGGTGCCGGGCGCGGTGTCGGGTGCGGCGGGGGCCGGGGTGTTCGTGGCGTTCATCGGGTACCACCGTCCCGGGCGAGGAGTTCGGCTGCCTTCTCGCCGACCATGAGCACTGCGATCATCGGGTTGACCGCGGGCATGGTCGGGAAGACGGAGGCGTCCGCGATGCGGATGCCCTGGAGGCCGCGGACCTTGAGGTCCGGGCCCACGACGGCCCCGGGGTCGTCGGCGGCCCCCATCCGGCAGGTGCCGGCCGGGTGGTAGACGGTGTGGGCGACGGAGCGGGCGTAGGCGCTCAGTTCCTCGTCGCCGGTGATCTCCGGGCCGGGGCAGACCTCGCGCCCCAGCCAGCCGGCGAGCGGCTCGGTCGCGGCGATCTTCCGGGCGAGCTTGATGCCGTCGACGAGGGTGCGGCCGTCGTAGTCGTCCTCGTCCGTGAAGTAGCGGAAGTCCAGGGCCGGTTTCACCTCGGGGTCCGCGCTGGTCAGGTAGAGGCGGCCGCGGCTGCGCGGCTTGGGGATGTTGGGGGTCATCGACACTCCGTGGGCGGGGCGTTCGTAGCCGATGCGCTCGGGGTTGTCGGTGAAGGGGACCTGGTAGAAGTGGAACATCAGGTCGGGTCCCGCGGATTCGGGGTCGCGGCGGACGAACAGCCCCGCGTCGCTGTCCATGGCGGAGTTCTCCGGGATCGGGCCGTCGGTCTCCCAGACGATCACCGACTCGGGGTGGTCGAGCAGGTTCTCCCCCACCCCGGGCAGGTCGTGGACCGGCGGGATGCCGAGGGCTTCCAGGTCGGCGCGCGGGCCGATGCCCGAGTGCAGCAGGAGCCGCGGGGTGTCCACGGCGCCGGCGCAGACCAGCACCTCGCGGCGTGCGGTGAGCAGGGACCGCGTGCCGTCGGCGGCGCGTACGCGGACTCCGCGCGCCCGGGTGCCGTCGAGTTCGAGGCGGTAGGCCCAGGTCTCCAGCAGGATGCGGAGGTTGGGGCGCTCGTCCATGACGGGATGGAGGTAGGCGACCGACGCGGAGGAGCGCTTGTTGTCCTCGGGGTGGTAGGCGAGGTCGAAGAAGCCGGCGCCCTCGTGGAAGGGCTTGCGGTTGAAGCCCTCGATGCGGGGGACGCCCAGGGCGCTGTGCGCGGAGTCGACGAAGTCGCGTGCGATGGCGTTGCGGTCCTTCTCGGCCACCGGGACGATGTTGTTGAGGAGCTTGTCGAAGTACGGCTCCATGGCGGAGGCGTGCCAGCCGTCGGCCCCCGCCTGCCCCCACTCGTCCCAGTCGGACGGGAGCGGTTTGAAGGCGATCAGCGTGTTGTGCGAGGAGCAGCCGCCGAGGACGCGGGCGCGGCTGTGGCGGATGTGCGAGTTGCCCCGGGGCTGCTCGGTGGTGGGGTAGTCGTAGTCGAGCTCGCCGCCGAGCAGGCCCATCCAGCGGCGCAGGGTGAGGACGTCGGGGCGGTCGACGTCGCTGGGGCCGCCCTCGATGACGGCGACGGTGACGTCCGGGTCCTCGGTGAGGCGGGACGCGATCACGGAGCCGGCGGTCCCGCCGCCGACGACGACGTAGTCGTACTCGTACCCGTGCTCGTACCCGTGCTCGTGTCCTGCGGGGGTGGGGGTGGGGGTGGGGGTGTGCGTGGGGGTGGTCATGGCTGTGCTTCTCCTTCAGCCCGCGAACCAGCGCACGGGGCGCGGGGCGAGGTTGTGGTACACGTGCTTGGTCTCGCGGTACTCGGCCAGGCCCGAGGGGCCCAGTTCGCGTCCGGTGCCGGACTTGCCGAAACCGCCCCACTCCGCCTGCGGGAGGTAGGGGTGGAAGTCGTTGATCCAGACGGTGCCGTGGCGCAGCCGGCCCGCCACGCGGCGGCCGCGGCCCGGGTCGGAGGTCCAGACGGCGCCCGCGAGGCCGTATTCGGTGTCGTTGGCGAGGGCGACGGCCTCGGCCTCGGTGCGGAAGGTCTCGACGGTCAGGACGGGCCCGAAGACCTCCTCCCGTACGACGCGCATCCCCCGGTGGCAGCGGTCGAGCACGGTCGGCCGGTAGAAGTAGCCGGGTCCGTCGGGCCGTACGCCGCCGGAGCGGAGCACAGCACCTTCGGCGAGGGCGGAGGCCACGTACTCCTCGGTGCGTTCGCGCTGGGCGGCGGACACCAGCGGCCCGCACTCCACGCCCGGGGCGGTGCCGCGGCCGAGGCGGATCCGGTCGGCCCGGCGGGCGAGTTCGGCGACGAAGCGCTCGGCGGCGCTCTCCTCGACGATGAGCCGGGACCCTGCGGAGCAGACCTGGCCGCTGTGCATGAAGGCCGCGTTGAGGGCCTGGTCGACGGCGGTGTCGAAGCCTGGCCGGGTGGTGCAGGCGTCGGCGAAGACGACGTTGGGGTTCTTGCCGCCGAGTTCGAGGGCGACCTTCTTGACGGAGTCGGCGGCCGCGCGCATCACCTTCGTACCGCTGGTGAGGCCGCCGGTGAAGGAGACGAGGTCGACGTCGGGGTGGGCGGCGAGGCGCGCGCCGACGGGGTCGCCAGCGCCGGTGACCAGGTTCGCCACGCCGGCCGGCAGGCCGGCCTCCACCAGCAGGCCGATGAGGGCGGCCGTGGACAGCGGGGTGATCTCGCTGGGCTTGAGCACGAAGGTGTTGCCCGCGGCGAGGGCGGGGGCGATCTTCCAGGAGGCCTGGAGGAGCGGGTAGTTCCACGGGGTGATCAGGGCGCAGACCCCGACGGGCTCGTGGACGACGACGCTGTGGACGTCGCAGGTGCCGGCGTCGACCACGCGGCCCGCGCTCTCGCCGGCGACGAGGTCGGCGAAGTAGCGGAAGGCGTCGGCGACGCAGTCCACGTCGACGCGGCCCTCTTGCAGGGTCTTGCCCGCGTCGCGGCTCTCCAGCAGTGCGATGCGCTCGCGGTCGCGCTGGAGCAGGTCGGCGGTGCGGCGCAGGAGCGCGGCCCGCTCCGCGACGGGGGTCCGGGGCCACTCCCCTCCGTCGAAGGCCGCGCGTGCGGCGCTGACCGCCGCGTCGGTGTCCGCGGTGCCGCCCTCGGCGACGACGGCGAGGACCGTGGCGTCCGCCGGGTCGAGTACCTCTCGGGTGGCTCCTGACACGGCGGAACGCCAGGTCCCGGCGATGTGGATGGTCGGCTGCTCGGACACGACGCGCTGTACCTCCGATTGCGGCCACCGCGGCCTACCCGCGGTGGTGCTGCTCGGGCGCGCTTGCCCCGGTCCTCGGAAGGCATGTCACATCCGTCACAGGAAGTGACGGGAGTCACTCCCCGCCACTCCGCGGCGAGATGGTGCATATCGGTGAAAAGACGACAGCACTGGCGGCCGGTCGGCCGCCGGGCGGGAGGGCCGGCCGGGGCGGGACGACGGGGAGCCGTGTCCGCCGGAGAGCGGGACGAACGAGGCCGCCGCGCCAGGTGCTTCCCCGGTGTACGCCACTCTCGTCATGGGTACGGGGCACGCGGGGGCGCGGGCGGGGTGCGTGGCGCCCGGGAGGGGGCGGGGATGGCACCGGTCGTAGTGGTCCACGGCATGTTCAACTTCCTGCGGGGCGCGACGCCCCCCGAAGCGGCCGCACTCCGGGCACTGACCTGGCAGCAGCGGCTCGCCGGGAGCCTTGCCCTGGTGTCCCCGGGCACGCGGGTCCCCGAGCTGGAGGTCGCCTACTACGCGGACCTGCTGCGCCGGGAACTGCCCGAGAACGCCCAGTCCGAGGAGAGGGCACCGGACTTCGACGACCTGGACGAGCACGAGGCGTTCGAGGTCGCGCAGTGGCTCACCGCTGCGGGGGTGGAGGTGCCCGAGGACGCCATGAACCTCGGCATGGCGCCGGTGAGATGGATGCTCGGGCGGTTACTGGAAGAGCGCGGCAACCGCCTCACCCGGCGGCTGCGTGAGCAGACGTCCGACCGCATCCAGCAGGCCATCGTCTCCAACCTGCGCGAGGTGGAGGCGTACACCACCTGGCCGGAGCGACGCCGCCTGGTGCGCGAGCGCATCGCGGACACGATCCGCCGCGCCGCTCCCGGCATCGTCATCGCCCACTCCCTGGGCACCTGCACCACCTACGAGACCCTGCACGCCAACCCCGACATCAAGGTCGACCTCCTCCTCACCTTGGGCTCCCCGCTGAGGGTCCCCGCGCTCACCCGGCGCCTCGATCCCGCACTGCGAGGCGGCAGGGGGGCCAAGCCGGCCGGCGTCGGGCGCTGGGTCAACATCGCCGACGTCGGCGACCCCGTCGCCGTGCCGCCCGGGCTGTCCGCCGTCTTCCCCGTCGACCAGGACGAGACCTGCGACAACGGCTTCGGCTTCCACGGCCTGGGTGGATATCTGGCCAACGGCCTGACCGCCGCCGCCGTGGCCCCGTACCTGGCCTGAGCAGGCGTACGGTGACCAAGGCTCTGGTGGTCGGCGTCGGCGAGTTCGGCCGGCCCGGCCCCGCCGGCGAGTCGGCGGACGCCACGGATACCGGCACCGCAACCACCTCCCTGCGCCCCCTTCCCGCGGTCGCCCCCGCGGTACGCGAACTGGCCTCGGCCCTGGCCCGCGCGGGCGCGAGCACCGGGGAGGCCCTTGTCGGGTGCACCAGCACGGAGTTCGCGGCGGCCTGGCTGGAACTGCGCCGCCCCTTCGAGAGCGAAGAACCGCTGATCGTCCACTTCGCCGGGCACGGTGTGGTCTCTGCGGCCAGCAACACCCTGTTCCTGGCCACCTCCGACCTCCAGGAGGACAGCGCGGCACTCCACGCCACGGGTGTCAGCGTCAGCAACCTCCTGGTGGCCGCCGTCGACGCCCGGCGTCCCGTGCTCCTGCTGCTCGACGTGTGCGGCGCGGGCAAGGCCGTCGAGGCGGAGCGGCTGCACAACCTCCTCACCCGGCAGCCCCAGGACGCCGACCCGAACGTCTGGATCATCGGCGCCAGCGCCAGCCGGGCCCTCGCGTTCGGAGCACGCTTCACCACCGCCACCGTCGAGGTCCTGCACCGCCTCGCCGACGGCGACCTCGACATCAGTCCCCGCGAGGAGTACGTCCCCTTCACCACCCTCGCCCAGGCCGTCCACCGGCAGCTCGCCGCCACCGACAGTGCTGCCGGGCGCTACGTCCAGGACGTCGTCCACTCCCCGCTCGCCCGCGCCGCCCCCGAGACACCGCCCTTCCTCCGCAACCCCGCCCACCGTCCCGGTGCCCGCGCCGACCGGCTGCCGGGACTGCACCCGGCCCTGCGCGGCCTGGCCGAGGCGTGCACACCCGGCCTCGACCCGGTCCACTTCGGCGGACGGGTCGCGGGCGCCCGCGACGTGGACGCCATCCTGTTCTCCGGGCGCGCCGCACAGCTCGCACGTATCCAGGACTGGACCTTCGCCGCGGCCCGCAGGAACCGGCTGCTCGTGGTCACCGGCGGACCGGGCAGCGGAAAGTCCGCGCTGCTCGGCGTCACCGCCTGCCTGCTCCACCCCGAACTCGACGGGTTCGGCAACAGTGTGGCCGCGGTCGTCGACGGCTTCTACCCCAGGCAGCCCGAGACGGTCCTCGCCGTCCACGCCCGCCAGCTCACCCTCCGGCAGATCACCGACTCCCTCGCCCAGCAGCTCAGGGCCCGGCGCGAGCCCGGCGCCCCGGGCGCGCACCAGCCGTCAGGACAGCCGCCAGGGCACTCCCCGCAGCCGCCCCCGAAGGAGCACCGCACCCCCGGATCGGCCACCGCGGCACTCCTGGAGGAACTGGCCGGGGCGGGCGACGTGCTGGTCATCCTGGACGCCCTGGACGAGGCCGTCGACCCCGCGTCCGTACTCGGTGAACTCCTGCTGCCCCTGGCCACCGGCCCCGACACCGCGGGCTGCCGGCTGCTCCTCGGCACCCGCCCCTGGTGGGACGCCCTGCCCGCGCTGCGCCGCCACCTGGCCGCGCACCCCGAGGCCGTCCTCGACCTCGACCCCCGCGACGCCGGCGAACGGCGCGCGCTCGCCGCCGACCTCGACGGCTACCTGCGCGGACTCCTGCGTCCGCGCGCCCGCGACGCGCGCGAGCGGGTCCGTGCCATCGCCCGGCGGCTCTCCGAGTACACCGACCACGGCGCCTTCCTCGTCGCCGCCGTCTACGCCGAACACCTGCGCACCACACCGTCCGCCGAGGCCGCCCAGCCTCCTTGCGGCGTCACCGAGGTCTTCGACCTCCACTGCGGCAGCCTCGCCGCCACCGACCCCTGGATCCGTCCGGTCCTCGATGTCCTCGGCCGGGCCCGCGGGCAGGGCATGCCCCTCGACCTCCTGCACGCCGCCGCCCTCGCCCACCGGCCGCCCGACCTCACCGGGCCCACACCCCAACTCGCCGACACCCGCCGCGTGCTCGGCAAGGCGGCCTTCCACACCCGGACCGCCGTCGACACCGACCAGCGCCTCCTCTACCGCTACTTCCACCAGTCCCTGGCCGACCACACGGCGGCCCGCACCGACCCGGCGGTGTTCCACCAGGCACTCCTCGCCACCCTCCCCACCGGCCAGGACGGCGCACGGGACTGGACCTACGCCCACCCCTATCTCCTGCGCCACGCCGCCGAGCACGCCGCCGAGGCAGGCGCCGCCGCCCTGCGGGACCTGCTGCTGAACCACACCTATCTGGGGGCCGCGGATTTGGAGCGGCTGCTGCCCCTCGCCCTGCGGCGCATCGACGGCGAGGGCCACATCGGCGCGCACGGGCAGATCATCCGCCATGCCGCCCACCGCACGGCCCTCCTCGCGGACCGGTCCGGACAGGGCGCGCTGCTCGCCCTCGCCGCCCTCCACCTGGGCCTGGACGAGGAACGCGACGCGTTCGGCGGCGTCCGCCCCCGTGGTCTGCGCAGCGTCTGGGCGACCACCGCGCCCCGGCGCCTCGGCTCCCTCCCCGTACAGCCCGGACCGGTGGTGTCGCTCGACGCCGCCGTCGTGCGCGACCCGGAGGACGGGCGGCCCCGCGAGATCATCGTGACGGCCTGCGACGACGGCTGGGTACGGGTGTGGGACGCCCGGCTCACCACCCTCGTCGCCGAGGTGGACATGGCACCCTCACGGCCCGTGGGGGTTCGGCTGGCCGGACCGCCCGGCGCGGAACTGACGGTGCTCGACGCCGCGTTCGGCATCTGGCGGGGCGACGTCTGGGGCAGGGACGTCCTGACCCGTACGGGTCGCGCCTTTCCCGAACCGGAGGGGCAGCGCGGGACGTGGATGGCGCGCGCCGTCGAGGGCCGGGCGGCGAACCGGCTGCACATCGTCTGGGGCAGGAGGGAGAGGGAGTCCGAGACCCGTGTCGCCGAACTCGACCTGGACGTCGAGGACAGCCTGGTCGGCTCAGCCCTGCTCGGCAGGAGCACCCTGCGCGAGGACGACGACTCCGGCCTGTTCCTCCGGCCGTACGGCGGGGGACGGCTCCCCCTGGCGGCATCGGCCGGGGACGCTCCCGTCGCTGCCGTCGGGAACCCGCTGCTGGACGAGGTGTGGCTGCTCGACATCGAGGGCGAGGCGGCGGTGGCTGGCCGCGTCCCCATGGGCCCCCACCAGGGCGTCCGACACTGCAGAACCCTCCTCTGCGGCCGCCTGAACGGCGTCCCGGTGGCCGTCACCGGCGACTACATGGGCGAGATCAGCATCAGGACGGTGGCATCGTCCGAGAACACCATCACCTTCTCCGCGCGGCCCGCCCACACCTTCACCGGGCACTTCCTGGGCGTCGAGGACCTCGCCATCACCACCGTCGCGGGCCGCGAGGTGCTGCTCTCCAGCGGCACGGACGGCGCGGTGCACCTGTGGGACCCCGAGGACACCCGCGGGGCCCGGCGCCCCGCGCCCTTCGCGGGGGCGATCGCCGGCCTGGCCGTCGCGACGCTGACATCACCGGAACCAGGCCGCGGCCGCCACCTGGTGGTGGCCGGCGACACCGCCGGCAACTGGGGCGTCACCTGCATGGGTTCGGGACGCCCGGTCCACGGGACACCGCCCCGTCGCGAGGGCGAGGTGACCGGCGTGGCGACCGCCGTGCTCCCGGTGGCGGGGACGCCGCGGCCGCTGGGAGTCGTCTGCTCCACCGACCAGTCGATCCGGCTGATGGACCTGGAGACCGGCGAGGCGGTCGGGAGGCCGTTCGGCGGCATCGTCGAGTCCATGGGCACCCGTTGCGAGTGGACCGCCGTCACGGCCGGGTCGCTCGCGGGCCGCAGCGTGGTCGTGGGAGCCGCGACGGGCCACTACCGACGGCACCGCTACAACACCCTGTACGTCTTCGCCGCGGAGGACTGGAGCGACACCGCCGCACGGGAGACCCTTGTCGAACCGCTGTTCGGAACGGTCAGCGGACACCGGGGCCCGATCCCGTGCGTCACGCTCGGAACGGTGGGCGGGCGGGACATCCTGGTCACCGGGTCCGCGGACGGCCACGTCCGGGTGTGGGACGGCAGCACTTTCGAGAGGTCGGCCCCGCCCCTGGAGACCGGCTCGGCGTCCGTCCTCGACCTCTGGCTCGGCGAACTCCGGGGCCGGGAGGTCATTCTCGCCGTGTGCGGCGACGGCACCCTCCGCCGTTGGGACGCCCGCACCTTCGAGAGCCTCGGCGAGCCGGTGGCCGCCCACACCGGTGAGGCCAGAGGAGTGGGCGTGGCCGTAGGCGAGCACGGACCCGTGGTGGTGACGACGGGACTCGACGGCCTGGTCCGCACCTGGGACCCCGCCACCTGGAACGAGTACGGGCCCGTCCACCCCCTCCTCCACCCGGGAACGGCACTGGACTGCGCCGGGCCGACGGTGATGGTGGCCTCAGGAGTCACCCTGGTCCGGCTGGACCTGGACGGTCCGCCGGGCTGAGGCAGCACGGCGTGCCGTCGACCGGCTCCGGCGGCACGGCCGTCCCCTTCCGGCTGCGCCCCTGATCGGCCGGACGGCACCGGTCGTGTCCGTCCTGGTCCGTCTCCTTCGGATCCTGTCGGCCGAGCCCGCGTTGCCCGGTTCCGTGCATCGCAAGGCGGGGGAACTCCCCGCGTACCGGAGGTCCTCGGGAGCCCCGGCAGGCCCCGGAAGAGACGGCTCAGCCGTGCGCCAGCAGGAGGTGGCGCTCGTCGGCGGTGAGGCCGCCGCGCACACCGTGCAGGACCCGGTCGGCCAGGGCCCGGCGCCGGCAGGGGAGCCGGGCCGGGCAGCGGTGGCACACCGCCTTGGCGGCTTCCTCGCGCTGCCGGGCGGCTTCGGCCTGCTCGTTGGCGCCCCGCTCGAAGACGTCCCGCGCCCCGGAGCGGCACGGTCCGTCGACCGGGGCGTCGTGGCGGGGGTCGAGGAGTACATCCGTACGGGAGAGGTCGGTCACGCCCGGGTTCCTTCCGGCAGGGGCGGTCCGTGGCGACCGCCTGGTGCCGCGCGTATCACCGGAATCCGAGCGTCCATGCGTCGTCGGGCAGGCTCGTCCGATTCCGGTCCCGGCGTGTGACAGGGGCGCCGTCAGTCCCGCTTGTACCCGTCGCCGAAGTTCAGGGTGTGTTCGAGGACGTCCTCCATCGGGTCGTCGATCTGCCCGATGTTGATCAGTGCGACCACCGGCGCGTCGCGCGATACCCGATGGTCGTCCGCCACGGCGCTTCCGGCGGCGATGACGGCGAGAGCAGCCACCAGGACTCCTGTGATGATCTTCCTCATGCTTCGGTAACGACAACGGACCGCGGAGGATGCGGCTTCCAACCATCGCCGCGGACCCGGCCGCCGGCCGGTGAGCCGCGCCACTGCCGAAACCGCTACCGAGGTCGTCCCGGCGAAGCCCCGGCTGTCGGCGTGGCTGCGCCTCGGTCACGCCCGGGGCGCCTGTTGGGCGGGCGGCGGGGCTCGATCACGCGGGACCGAGGACGTTGTCGAGGTGGGCGGCGAGTGAGGAGCGCAGCTCCTCGGGGGACATCTTCTGCTCGTCGACGAGGTGGGCCACCAGGTCGGCCCGGATGGCGGCCAGCAGGGCGTGGGCGGTGAAGTCCGGGGCGTGGACGCCGGGTACCCGTTCGAGCGCCGTGCGCAGGGTCTCGTGCCACCAGCCGTAGTGCTGGGCCCGGTACGGGCTGCTGATGCCGGCGTCCTCCGCGGCGGACATGAGGTTCCGGTTCTCGATCTTGAAGGCCAGGGCGGCGTCGAGGAGGTCCGCCACCTGCCGGCGGGGTGCGGAGCCCGCCGCCTCCTGAACCTCCCGCACCGTGTGCCGCAGCGGTTCGAGGCGGGAGGTGATCACGGCGGCGATCAGGCCGGCGCGGTCGCCGAAGCGGCGGAAGAGGGTGCCCTTGCCCACGCCCGCGGCTGCGGCGATGTCGTCCATCGACACGCTGTGGGGGCTGCTGCTGGCGGCGAAGAGGGCGTCGGCGGCTGCCAGGACGGCTTCTCGGTTGCGCTGGGCGTCGGCGCGTTCGGTGCGCTCGGTCCGTGCCGTACGCTCCGTACGCTCGGCTCGTTGG
Source organism: Streptomyces amritsarensis (assembly GCF_001953875.1). Taxonomy (GTDB): domain Bacteria; phylum Actinomycetota; class Actinomycetes; order Streptomycetales; family Streptomycetaceae; genus Streptomyces; species Streptomyces amritsarensis. The sequence continues at coordinate 29,014 of NZ_MQUR01000047.1, forward strand.
GCCACGGGTCCTCCTCGGTCTGCGGCCTCTCCGGCCCCCGAAATGATAGGCGGCCGGGTGGTGTCAGTCGTGCGCGGCCGTCCGCACCTCCCGCTCCACGAAGGCGCGAAAGGTACCCGGGGGACGCCCTGTGAGGCGCTCGACGGCGTCCGAGGTACGGTCCTCGGCACCGTCGGCGATGGCGCGGTCCATGGCCGCCAGCATGGTGGCGAATTCCAGCGGTATCTCGGCCGCCCAGCGGTCGCGCAGTTCTTCGAAGGTCAGTTGCCGGTGCACGACGGGGCGGCCGGTGGCCTCGGCGATGATCGCGGCCGCGTCGGCGTAGCTCAGCGCCTGCGGTCCGGTGAGGACCAGGTCGGTGTTGGGGGCCTGATCGTCGGTCAGGGCGCGGACGGCCACGGCGGCGATGTCCTCGGCGTCGACGAATCCGACGCGTCCGTCACCCGAGGCCGTGAGGATGGTGCCGTGTTCGCGGATGGTGCGTGCGTGCGGCGCGGAACCGGCGAAGTTCTGCATGAACCAGGAGGGCCGCAGCACCGCCCACTCCTCGAACAGGGCGGGCAGTTGCTCGTGGACCCGGCCGACGGCGGGACCGCCGGCGGGGATCGCCGACGAGCTGAGCAGGACCGCGCGGCGTACGCCTGCCGCGCGCGCCTGCCGCAGGAAGGGCAGCATGACCCCGGCCGGGTCCGGGGAGCCGGTGGGCGGGATCAGATAGACGCGGTCGACGCCGTCCAGGGCCCCGGCCCAGGTGGCGGGTTCGTTCCAGTCGAAGCGGACGGACTGCGCGCCCGGCTGCGGGGTCGGGGCCCGTCCGGCGGCCTTGACGCGGCGGCCCTCGGCGATCAGCCCGGCGGTGACGCGGCGGCCGGTGGTGCCGGCGGCCCCGATGACCAGAGTGGTCGCATGGTGGGCGTGCTCGGCCTGGGAGGCGTGAGGGGCGTGGGAGGTGTGGGGGGTCGTCATCGGTTCGCTCCCGTGAAGTCGGCGCCGGACTCTGACGCGGCCAGAGGGTTCCAGTAGTCGCGGTAGGAGGTGATGAGGCCGTTCTCGACCGTGACCACGGCGATGTACGTCATGTCGTAGGGGGTGTCGGTCTTCACCAGCCGACCGACGCCGCGCATCTCGACCACGATCGTTTCGGGGGCGGTGGTCTGGTGGACGGTCACCTCGGGGAAGTCGTGCAGGTCGATGTGGTCGGGGTAGTGGCGCATGTACTCGCCGACCGCGGCCTTGCCTTCGAGGCGGCGCGGCCGGCCGTCCGGGGCGAAGGGGAACTCGAGTACGCCGTGGGTGTCCCACAGGTCCACCCAGCCGGGGATGTCCTTCGCCAGCAGCAGTTGCAGGCCGTGGCGGTACAGCTCCGCGGCCGTCATGGGGTTGGTCATGGTCAAGGCTTCCGTTCCGCTCGATGTGGCAGCGTTGCCCGGCGGCTCGCGAGAAGGCGGTAGCCGCAATAAACGGACCAGCAGTCCGTATGATCTCGAGCGTACGGACCGGCGGTCCGCTTGGCAAGCGCGGGACGCCAGGCGGATCAGGCGCTCCCCCCGCGACCGACGTCCCCGCCCGGTACGGGCGGCGTCCCCAGCATGGAGACGAGGTGGTCCAGCGCCGCCTCGGCGGCCGGTGTGCCGGGCAACACCTCGGGAGCGATGTCCGGTGCGGTGCGGCGCAGGTCGAGCCAGCCCAGGTAGGCGGCGTAGGCGGCCAGGGCGCGGTGGCGGGCATCGCCCGGGGCGAGCCCGAGGTCGGCGAAGACGGCCTCCAGGTATCCGATCCGGGTGCGGGTGACCCGGTCGACCACCTCCGCCACGGCCGGGTGGGCGTCGCGGGCGGCGCCCAGCGCGGGCTCGAGGCCCGCGATCCCCTCGTCACCGAGGGCCGCGAGCAGCAGCGTCCGGGCGCGCGTCCAGGGGTCGCCGTGGGCGCCGACCGCGGCGATGACCTCGGTGGTGGCGTGCCGCTCCCAGGTCTCCAGGGCGGCGACGAGCAGGGCGTCGCGGTTCTCGAAGTGCCAGTAGAAGCTGCCGCGCGAGACGCCGAGCTCGCGGGCGAGGACGTCGACGGCCACGGCGGAGACACCTCCCCTGGCGAACGCCCTGAGCGCCGCCATCGTCCAGTCCTCTTTGCTCACTCGACCCTTCGCCATGTTCCGTACAGTAGTGTATGGAAAATCCATACAGCACTGTCTGGATCTACTGACGGGCATCGTGGGGAAGGGGCACCGATGGACACGACGACGGGAACGGGCGCGGACGTGCACAGGGACGCGGCCGGGGACGGGGACCGGGACGGGGATCGGGGGGCGCACGCGGGAGCGGGAGCGGGCGGTGCGGACGGGGGCGGCACCGCGGCGGTGCCGCGTCCTGTCCGGGCGGCGGCGGTCGTGGCGGCCGGCGGCCTGGCCGCGGCTGCGGCACTGCACGTCGTCTGGATCCGCTCGCCGTGGCCGCTGGGCCCCCCGGCGGAACTGGCCGAGGTGGTGGTGGGCACCGACCAGGAGGGGCTGCCGCCTGCCGCGGCGACGGCCGCGGTGGCCGGCCTGCTGGCCGCGGCCTCGGGCATGGTGCTGGCCTGCGCCCGCCCGGATTCCGCGCTGGGCCGCGCCCGTCCCGTACGGGTGGGGCTGTGGGCCGTATCGGCTGTCCTGGCCGCGCGGGGGCTGGGCGGTCTGGTCGTTTCCGGCCTGGACCTCCAGCAGACGCCGGCCCGGTACACGGCGATGGATCTGCGGGTGTATTCGCCGCTGTGCATCGCGCTGTCGTCCCTGACCGGCTACGTCGCGTCGCGCACCCGGCGCCGCGCCGGCCGGCTCTGACCGGGCGCCGTGGTCGGCCTCGGGGAGGTTCCGTCGACCACGGCGTCCGCATGCGATCAGGAAGTGCGCTTCAGGGTCCAGGTGTTGGGGTTGAAGCTCGGGACGGCGGAGTAGCGACAGCCGCTGGAGTAGTAGGTGCTGGTGATGGTCCAGCCGGCGGGCGGCCACGTGGACGCGCAGGCGTTGACCTGGGTGCCGACCGGGTAGCCCCTGAGGTCCTTGATCTGCTTCATGTTGGGCGTGAAGCCGGAGCCGCACCCGCCGCTGTTCCACCACTGGACGTCCACCCAGCCGTCCGGGGTGAGCGTACTGGCGCACATGTTGACCGTGTCACCGGGTGCCGCCGAGGCGGGACTTGCGGTGACGGCCAGGGCGGTGACGGCCATGGTGGCCAGGGCAACGGCATAGCGTGTGCGGATCACGAGACGTTCCTTCCTCGGCGCACCGGGATCGCCGCCGACGGTCGGCAGGCCGTGCCAGGCGCCGCGTCATTGCTATCCGACCGCTTCAGGATGCAGAAAGTGACCTTTTGGGCATAACTCTGCGATCGTTTAGAGCCGCTGTCCGGCCTCCGCCTTCCAGGGCCGCCTGCCCCGCGGCGGCCGATCGCCCTGCGGGGAGCACGTGCGAGCAGGGCCACCCGGCCCGCAACCCCCGTACAGGTCAGGCGGCGTGGCAGAGCTGCGCCGGGTCGGCCGGGGCGGGAGTGCGGGCCACGGTCGCGGGCAGGTGGCGGGGACCGCGGAGGGTGTCCGCGGTCTGCGCGTGGTTCCGGGCGAAAACGACGAGGCGCAGCACGGCGAAACGGGCCACGCCCGCGAACGCGGACGCCGACAGGTAGACGACCTGCTCCAGCAGCGGATCGGGCGCCGCCGCCAACTGCCGCAGGGCCAGCATCGCCATGCAGGTCACGGCGTACGCGGCCACTGCGGACCCGGCCGACTGCGCGTGCTGGCGCCGGCTCGCGCGGCCGCCCGCGCCGAAGGTGAAGCGCGCGTGGAGCTCGGTGGCGAGGAGCGTGGAGGCCGCGGTGATCAGGGCGTTGGCCAGCGCCCAGGGGATCCAGGAGGCCAGCGCTCCCACGGCGAAGCTGGAGGCGAGCCCCACGCCGCCGCCGCAGAGCACGAAGCGGGCGAAGGCGGTGAGGGCGCCGGGCTGCGCCGCCTGCTGTCGGCTCTGCGCTGTCTCCATGATGCGACCCCTCCCACGATTTACCGGCGAACGCGCACCCACCGCCGGTCCGACCGACGGGCGCGCCACCCATGACGCCATCATGGCTCATCAATGGCACCACGTCGAGCCACTATTGACGCCACGTCGGATCGCGGAGGGTGAAGATGCAGTTCAGAAGCAGCGCCACGGTGTCCAAGTTTCTTGTCCGTGCACCCTTTTCGTGGCGCCAGGGAGGCCTGGGCCGGAGCGTGAGTCGAGCCGGGTCGAGCCTCGGCCGCCCCTGACGGACGATCAGCCCCGGTGTGGAATCGGCCTGGAGGGGACCGGCCCGTACCGGTCGGCCGGGCGCGGCAGCGGGGCCATGCGGCGCGGGTACGGCGCGCGGGTACGGCGTGTGGAGGAAGGGCCGTCGACAGCCGGAGCGGCCCGGTGGCTCGGCCGGAGCGGTCCGGCGGTGGCCTGGCGGACGCGCCGGAGCGGGCCGGAGCCCGCGGCGGCGCGTCCCGCCCTCGAAGCCTCTCGGGCAGTGCCTCGGCGGACGGTCAGGCGCCCACGCCGAGGACGGTACGGATCAACGTCCGCTGGGCGTCGGTCAGGCAGGGGTCCTGGAGGTCGAGCACCTCGTCGTCCACGGTGATCCGGTAGCGGTAGCCGTCGGGCACGGGGGCGACGGCCCGCTGAGCGAGTTCCTCCAGGTCCGCCGCGTCCGCGCGTCCGGTCGTGTCGAGTGCGCTGAGCTTCTCCAGGCCGCCGGCGAAGCCTCCGGAGCGGGTGACCGTTATCAGCATGGCCGTTCCTTCCTGTTCGCGGGTGTGTCATACGGTCTGCGCGTCGCAGCCCTTGCCGCGCATGCCCCGAACCGCGGCCCGCTGTCAGCGAGCCGGCGCCGGTCCGTACGAACGTCCGGAAAACGCTGTCGCGAGCCGGGGGGCCGACCGGCCACAGGGCCGGAGCGGGCGTGCGACGCGCATGAGCCGTTCGGCGAGGAGGGCGCGCACCGGTTTCGTCGTCCCGGGGTGATCGGCAAGCCGCGCCTGGGGGTTGGCGGGCGCCTTGCCCGTGGTCCTCCCAGAACGTCTGGTTTTCGATCTCCGATGGGGAACACCGCATGCGGTCCCGGCAGTTCTTCGGATGGAACCGGGGGCGAGCCCGCACCGCCCGTCCCCGACCGCAGACATGGGCAAGGAGAAACCGTGCGCATTCTCTTCACCGGCCCGGCCTCGGCCGGGCACCTCTTTCCGATGATTCCGACCGCGCAGGCCTTACGCGCCGCCGGGCACGAAGTGCTGTTCGCCGGCTCGCAGCCGCTGCACCCACTGCGCCAGGCAGGATTCCCGGTCGTCGAAATAGGCGACGGCCGCACCATCCGGGATGTGTTCGAACAGGCCACGGGCGAGGAGGCGCGCTACGTCACGACCGACCTGACCTCCGACCAGATCCTCGACCGGGCTGCCCACGGCTTTGCGCTGCTGTCCCGCTCCACCGTGGACGGCCTGCTGGACGTCGCCGAGAGCTGGGGCGCCGACCTGCTCGTCTACGACTCCTTCCAAGCCTCGGCCCCGCTGGTGGCGGCCAAGCTCAAGATCCCGTCCGTGATCCAGAACTTCGGCGTCACCTCCGGCCACGACATGGTCGGCCGGCTCGCCTCCAACTTCACAGAGGCGTACGAGACGTACGGGGTGGCCGGCCCTGCCGAGACCACCGCACTGAACATCGTCCCCGCCTCCCTCGGCGGTGACCCGGACGGCCTGCGGATGCGCTACGTCCCGTACAACGGCGGCGGCTTCGTCCCCCGCGAACTGCTCCGTCGCGGTGACCGCCCGCGCGTGGCGGTCACCCTGGGCACGGTGCTCACCGAGCTGGACGGCGTGCGCGCCATAGTCCGCCTGATCGAGGCCGCCGCGTCGGTGGACGCGGAGTTCCTGCTCGCCGTGGGCGACGCCGACCTCGCACCGCTCGGCACCCTCCCCGACAACGTGCGCGCACTGCCCTGGGTCCCGCTCGCCGAGCTGCTGACCGCTTCGGACGCGCTGATCCACCACGGCGGCTCCGGCACCATGCTCACCGCCCTCCAGGCCGGACTGCCCCAACTCCTCCTCCCCCAGGGCGCCGACCACTTCACCAACGCCGACGCCCTCACCGCGACGGGCGCCGCCCTGCGTTCCGCCTCCGACGGCGTCGACGCTGCGCTCCTCACCCGGCTGACCGTCGACCCGGACCTGCGGGAGGCCGCGGGCCGCCTCCGCGCGGAAAACGCCGCTCTGCCGACCCCGGCCGAGACGGTCCCCGCTCTGGAGGCCCTGGCGTCCGCCTGAGCCACCTCCGCGAAGTCGCCCGGGCGGAAAATCCCGAGCGCCGGAGGTGACGGACGCCCTCCACAGCGTGAGGCGCGAGGCGCAGCGACGCCGGGGGATGCCACGCCGCCGGACGGGGGCGCGCCGGCACGCAGCAGGCGGGCAGGTGGGCCGACAGCTCACCCCTTCACGGGCCGCCTGCCTGCGTAACACGGCGATGTGGCTCCGCAGCGGCATCTCCAGGCTGCGATGCGCATGCTTCTTCGGCACCGGCACCACGGCACCACGGCGCAGTGGCACCGTGGTGCCGAGCCCGCCGACGGCGTCGAGCCGACCGCCCGCACGGGTAGGGGGCGCAGCCCGCCCCCTACCCGTCAGGCCGTCACGGTGAGCGCGGCTATGTCGCCCAGCACCTGGGCCGCCGGCGCCGGGTCGACCAGCCACTTGAGGTGGCTGCCGTCGAGGGTGCGGACGTCGTAGGGGTTGTCCGGTGTCAGGGTGTCGCCCTCGCGGATCAGCCGGTCCTGCATGGGGAGCGGCAGACTCGCGTCGTCGGCCAGGCGCACGAAGGTCTTCGGGATACGGCCCCAGGTGGCGGCCTGCGCCCGGTCGGCGGAGGTGCCGACGTCGAGGTTCTCGTCGGGCTGGAAGGTGTTGAGGAAGGTCAGGAACTGCTCGTCGGTGCCGTCGGCGAGGAAGGCCGCCTTCAACGCGGCGAGGGCCGCGGGGTCCGCCGTACGGAAGTTGACGCGCAGCAGCCCGAGTTCCGCGGGGTTGCCGGCCAGCGCCAGGCTCAGGGAGGCGGCGTCGACCTTGGCCATCTCCGGTTCGGCGTAGTAGCCGCCGACCTCCAGGTCGACCGGGGCCCAGGCCGCGACGTACACGATGCGGTCGATCAGGTCCGGCCGTGCGTTGGCGGCGGCGGTGGCCGTGATGCCGCCGCGGCTGTGGGCGACGAGGATGACCGGCCCGTTCTGCTTGGCCCGTTCCAGGACGCCGATCAGGTGCGCGGCGTTGTCGGCGAGCGTCACGCCCCGGATCGAGCCGGGCGCGGCGGCGAGGCCTTCGGGATCCTGCGGTGCCTGATAGGCGCGGTGGTAGCTCGCCCCGAATCCGTGGCCGGGCAGGTCGACGGCTACGGATCGGTGCCCGAGAAGGCCGAGTTCGGCTTGGAGCGGCGCGAAGGAGAAGGAGTTCGCGAAGGCACCGTGCACCAGCACGAAGGTCGGGGTCGGCTGCATCTGTCTGCTCACTCGCTCTCTGCCGAACATGAGGATTCCGTGGGACATCGGTGGCGCGAGCGCCCGCCGCAGCCCGTAGGGACAGTACGCAGAGAATGATCACCAAACAATCGGTACGGACCCCTCCGCCTGTTCTTCGGGCTGCGCCCGACCCGGCGGACGGCGGCCGACCGGGCTGCGGACGGCGGCCGCCCCGGTCAGGGCATCTCGTCCGGATCGCAGCTGGCCCGCCGCAGCCCGATCGTGCGCAGGGCCCGCATCAGGGCGTCGAAATCCCCTTCGCGCACGACATGCACGGCTCCCTCGACGGCGAGCCCGGCCACCGCACGGGGCACCTGGGCGGCAGCCGTCCGCAGCACCACACCGCTCGGAGGGTCCAGACCGCGGACCCCGCGAAACACGCGGAGGGCCGCGGGGTCCGAGTCGATGGCGTCGATTCCGGCCGGAAGGGACATGACGGTGATGTCGGGCAGCAGGACGCGGGCGTGCGCGAGGGCGACGGCGGGGTCGTGCGCGTGCGAGACGACCTGGAAGTGCGGGTTGCGCTGGATGCCCGAGCGCAACAGTTCCAGTTGCTCGCCGTCGGGCACGCCGACCACCAGGACCGTCATCACCCTTCCCATCCTGCTTTCAGGCGCGCGGCGGGGCGACCGGAGGCGCTGACCGCCGGGGCGGCCGCCCTCGGTCAGGCGGTCGCCGGCTCGCCGACGGGCCCGTCGGCCGGCTCGTCACTCTGCTCGTCAGCCCGCTTTTCGACCGGCTCGCAGGCCGGCTCGCAGGCCGGCTCGCAGGCCGGCTCCGGGCGCCGGCTTCGTCCGGCGTTCCCGGGCTGCGCCGAGGGCACGGCCTGAAGATGCTGTGCCGCCTCGGCGGCGGTGTACGCGGAGGCGAAGGTGAAGGCGCGCGGGGACGGCCCGTGCGCCCGCAGGTCGCTCAGCCGGTCCAGCGCCTCGCCGACGGTCGGCAGGTGGCCGGCGGGGATCCACCAGAGCACCAGGTGCGCCTCGACGTGCCGCTCGAACCATTCGCGGCGGCGCCGCATGACCTCCAAGTGCCCACTGCGGTAGGCGAAGTCCCACAGGGCCTCCTGGGACTCCCACACGGACAGGTTGACGATGACGTCCTCCCCCGCCGGGCGCAGGCCGGTCGCGTCGGCCGCCCCCTCCTCGACGAGCCGCCATACGAAGCCGGGCGCCCCGTCGGCGGCGGAGTTGACCGGATCCAGCATCTCGACGAACGGTGCGATGCGCGGGTCGTCGAAGGGGTGGAGGAGCGTGGCGACGTTGAGCTGGGCGAGGTGGGCGGCGTGCGTGGATGCGGTCATGGCCTCATCCCAGCACGGCCCCCTTTTCTATGTCAATGGCCATTGTTTTTAGACTCGACCACCACGCAGCACTCCCCCGGCCTGGCGTCCATGCGGGCGCGGACCGGACCGTCGACGCCGAGGAGCCCTTCCAGCAGCGCGAGGTTCATGCCGCAGACGAGCGGCGGGAAGCGTTCGGCGACGGCGTGGAACGGGCAGTTGCGCATGCGGACGACAGCATCCCGGCCGCCCTGCTGCCCACTCCCCTCCCGCTCCCCCTCACCCTCTCCGTCTCCATCTCCCTCTTCCAGATGGGGCTCGTAGCCGCGGGCGGCCAGCAGTTCCATGGCTTCTTCGAGGTCGCCGCAGGGCGCCGCCGCGCCGCGCAGGGACTCGCCCCGGCGGCGCGCGGCGGCGCAGAGCCCGGCGTCCAGCCCGGCCTGCTCGGCAGCCTCGGCAAGCAGCTCTGCGGCGGTGCGGTAATCGCGGGCGGGCAGCGACACCGACCGCTCCACCCGCGCCCGCGTGTACACCTTGGCCGGCCGGCCCGCCCCCGGCCCCGAGCGCCCGGTCAGCCGGCGGCTGCCACTCTCCAGCAGGCCCGCCTCGGTCAGCCGGTCCAGGTGGTGCGCGGCGAGCGTCCGCGCCACTCCGGCCGCCTCGGCGGCCTCGTTGCGGCCGACCTCGCGGCCCTGGGCGGCCACGTACTCGTACAGTCGGCGGCGCACCGGATCCTGTAGCACCGCGATCACGTCGATGTCCTTCACCAGGCCATTCTAGAAACAACCCAGGTTGGATATAGAAAGGCGGCGCGGCTGCCCCCTGTCGGACGGACTCCGCGCGATCCAGCCAGCGAGATGAGTCCCCGGTCGCCGACAAATGGGCGGCAGGCGCGCCCCGGGCACGAGCTCTGCTCATCCGCCGCTCCCCCGTGGTCGATGTCGCGAGAACTGCGATGCCGTCTGCGTCGTGTGCCTCGTATGGTTCGCTTCATGAGTCTGTTCGAGGTTTCCGCCGAGTCGTCCGAGCTCGTCGTCCGTAGTCCGACCTCGCCGACGACGTATGTCCGGTTCTTCGATTGGTCCCGCGTGGACGATCATGAGATCGCATTCGGGGTGGAGTGCGTGGCGGACGGCATGCACGCACGGCTCGACTCGGTGAGCCTCTCGGTCTGGGATCGCGCCGGGGACCTGACCGAGTTCTTGGACGGCTTGGCGAAAGACTTCCGGGGCTGGAAGGAGGACAGGTCGTGGGTGACCAGTCGGCTGGCCCTGACGGCGGCCTTTCATTCCGGGGGCCACGTCCAGCTGAGCTGGCTTCTACGCCGTGGGACCTTTGCCGAGGATGCGTGGGAGTGCTCGGTGACCACCACCCTCGAAGCGGGTGAGCAGATGTCGAAGCTGGCTTCCGACGTGCGGAGTTTCCTCCACCAGGGATAGATCCCTCGCCCTGTCGACGGTCGAAGTTGCCGACGCACTCCTGAACTTGCGCATCCCACCGCGTTGCCGCCGACGAGGCTCGCGCAGTTGCGGCGCGATGCCCTCCAGCTGGGCTCGGACAGGGCCGAGGGGCGGCCTGACGAGACCCTGCACCCGCCCCACGACCCGGGCCGCGGCCTGTTCCGAGACCGGCAACGCGGACGAAGGGTGTGGAGTTTTGTGCTCAGGCGCATCGGGCCGATCTGGCCGCCGCCGCGCTGACCGCGCCGGCCGTACGGGCCACCGCCGACGCCGCGGCGATCGCCTGCGGCGGCGGGACGTCGACCGGCCGGGTGGCCGTCAACGGGTGCATCAGCGCCGAGCGCGGATCCGGGTGCACGCGAAGGCCGACGGTGCCGCCTGGCGCGGATGGTCTTCCTCGGCGACGAGGCGGTGCCGGACGTGAACGCGGGCCGGCGCCCGAAGACGGTGGACGTCAGCCGCGCCACATGGGCCACAGGGTCGGCCCGCCGCCCGGGAGGTGGATCTCACCGGAGACGCGGAAGCCCAGCCCTTCGTAGAAGGGGATGTTGGTGACGTTGCTGGACTCCAGGTAGGCGGGCTGCCCGAGCCGGTCGCACTCTGCCAGCTGCTGGCGCAGCAGTGCCGAGCCGACCCCCATCCCCTCGAATCCCCTCTCCGTCCCCACCGTCGGCAGGTACCAGTGCGGCGTCTGCGGATGAGCCTCGTGGAGGGCGTTCTGGACCTGCCCCGCCCTCGGCATACCCCGCAGGCCGAAAACACGCGCGTACTCGGGCAACGCCGCCACTTCCCGCACCGCGGAAGCCTTCCAGCGCCCGGGACCCGACCACAGCGCCGCGCCCAGCAGCCGCCCGTCGCCCATTGCGGCGACCCGCACGGCGCCCGCGCGCGGCCTCTGTTGGCGCTGGGCCAGCCGGAAATAGCGGGCGATCCGGCGTTCCCGGTCGGCGGCGGGGACCATCCACGCCATGACCGGGTCGTCGGCGAAGGCACGGGCCAGGAGCGCGGCGATCGCCGCCGCCTCGGTGGGCCGGGCCGGACGGATGCCGTACCTCAACGGCTCCGCCGGGCGTGGGCGTCTGCTCATGGGATCACGGTAGGCAGCCGGACCGGGCGCCGCGGCCGTACGGCGGCGGACACGCCGTACGAGCCACTCGCTCCGCACGGAAGGAACGCCCCCCGCTGAGGGCGGCAGCCTTCAGACGTGGTGGCCCGTCATGTGGGCGACCGACACCCCAGGAGGCAGCGCCACCGCTCCCCCTCCCTTCGTGGTCCACGCCCCATCCGGCAGGTGGGACGGGCGGGACGGCGGCGGCCGGTCGGGGAGAGTCCGGCGACTGTCCGGTGTGTCTGCGCGGCGCGTGCGGCCCGACTCCCTTGAATGGGCAGCCTCCTACGGAAACGGGCACCCCGTATGACCCTCCCCGCACCGCACCATGCGTCAGCACCGGTACCGGCCCCGGCCCCGCCACCAGGACCGGCATCAGTCCCCGCCTCGGGCCGGTACACCCGCCGGTCAGTCCTCACCGGCGCCTTCGCCCTGGCCACCGCCGCGGCACTGCCCGTCACCGGCGCCGGGCGTGCGTACGCGGCAGCCGGGCCGAACATCATCGGCTGCGCAGCCTGGGGCGCGCGGGCCGCATCCGAGCCCGTGGTCGTCCTCGCCAACGGGCCGGAGCGGATCGTCGTCCACCACACGGCGACGGCCAACGTCACGGACTACTCGAAGCAGCGCGCCTTCGCCCTGGCCAAGGCCATCCAGACGTACCACATGGACGCGCAGGGCTGGATCGACACCGGGCAGCACTTCACCATCAGCCGCGGCGCCTTCGTGATGGAAGGCCGTCACCACAGCCTCGCGGAGCTGAACACCGGCAGGCGCCAGGTGCGCGCGGCGCACTGCGTCGGGCAGAACACCGTGTCGATCGGCATCGAGAACGAGGGCACGTACACCTCGCAGACGCCGCCGGCGGCGCAGTTCGCGGCGCTGGCCGACCTGTGCGCCCACATCTGCAGCCAGTACGGCCTGCCCGCCTCGGAGATCTACGGCCACCGCGACTTCAACGCCACCTCCTGCCCGGGCGACCGCCTGTACGCCATGCTGCCGACCCTCCGCAGGGACGTCGCCACCCGCCTCGGCACCACCCTGTCGGAGCCGGAGGAGGATCCGGTGGGGGACCTGGTCCGCCAGGCCACCGGACGGCCGGCCGCCCTGTTCGGCGAGTACCTGCCGGCGGGGCTCCTGCCCTGACGGAGGGTCACGTACGACGTACCCGTCGCCCAGGCCACGGCCTTGCCCGACGGGCCGACTCCCACGGTCTCGGGCCGTCAGATGTACCCCTCGCGCAGGGCGTACGCCACGGCGTGGGCACGATTGCGCAGGTGCAGGCGGGTGGTGAGCCCGTGCATCACGTTCTTCACGGTGCGCTCCGAATAGGCCAGCTTGCCCGCGACCTCCTCCGTGCTCAGCCCGTCGGCGACCAGCCGCAGCACGTCGACCTCGCGCTGCACGAGGCCGGAGGCCGGGGTGCCCGGCAGCCGCTCGCCGCTGCGCTGCATGCTGCCGAGCTGGGCGATCAGCCGGGCGATCAGGTCCGAGGGCAGGTCGCCGTCGCCCCGGGCGGCCGCGCGGACCGCCTGGAGGAGCCGGTCCTCGGTCGCCTCCCGCCGCCAGACGATGGCGCGGACGTCGCATTCGACGACCTGGAGCAGCTCCGCCTCCCGCAGGGCCCTCGCGACGAGGACCACCCGGATCCCCTCGGTGCGCGCGAGCCGCCGCAGACGCGAGAGGGCCGTCTCGTCCAGCGTGTCGACGAGCAGGAGCGCGACCGTCCCCGGGCGTCCGGCCATCTCCTCCACGACCTCGACCTCGGGCTGCCGGCGCAGCAGGCCGGTCGCTCCGGCGAAGGAGAGCGGATCCGGTGCGTGGACCTCGACCGGGATCCTGGCACGGGAACTCAGAGCCATGACCGAACATCCTTAGGTGCGGGGAGCGCGCGCAACACGCCGAACGAGCTTGGAGAATCGTCCTGTTGCGGTCGGTCCGCCGACAATCGTGGCTCACCACGAGATCGACCACGAGATCGACCCGATACCTACCACCAGTTCGACCACCAGATCGCCGGGAGCGTGTGATGGCGTCCCTTTTCGACCGTCTGCGGTGCACCACGGGCGCCGGCCGGGTGTTCGACGTCGCCGTCTCCGGGGCGCCCGGCGGACGTCCCGGCACGGGGCCGTGCATGTGATCGCGGCCCCGTGGGCTCAGCCGGATCTGAGCGTGGCGGAAGGCGTCACGCCGTACTCCTGCCGGTAGGCGGCGGCGAAGCGGCCCTGGTGCGCGAAGCCCCAGCGTCCGGCGATGTCGGCGACGGTGGCGCCGCCCGACGGATCGGCGGACCGGAGCTCGGCGTGGGCACGGGCCAGCCGGACCCGGCGGAGGTGGCCGAGCGGCGTCGTGCCGGCGTGGCGGGTGAAGGCGTACTGCACCGCGCGCGGCGTGACGGGGATCGAGGCGGCGATGTCGGCGAGGGTGATGGCGCGGTGGGCGTTGGCCTCGATGAACGCGACGGCGCGGCGCAGGGTGTCGCTGTGTGCGTCGCGCGTGTCCCGCGGGGCGGGCGCCTCCTCCCGGGCGGTGTTCGGCAGCGTGCGCAGCACCGTGGCCGCCAGGTGCTGGGCGGCCGTCGAGACCAGCAGCCCGTCGGGGTCTGCGGATGCCGTGCCGTCGTCGAGGACGTGGTCGCGGAGGTAGGCGACGGCCGCGCCGAGCCGCCGGTTCTCGGCCGGGCCGACGGCCCGGGGGCCGGTGATCCGTACGCCCTTGCCGTCGGGGACGGAGGCGACCCGGCCCAGCAGGCGGGGGTCGAACATAGTGATCGTGTAGCGGGCTTCGCGCACCTGCCCCGCGTACGGCCGGTCGGGCGGGGCGATGAGGAAGGTCTCGCCGGGGCCGAAGACCTCCTCGCGGCCTCCGGTGGTGTCCACGATGGTTCCGCTGTGCATCGTCACCAGGCACACCTTGCCCAGGCATCCCGCGTCGTAGCCCATCGTGTAGCCGAACGAGAGTCGGTCCACGCTCAGCCCGCCGACGGCGGTACGGGAGATCCGCGCCTTGGTGTCCGCGGGGCGCCCGCCGATCTGCATGGGGGTGTAGGCGGCGGACAGGAACGCCTCCGTGGCATCGAGGCTGCCGCTCTCGAAGAAGAGGTTCGTCATCGGGCCCTCCCTCGCCGGCACCGGGCACGGCCTGCCGTGGACAAGCCCGTCCAGTATGCCGCCGGCGGCCGACCGGACCGTCTAGGCACCGGTGCCGAAGGTCACGGGGAGGCTCAGGGGGCCGCGCAGCCCGCCCGGGCGCCAGCGGATCTCGTCCGGCTCCACGGCGAGGGCGAGTCCGGGCAGGCGGCGCAGCGCGGTGCCGATCGCGATGTTCCCCTCCAGGCGGGCCAGCGGTGCGCCCAGGCAGTAGTGGACGCCGTGGCCGAAGGCGAGGTGGGCGTTGTCCTGCCGGGTGATGTCGAGGCGGTCGGGGTCCGGGAACCGTGCCGGGTCGCGGTCGGCGATGGCGGACGCGATCAGGACGGTCGCGCCGCGCGGGACGGCCGTACCCGCGATCTCGACGTCCTCGCGGGCGAAGCGGGCGATGCCGGGGTTGACCGGCCCGTCGTAGCGGAGGAACTCCTCGATCGCGCTTTCCAGGAGCTCGGGTCGGGAGCGCAGGAGGGCGAGCTGGCCGGGGTGGGCGAGGAGCATGGCGATGCCTGCGCCGATCAGGTTGACCGTGGTGATGTAGCCGGCGGCGAGCAGCAGGAAGACCATGGCGATGAGCTCGTCCTCGCTCAGGCGCCGTTCCTCGTCCCGGGCGGAGATCAGTCCGCTGAGCAGGTCGTCGCCGGGGTGTGCGCGTTTGTCCCCGATGAGGCCGGTCACGTAGGCGCGCATGTGCTGCCATGCCTCGTCCACGACTGCGGGGTCCGGCGGCTCGGCGCCCCGCATGATCATGCGGTCGGTCCAGTGTTGGAAGTCGAGGCGGTCGTCCGGTGGTACGCCGAGGAGTTCGCCGATGACGGTGACGGGCAGCGGCAGCGCGAAGTCCGCGACGAGGTCGGCGCGACCGGCCGGGGCGATCCTGTCGAGGAGGCTGTCGGTGACGGCCTGGATCCGGGGCCGCATCTGCGCGACCCTGCGGGCGGTGAACGCCTTGGAGACCAGGCGGCGCAGGCGGGTGTGGTCGGGCGGGTCGCTGCGGAGCATGTTGCTGAGCATCGACTCGCGCTCCGTGCCGGGCAGCTGGGCCAGGAGCCGGGGGTCCGAGGCATCGCGTACGTCACTGCTGAGGCGGGGGTCGGACAGGGCAGCGAGCGCGTCCTCGTAGCGGGTGACGAGCCAGGCGTCCAGCCCGCCCGCGGCGACGACGCGGCGCACGGGCCCTTCCTCGCGCAGTTGCCGGTACAGCGGGAAGGGATCCGCGAGGAATGCCGGGTCGGCGTAGGGAAGAAGGACCGGCCGCTCACTCATCGTGCCTCCAGGTATACGACGCCCCCGCCATGGGAAGTGAGGATATGCGCCCGAGTGTCCGCGAATGCAGCTTTTCGGTCATGGCGGACGGGGCGCACACCGTCCCGACGGCCCGTCAACTCCCCGCGTCCACGGCATCCTGACGGCCTGTCGATGACCGATGGACGCGTGATCTGGGCCAAGGCCCCCTCCGGAAAGTATGATCAAGAAATGGCTGACATGACCGAAACTACGCCAGGCTGGCTGACCAGTGACGAGCTGGACGCGGCCAGGGCCCAGATGCCGATCCTGTACGTCGAGGCCGTCCCCGTGCGCGTCGACGAGACCGGTGAAGTCACCAGCGTCGGGCTGCTCCTGCGGATCGGCGCGGACGGGACGATCAGCCGGACGCTGGTGTCCGGCCGTGTCATGCACCACGAGCGGATCCGTGACGCGCTGCTGCGCCACCTGGAGAAGGACCTGGGTCCGGTGGCCCTGCCCCTGGTGCCGGCCTCCCTTCAACCCTTCACGGTGGCCGAGTACTTCCCCACGGCCGGGATCACCCCGTTCCACGACCCGCGCCAGCACGCGGTGTCCCTGGCCTACGTGGTACCGGTGACGGGCGACTGCCGTCCCCGGCAGGACGCCCTGGACCTGGTGTGGTTCAGCCCGCAGGAGGCGGCTTCGGCGGCCGTGCAGGGCGAGATGCCGGGCGGCCACGCGGTGCTGCTGAAGCAGGCCCTGGCGCACGTGGGACGCGCGTACTGAGGCCGCCTCCGGGCCCATGTGCCCAGGCCTGCCCGGCCTGCCCCGGACGCATGTACGGCGGCGGCTTCCCGCGCGGTCGCCCGCCCTCGGCTACGGGGTCTGCGCCGGGGTGAGCCTCGTGAGGATCAACAGGGTGTCGACGAGGTCCTCGGCGGGGGCGCCCGTGGCCAGGCGGCGCAGTTGCTGCCCGAAGACCAGGGCGACGGCCGCCCCGGCCAGGCGTTCGGGGTCCTGGACGCCCAGTTGGGTCAGGATCCGGGTGGCCAGCAGGTCGTAGGCGGCGAAGCAGTCGGCCGCCGCGGCCCGCAGCCGTTCGTCGCGGCCGGCCTGCACGTACAGCTCGAAGGGCGCTATGTGGCGGCTGTCGAAGGCGTTGCCGCCCGCGACCTGCGCCACCACCTCTGCGGCCTGGCCGATGTCGAAGTGCTCGTCGGTGCATTCGTCGGCCAGCGCCGTGAAGTGCCGGGTCTCCTCGGCCACGAAGTGCAGCAGGCTCTCGCGCAGCAGCTCGTGCTGGGTCGCGAAGTGGTAGGTGACGGAGCCGAGGGAGACCGCGGCCTCCTTGGCGATCCGCCGGTTGGTGACGGCCGCGATGCCGTCCTGCCCGATGATCCGCAGTACGGCGTCGATGATGTTCTGGCGGGTGGCGGAGGCGTGGGACACGTCCGCATTCTGCCCCATCGCCCGGTGCGGCCGCCCGTACGGGTCGGGGAGTCGGGCGACCGGGGTGTGGACAAGCAGCGACGCCATCCCTACTGTTCGTTCGAACGAACAGTAGGGAACGCCGCACCGCCGCACGGGAGTCGTCGTGGAGATGTCCGGATCGAACGTTCTGCTCACCGGGGCCACCGGAGGCATCGGCGCGGCCCTGGCCGCGCGACTGACCGCGCAAGGGGCCCGCCTCACGGTCACGGGCCGGCAGGAGGCCGCCCTCAAGTCCGCCGCGGACGCCTGCGGGGCCGCGGCCGTGATCGCCGATCTGGCCGTCCGGTCGGACGTCGTGCGCCTCGCGGAGACCTGCGCCGACACGGACGTCCTCGTGGCGAACGCCGCACTGCCCGCCAGCGGCGACCTCCTGGACTACACGGAGGAGCAGCTCGACCGCGCCCTCGACGTCAACCTGCGGGCGCCCGTCCTGTTGTCCCGGCTGCTCGCGGAGCACATGGTGGCGCGCGGCCGCGGCCACATCGTGCTGGTCGGGTCCATCTCCGGCAAGGCGGCGACCAAATCGACCTCCCTGTACAACGCGACGAAGTTCGGGCTGCGCGGCTTCGCGCTCGCCCTGCGCCAGGAGCTCAGGGGCAGGGGCGTGGGGGTGTCCCTGGTCCAGCCCGGCTTCGTCCGCGACGCGGGGATGTTCGCGGCGACCGGCGCCGCCACACCGAACGGCATCAGGACCGTCACGCCCGGGCAGGTCGCCGACGGCGTCGTGCGGGCCGTCCGACGCGACCTGTGCGAGGTCAACGTCGCGCCGCTGGAGCTGCGGCTGCTCAGCGCCATCGCCGGGCAGTTCCCCGGCTTCGCCGAGC
Source organism: Streptomyces amritsarensis (assembly GCF_001953875.1). GTDB lineage: Bacteria > Actinomycetota > Actinomycetes > Streptomycetales > Streptomycetaceae > Streptomyces > Streptomyces amritsarensis. The sequence continues at coordinate 47,096 of NZ_MQUR01000047.1, forward strand.
GGATCCAGGCCCGGGCGGACGTCGACGGCTCCGTGCGGCAGATCGTCGACGCCCAGCGCTCCCGGCGGTAGGCCGTCTACGTCGCCTTCGGCGCCCCCGCCGGAGTGCGGCGGATCTCCGCCTCCGGCGATCACCGGCATGCCCGACGGGCCTCGCAGGTCCTGGCGATCGGCATCGACGGGATCGGGTACCCCAACGGCGGCGGCCGGACGGCTCCTTGACCGGATACGGGCCCCCGCGGGGCGTCACCACCCCCGCCACGGGGGCCGGCTCCCTCGAACATCGCCGAAACGCCCGACGGCCCGGCCCAGGTCGTGGCGGTCGGGCCCGAGGGACGGACCTGGCACAACGTCAGGGGCCTGACGGCTCCCGGACCCAACAGGAGGTATCCCCGCGGGCCGGCAGGCCTCCCGTACGCTGCCGTGCGGGGCCGCTACCGGGGCGGTTCGGGGGTGCGGAGCGCGGGGCGGGACCAGGGTGCGTCGGCGTCGGCGCCCGGGACAGGGCGCAGGCCCAGCTCGCCGAGCTCGTTGAGCGCCATCATCGCGGTGAACAGCGGGTTGGGGTTGGCGCCGCCCACGCCGAGCTCGGCAACGGCCTGCGCGTAGCGGGTGGCGAACGTGCTCGGGACGATCCGCCCGACCTCGCCCGTCAGGCCGAGGGCCGCCGCCTGCAGGGCGGTGGCCTGCTCCAGCAGCCCGTCCAGATGGGACACCGCCTCGGCGCCGCGGCGCACGGCGAAGGTGTGGCCGTCGGTGAGGACCGCGGCCTCCCCCTCCTCGAAGAGGCCGGCGACGGCGCCGAGCACGCTCTGGATCTTGAGCTGGTCGGCGTCGTACATCGCGCCGCAGGCGCCGTTGCCCTCGTCGGACAGGTGCAGGACGCCGTGGTCCCTCAGGTGCACGATCACGTGCCCGGCGCAGTGGCCCTGGCTGCGCAGCACCCGGACCGCGCCGTCGGCGAAGGTCCAGCCGGTGAACCTCTGCGAACCGATCCGGATCTGCTCCAGGGGCCGTTCCTCGTACGTCCGGGTCGCCGCGGCGAAGGGCCGCATCGGCTCGAAGAGCGACACCACCTTGCCGGCCAGCTCGGACGCCGGCAGCGGCGCCGCCCAGGCGACGCGCTCGAAGGACCGCACCCAGTAGGACTCCGGGTCCCGCATCTGGTCGAGGTCGCGGGCGGGGACGCAGTGCTCCACGGGCACGCCGAGCTCGTCGGCGAGGTCGTTGTTGCCGACGTGGTCGAGGTGGCCGTGCGTGGTCAGGACCAGCGCCCGGGACCAGGGCCCGACGCGGTCGGCCGCCGTCCGCAGCGCCGTGCGGAAGGGCGTCGTGACGCCGGTGTCGACGAGCACCAGGGTGTCGCCGGCCCGGTGGACCAGGGCGTTGCCGATGTCCGGCTGATCAGGCGCGAGGTCCAGCTCCCGGCCGAGGACCAGGAGGGTCCTGTCGTCGATCTCGACCAGGTCACCGAGCGCCGTCATGGATCCTCCCGCGGTCCGCTCCGGGCCGGCGGGGCCGGAGCCGCTGCTCAAGGCTGTCCAGCACCAGTCTCCCGCCGCCGGGCGCAGGCCGCACCGGTGCTCGGCTACTGCCGGCGCAGGATGGTGACCAGGTCGCTCGGCAGACCGTGGGTGTCGTGGAGGTGGTGGAGGTCCTCCTCGGTCAGCGGTCCTCGGAAGCGGGGGCGGGCGAGCACCTGCCGGAAGTGGTCCAGGGGTGCGCCGGACCACGTCCTCCGGGAGGTCTCCGACGCCGCGCGAGGGGTCGTCCCGCCACAGCAGGGTGAGCACGCGCCGCACCAGCCGTCGCAGCACGTAGCCCCGCCCGGTGTGGGCGGGGCGGACCCCGTCGCCGAGGACCACGACGGCCGAGCGCAGGTGGTCGCAGACCACGCGCAGCGTGGTCTGCGACCAGGTCCCACAGGGCCGGTACGTGCCGGCGCCACGGGTCGTTGCGGCCGCAGGGGCCGAGGGGGCCGTTGGACCACCAGTTGTCCCCGGCGGTGAGTTCGACGGGTACGCCCTTGTCCTGCCACAGGCGGAGGGAGGCGGTGTCCGGCCCCGTCCGGTCGTCGCCGGCGTGGACGCACGGGGTCGCCGCGACTGCGCCTGCCGCGGCGGGTGATTTTCGCCGGGTCGGCCCTCCCACCGGCGCCTCAAGGTTCAGGCCCGGATGCGCGCCCGGGGGTCCTCCGCCCGCATCAGGAGGTGGCCCCTGCGGAAGCGCTCCTGCGCGCCGGGCTCCCGGAGCATCCGCCCGACCTCGGCGAACCCGGCGTCGCGGGCCATCCCGGCGAGGTCGTCGATCGGCCACCGGTAGGCGGTCGTCACCTTGTGGTCGAACGGCGCCGGCGGACCGCCTTCGGCCTCGAAGAAGGCGAGCAGGAGAGTCCCGCCGGGGGCCAGCACGCGACGGAACTCCGCCAGGTAGGAGGGGAGTTCCCGCGGCGGGGTGTGGATCACCGAGTACCAGGACACGATGCCGCCGAGCGCGCCGTCGGCGAGGTCCAGTGCGTCCATCGAACCGACGTCGAACCTCAGGTCCGGGTGGGCCCCGCGGGCGAAGTCGACCATGGCCGGCGAGAGGTCGACGCCGAAGACGTCCAGCCCCAGGTCGCGCAGGTGCGCCGTCACGTAGCCCGGCCCGCAGCCCAGCTCCGCCACGGGACCGGCACCGGTGGTCCGGGTGAGGTCGGCGAACGCGGCGAGGACCGAGCGGTCCAGCGGAGCACCGTCGAGCAAGTCGCGGGCGAGGTCCGCGTAGAGGACGACGACGGCGTCGTAGGCGTCGGACGTCGCACGGAGGTGGGTGGGGAGTTCGGTCACGGGACCGACCTTAGACCGGGCCGGTAAGCGGCTAGCGCGCGGTGGTCTCCTTCACCGCCCAGGCCAGGTACTGCTGCGAGGTCCCGGCGGCCGGGAGCACGATCCACTGGGGCGTGCCGTGCGGGTGGCGCTCGTGCACCCAGTCCTCCAGGGCCGCGACCCGCTCCGTGGTGGTGGTGAAGGAGACCCGGTAGCCGCGTTCGTGACGCAGGGCGTTCTTGTGCCAGTGGAAGAGGGTCATCCGCGCCTCGACGTCGGCGGCGGCCGCCAGCCTGGCCTCCACGGCGCCCTGCGCCATCTCGTAGGCCTTCTCCTCGTCGTTCACGGTCGTCTGCGCGATCATTATGTCCGCCACGTGTGTCCTCCTCGATCCGGTTTTCCCCCACCCTACGGCGGGAGTTCACCGCGCCGCGCAGCATGGAGCTTCGTGATCACGAAGCGGCCGTGCGACGGCGCCCACGACGGGCCGGCCGGCCGGCCCGTCGGCCACGGGAGCGGCCACGCGCGGCTGGGTCGCGTCGACCCGCAGTACGTACCCCGCTCGCGGACGGGCCCCACGAAGTCTCCCGGACCGTGGACCGGTTGCTCCACGGCGGCGCACGCGTAGCCGGGACCCGGCTGCGCGGTCGCGGACGCGGGGACCGGCTCAGCCGGCCAGGGCGACGAGCCTGCGGTACGCCAGTTGGTCCGCGCGCCTGGCGGTGAGGTGGACGTGAACGTCGGCGAGGTACTCCTTCAGCGCCGTGTACCCGGCGGTGTAGGCCTCCTCCTGTGCCTCGGCCGCCGGCGGCATCCAGAGGATCAGCAGGAGTTCGTTCCTCCGCGTGCCCTCCGGGCTGGCGAAGGAGAGCTCGTGGACGACCAGCCGGGGCTCGTCCGAGGGCAGGCCCTGAACCAGTTCGTCATGGGTCAGGTTGCCCTCCAGCTCGGGGACCAGCACGTCTGCAGGGTGCTCGTGGCGGAGCACCACGGTGTTGACCTCCCGCTGCTCCCTCAGGTGGTGGAGGGCGGCGAGGCAGCTTTCCGACAGGCCGATCGCGCTGCTCATGGGGGGCTCACCGCTCCGTACTGGTCGGGTCCGGGTACCGGCGACGTCCGCCGGTCGAGGTCCCCGACGACATCCGCCCGGCCCGTGCATCCTCACGCCGACCCGCGTGCGGTGCGGCGTACCCGGCCCGCGGTGCGGGCAGAAGTCACCCGCCCGGCCGCACGCCCCACCGCCGGGGCAGCGGGCCGCGAGAAAAGCGGGCCGGGCGGGCTGAGCGGGCCGGGCTGCCGGGTGAGCGTGCTCCGGCCATACGGTTCGGCGTGGCTGCCGCCGACCGTCGCGGGCTGTCTGCTCGCGCGGGCCTCTGCGGCGGTGGACGCGGGCCTGGCCGTCCGGCCGACGAACGGGGCGACGGGTCTGCCGGACCGGCGGGTCGGCGGAGGCGGATCCCCTCCCCCGCGCGCGGCTCCGGACGGCGCCGCGGCCTTCCTGGCTGCCGCCGCCGTGGTGGTGGCCGCGGCGATCGGGGCCCTGGCGTACACGGCCGGCCAGCCCGAGAAGGAGTCGGACCCGGCGGACGACGGCCCCCTTTGACGACTGGTCCCCGGCCGACGCGGCCGACGTCCGACGGCCCACCGGCCTCCACGTCACCGACATCGCGAACGGCCGGGACCACTCTGTGGATGCCGTGGCCACGCTGGGAAAACGGCAGTGGCCGCGGCTACGGGGTGGTGGGGCCGGCCTCCAGTTGCGCCTTCAGGTTGCGCAGGGTGGTCCGGATGTTCTTCCGCTGGAACTCGGCGAAGGTGTGGCCCCTCGTCGCGATCCTGTCGAACGTGTCGGCCACCAGGTCGGGCCAGCCGCGGCGGTCGTCGGTCCACGTCTCCGTCACCTCGGTGCCGCCGGGCACGGCGGCGAAGCGGTACTCCCACGTGGCGATCGGGCCGGGCAGCCAAGGGCGTCGCAGTCCAATGGCATGGACCCTGAACCGGAAGAGCCGGTCCGGGTCGGCGGCCGTCACCGTGCAGCGGGTCGTCCAGCGCAGCGGTCCGCGCTTGTTGCGTCCGTCGAAGACCATCCCGACCCGGGTCGCGGTGCCGGGTCCCTCCGCCGGGATGGCGCCCAGGTTCTCCGGGCTCCAACGGCCCATCAGGGCGGGGTCGGAGACGTGCTGGTAGACCGTCGACGGGTCGGCCGCGACGAAGACGGTGTCATGGACGCTGAACGTGCGGGGCATGTGGCTCCCTCCTCGGAGCACGACGGTAGCGGTCGCCGCCCCGCCCCCGACCGGCGCCCCTGCCGCGCGTGGGCCCGGCGGCCCTCAGGCCCGTTGCAGCATGCGCCGCCGCAGGGTGTCGTAGACGGGCGGGCTCCCCAGCCGGTCCGCCGTCACGGCCGCGGCGAAGCAAGCCGTCAGCAGGGGCAGCAGGAGCACGCCGGCGCCGGTCATCTCCGCCACCAGGACGACACCGGTGAGCGGCGCCCGCACCACCCCGGTGAAGACGGCGGCCATCCCCACCACGGCGAACGCAGCCGGACCCGCCGCCCCGGCCGGCAGCAGCGGGGAGGCGAGCTCGTGGGTGAAGGTCCCCCACAGGGCTCCCAGGGCCAGCAGCGGGGCGAACAGCCCGCCGGGCGTCGCCGCCGCATAGCTGAGCGGGCCCGCCACGAACCGTACGGCGAGGCAGAGGACCAGGGCCGCGGCGCTCAGGCTCCCACCCGCCAGCAGCCGCTCGCTCAACTGGTCGCCGCCGCCGGTGAGGAGCGGGTCGAAAGCCATCAGCGCCCCGACCAGGGCTCCGATGACGGCCGCGCGGACCACGAGGGGTACCCGGGTGAGCCGGTCGCACACCTCCAGGGTCCGGACGACCAGCGCACTGTACGCGGCGCCCAGCGCTCCGGCGGCCACCCCGAACAGCAGGAAGACCGGCAGCATCCACAGCGGTGGGGCCGCAACGGCCGACATGGGAAGGACGAGGGCGTCGCCCACGATCAGTCCGGAGGCGGCCACCGCGGTGACCGTCCCGGCCAGCGTGAGCAGCACGAGGCGGGGCCGCACCGTGCCGGTCACCTCCTCGCAGACGAACACCAGCCCGCCCAGCGGGGCGGTGAAGGCCACCGCCAGGCCCGCCCCACCGAGCGCGGTGTGCAGCATGCGGGCGTCCTCGGCGTCCAGCCGGCCGCGCCTGCCCGCGCCGGACCCGATCGCGGCGCCCATGTGGACGATGGGCCCCTCGCGGCCCAGGACCAGGCCCGAGCCGATCGCGACGAGCCCGCCCGCGAACTTCGCCGGCAACAGCCAGGCCGACCGGGCCTCGGCCTCCTGCCGCCACACGGCTTCCACGTGCTGGATGCCGCTGCCCGCGGCATGCGGGACCCGCAAGGCGATCAGGCAGGCCAGGGCCGCGCCCGCCGCGGTCAGGGCGACGGGGATCAGCCGGCCCGCCCCGCCCGGCCCGGCGGCCACCTCCAGGACCGAGGCCCTCAGCAGATCGGCGTGTTCCAGGCACCACCGGAACGCGCCCCCGACCAGCCCGACCAGACACCCCGCCAGTGCCGCGACCACGAAGGCACGGCCCGCTCCCCACCCCCGCCGGCGTGCCACGCCCTACTGCTGGGGCAGGTGGGTCTTGGCGTCCTCGTACGTGGCCCCGCCGGGTGCGGCGGCCACGGCGTAGAAGAGGTTCAGCACACCGGTTCGGAAGGTCTCGGCGGACAGCAGTTCCAGCGGCAGCGGCGCCGCGTCCTGCTCGAACAGGTGCATGCCGCCGCGCACGGCAATCGGGTGCAGCAGGAGGTTCAGCTCGTCCAGGAGCCCGGCGGCCGCCAGTTGGCGTACGACGGAGACCGACCCGCTGATCCACACCGGTGTGTCCGTGCCCGGTTCCTCCCGCAGGGCGGCGACCCCGGCGGCGAGGTCGCCGGCCAACTGCTCGGAGTTGCGCCAGGTGAGGTCGAGCGGCCTGTTCGAGACCACGATCTTGCGGGCGTCGCCCAGCACCTTGGCGAACGGGGCGTCCTCCCCGCCGGCCGCTTCCCGGTCCGGCCAGGCTCCCGCGAAGCTGTCGTACGTCCTGCGCCCCAGCAGCAAGGTGTCGGCCCGGCCGAGGGTGGCGTCGACGGCGGCGCCCATCTCCTCGTCGAAGTAGGGGAAGTGCCACTGGTCGGGGGCCTCGACGACGCCGTCGAGCGAGATGAACAACTGCGCCTTGATCTTCCTCATACCGGTCTCCGGGAGCGGGTCGTCGGGTGTCGGGGCGTCGGGGTGTCGGGAGGTTCCGTCCGCGTCGTACGGGCCCATCCAAGGCACCCGGTGGCCGGTACCCGCCGCATTCACCCGCACGGCGGCTGCGTCACGCGCCCCGGGGCTCCGGGCGCCGGGGCCCCCAGGCTCCGGGCTCCGGGCTCCGGGCTCCGGGCTCCGGGCTCCGGGCTCCGGGCTCCGGGCTCCGGGCTCCGGGCTCCGCCGATGACCGGCGGATCGGGATTGCGTGCGGCGAAGTGCAACCCGATCGGGTCCTCGCCCGGAAGTGGTGGCGAGGGGCCGCCGCCGGCGGGTCCCTCGGCATGGATGCTGTCCGTCCGACTCCCTCACACATCACGGCCAAGGGGCTCTCCTTGAGAAACGCACCGCGCTGGGCCCGCTGGATCGTTCCGCTCGCCCTGCTGCTCGTCTGGCTCGGCATCGGCGGGACGCTGGGACCGTACGCCGGGAAGCTGGGCGAGGTCGCCACCAACGACCAGGCGGCGTTCCTGCCGCGCAGCGCCGAGTCGACGAAGGTCCTCGAAGCCCGCAGGGCGTTCGAGGAGGCGCAGTCCGTCCCGGCCATCGTGGTGTGGACGTCGAACGGGGCCCGGGTGACCGTCGGGCAGCAGGAGGCGGCCACCCGGGCCGTCGCGGGTCTCGCCGGCCGGCCCGGGATCACCGCCCCGCCCTCACCGGCCGTCGTCTCCGACGACGGGCTCGCCGTCCAGGCCGTCGTGCCGCTCGCACCGGACCTGGGCGAGGAACTCCCGGCGGTCCTCGACGAGGTGCGCCAGGCGGCGCAGCGGGTGCCGGGCACCTCGGTCGGGATCGCCGGCCCGGCGGCCACCCAGGCGGACCTGTCCGACGCGTTCGCGGGGATCGACGGGCTGCTGGTGGGTGTGGCCCTGGGGGCGGTGCTGTTGATCCTGCTGCTGGTCTACCGCAGCGTCCTGCTGCCCCTGGTGATCATCGTCAGTGCGGTGTTCGCCCTGGGCCTGGCCTGCGCGGTGGTCTACGCGCTGGCGGCCCGCGGGGCCGTCCGGGTGGACGGCCAGGTCCAGGGGATCCTGTCGATCCTGGTGATCGGGGCCTCGACCGACTACGCCCTGCTCGTCGCGGCGCGCTTCCGCGAGGAGCTCGCCGTACGGGGCGACCGGGCGGACGCGGCGGTGGCCGCGGTGCGCCGGTCGGCCGGGGCGGTCACGGCCAGCGCGGCGACCGTGGCGCTGGGGCTGCTGGCGCTGCTGGCGAGCGACCTGACCAACAACCGGGCGCTCGGGCCGGTCGGCGCGATCGGGATCGTCTGCGCGGTGCTGAGCTCGCTGACCTTCCTGCCGGCCGTCCTGGTCCTGCTGGGCCGCACCGCGTACTGGCCGGCGGTGCCCGGCCCGGCCGACGCCTCGGCCGAGGGGCACCGGGTGTGGCGCCGTGTCGCCGCTCTGATCGACCGGGCGCCGCGCCGCGTGTGGGTCTCCGCCTCCGTGCTGCTGGTGGTGCTGGCCGGCTTCTCCCCCGCGCTGTCGTCCAAGGGCGTGCCGTTGGACGAGATCTTCGTCAACGACGCGCCCTCGGTCGGGGCGCAGCAGACCTTGGCCCGGCACTTCCCCGGCGGCTCGGGCAATCCGGCCGTCGTCATCGCGAACGCCGACCGGGCCGCCGAGGTACGGGCGGCCGCCGAGGGCACGGACGGCGTCGCCGCGGTCGTGCCGGCCACCGCGGGCGGCGGCCGGCCGG
>NZ_MQUR01000083.1 GCF_001953875.1 Streptomyces amritsarensis
GGCCGGACCCCTGCGGGGGTCCGGCCGCCACCGTCTTTCCACCACCGACGGAAGGGCCCGCAGCGTGCGCGCTGCGGGCCCTTCCGTCGGTGGTGCCGGTGCTGCTGTGGGGCGGCGTGCGGTCAGCTCTCGCTGCGCCGCAGGCTCGGCTTCAGGTCCTTGAAACGGGCCAGCAGCCCGTTCACGAACGAGGGGGACTCGTCCGTCGAGAACTCCTTGGCCAGCTGGACGGCCTCGTCGATGGCCACGGCGTCCGGGGTGTCGTCCACCCAGATCAGCTCATAGGCACCGAGCCGCACGATGTTCCGGTCCGCGGCCGGCATGCGGTCGAGGTCCCAGTCCACGGCGTAGGTGACGATCAGGTCGTCGATCCGGTTCACCTTGTCGGCGTAACCCTCGACGAGATCCATCGTGAAGGCGCTGACCGGCGGCTGCCGGTCGTCCGAGCGCGCGTGGCGGATCCAGTCCGCGAGGACCTCGCGGACGGACACCCCGCGCTGGTCGGCCTCGAAGAGGATCTGGAAGGCGCGCTTGCGCGCGTTGCTCCGGGCAGCCACGGTTAGCTGTTCACCCGGCCGAGGTAGTCGCTGGTGCGGGTGTCGACCTTGACCTTCTCACCCGTGTTGACGAAGAGCGGGACCTGGATCTCGTGGCCGGTCTCCAGCTTCGCCGGCTTGGTGCCGCCGGTGGAGCGGTCGCCCTGGACGCCCGGGTCGGTGTGCTCGATGGTCAGCTCGACCGCGGCCGGGAGCTCGACGTAGAGCACCGAGCCCTCGTGCTGCGCGACGGAGGCGGTGAAGCCCTCGATGAGGAAGTTGGCGGCGTCGCCGACGGCCTTGGGGTCGACCATCAGCTGGTCGTAGGTCTGCATGTCCATGAAGACGAAGTACTCGCCGTCCATGTACGAGAACTGCATGTCACGGCGGTCGATGGTGGCGGTCTCGACCTTCGTGCCGGCGTTGAAGGTCTTGTCGACGACCTTGCCGGAAAGCACGTGCTTGAGCTTGGTGCGCACGAAGGCCGGGCCCTTGCCGGGCTTGACGTGCTGGAACTCGACGACGGACCAGAGCTGGTCACCGTCGAGCTTGAGCACCATGCCGTTCTTGAGGTCGTTCGTGGAAGCCACGGTTGCGGAATCTCCTGCACTGGAAGACCACGGGTGCGCGCACCACCCGGCAGTGCGGGCTAGAGCGCGAGCAGCTCCTTGGTCGTAATGGTGAGTAGCTCGGGACCGCCGTCCGCCTCGGGGCGTACGACGAGCGTGTCATCGATCCGGACACCTCCCCGGCCGGGGAGGTGAACCCCCGGTTCGACGGTGACCGGCACGCAAGCGTCCAGTTTACCCATGGCCGTAGGTGCAAGCTGCGGGTCCTCGTCGATTTCGAGGCCGACGCCGTGTCCCGTCCATGGAGCAAGGGCCTCCGCGTGGCCAGCGCTGTCCAGTACGGACCGGGCCGCGTGGTCCACCTCCCGGTAGGCGGCACCCGGCAGGAGTGCCTCGCGGCCGGCCCGCTGGGCGGTGAAGACGCAGTCGTAGAGCTCGATCTGCCAGTCGGCGGGGGTGGTGCCGATGACGAAGGTCCGGCCGATCTCGCACCGGTAGCCGCGGTAGTTGGCGCCGAGGCAGACCGAGAGGAAGTCCCCCTCCTCCACCCTGCGGTCGGAGGGCCGGTGCCGGGAGCGACCGGAGTGCGGGCCGGTGCCGACGGAGGTCGGGAAGGCGGGGCCGTCCGCCCCGTGGTCGACCAGGCGCCGCTCCAGCTCCAGGGCGAGGTGGCGTTCGGTGCGTCCGACGAGGATGGACTCCAGCAGCTCGCCCAGCGCCTGGTCGGCGATCTCGGCGGCGATCCTCAGGCAGGCGATCTCCCCCTCGTCCTTGACGAGGCGCTGCTGTTCCACGGCCGTACCGAGGTCGGCGAGGCGCAGCTTGGGCGCGACGGAGCGCAGGGCCCGGTGCCGGGCGACGGTGAGGTGGTGCTCCTCCACCGCGAGCGAGTCGGCGCGGACGGAGGAGGCGGCGTCGGCCGCCGCGACGGCGGGGTCCCCGCCGCGGGCGGCCAGCACGGTGACCCGGAGGTGTTCGTCGAGGCGGCCCTCGTCGACCTCCCCGGTGGGTGCGGCGACGCAGAACATCGCGTCCTCGGTCGGGCCGACGAGGAGTACGGCGCCGAGCGGTGACGCCCCGGAGAGGTAGCGGACGTTCGCCGGACGCGTGATCAGCGCTGCGGCGTTCCCCGCGGCGGCGCATCGGTCGCGAAGCAGGCCCCGACGGGCGGCGTACACGTCTGACATGTCTTCGAGCGTACGAGCGCGCCGCGGATCCGGCCCGGCGAGCGCGTCCGGACGGGGCGCGCCGCGGCACCGGCGGACCGGGCTCCGCCAGCGGCGGTCACCAGCCGCCGGGCGCCGGCATGGCCCTGGCCAGGGCCTCGTCGAGGGCGCGGGCGGTGCCCTCGACGTCGAGGTGGGAGTTGTCGATGATCGGCAGGCCGGAGCCGTACCAGCCGGCCATCCGGCCGTGGATGCGGGCGACCTCCTCGTCGGAGAGCCGGCGGTTGCCGGAGCGTTCGGCGTTGCGCTCCAGGACGATCTCCAGGCCCGGCAGGAGCACGACCGGCAGCAGGGCCGGGCCCACGTGCCGCTTCCAGCCGCCCAGGCCCACCACGGGCCGGTCGGGGAAGACGGCGTCGTCGAGGATGCAGGAGATGCCGTTGGCCAGGTAGTTGCGGGCCGCGAAGCCGCAGGTGCGGCGGGCGAGCCGGTACTGCGCCTCGGAGTGCTCGTTCCAGCCGGCCTGGGGGTCGGCGAAGCCGGAGCAGACCCATTCGCGCACGTCGTCCAGGCTGACGTGGGCGGTCGGCACGGGCCGGGTGCTGGCCCAGTGCCGGGCCACGGTGGTCTTCCCGGCACCGGCCGGCCCGATCAGCAGTACGGCGAGCACGGCGCCGCCGGTTCCCGCCACCGCGGGCGGCAGCGGGATGTGCCCGGTGGCCTCCGGGACGGGCGCCACCTGGGGCGGGGCCTGGTGCCGGGGCGGCGGTGGGGACTGGGGCGGGGGCGGACCCGGCCAGCCCTGTGCCGGGGGTATAGGCGGCTGCGGGGGCGCCGAGGGACGCTGTCCCGGCTGCCCCCAGGCCCCGCCACCCACTCCTTGGTGCATCCGCTGCCACTTTCGTCTCGTTCCTGCGACTGATGCGAGAACGTTATATGACCGCGGAGGCCCGGCCGTCCACCAGGCCGCCGGGCAGGGTGTGTCAGGTGTCGAGCTCGTCCGCCAGCGCGCGCAGCGCCAGCCGGTAGGACCCGATCCCGAAACCGGCCACGGTCCCGGTCGCCACGGCCGCGATGACCGAGGTGTGCCGGAACTCCTCGCGGGCGTACGGGTTCGAGATGTGCACCTCGATCAGCGGCGCCGTGCGCTGGGCGGCCGCGTCCCGCATGCCGTACGAGTAATGGGTGAAGGCCCCCGGGTTGATGACCACGGGGAGTTTGCCGTCCGCCGCCTCGTGCAGCCAGCGGATCATCTCGCCCTCGTCGTTGGTCTCGCGGACCTCGACGTCGAAGCCGAGCTCCCCGCCCAGCGAGCGGCAGCTCTCCACCAGTCCGGCGTACGAGGTGGCCCCGTACACGTCGGGCTCGCGCGAGCCGAGCCGGCCCAGGTTCGGGCCGTTCAGCACGAGCACGCGGCGGCTCACGCCGACACCTCGCCGTAGGCGGCGATCAGGTGCGCCGGGTCGGGGCCCTCCAGGACGGTCGGCTTGGCCAGTCCGTCGAGGACGATGAAGCGCAGCAGGTTGCCGCGGGACTTCTTGTCGACCTGCATGGTCTGGAGCAGCTTGGGCCACTGGTCGCCGCGGTAGGTCAGCGGCAGTCCCACGGAGGCGAGGACCGCCTTGTGCCGGTCGGCGGTGGCGTCGTCGAGGCGGCCGGCGAGCCGGCCGAGTTCGGCGGCGAAGACCATGCCGACCGACACGGCCGCGCCGTGCCGCCACTTGTAGCGCTCGTTCTTCTCGATGGCGTGCGCGAGGGTGTGGCCGTAGTTGAGGATCTCCCGCAGCCCCGATTCCTTGAGGTCGCTGGAGACGACGTCGGCCTTGACCTGGATGGAGCGCACGATCAGCTCGGCGGTGTGTGGGCCTGCGGGCGTACGGGCCGCCTGCGGGTCCTCCTCGATCAGGTCGAGGATCACCGGATCGGAGATGAATCCGGCCTTGATGATCTCGGCGAGGCCGCTGACGTAGTCGTTGACCGGCAGCGATTCCAGCGCGGCCAGGTCGCAGAGCACTCCGGCCGGCGGGTGGAAGGCGCCGACGAGGTTCTTGCCCTCGGCGGTGTTGATGCCGGTCTTGCCGCCGACGGCTGCGTCCACCATCGCCAGGACGGTGGTCGGTACGGCGACCCAGCGCACGCCGCGCAGCCAGCTGGCCGCGACGAAGCCCGCGAGGTCGGTGGTGGCTCCGCCGCCGACGCCGACGATGACGTCGGTGCGGGTGAAGCCGGACTGGCCGAGTGCCTTCCAGCAGTACGCGGCGACCTCGATCGTCTTGGCCTCTTCGGCGTTCGGCACCTGGATGGCGATCGCCTCGTAGCCCTGGTCGGCGAGGTCGTCGCGCAGGGCCTCACCGGTCGAGGCGAGGGCCTCGGGGTGGATCACGGCGACCCGCTGGGCCTTCGTACCGATCAGGGAGCCGAGCTCGCCGAGCAGCTGCCGCCCGACCAGCACGTCGTACGCGTCGTGTCCGGCGCTGGCGCCGACCTGGATCCGCGTCACCTGGTCTGTCATACGTCCTTCAACTCCAGAGCGTCGAGGACCGCCTGGGCGACCTCTTCGGGGGTGCGGTCGTCGGTGGCCACGACGACGCGTGCGACTTCGGTGTAGAGGGGGCGCCTGGCCTCCATCAGCTCGCGCCACTGGCGGCGCGGGTTGACGGCGAGCAGCGGGCGCGCGGCGCCGAGGCCCACGCGCCGGACGGCTTCCTCGACGTCCATCGAGAGATAGGCGACGGGCAGGCCGGTCAGCAGCTCGCGGGTGCCCTCGTCGAGGACGGCGCCGCCGCCGAGGGCGAGGACCCCGGTGTGCTCGGAGACGGCGGCTGCCACGGCCTGCCGCTCCAGCTCGCGGAAGTACGGCTCGCCCTCGTCGACGAAGATGTCGGAGATCGGCCGGCCCTGGGCCGTGACGATGTCCGCGTCGGTGTCCCGGTAGGGGACGCCGAGCCGCTCGGCGAGCAGCGCCCCCACCGTGGACTTGCCGGACCCCATGGGTCCGACGAGGACGACGAGCGGTCCGCCCGTCACCGGATCTGCAGGTTGTCGAGGTAGGACCGGACGTTGCGGCGGGTCTCGGGGACCGAGTCGCCGCCGAACTTCTCGACGACGGCGTCGGCCAGCACGAGGGCGACCATCGCCTCGGCGACGATGCCGGCGGCGGGCACGGCGCACACGTCGGAGCGCTGGTGGTGGGCCACCGCGGCTTCACCGGTGGCCACGTCGACGGTGGCGAGGGCGCGCGGGACGGTCGCGATGGGCTTCATCGCGGCGCGGACGCGCAGCAGTTCGCCGGTGGTCAGGCCGCCTTCCGTGCCGCCGGAGCGGCCGGAGGTGCGCTTGATGCCCTCGGGGGTGGAGACGATCTCGTCGTGCGCCTTCGAGCCGGGCACGCGGGCGAGCTCGAAGCCGTCGCCGACCTCGACGCCCTTGATGGCCTGGATGCCCATGAGGGCGCCGGCGAGGCGGGCGTCGAGCCGGCGGTCCCAGTGGACGTGCGAGCCGAGGCCGACCGGGACGCCGTAGGCGAGGACCTCGACGACGCCGCCGAGGGTGTCGCCGTCCTTGTGGGCCTGGTCGATCTCCGCGACCATCGCCTTCGACGCGTCGGCGTCGAGGCAGCGCACCGGGTCGGCGTCGAGCTTGTCGACGTCGGCGGGGGTGGGGTAGACGCCGTAGGGCGCCTTGGCCGCGGCCAGCTCCACCACGTGGGAGACGATCTCGATGCCCGCGACCTCCTTGATGAAGGAGCGGGCGACGGCGCCGAGGGCGACGCGGGCGGCGGTCTCCCGGGCGCTGGCGCGCTCCAGGATCGGCCGGGCCTCGTCGAAGCCGTACTTCTGCATGCCCGCGAGGTCGGCGTGGCCGGGGCGCGGGCGGGTCAGCGGCGCGTTGCGGCCGGTGTCCTTGAGGAGCGCGGGGTCGACCGGGTCGGCCGACATGACGGTCTCCCACTTGGGCCACTCGGTGTTGCCGATCATGACCGCGACCGGGCCGCCCTGGGACAGTCCGTGCCGGACGCCGCCGAGGAAGGTGATCTCGTCCTGCTCGAACTTCATGCGGGCACCGCGGCCATAGCCCAGTCGGCGCCGGGCCAGGTGATCGGCCACCAGCTCGGTGGTGACCGGGACGCCGGCGGGAAGACCCTCCAGCGTCGCGACCAGTGCCGGTCCGTGCGACTCTCCCGCGGTCAGCCAACGCAACCTGCTCAACGATGCTCCTCATGCTCGCGCCTGGTACTGCGACGGCGCGATCGGGTGCGCGGCCCGGACCCGCCACCCGAATCCTCCCACGTCCGGCACGGTTTCACGGGCCCCGGTCCAGCTGTCGGACGCCCCGGTGGTCAGCCGACCCGGCTGCGGCGCCCGCGGAGCCAGGTGATCGCCGTCCACACGCCCACGGAACCTACGAGTCCGAGAATGCCGGCCTTGGCCCAGAGCGGCAGGTCCCCGAAGGCCACTCTGACCATGGCGAGCAGCGCCAGCGGGACATCCCACCTCGACGCGAGTGTCTGGTCCGTGCCGGTCCCGTCCATCCCAACCCCCTGTAAAAATGCAGGTGAACAGGGTAACGGGCGATATTGCCGACGAGTGGACAAGATTCCGCCAAGATCATTCCGGCGGTGGGGCCGGCCTCGCCGCCGGATCCTCAGTGGGCTCCCGAAAGGGCGGCGAGGCCCGCCCGCCGCATCACCGCGAGCGGCGCCGGGGAGCGGCCGGTCATCTGCTCGACCTGGAGGACCGCCTGGTGCACCAGCAGGTCCAGGCCGCCCAGGAGATTGCCCCCGCGCCGCGACCAGGCGGCTGCCAGGGCCGTGGGCCAGGGGTCGTAGAGGACGTCGAAGAGGGTGCCCGGGTCCTTGGGGACCGCCGCGGCCAGTTCGTCGGTGGCTCCGGCCGGGGTGGTCGCGATGACCAGGGGCGCCTCCAGCGCACCGGCGGCCTCCGACCAGTGCGCGGTGCGGACGGCCACGCCGAGCCGCTCGCCCCACCGGCGCATCTCGTCGGCGCGCGCCGACGAGCGGACGTACGCCGTGACCTCGCCGGAGCAGATCCGCGAGAGCGCCGCGAGCGCCGAGGAGGCGGTGGCTCCGGCCCCGAGGACGGCGGCCGAGGACACCTTCTCGACGCCGCGCTCGTGCAGCGCGGCGACGATCCCGGGGATGTCGGTGTTGTCGCCCAGGCGACGGCCGTCCTCGGTGAGGACGACCGTGTTGACCGCCTCGACGGAGGCAGCCGTGTCGCTGACGCCGTCCAGCAGCGGGATGACCGCTCGCTTGAGCGGCATCGTCAGCGACAGCCCGGCCCACTCGGGGCCGAGCCCGGAGACGAACCCGGGGAGCGCGGCCTCGTCGATCTCGAAGCGGTCGTAGGACCAGTCGTCGAGGCCGAGCTCCTGGTACGCGGCACGGTGCAGCACCGGTGAGAGCGAGTGCTCGATGGGCGAACCCAGCACCGCGGCCCGTATCCGTGTCATGTCCTGCTACCCGCCGTTCTTCTGCTTCTGCCGTTCCTGGAACTCGGCGACGAGCTTGAGGTGCTCGTCGTAGGTCTTGGTGAAGGTCGTCGTGTTGCCGTCGACCGACACGAAGAACATCCAGCCGCCGTGGTCCGGGTTGAGCGTAGCGGTAAGCGCGTCCATGCCCGGGTTCCCGATCGGGCCGACCGGCAGGCCCTTGATGAAGTGGGTGTTGTACGGGTTGTTGAACGCCTGGGCTTCCTTGAGGTTGAAGTTGATCTCGCTCTGGTTCTTGGCGTAGTTGTACGTCGAGTCGAACTCGATCTTCTGGTTCGTGACGTCGTTGGTCTTCTTCATGCGGTTGTAGACGACCTCGGACATCTTGCGGAAGTCGTCGTGGTTCTTGCCCTCGGCGTTGACGAGGCTGGCGACCGTGACGACCTGGAGCGGGTTCTCCAGCCCCAGCTCCTTGGCCTTGGCCTCGATGCCGAGTTCCAGGTACTTGTCGGAGGCGTTCTTGACCATCTGCCTGAGCAGGGACTCGGGCGTGCTGTCCTTGCTGAGGTCGTAGCGCGTCGGGAACAGGAAGCCCTCGAGCGGGTCCATGAGCTTGGGGTTGTTGCCCGCCCAGGTCGGCAGCCCCAGGTTCTTGGCCTCGCGCAGGGCGATCTCCTTGGTGGTGCCCTCCGGCTTGCCCAGCTTCTTGTCGATCGCCTCGTACACCTTGGTGTTGCGCATGCCCTCGGTGACGGTGATCACGTTGAGCTTGGTGGGGTCGATCATCAGCGCGACGGCGGCCGCACCCGACATCTTCTTGTTCATCGGGTAGACACCGGGCTGGATGGACTTGCCCTTGGGGTTGGCGTTCGCCGCGTCGACGAACGCCTGGGCGCTGGCGACGACGCCTGCCTCCTTGAGGATGCGGCCCATCTGGCCCAGTCCCGCGCCCTTGGGGATCTCCACGTCGACCACTTCGCCGGCGCCCTCGCCGGCGAAGTCCTCGGCGGGGGCGAACCGCTCCTTGAGGTAGCTGTAGCCGTAGTAGCCGCCGCCGCCGACCACGCCGAGGATGACCACGGCCGCGATCAGGCAGGCCATGCCGCTGCGCTGCTTGGGCTTGCCGCCCTTCGAGCGGCCGCCGCGGCGGCCCGAGGGCTCGTCGCCGTCACCGTCGTCGTCGCCGTCGCGGCCGGAGGCGCCGCCGACCGGGAGGTCCTCCTCGGGCTCCTCCTGCTCGACCGGTTCCGGCTCCAGGTGGCGCCGGCCGGGGGGCTGCGGGGGCGGGAAGGCCTCGTCCGTGCCGTAGAGGTCCGGGGTCTCCCCCGGGTAGCCGACCGAGGGCTGCTGGGCGTAGTTCGCTCCGGCGTACGGGTCGGTCTGCACCGCGGCCGTGTACTGGCCCTGGCCGGTGTCCCAGCCCTGGCTGTCGTACACCGGCTGCTGGGGCCCGCCCTGCGGCTGCGCGTACTGCTGCTGCTGGTACTGCTGCTGGGCCGGCTGCGGGGCGTACCCCTGCTGCTGCGGCTGCTGCGGCTGCTGGGCGTACTGCTGCTGCGCGTACTGCTGCTGCGGGTATTCGGGGTACTGCTGGTACTCCTGGTAATCCTGGTACTGCGGCTGCTGGGGATGCTGCTGCTGGTACTGGGGCTCCTGCTGGTACTCCTGCTGCGGCGCACCGGCGTACGGCACCTGGCCCTGCTGGGTCTGGTGCCCGGTCCACCCCTGGTCCCCGTACAGGGGGTCCTCAGGGTGCCAGGGTTCGGGGCCACGGCCCCGGCCATACTCAGTCATCGGTCCCCTAGAGCCGCGAGACGCGGGGCCGAGGACTCCGTCGTCCATGGCACCCGGTTCCGCCTCTTTGACGGTGGGCGACGGCTGTTCGAATGCCGTCTCATCGCGCGGAACGTTACCGTATCGCGATCAGACAACCACTTCGACGCACTCGCCAGGCGGATTACCCGATACCCGTTCGGTCTCAAGAGCGTTCTGAAGGATCACCACAGCGGCGGCCTGGTCGATGACCGACCTGCCCTTCTTGGCGTTCCTGCCGGAGGCCCTCAGCCCTTGGGCGGCGGTGACCGTGGTCATCCGCTCGTCCACCAGACGGACCGTCACCGGTTTGATGCCCTTGGCGAGTTCGCCGGCGAAGGCGCGCACCTTGGCCGCGGCCGGCCCCTCCCGCCCGCTGAGCGAGCGGGGGAGGCCGACCACGACTTCGAGGGGCTCGTACTCCTCGACGAGCTGCCGCAGCCGCCGGTGGGCGAAGGGGATGTCCCGGCCCGGAACGGTTTCCACCGGTGTGGCCAACACCCCATCGGGGTCGCAGGACGCGACCCCGATCCGGGCGTCCCCGACGTCGATGGCCAGTCGGCGGCCGCGGCGCAGAGTCATCGTCAGACCGTCTCGACGACGAGGCGCTCGACGGCGCTGATGGCCTCCGGGACTGCGGCCGGGTTCTGGCCGCCGCCCTGGGCGACGTCCGGCTTGCCGCCACCGCCGCCGCCGAGGGTCTTGGCGGCCGTGCGGACCAGGTCGCCGGCCTTGAGACCGCGCTCGCGGGCGGCATCGTTGGTGGCGATCACGGTCAGCGGGCGGTCGTTCGCCACGGTGAAGAGGGCCACGACGGCCGGACGGTCGCCGGGGATGCGGCCGCGGACGTCGAGGACCAGCTTGCGCAGGTCGTCGGCGCCGATGCCGTCCGCCACCTGGCCGACGACGAGGGCGACACCCTTGATGTCCTGGGCGTTCCGGGCGAGCCCGGCGGCGGCCTGGAGGACCTTCTCCGCGCGGAACTTCTCGATCTCCTTCTCGGCGTCCTTCAGCTTGCCGAGCATGGCGGCGATCTTCTCCGGCAGTTCCTCCGGACGGCCCTTGACCAGCTCCTGGAGCTGGGCGACGACCGTGTGCTCCTTCGCGAGGAAGTTGTACGCGTCGACGCCGACGAGGGCCTCCACACGGCGCACGCCGGACCCGATGGAGGACTCGCCGAGCAGCTTCACCAGGCCCAGCTGGGCGGTGTTGCCGACGTGCGTGCCGCCGCACAGCTCCTTGGAGAAGTCGCCGATGGTCACGACGCGGACCCGCTCGCCGTACTTCTCGCCGAACTCGGCGATGGCACCCTGCTTCTTCGCCTCGTCGATGCTCATGATCTCGGCGGTCACTTCGAGCTCGCGCGAGAGCACGTCGTTGATCTTCTGCTCGACGTCGGTGAGGACCGAGCCGGGGACGGCGTTCGGGGAGCCGAAGTCGAAGCGGAAGCGGCCGGGGCTGTTCTCCGAACCGGCCTGGGCGGCGGTCGGTCCGAGCGCGTCGCGCAGCGCCTGGTGGGTCAGGTGCGTGGCCGAGTGGGCGCGGGCGATGGCCCGGCGGCGCCTGACATCGATGGCGGCGTACGCGGAAGCGCCCACCGTCACCTCGCCGACCTGCACGGATCCCTTGTGCACGGAGACGCCCGGGACCGGCTGCTGGACGTCGCGGACCTCGATGACGGCGCCGGTGTCGAGCTTGATCCGGCCCTGGTCGGCGAGCTGGCCGCCGCCCTCGGCGTAGAAGGGGGTGCGGTCGAGGACGACCTCGACCTCGTCGCCCTCGGAGGCGGCGGGCGCGGAGACGCCGTTGACCAGCAGGCCGACGATGGTGGACTCGCCCTGCGTGGTGGCGTAGCCGGTGAACTCGGTGGCGCCGGAGCCGTCGGCGATCTCCCGGTAGGCGGACATGTCCGCGTGGCCGGTCTTCTTGGCCTTGGCGTCGGCCTTGGCGCGGTCGCGCTGCTCCTGCATCAGGCGGCGGAAGCCGGGCTCGTCCACGGAGAGGCCCTGCTCGGCGGCCATCTCCAGGGTGAGGTCGATCGGGAAGCCCCAGGTATCGTGGAGCAGGAACGCCTTGTCGCCGGACAGGACCGTGCCGCCGGCGGCCTTGGTCTCGCTCACGGCGGTGTCGAGGATGTTGGTGCCGCCCTTGATGGCCTTCAGGAAGGCGGCCTCTTCGGCGAGGGCGACGGTCTCGATGCGCTTGCGGTCGGTGATGAGCTCCGGGTACTGCTGGCCCATCGTCTCGATCACGACGTTGATCAGGTCCTGGACGACCGGACCGGTGGCGCCCATGAGGCGCATGTTGCGGATGGCGCGGCGCATGATGCGGCGCAGCACGTAGCCGCGGCCCTCGTTGCCGGGGGTGACGCCGTCACCGATGAGCATGGTCGAGGTGCGGATGTGGTCGGCGACCACGCGCAGCGAGACGTCCGTGTGCTGGGCGGCGCCGTACTGCACGCCGGTCAGCTGGGTGGCCTTGTCCATGACGACGCGCAGGGTGTCGGTCTCGTACATGTTCTGCACGCCCTGCAGGATCATCGCGAGGCGTTCGAGGCCGAGGCCGGTGTCGATGTTCTTCGACGGCAGCTCGCCGAGGATCGGGAAGTCCTCCTTCCCGTCGCCGGCGCCGCGCTCGTACTGCATGAAGACCAGGTTCCAGATCTCCACGTAGCGCTCGTCGTTGACGGCCGGGCCGCCCTCGACGCCGAACTCGGGGCCGCGGTCGTAGTTGATCTCGGAGCACGGGCCGCAGGGACCGGGGACGCCCATGGACCAGAAGTTGTCCTTCTTGCCCAGGCGCTGGATGCGCTCGGCCGGGACGCCGATCTTGTCGCGCCAGATCTGCTCGGCCTCGTCGTCGTCGAGGTAGACGGTGATCCAGAGCTTCTCCGGCTCCAGGCCGTAGCCGCCGTCCGCCACGGAGCTGGTGAGCAGCTCCCAGGCGTACTTGATGGCGCCTTCCTTGAAGTAGTCGCCGAAGGAGAAGTTGCCGCACATCTGGAAGAACGTGCCGTGGCGGGTGGTCTTGCCGACCTCTTCGATGTCCGGCGTGCGGACGCACTTCTGGACGCTGGTGAGCGTCGGGGCCGGCGGCTTGGTCTCACCCAGGAAGTAGGGCTTGAACGGCACCATGCCCGCGGGCACCAGCAGCAGAGTCGGGTCGTCCGCGATGAGCGACGCCGAAGGGACAACGGCGTGACCGCGCTCCTCGAAGAAGCTCAGCCAGCGGCGGCGGATTTCAGCCGACTCCATCAGTGGTCCTCATTCCGGTTGTACGAAAGCTTTGGTCGGTTGTCGATCTGGTGGTTCTCGATGGCCCGCAGCCGCCGCGGCCCGGGGAGGGCGGTGACGTTGTCGGGCCGGTCGGGGTCCTGGTGGAGCCCCAGTGCATCGTTCAGCTCGTCCTCGCGCTGCGTCATTCCCGCTCTGACGTCGAGGGCGAAGTCCTTGAGGCGGTGGCCCGCCTCCACGGCCTTGTCGGCGGCCTGGGCCGCGAGGCTCTCCGGCGTCAGCTTCTTCAGCTGGCGGTTGACCTTG
This sequence comes from Streptomyces amritsarensis, assembly GCF_001953875.1. GTDB lineage: Bacteria > Actinomycetota > Actinomycetes > Streptomycetales > Streptomycetaceae > Streptomyces > Streptomyces amritsarensis. The sequence goes on from NZ_MQUR01000083.1 coordinate 13,074, forward strand.
GTGGTGGCCCACACGCCGGCGGCTGCGCCGGCGGTGAACCAGAAGGCTCGGCGGAACATCGGCGGTCTCAGTCCTTCTGCTTCCGGCGCCGGGCGGCCGGCACCGTTCGGCCAACGATCACAGTACGGCCACCGCCGTCACTTCGCGTACGGCGGGAGGCCTTGGGCGGCACGCCGCCCGATGTCCCGGCATCCCCCTTGCCCAGCGCCTTGCGGACGCCGTAGCCGAAGGCCGCGACCTTCACGAGGGGTCCGCCGAAGGCGGTGGCCACGGTGGAGGACAGGGCGGAGGCGTTCGAGGTGACCTCCTGGACGTCGCTCGCGATGGCGTCGACCCGGTCGAGCTGGGTGCGCGCGGAGCGGACGGTGCTGGAGGCGTCGGCCAGAAGGGGTACGGCCTGGTCGGTCACTTCGGACACCAGCTTGGTGGTCGCCCTGAGGACCTGCGCCAGCCGCACCAGGGCGACGGCGAGGAAGGAGATCAGGATGGCCCAGAAGACGGCCACGATGATCCCGGCCACCTCTACACCGGACACGTCACACCGCTCTCTGTCTCTACCCGAACCGCCGGCGCAGCGATTCCTACAAATGGTCCCCCGACCCTATCGCGCCGGGGATCCCCGGCCCTACCCGAATTCGGGGTCGGGGTCACTCGCCTTGGACGCAGCGCATCCGGAGCAGTACGCTCCGTGTCCCATGCGACAGAGACCCCTTCGACATGAGGCCCGGGGCAATCTTCCCTCGGAGCTGAGCGGGTTCATCGGGCGGGGTGGCGAACTCGCCGGGTTGGGGAGCCTGCTGGAGGTCTCGCGGCTGGTGACGGTGACCGGTGTGGGCGGGGTGGGCAAGTCCCGGCTGGTCCTCGCGGCGGCCCGGTCGGTCGCCGAGGGGGTGTCGGGGGCACCCGGAGCGCCGGGGGCACAGGGGGCCCGCATCACCCCGCGGGAGCGCTGCTTCGACGGTGTCTGGCTGGTCGAAGTGGCCTGCGTACGGGATCCGGCGCTGCTGGAGCTGACGCTCTCCGAGGCGCTCGGCCTCACCGACCACACCACGCGGCCGCCCCGGAGCGTCCTGACCGAGCACCTGGCCGACAAGCGGATGCTGCTGGTCCTGGACGGTTTCGAACAGCTGGTGGAGGAGACCGCCGCGCTGGTACGGGAGCTCCTGCTGCGCTCCCCCGGCCTGCGGGTGCTCGCTGCGGGCCGGCGCCCGCTGGGCGTGGACGGGGAGCGGACCTTCCCGCTGGCCCCGCCGGCCCCGCAGGAGGCGCTGGCGCTGCTGGAGGCCCGCGCGTGCGCCGCGGACCCGGCGTTCTCGGCGACCGGGGCCGACCGGGCGGCGCTCGTGGAGGTGTGCGCGCGCCTGGACGGGATCCCGCTCGCCCTGGAGCTGGCGGCGGCCCGGCTGCGGACGCTGTCCCCGGCGCAGGTGCTCTCCCGGCTGGACGACCGCTTCGGGCTGCTGACGGGCGGTGCGCGCGGGGGGCTCCCGCGGCACCGGGCGCTGCGTACGGCCATCGGCTGGAGCCATGAGCTGTGCACGCCGGCGGAGCGGCTGCTGTGGGCCCGGCTGTCGGTGTTCGCGGGGCACTTCGACCTGGACGCCGCCGAGTACGTGTGCGCCGGGCCCGACCTGCCCGTGGAGTGCGTGCTGGACCTGCTGGGCGAGCTCCTCGCCCAGTCCCTGCTGGTCCGGGAGGAGACGGCCGCCGGGGTGCGCTTCCGGATGCTGGAGACCGTACGGCTGTACGGGGCGGGCTGGCTGGAGTCCACGGGTGACGCGGTGCGGCTGCGGCGCCGGCACCGGGACTGGTACATGGGGCTGGCGACGTGGTGCGAGCTGGACTGGTTCGGCCCCCGCCAGCACGAGGTGGCGGCGCTGGTGGAGGCGGAGCTGCCCAACCTGCGGCTCGCCCTGGAGTGCTGCCTGGACGAGCCGGACGAGCTGCACCTGGGCCAGTACCTCGCGGGCACCCTGTGGTTCTACTGGGCGGGCTGCGGGCGGCTGACCGAGGGCCGGCACTGGCTGGACCGGACCCTGGACGCCCCGGCCGGGCCGCCGGCGGAGTACGAGAGCTCGCGGCTGAAGGCCCTGTGGGTGCTGGGTTACGTCGCGGTCCTCCAGGGCGACGCGACGGCCGCGATGTGCGCCCTGTACGAGTGCCGGGACGGGGCGGCGCGCAGCGGGAACCGGGTGGCGGCGGCGTACGCGGCGCACCGCCTGGGCTGCCTGGCGCTCGTCTCGGACGACATGGCACGGGCCCGGGAGCTGCTGGGCGGGGCGCTGGAGCAGTACCGGGCGGCCGGGGAGCTGAACAGCAACGTGCTGATGTGCCAGGTCGAGCTGGGGATGGCGCTGGCGTTCCTCGGGGACCTGCCGGGCGCGCTGGCGCTGTGCGGGGAGGTCCGGGAGATCTGCGAGGAGCGCGGGGAGCGCTGGACGAAGGCGTACGCCCTCTACGTGCTGGCCTACGCGGCCCTGGAGGCGGGCGGCGCGCAGGAGGCCCGGCGGCTGCTGACCGAGTGCGTGGAGATCAACCACACCTTCGACGACCTGGTCGGGCTGGTCCTCGCGCTGGAGCTGCTCGCGCTGGTCACGATCGCGCAGGGCGATCCGGCCGAGGCCGCGGTGCTGCAGGGCGCGGCGGAGCCGATGTGGGGCGGGGTGGGGCTCCAGCTGTTCGGCTCGGAGTACTTCAACGCGCCGCGGCTGATGTGTGCGCGGCGGGCGGTCGAGGCGCTGGGCGCCGAGCGCTACGCGGCGTACGCGGCCGAGGGGCGGGAGCTGTCCCGGGAGTCGCTGGTGGTGCGGGCGCTGCGCGGGGCGGCGCGGGCGGCGCGGCCGGCCGGCCGGGGCGGGGTGCCCGGCCCGCGGGTCTCGCGCAGCACGGCGCCGGCGGACCGGCCGTAGCGCGGTCGGCCCGCGTTCACCCGCGTTCGCCCGTCCGCACCCGGGAAGCGGAAAACCCGCCGCCCCATGGAGGGGACGGCGGGTTTCCACCAGCCTGTGAGGGCTACGCCTGCCGGAAGATCAGCGGGCGTAGTACTCGACGACGAGCTGCTCGTCGCAGATGACCGGGATTTCCTTGCGGTTCGGGTCGCGGTCCAGGCGGAAGGCCAGGGCCTTCAGGTTGACCTGCAGGTAGCGCGGGGTCTCGCCCTCGCCTGCGTAGCCACCCTCACGGGCGACCTGGAACGGAACCTTCTCGCGGCTGCGCTCGCGCACGGTGATGACGTCGTCCGGGCGGACACGGAACGACGGCTTGTCGACCTTGGCGCCGTTGACCTCGATGTGGCCGTGAACGACCATCTGGCGGGCCTGGTAGATCGTGCGGGCGATGCCCGAACGCAGGACCAGGGCGTCGAGACGACGCTCGAGCTCGACGACCAGCGCCTCGCCCGTCTTGCCCTCGGCCTTCTTGGCGCGGTCGTACGCGCGGGCCATCTGGCGCTCGGAGATGTCGTACTGAGCGCGCAGACGCTGCTTCTCCAGCAGACGGACCTTGTAGTCCGAGTTCTGCTTGCGGCCACGGCCGTGCTCGCCCGGCGGGTAGGGGCGGGCCTCGAAGTACTTGACGGCCTTCGGCGTCAGGGCGATGCCGAGGGCACGAGACTTCTTGACCTTGGGTCGCTTCTGGTTCACGGGGAACCTACCTCCATGTAAGTTAGGTGAGGCTTACCTTAGCGAGGAGGACGTAATGTCTCGACCACATGGGATCCCCCTGCCCAGTGCGCAACGCAGTTCGGATTCCAACGAAACAGAATCCGCTTGCGCCGACGATAAGCAAGGTCAGCCGCGTCCCAGGGAAGGCGTTCGGCAGCTCACCGGAGCCGAACGCGTACGAACCCTCGTAGAGTCCAACGCCTCAGTATCCCTCACCCTGATCGGTGCTCGTGACAGTCACGGGCCCGAGGAGTTCGGGACAGGGATGCCGGTCGCGCGGACCGTCACCCCGGACGGGGACGTGATTCTCCTTGTTTCCGGGGAATCCGCGGCTGCCAGGGCAGCCGCTCACGCCCAGGACGACGACCTCACCGCCGTGATCGAGATCACGGATGTGGCGCCGGTGTCCGTCCCACATCGTATCCGAGGCCGTGCGTGGCTGGCCGGGTGGCTGACGCCGGTGCGCGGGGACGACCGCGCCGTGTGCGCCGCGCTGCTCGCCGAGCGGCACCCGGTGGGCGAGCTGCTGGGCCTGGGCGAGTCCCTCGACGCGCCCTGCACGGGGCGCCCGGCCTGGATGATGCTGCGGCTGGAGGTCGGCGAGATCACGGTGGACGACCTGTGGGGCGCCGAGCAGGTGGACCCCGACGACCTGGCCGCCGCGGAGCCCGACCCGGTGTCGCCGCACGAGGCGGAACTGCTCCAGCACCTGCACTCCTCCCACGGCGACCGGCTCGGCGAGCTGTGCGGCCTGCTCGGCGACCGCGGGGAGCGGGGCATGACCGCCGTGCCGCTCGCCCTGGACCGCGTGGGCCTGCGGCTGCGCTGCACCGGCGGCGCCGCCGGCGGCTCCTTCGACGCCCGCTTCGACTTCCCCGAGCCGGTCGCGGACATCTGCGGCCTGCGCCGGGCGATGCGCACCCTCTTCTCGGCCGCCGCCCACTGAGGTCGCCGCCGGCCGGCATCTCCTGGAGCGCCCGCGGGGCCCGGCGGGGGCAGGCCGGGCGCACCGGGGCCGCCGACCTAGCGGGTGTTCACGGCGTGGTCGAGCGAGCGCCAGATCCGCTGGGCCCAGGCCAGGTCGGCGGGGTCCTCGTAGGAGCAGTGGAGCCCGGCGGCGATTCCGGGGGCGACGGCCATCCCGTAGAACTCGTGCCGCGGCCGGCCGCTGTCCTGCGGGGTCAGCCAGAACGCGTACCGCACTCCCCCGCCCAGCGGTTCCCGCACGCGCTGGGCGGGCCGGGTGTCCGGGGCGCCGGACAGCAGCGCCGTCAGGAAGTCCTCGGGGGCGCGGCCGGGGACGTCGTCCCGCATCAGGCTGACGGAGGCGCTGCGGTCCGGGGCGGTGAAGTGGTCCGCCCCGTCGGCGAAGGAGGCGCCGAGGCCGGCCGTGCGCAGGACCGACCAGCGGCCGCCGAGGTCGGTGCGCACGTCCACGGGCAGCGGCTGCGGGAAGCGGCTGAGGACGTGGTCGCGGTCCCAGGTCCGCGTCAGGACCCGGGAGGCCACCGGGTGGCGCACCTCGACGACGCAGGGCAGCTCCTCCGGGTCGGCGACCTTCGCGGTGACCGCGGCCCCGAGCAGGTCGTCGCCCCAGGGCTGGACCCGGTTGGCGAAGGTGCCCTCGACGGACAGGTCCGCGTATCCGGGCTGCTCCCACAGCTCGTGGGCGCGCCTCAGGGTGGCCTCGTCCACCTCCGTCCAGGCGCCGAGGACCAGCTCGGTGTCGCGGGTCAGGCGGACGGGCAGCAGGCAGCGGATGAAGCAGCCGACCCCGTCCACCCGGAGCAGGGCGCGCACGCCGAGCCGGTGCAGGGCCTCCTCGGGCGCCCCGAGTGCGGCGTCGGGCAGGTTGAAGCCGAAGTCGATGCGGCGCTCGTCGGCGAGCGCGTCGCCGCAGCAGGCGCAGGTGGGGAGGTGTGTCGTCACCCGGGCAGCCTAAGGGCTGTCCCTTGCGGATCCTGTCGGTGAGGCCCGCGTCGTGCGGTGCCATGGGTTCTCGGTGAGCAGCCGGGCGGCCCGGGGCCGGGAGGACGCCTCAGCCGCGCTCGGTGCCGCGCAGGCGCTCGCGGACCTTCTCCACCACGTCCGCGTAGCGGGCTTCGGCGCCGTAGCGGGTCGGCTCGTAGTACCGCTTCCCGTGGATCTCGTCCGGGGCGTACTGCTGGGCCGCGATGGCGCCCGGCACGTCGTGCGGGTACACGTATCCCACCGCGTGCCCCAGCTTGGCCGCGCCCTTGTAGTGCCCGTCCCGCAGGTGCGTGGGGACGGAGCCCGCCAGGCCCGCCCGTACGTCGGCCAGCGCGGCGCCGATGGCGGTCGTGGCGGTGTTCGACTTCGGGGCGAGGGCCAGGGCGATCGTGGCGTGCGAGAGGGTCAGCGCGGCCTCCGGGAAGCCGATCATCGCCACCGCCTGGGCCGCGGCCACCGCGATCGGCAGCGCCGTAGGGTCCGCCAGGCCGATGTCCTCGCTCGCGGAGATCATCAGGCGGCGTGCGATGAACCGGGGGTCCTCGCCGGCCTCGATCATCCGGGCGAGGTAGTGCAGCGCGGCGTCCACGTCGGAGCCGCGGATCGACTTGATGAGCGCGCTCGCCACGTCGTAGTGCTGGTCGCCGTCCCGGTCGTAGCGGACGGCCGCCCGGTCGACCGCCTCCTCCAGGGTCTGCAGGGTGATCTCGTCCTCGCCCTTGGCGATGGCCGAGCCGGCCCCCGCCTCCAGCGCGGTCAGCGCCCGGCGGGCGTCACCGCCGGCGATCCTCAGCAGGTGCGCCTCGGCGTCCTCGGGCAGGGTCACCGCCCCGGCCAGGCCCCGCTCCTCGTCAAGCGCGCGCCGCATCAGCGCGCTGAGGTCGTCGTCGGTCAGGGGTTCCAGCGTGAGCAGCAGCGATCGCGACAGCAGCGGGGAGATGATCGAGAAGTACGGGTTCTCCGTGGTGGCCGCGATCAGCGTCACCCAGCGGTTCTCCACGGCCGGCAGCAGGGAGTCCTGCTGGGCCTTGCTGAAGCGGTGGATCTCGTCGAGGAAGAGGACGGTCTCCTTGCCGTAGCCCCCGGCCGCGCGCTTGGCGCCCTCGATGACGGCTCGTACCTCCTTGACGCCCGCGGTGATGGCGGAGAGCTCCACGAAGCGCTTCTGCGTGGCCTGGCTGACCACGTAGGCGAGGGTGGTCTTCCCGATGCCGGGCGGGCCCCAGAGGATCACCGAGGAGGCGCCGGCCGGGCCGCCGCTCCCTTCCCCGACCAGCCGGCGCAGCGGCGATCCGGGTTTCAGCAGGTGCTGCTGGCCGACGACCTCGTCCAGGGTGCGCGGGCGCATCCGGACGGCGAGCGGCGAGCTCGCCGGGTCCTTCTCCTGGCGCTCTTCGGCGGCGGCGGTGAACAGGTCTGGTTCCACACGGGAAGCCTAAGCGAGTCCACCGACAGAGCCGTCCGCCGCCGGTCCGCAGCCGGTCCGCGGCCGGTCGCCGGTCAGGAGGTCCAGAAATCCCACCAGCGGGTCAGGATCAGCATGCCGATGATGCCGATGTGCAGCGCCGGCAGCACCCAGGTGAACTCCTCGAAGAAGCTCCTGAGCCAGCCCGGCGCCGGCAGCAGGCCGGTGCGGACGTTGTACGAGGTGACGTACCAGAACATCAGGATCGTGGCGACCCAGGCCAGGGAGCACCACAGGCACAGCGCGTTGATGTTGTAGAGCGACTGGTAGGTGAGCCAGGCGCAGAAGACGACGCCGAAGAGGGTGCCGGCGTTGAAGGTCAGCCAGTACCAGCGGCGGAACCGGGCCCCGGCCAGGATGCTCATGCCGACGCAGATCACGATGCCGTAGGCGACGAGGCCGAGCATCGGGTTCGGGAAGCCGAAGACGGCCGCCTGGTCGCTCTTCATGATGTTGCCGCAGGAGACGACCGGGTTGAGGCTGCAGCCCGGCGTGAAGTTCGGGTCCTCCAGCAGCTTGAACTTGTCGATCGTGATCACCCAGGCGGCGAGCAGGCCCGCGGCCCCCGTGATCACCAGCAGCAGGGCCAGCGCCCGGCCGGCCCCGAAGGTCCTCGCCCCGGCGGTGTCCGCGTCCGTGCTTCGTGTCGTCATACCGCCCGCTCCACATCTGCAAGGTGATCAAGCACGGGCCATTGTGCCGTACGAGCCTGTGAACGGACGGGGCCGGGGAAAGATCCCCGGCCCCGTCCGGAAGCTTCACCTCCGCCGTCAGGCGAGGCGGCCCCTGACCGTGTCGATCAGCTCGCCGACGGGCACGGCCGTCTGGTCCCCGGACTCCATGTCCTTGAGCTGGACGACGCCCTCGGCGAGGTCGCGCTCGCCCGCGACCACGGCGAAGCGGGCACCGCTGCGGTTCGCGTCCTTCATGGCGCCCTTGAGGCCCTTGCCCCCGAACGAGAAGTCGGCCGCGACACCGGCCTTGCGGAGCTCGGTGACCTTGCCGAAGAGCACCCGGCGGGCCTCCTCGCCCAGCGCGACGGCGAACACCGACGTGGACGCCGGGATGTCGAGCTCGATGCCCTCGGCCTCCAGGGCCAGGACCGTACGGTCCACGCCGAGCGCCCAGCCCACCGACGGCAGCGCCGGCCCGCCGATCATCTCGGACAGGCCGTCGTAGCGGCCGCCGCCGCCCACCGCGGACTGCGAGCCCAGGCCGTCGTGGACGAACTCGAAGGTGGTGCGGGTGTAGTAGTCGAGCCCGCGCACCAGCTTCTCGTCGTCCTCGAAGGCGACCCCGGCCGCCGTGATCAGCGCCCGCACCTCCTCGTGGTACGCCTTGCACGCGTCGCACAGGTAGTCGCGCAGCACCGGCGCGCCGACGAGCTGCTTCTGTACGTCGGGCCGCTTGTCGTCGAGGACGCGCAGCGGGTTGATCTCGGCCCGGCGGACGGTCTCCTCGTCGAGGTCGAGGCCCCGCAGGAAGGACTGCAGCGCCTCCCGGTACACCGGGCGGCACTCCTTGTCGCCGAGCGAGTTCAGCAGGATCCGGAAGTTGCGCAGGCCGAGCGAGCGGTAGGCCTGGTCGGCCAGGATGATCAGCTCGGCGTCCAGCGCCGGGTCCTCGGCACCGATGGCCTCGGCGCCGACCTGCGAGAAGTGGCGGTAGCGGCCCTTCTGCGGGCGTTCGTAGCGGTAGTAGGACCCGGAGTACCACAGCTTGACCGGCAGGTTGCCCTGCTTGTGCAGGCTGGCCTCCAGGGCCGCGCGCAGCACGGAGGCGGTGCCCTCGGGGCGCAGGGCCAGCTGGTCGCCGCCCTTGGTCTCGAAGGCGTACATCTCCTTGGAGACGATGTCGGTGGACTCGCCGACGCCGCGGGCGAAGAGGCCGACGTCCTCGAAGCCGGGGGTCTCGATGTAGCCGTAGCCGGAGTTGCGCAGGGGCGCGGAGATGGCCTCGCGTACCGCCAGGTACTTCACGGAGACCGGCGGGATCAGGTCGTACGTGCCCTTGGGGGCCTTGAAAGTAGCCACGAAGCTTTCGTCACATTCCTCGTCGTGGAGCGGCGGTGCCGTCTCCGAGCCCGGCGGCGACCTCCCGCAGGTACGGGTTGGTCGCGCGCTCACGGCCGATGGTGGTCTGGGGACCGTGGCCGGACAGCACCACGGTCGAGTCGTCGAGCGGCAGGCACACGCGGGCCAGCGAATCGAGCATCTCGGCGTGGGAGCCGCCCGGCAGGTCGGTTCGTCCGATGGAGCCGGCGAAGAGCAGGTCGCCCGAGAAGAAGACCGGCGGGATGTCGGCCAGCTCGGGCATCCGGAAGGTCACCGACCCCCTGGTATGGCCCGGCGCGTGCGCCACGGAGAAGTCCATTCCGGCCAATTTCAGGGCGGCGCCGTCGGCCAGCTCGCGGACGTCGTCCGGCTCCCCCACGGTCAGCTCGCCCATGAGGGGCATGCCGATGGAGCGGCCGAGGGCCTTCTCCGGGTCGCTCATCATGTAGCGGTCCTCGGGGTGGATCCAGGCCGGTACGTCGTGTGCTCCGCACACCGGGACCACCGAGGCCACATGATCGATGTGGCCGTGGGTCAGGACGACCGCGACGGGCTTGAGCCGGTGCTTCCTCAGCGTCTCCTCGACACCCTGGGCGGCCTGGTGGCCCGGGTCGATGATGACGCACTCCTCGCCGGCGGCGGGGGCGACCACGTAGCAGTTGGTGCCCCAAGCGCCTGCGGGGAACCCGGCAATCAGCACGTTCGTCCTCAATCGTCGTCCGGCGGGAGGATGCAGGTCGCAATCCTGCTGCTCAGAGCCTACCGGCGCCGCTCGTTACACAGCGAACCCATATACGGTACGGCCTATCCGAGCCCGGACAGCAGTATCAGACACGTACAAGGAGACGACCCGGTGGTCACGAGCGATCAGCGGCGGCGACAGCTCGCCAGGGAGAAGTACGAGCGCCAGCAGAAGCGCCGCGCCGAGGCCCGGAAGAAGAGCCGTCAGCGGGCGGCGGTGATCGGCGCGGCGGTGGCGGTGGTGATCGCGACGCTGGTCGGCCTGGTCGTGGGCGGCGTCTTCGACTCGGACAAGGACCCCAAGGACACGGCGGCGGACCCGTCGGCGTCGGCGACGCCGCCGGAGCCGAAGCAGTCGCCCTCGCCGGAGATGGCGATCGACCAGAAGGGGAAGTACACCTTCGCGCTGAAGACCAGCGCCGGCGACATCAACTTCGCCATGGACGCGGCGAAGACCCCGCAGACCGTCAACTCGTTCAAGTCGCTCGCCGACAAGGGCTACTTCGACAACACCAAGTGCCACCGGCTGACGGCCGGCGGGATCTTCGTGCTCCAGTGCGGCGACCCCGAGGGCACCGGCCGCGGCGGCCCGGGTTACACCATCCCGGACGAGAACCTGGACGCGCTGGGCAAGGCGAACGAGCAGGGCCAGGTGATCTACCCGGCCGGCACGGTGGCGATGGCCAACACCGGCCAGCCCGGCTCGGGCGGCAGCCAGTTCTTCCTGGTCTACAAGGACAGCCCGCTGACGCCGACCTACACGCCGTTCGGCAAGATCGACGCTGCCGGCCTGAAGGTCCTCGAGGAGATCGCCAAGACCGGCACGGCCGACGGCGGCCAGGACGGTGCGCCGAAGAACGAGGTCAAGATCCAGAAGGGCACGGTCACCCAGAACTGACGGGTGGCGCGGCCCCGGGCCGGCCGGCCCGCTCCCGTACGCCGATATTGCGTCGTGCGGGATGCGGACAGCCGGCCCGGCGGTCGCCTATGTTGGCGTTGTGCAGGGCGGGCGCTGCCCGCCCCAGGAAACTGTGGACGATGCCCAGGGGGTGAACCCCTCGCAGGCATCAGGTGGAGGAGGCGCTGTGAGCAGCGACCCGTGGGGCCGAGTCGACGAGACGGGCACCGTGTACGTGCGTACTTCCGATGGCGAGAAGGTCGTCGGTTCGTGGCAGGCGGGCACCCCCGAGGAGGCCCTGGCCTACTTCGAGCGCAAGTACGAGGGCCTGGTGGTCGAGATCGGCCTCCTCGAAAAGCGGGTGCGGACCACTGATCTGTCCGCCAAGGATGCCCAGACGGCCATCGACCACCTGCGTACGCAGGTCGACGAGCACCACGCCGTGGGCGACCTGGACGCCCTGCGCGTGCGGCTGGACAAGCTGGTCGAGACCGTGGAGTCCCGGCGCGAGGAGCGCAAGGCCGCCAAGGCCAAGCAGGCGGACGAGGCCCGCGCGGCCAAGGACGCGCTGGTGGCCGAGGCCGAGCAGCTGGCGCAGAGCGACCAGTGGCGCAGTGCCGGTGAGCGGCTGCGCGCGCTGGTGGACATCTGGAAGGGCCTGCCGCGCCTGGACCGCAAGTCGGACGACGAGCTGTGGCACCGGTTCTCGCACGCCCGTTCCGCCTTCTCCAAGCGCCGCAAGGCGCACTTCGCCTCGCTGGACGCGCAGCGCGAGGACGCCCGCAAGGTCAAGGAGAAGCTGGTCTCGGAGGCCGAGTCGCTGTCGAAGTCGACCGACTGGGGTCCGACGGCCGCCCGCTACCGCGAGCTGATGGCGGACTGGAAGGCGGCGGGCCGGGCGCAGCGCGAGGCCGAGGACGACCTGTGGAACCGTTTCCGCGGTGCGCAGGACGTGTTCTTCGCGGCCCGCAGCGAGGTGTTCGCGGAGCGTGACGCCGAGCAGATCGAGAACCTGAAGCTCAAGGAGGAGCTGGCCGACGAGGCCGAGAAGCTCGTCCCCGTGACGGACCTGAAGGCGGCCCGCGCCGCGTTCCGCTCCCTCAACGAGCGCTGGGAGGGCATCGGCCACGTGCCGCGCGACGCCCGGCCGAAGGTCGAGGGCCGGATGCACGCGGTGGAGCGGGCGATCCAGGAGGCCGAGGAGGGCGAGTGGCGCCGTACGAACCCGGAGGCGCGGGCCCGTGCGGCCGGCCTGACGGGTCAGCTCCAGGCGGCGGTCGACAAGCTGCGCGAGCAGATCGACGCGGCGCGCGCCGCGGGCAACAACGCCAAGGCCGACAAGCTCTCGCGTGAGCTGGAGGGCCGCCAGGCCCTGCTGGACCAGGCGCTGAAGGGCCTGGAGGAGTTCGGCGGCTGACCCGGGGCCTGCGGTACGACGAGGGCCCGGGTACGGATCTTTTCCGTACCCGGGCCCTCGCTCTGTCTTCTTCCCCGGCCCCGCTACGGCCGGCGGGCCGAGGTGACGCGGTAGACGTCGTAGACGCCCTCCACGCCCCGGACGGCCTTCAGGACGTGCCCCAGGTGCTTGGGGTCGCCCATCTCGAAGGTGAAGCGCGAGGTGGCCACCCGGTCGCGGGATGTCTGGACGGCCGCCGACAGGATGTTGACGTGCTGGTCGGAGAGGACCCGCGTGACGTCCGACAGCAGTCGGGACCGGTCCAGCGCCTCGACCTGGATGGCGACCAGGAAGACCGAGGACTGGGTGGGGGCCCACTCGACCTCCAGCATCCGCTCGGGCTGCTGGGAGAGGGAGTCGACGTTGACGCAGTCCGCGCGGTGAACCGATACGCCACTGCCGCGCGTGACGAACCCGATGATCGGGTCGCCCGGCACCGGGGTGCAGCAGCGGGCCAGCTTGACCCACACGTCGTCGACGCCCTTGACCACGACGCCCGGGTCGGCGTTGCTGCGCCGCTTGCTGCGGGCCCGCGCGGGCGGGATCGATTCCTCGATGTCCTCGTTGGCCGCCTCCTCGCCGCCGAGGGCCGCCACCAGCTTCTGCACGACGCCCTGCGCGGCCACGTGGCCCTCGCCGATGGCCGCGTACAGGGAGGAGATGTCCGGGTAGCGCATCTCGTGCGCGAGGGTCACGAGCGAGTCGCCGGTCAGGATGCGCTGGATCGGCAGGTTCTGCTTGCGCATGGCCCGCGCGATGGCGTCCTTGCCGTGCTCGATGGCCTCGTCACGGCGTTCCTTGGAGAACCATCCGCGGATCTTGTTCCGGGCGCGCGGGGACTTCACGAAGCCCAGCCAGTCCCGGGACGGTCCGGCGCCCTCGGCCTTGGAGGTGAAGACCTCGACGAGGTCGCCGTTGTCGAGGGTCGACTCCAGCGGGACCAGACGGCCGTTGACCCGGGCGCCTATCGTGCGGTGGCCGACCTCGGTGTGGACGGCGTACGCGAAGTCCACCGGGGTGGCCCCGGCGGGCAGCGCTATCACGTCGCCCTTGGGGGTGAAGACGAAGACCTCGTTGCGCGAGAGGTCGAAGCGCAGCGAGTCGAGGAACTCGCCCGGGTCCTCGGTCTCCTTCTGCCAGTCCAGCAGCTGGCGCAGCCAGGCCATGTCGTTGACGGTGTCCTGGCCGGCGCTGCCCTTGGCGGCCTGCGGGACGTCGGTGCGGACCTTGGAGGTGCCGGCGACGGTCTGCTGCTTGTACTTCCAGTGCGCGGCGATGCCGTATTCGGCGCGGCGGTGCATGTCGAAGGTGCGGATCTGCAGTTCGACGGGCTTGCCGCTGGGTCCGATGACCGTCGTGTGGAGCGACTGGTACATGTTGAACTTGGGCATCGCGATGTAGTCCTTGAACCGGCCCGGGACCGGGTTCCACCGCGCGTGCACCGTGCCGAGGGCCGCGTAGCAGTCCCGGACGGTGTCGACGAGGACGCGGATGCCCACCAGGTCGTAGATCTCCGCGAAGTCCCGGCCGCGGACGATCATCTTCTGGTAGACGCTGTAGTAGTGCTTCGGGCGGCCCGTCACGGTGGCCTTGATCCGGGCGGCTCTGAGGTCCACCTGGACCTCGTCCGTGACGAGGGCGAGGTACTCGTCGCGCTTGGGCGCCCGCTCGGCGACCAGGCGCACGATCTCGTCGTACATCTTGGGGTAGAGGATCGCGAAGGAGAGGTCCTCCAGCTCCCACTTGATCGTGTTCATGCCCAGCCGGTGCGCCAGCGGGGCGTAGATCTCAAGGGTCTCGCGGGCCTTCTTCTCCTGCTTCTCCCGCTTGAGGTAGCGCATGGTGCGCATGTTGTGCAGCCGGTCGGCCAGCTTGATGACCAGGACGCGCGGGTCCTTCGCCATCGCCACGACCATCTTGCGGACGGTCTCGGCCTGGGCCGCCTCGCCGAACTTCACCCGGTCGAGCTTGGTGACGCCGTCGACGAGCAGGGCCACGGCGTCGCCGAAGTCGCGGCGCAGGTCCTCCAGGCCGTACTCGGTGTCCTCGACGGTGTCGTGCAGGAGACCGGCCATGAGGGTGGCCGGGTCCATGCCGAGCTCGGCGAGGATGGTCGTGACCGCGAGCGGGTGGGTGATGTACGGGTCGCCGCTCTTGCGCTTCTGGCCGCGGTGCCAGCGCTCGGCCACCTGGTAGGCCTGCTCCAGCTGGCGCAGTGTCGACGTCTCGATCTTCGGGTCGTTGCTGCGGACTATGCGCAGCAGCGGCTCCAGCACCGGGTTGTACGGATTCGAACGCTGAACGCCGAGGCGGGCCAGGCGGGCGCGCACCCGGTTGGAGGACGCGGCCGACTTCGCCGGCGCGGGCTTGGCCGACGCCGGCTTGGCCGGGGCGGGCTTGACCGGCGGGGCCGGCGGGGGCGTGGCGGCGGCCGCCGGGGCCCGCTCGGCCTGCGGGTCGGGCTGCGCGGCGGAGATTGGCTGGACCTCGTCTGGCAAGAGCGCTCCTCACGGGGGCCCCCAGACGGAGTCCGGGGGAGGATCCGGTGCCCGTGTCCGGTCCGGATAACCCATCGTAGCGAGGGTTCGGTCACCCCGTTCGCCGAGCCTGCCGCTACGGCCCGGGCACGCGAACGGCGGGCACCCGGAGGATTCCGGATGCCCGCCGCCCCGTACGCCGGTGGGCGCGGTCAGACCACGATCAGCGCGTCCAGCGGGGCCCCCGCCAGGGACCCGGCCAGCTTGGCCCGGCCCGGCAGGAACGACAGCTCCATCAGGACCGCCACGCCGGCGACCTCGGCCCCGGCCCGCCGGATCAGCGAGAGGGAGGCCTCCGCCGTACCGCCGGTGGCCAGGACGTCGTCGATGACCATGACCCGGTCACCGGCCGCCAGGTCCTCGGCGTGGACCTCGATCTCCGCCGTGCCGTACTCCAGCTCGTAGGACTGTGCGAGGGTCGCGCCCGGCAGCTTGCCGGCCTTGCGGACCGGCACGAAGCCGATCCCGGCCTGCACCGCCACCGGGGCCGCGAGGATGAAGCCGCGCGCCTCCAGTCCGACGATCTTCGTCGCGCCGTACCGCCCGGCCAGCTCCACGAGCGCGCCGGTCAGCGCGCCGAACGCCTCGGGGTCCGCCAGCAGCGGGGTGATGTCCTTGAACATCACGCCCGGCTTCGGGTAGTCCGCCACGTCCTTGATCCGCCGGAGCAGGAGGGCCCGTACGTCGTCCGACAGCTCTGCGGTCAACGTCGACGCCCCGGCTGCCGGCCCTGCGAGACGACCTGCGGCTCGCCGTCGGAAACCTCGGCCTCGTCCGGGGACTCGCCCTTGGCCGCCGCGGCCGCGCGCTTGGCGAGCACCCGCTTCTTCAGCGCCTTCATCGCCGGCTCGCGCTCCTTGAGGTCGACGACCAGCGGGGTCGCGATGAAGATCGAGGAGTACGCGCCGGCCGCGAGGCCGACGAACAGCGACAGGGAGATGTCGTTCAGCATGCCGGCGCCCAGGAAGCCGCCGCCGATGAACAGCAGGGCCGCGACCGGGAGCAGCGCCACGACCGTGGTGTTGATCGAGCGGACCAGCGTGCCGTTGATGCTGCGGTTGGCGATCTCGCTGAAGGTGTAGCGGGTCTGCTTGGTGATGTCCTTCGAGCCCTCCTTGAGACCGTCGAAGACGACGACGGTGTCGTAGAGGGAGTAGCCGAGGATGGTCAGCAGACCGATGACGGTGCCCGGGGTGACCTCGAAGCCGACGAGCGCGTACACGCCGACGGTGATGGTGAGGTCGTGGATCAGGGCGATCAGCGCGGCGACGGCCATGCGCCATTCGAAGGCGATGGCGAGGTAGATCACCACGAGGACCATGAAGACGCCGAGGCCGGTCCAGGCCTTGTTCGCGATCTGCTCGCCCCAGCTGGGGCCGACCAGGTCGGCGTTGATGTCGGCCTCGGTGACCTTGAGGTCGGTGGCCAGTACCTTCTTGACGTCGGTCGCGGCGTCGGTGTCCAGACCGGAGATCTGGATGCGCATGCCGCCGGTGCCGAGCTCCTGGACGATCGCGTCGTGGCCGGAGGCCTCCTCGGCGGCCTCCGTGACCTTGGCGACCGAGAGGCCCGTCTTCGGGGTCGTGAAGACGGCACCGCCCTTGAACTCGATGCCCATGTTGAGGCCCTGGACGGCCAGGGCGACGATCGCCGTGATGGTGATCAGGATGGAAACGCCGTACCAGAGAAAGCGCTTGCCGACGAAGTCGTAGCCGACCTCACCGCGGTACAGCTTGGCGCCGAGATCTCCCAGCTTCGACATCTCTCACGCCTCCTTTGCTTCGACGGGGGCGGGTGCGGCGGTACGCCGGGAGCTGCGCAGCGGGGGCTTGGCGCCCAGCCGCTTCGGGTCCAGCCCGGACCACGGGTGGCCGCTGGCGAAGAACTTCGTGCGCGCCAGCAGCGTCATGACGGGCTTGGTGAAGAGGAACACCACGACCACGTCGAGCAGGGTGGTCAGACCCAGGGTGAAGGCGAAGCCCTGCACCTTGCCGACGGTGACGATGAACAGCACCGCGGCGGCGAGGAACGACACGAAGTCCGAGACCAGGATCGTGCGGCGGGCACGCGGCCAGGCACGCTCGACGGCCGGGCGCAGGGTGCGGCCCTCGCGGATCTCGTCGCGGATGCGCTCGAAGTACACGATGAACGAGTCCGCGGTGATACCGATGGCGACGATCGCACCGCAGACGGCCGGCAGGTTCAGCGCGAAGCCGATGCCCTTCCCGAGCAGCGCCATGATCGTGTAGGTCAGGATCGCGGAGACCAGGAGGCTGACGATCGCGATGAAGGCCAGGCCGCGGTAGTAGACCAGCAGGTAGACGACCACGAGGAGGAGGCCGATCGCACCGGCGATCAGGCCGGCGCGCAGCTGCTCGCCGCCGAGCGCGGCGGTGACGGTGGTGACGCTGTCCTCCTGGAAGGACAGCGGCAGGGCGCCGTACGACAGCATGTTGCCCAGGTCCTGCGCGGACTGCTGGTTGAAGCCACCGGAGATCTGTGCGTTGCCGCCGGTGATCGCGGTGCTGACGGACGGGTCGGAGATGACGTCGCCGTCGAGGACGATCGCGAACTGGTTCTGCGGCATCTGCTTGGCCGCCAGCTCGCCGGTGACCTTCGCGAAGGCGTCGGCGCCGTGGTCGTTGAAGTTCATCGTGACGATCCACTGACCCGACTGCGGGTCGATCTCGCCCTTGGCGCTCTTGACGTCCTTGCCCTCGACCGCGGCCGGGCCCAGGATCCACTTGCCCCACTGCTCGCCGCGCTGGCCGCAGGCGAGCGTCGGGTCGGTGGGCTTGACGCCCTTGCCGACGGCCGCGCGCTGCTCCTCGTTCGTGCAGTCGAGCGCGGCGAACTTGGCCTGGAGGTCCGCGGCGGCCGGGTCGGGCGCGGGGGCGCTCGCGGACGGCGACGGGGCCGCCTTGTCGTCTGCCTTCTTCGACTCGCTCGCCGACGGCGTGGGAGTGGGCGCGTTCGGGGCCTTGAGGCCCTCGCTGAGCGCGCGGCCCTGGGAAGTGGCGCTGGACGACGGGGTGGCGGACGGGCTGGTCTTCCCGTCCTGGGCCTTGGGGGCGCCGGAGCCGCTCGCGGAGGGGCTCGGGCTCTGGGTGCCCTCGGGAGCGGCGGGGGCGCCGTCCGCGAACGCGATGACCGGGCGGAAGTAGAGCTGGGCGGTGGTGCCGACCTGCTCGCGCGCCTGCTTCTCGTTCATCCCCTTGGGGATGTTCACGATGATGTGGTCGCGGCCCTGCGTCTGGACCTCGGCTTCGGAGACGCCGAGTCCGTTGACGCGGCGCTCGATGATGCCGACCGCCGTGTTCATGTTGGTCTCGTTGACGGCGTTCTCTTTGCCGGGCTCGCTCTTGGCCTTGAGCGTGATGCTCGTGCCGCCGGCGAGGTCGATGCCCAGCCGGGGAGTCGTCTGCTTGGAGATGAACATCCCCGCGGTGAGCGCCACCATCGCGATCAGGATGATCGCCAGGGCGCGCCCCGGCCTCCCCTGAGCCCCCGTGGGCCGCCGGCCCTTCTTCGGTGCTGCCACCTTGTCGTTTCTCCCTGTCCAACCGCCCCGCGCCGGGTCAGCGCGCGGACGGCCACGAAATGTGTGGTGGGGACCCCTGCCCCCCGCAGAAGTGTCACTGACGGGGACCGCGCCGACCGCCGGTCCGGCGCCCGCGCGGTCCCCGGCCGCGCGCTACTTCGCGCCGGCCTCGCCGTCGGTCTTGCCGTCCTCGGGCTTGTCGTCGCCCTTGGGCTCGTCCTTCTTGCCCAGGTCGAGCTTCGGCGCCGCGTCCTCGTCCTTGATGAGGGAGGAGGCGTCGTCCGGCACGACGGGCGTGTCGGTCGTCACGTCGTCGATGCCGTGGACGATGCGGTTGTACTCCGCGTCCTCCAGTACGGCGCCGATGGCGTTCTTCGCGTAGATCGCGTGGACGCCGGGAGCCACCTCGAGGGTGACCGTGTCGTCACCGATTTCCTTCACCGTGGCGTACATGCCGCCGATGGTGCGGACCCCGGTGCCGGGCGTCATCTGGTCGCGCATCTGCGCGGCCTGCTGCTGCTTCTTCTTCGCGGAGCGGGTCATCAGGAACATCGCCCCGATGAGCACGATGAACGGGAGGAGTGTCACGAGATTCACGGGACGGAAATCCTTCGCACGACCGCACGCGGACGGCGGCCTTTTCTACGGGGGTGGGCACACCGACCCGAAGGGTCGGCATCGGCGGAGTCTAGGCGAGTCCGCACCGATGGAACAACGCCCAGCATGGCACCGGCGTTCCCGACCGGGCGAACCTCCGCGCCGTCAGGGCCCGAACAAGCCCTGTTGCCCCGTTGATCCGCTTGCGCCGGCCTGCGGTGCGACAAGGCCCAGGTGAGCCCATGCGGCGGGGGTCGCGACCCGTCCCCTGGGGGTGCGCGCGAGCAGGCCCTCGCGGACCAGGAAGGGCTCCGCGACCTCCTCGACGGTCTCCCGCTCCTCCCCCACCGCCACGGCGAGGGTGGACAGGCCCACGGGTCCGCCGCCGAACAGCTTCAGGAGTGCCTCCAGAACGGCTCGATCCAGCCGGTCCAGCCCGCGGGCGTCCACCTCGTACACCTGGAGGGCGGTGGCGGCCACCTCCCGGTTGATCACCCCGTCGGCCCGGACCTGGGCGTAGTCGCGTACGCGGCGCAGCAGGCGGTTGGCGATGCGCGGGGTGCCGCGGGAGCGGCCGGCGATCTCGGCCGCGCCGGCGGTGTCGATCTCGACGTCGAGGAGGCGGGCGGAGCGGTGGATGACGCGCTCCAGCTCCTCGGGGGCGTAGAACTCCATGTGGCCGGTGAAGCCGAAACGGTCCCGCAGCGGCGGGGGCAGCAGTCCGGCCCGGGTGGTGGCGCCGACCAGGGTGAAGGGCGGCAGCTCCAGCGGGATGGCGGTGGCCCCGGGCCCCTTGCCGACGATCACGTCGACGCGGAAGTCCTCCATGGCCATGTAGAGCATCTCCTCGGCGGGCCGGGACATGCGGTGGATCTCGTCGAGGAAGAGGACCTCGCCCTCCTGGAGGGAGGAGAGGATCGCGGCGAGGTCGCCGGCGTGCTGGATGGCGGGGCCGGAGGTGATCCGGATGGGTGCCGCCATCTCGGCAGCGATGATCATGGAGAGGGTGGTCTTGCCGAGTCCGGGCGCGCCGGACAGCAGGACGTGGTCCGCCGTGGCCCCGCGCTGTTTGGCCGCCTTCAGGACCAGGTCCAGCTGCTGGCGGACCTTCTCCTGGCCGACGAACTCCCCGAGGTCCTTGGGCCGCAGGGCCGCCTCGACCGCGGTGTCCTCACCGTCGGCTGCCGCCCCTACCAGCCGGTCCGGCTCGGTGGCGTCGGTTTCGTCGTCCCAGTTCACGGTGTCAGTCTGCCTTCTGCGTCTGTGCGGTGGTCTGTGCGGGGGCCGGGGCTGCGCGTGGGCCGCTGCGCGGCCGTTCCAGCCGGCGCGGGGTCCGGGTCCGGGCGCACGGGCTGCGAAGCGTCCGGAACGGCTCCGGGCGGGAGCCCGGGGAACGGGGCGGCGCGGCGCGGGGAGGTGCGGGCAGCGGCCCGCGCGGCGCCCGGCCCGGTCAGCGGGCGCGGTTCAGCGACTGCAGGGCCGCCCGCAGCAGCTGGGGCACGGGGGCCGAGCCGCCTGCGGCGATGGCGGCCTCCGCCTGCGGGGTCACCGTCACCACCGCCTCCTCCGCCTCCCGGGACGCGTAACCGAGGCCGATCAGGGCGGCCGTGAGCTGCTCGGTCCAGGGGGCGGGCGCCGACGCGACCGCACGCTGGGCGCCGACGACCGCGGTGGGGGCGCCCAGCTTGCCCTTGAGCTCCAGCAGCAGCTTCTGCGCGCCCTTCGGTCCGATGCCCGGCACCGCCGTCAGCGCCTTCGCGTCGCCGGAGGCGAAGGCCGCCCGCAGGGCGTCCGGGCTGTGCACGCCGAGCATCGCCTGCGCCACCCGCGGTCCGACCCCGCTCGCGGTCTGCAGGAGCTCGAACACCTGGCGCTCGTCGTCGTCGGCGAAGCCGTACAGGGTCAGCGAGTCCTCCCGGACGACCAGGGAGGTCGCCAGCCTGGCCTGCTCCCCGATCCGCAGGCCGGCGATGGTGTTCGGCGTGCAGTGCACGGCCATGCCCACCCCCCCGACCTCGATCACCGCGAGGGTGGGGGTGAGCGCGGCGACCTCGCCGTTGACGAAGGCGATCATCGGGTACGGCCTTTCGGGGCGTGCTGGGCGTGCTGGGCGTGTTGGGCGTGCTGGGCGACCGCCTGCTGGAGGCGGTTCTGGGCGGGGGCCCGCCAGATGTGGCAGATGGCGAGGGCGAGGGCGTCGGCCGCGTCGGCGGGCCTGGGCGGCTCCGCCAGCCGCAGCAGCCGGGTGACCATCGCGCCGACCTGGGCCTTGTCGGCCCGGCCGCTGCCGGTGACGGCGGCCTTGACCTCGCTGGGGGTGTGGAGGGCGACCGGTATGCCGCGGCGGGCGGCGCAGAGCATCGCGACCGCGCTCGCCTGGGCGGTGCCCATCACGGTGCTGACGTTGTGCTGGCTGAAGACCCGCTCCACGGCGACGACTTCGGGCCGGTGCGTGTCGAGCCATTCCTCGATGCCCTGCTCCACGGCGACGAGCCGGTGGCCCAACTCCGCGTGGGCGGGCGTGCGGACGACTCCCACGCCGAGCATGGTGAGGGGGCGTCCGGCGACGCCTTCGACGACGCCGACCCCGCATCGGGTCAGCCCCGGGTCCACGCCCAGTACGCGCACCGCGCCCCCTTCTGCGGCTGAACCGCCGCCGCGCCCGCGGAGGTGGCCGAGCACCGTCGTGGCTGCTCCCTTGATGGTTGCGCTCCGATGACGGGCACACACCTGGTTGACGCCGTCAGGCTATCCGCCCGCACTGACAATGCGACGGCGGGCCGACAGGGTGTGTCCTGTCGGCCCGCCGGATCCGCTCCGCCCGCACCGGGCG
>NZ_MQUR01000192.1 GCF_001953875.1 Streptomyces amritsarensis
TCGCAAGGCGGAGGGGCGTCCTCATACTGGGCGTATTCGGGCGTGCCGACAACGCAGCGAGGTGCCGTAGCTGTCGTCGTGCGCCCGCCGGGGATTACGGGACAGCCCTTAGGGCCACGAGGGACAAATGAAAGAGCCACTGGCTCCACATTGGCCCTTGTAGTGGACTGATCCCCTGGGGTTTCCTCAGCCGAGTAGTACCCGTCTTCCTTTCGAGTGAGGTCAATCCGTGAGCACGCTTCCCACCTCTTCCCAGTCCGCCGAGTCGGCGATCGGCACGTCGCGCGTCAAGCGCGGCATGGCCGAGCAGCTGAAGGGCGGCGTGATCATGGACGTGGTCAACGCCGAGCAGGCGAAGATCGCCGAGGACGCCGGCGCCGTGGCCGTCATGGCCCTGGAGCGGGTCCCGGCCGACATCCGCAAGGACGGCGGCGTCGCGCGCATGTCCGACCCCAACATGATCGAAGAGATCATCGAGGCCGTGTCCATCCCCGTGATGGCCAAGTCCCGCATCGGCCACTTCGTCGAGGCCCAGGTCCTGCAGTCCCTCGGCGTCGACTACATCGACGAGTCCGAGGTCCTCACCCCGGCCGACGAGGTCAACCACTCCGACAAGTGGGCGTTCACCACCCCCTTCGTCTGCGGC
Organism: Streptomyces amritsarensis; assembly: GCF_001953875.1. GTDB lineage: Bacteria > Actinomycetota > Actinomycetes > Streptomycetales > Streptomycetaceae > Streptomyces > Streptomyces amritsarensis. Next base: position 647 of record NZ_MQUR01000192.1, read on the forward strand.
GCCACCAACCTCGGCGAGGCCCTGCGCCGCATCGCCGAGGGCGCGGCCATGATCCGCTCGAAGGGCGAGGCCGGTACCGGCAACGTCGTCGAGGCCGTCCGCCACCTGCGCCAGATCAAGAACGAGATCGCCAAGCTGCGCGGCTTCGACAACAACGAGCTGTACGCCGCGGCCAAGGAGCTGCGCGCCCCGTACGAGCTCGTCAAGGAGGTCGCCGAGCTCGGCAAGCTCCCCGTCGTGCTGTTCTCCGCCGGCGGCGTCGCCACCCCGGCCGACGCCGCCCTGATGCGCCAGCTCGGCGCCGAGGGCGTCTTCGTCGGCTCCGGCATCTTCAAGTCGGGCGACCCGGCCAAGCGCGCCGCCGCCATCGTGAAGGCCACCACCTTCTTCGACGACCCGAAGATCATCGCGGACGCCTCCCGCAACCTGGGCGAGGCCATGGTCGGCATCAACTGCGACACCCTCCCCGAGGCCGAGCGCTACGCCAACCGCGGCTGGTAGTCCCGACATGACCAACACCCCCGTGATCGGTGTCCTGGCCCTCCAGGGCGACGTACGGGAGCACCTGATCGCCCTGGCCGCGGCGGACGCCGTGGCCAGGCCGGTCCGGCGCCCCGAGGAGCTCGCCGAGGTCGACGCCCTGGTGATCCCCGGCGGCGAGTCCACGACGATGTCGAAGCTCGCCGTGCTCTTCGGCATGCTGGAGCCGCTGCGCGAGCGCGTGGCCGCCGGCATGCCCGTGTACGGCACCTGCGCCGGCATGATCATGCTCGCGGACAAGCTCCTCGACGGCCGTGAGGACCAGGAGACCCTGGGCGGTATCGACATGATCGTGCGCCGCAACGCCTTCGGCCGCCAGAACGAGTCCTTCGAAGCGAAGATCGACTTCGCGGGCATCGAGGGCGGCCCGGTCGAGGGCGTCTTCATCCGCGCCCCGTGGGTCGAGTCCGTGGGCGGCGCCGCCGAGGTGCTCGCCACCTACGACGGGCACACGGTCGCCGTGCGCCAGGGCAACGTCCTGGCGACCTCGTTCCACCCCGAACTGACCGGCGACGACCGCGTCCACGCGTACTTCGTCGAGATGGTGCGCGCGGGTCTGTGACGAGCTCCCGGTAGGATCGGAGACGAACACTGTTGGTTACGCGAAGGAGACAGGCGGATGTCCGGCCACTCTAAATGGGCTACGACGAAGCACAAGAAGGCCGTGATCGATGCCAAGCGCGGCAAGCTCTTCGCGAAGCTGATCAAGAACATCGAGGTCGCGGCGCGTATGGGCGGCGCCGACATCGACGGCAACCCGACGCTCTTCGACGCCGTGCAGAAGGCCAAGAAGCAGTCGGTCCCGAACAAGAACATCGACTCCGCGGTCAAGCGCGGCGGCGGCCTCGAGGCCGGCGGCGCCGACTACGAGACGATCATGTACGAGGGCTACGGTCCGAACGGTGTCGCGGTGCTCATCGAGTGCCTCACCGACAACCGCAACCGCGCCGCCTCCGACGTCCGCGTCGCCATGACCCGCAACGGCGGTTCGATGGCCGACCCGGGCTCGGTCTCGTACCTGTTCAACCGCAAGGGCGTCATCATCCTGCCCAAGGCCGAGCTCTCCGAGGACGACGTGCTCGGCGCGGTGCTGGAGGCCGGTGCCGAAGAGGTCAACGACAACGGCGACACCTTCGAGATCATCAGCGAGGCCACCGACCTGGTCGCGGTCCGCACCGCGCTCCAGGACGCCGGCATCGACTACGACTCGGCGGACTCCAGCTTCGTCCCGACCATGCAGGTCGAGCTCGACGAAGAGGGCGCCCGCAAGATCTTCAAGCTGATCGACGCGCTCGAGGACAGCGACGACGTCCAGAACGTCTTCGCCAACTTCGACGTCTCCGACGAGGTCATGGAGAAGGTCGACGCGTAACGCCCGGTGCGGGCGGAGCGGATCCGGCGGGCCGACAGGACACACCCTGTCGGCCCGCCGTCGCATTGTCAGTGCGGGCG
>NZ_MQUR01000138.1 GCF_001953875.1 Streptomyces amritsarensis
ATCCGAAAGACTGCCGGGAAGCCCCCAAAGGAACGGGCCGGGAGCAGAAAGACACCATCGGGGCGGTGCCATGCCCGGCCGGAGCCAGGTGCGCCCCAAATCGCTACGCGCTCCTGTTGGACAGCGTCCGCAGGCCCCTGGGGCTGGGCATAAGCCGCCCTAAATCGCTACGCGCTTCTGTCGGAAGGCGTCTGCGAGCCTCTGGGGTTGGGCATAGGCCGCCATCGATCGCTACGTGCTTCTCGATCACGCGTCCGCAGTTCGTCTGGGGCGGGTCATAGGCCGCAGAGGCGCGATGTGCTCCTCGTGGGTGGCGTCTGCGGGCGGTCTGGGGGTGGGAAGGCGTCGGATGACGGCTGAGGTGAAGTCAATCCAGGTCAGGGCGTGTGCGCGCCTCAAAGAGCCCTCAATGTGCACCAATTGCCCATGATTGGGAGGGTGGTTGGGGTGACGTCTTGGTCTTGTCGGGGGTTGGCATCGGCTCAGCCGATGGATCGCTCCTCCGCCCCTCGAATCACCCCCTCCCAGCCCCGAACCAGGGCCGGACGCCGTCTCGGAGGAGCGCGTAGCGATCGGTGGCGGCCTATGCCCAGCCACAGGGGCCCCCGGGTACCGTCCATGAGGAGCGAATTGGCGTCTGTGGCTTATGACCCGCCCCGGACGGTCNNACGACACGGAGAGACGATGGGACTGACGGGAAACCCCCAGCACAGCTCTGATGCCGCCCCGCTCAAACCCCGCTCCCGCACTCCCGTCGTGCCCCCACCGCTGCCGCCCCCCACCGCTGCCGCCCCCCCACCGCCGCACCCCCCCACCGCCGCACCCCCCCACCGCCGCACCCCACCGCCGCCGCACCCCGCCGCCCTGCGCCGCCGCCGCCCTGCACCCCCACCCCCGCCGCCGGCGGGCTCGCGGTCTCGTCCCGGTGAGGGCCCGCTTCGCCGCGCTTCCCTCATGTCCTCGATCCGGCTTCGCCGCCCACGGCGGCCCCCCGGCGTGCCGCGAACTGGTCGAACGTCTCGCGGCCCACCGCGTGGGACGGGGTGAGGTGGCCGCCGCGGCGGAAGGCCGCGTAGGTCCTGCCCGCCAGGGGGACCGGGAGGACGCGGCGGTTGCGGCCCGTCGCCCGCAGGTAGACGCGGGCCAGGTCCGGCAGGGTGCGGATCTGCGGGCCGCCCATGTCCGGGACCCGGCCCGCCGGGGTCGGGACCGCCAGTTCCGCCATGCGGGTGGCGACTTCGCCGACCGCGATGGGCTGCACCGGTACGCCCTTGGGGATCGGGGCGACCGGCAGCTTCGCCGCGGTGTCCGTCACCATCGCCACGAGGTCGTGGAACTGCGTCGTGCGCAGGATGGTCACGCCCAGCCCGGACGCCTCCAGCAGCCGTTCCACCCGGAGCTTGCGCTTGTAGTAGGCGAGCGGGACGGCGTCCACCCCGACGATCGAGATGTAGACGATGTTGCGGACGGTCCCGGCGCGCCGGGCCGCCTCGACGAGGCGCCCGGCGGCCACGTCGTCGCCCTTGCCTGCACCGCGGGTGTTGCTCGCGCAGTGCACGACCACCTCCACGCCCGCCAGGGCCGCGTCCAGGCCGGTGCCGTCCTGGAGGTCGACGGGGTGGTCCGGGGCATGCCGGCTGAGCACCCGGACCTCCTGCCCGGCCGACCTCAGCCGTTCGGCGACGAGCGAGCCGAGAGTTCCGGTGCCTCCGGTGACGACGATGGCGCCCATGGTGTCGGTCCTTCCCTGGTGCGGTGAGGGTGCGTGCACCAGGGAAGGACCGGACAGCCGTCAGGAATGTGACAGCTGTCGCCGCAGGAACTGCAGCTTCTCCGGGTTGACCACCGTGCTGATGCCGCTGACCAGGCCATTCTCGAATTCGACCAGGAGGACCGCCACCTCGCCGAAGAGCAGTGCGGGCGCTCCGTTGACCTCCGCGACGCTGACCGGCACCCCGGCCACGTACTTCGCCATGGCGCCCATCGCGAACCGGGCCACGTTGTCCCGCCCCAGGATCGGCCGCCGCGCCGCGTTGACCACACCGCCGCCGTCCGACACGTAGCGCACGTCGGCCGCCAGCACCCCCTCCAGCCGGGTGAGGTCCCCGCTCTGCGCGGCGGTCAGGAAGCTCTCCACGAGCCCCTGCCACCGCTCGGGGTCGGCGGAGAACCGCTTCTCCCGGGTGGCCTCCCGCTCGGCGGCGACCCGGCCCGCCGCGCGCCGGTAGATCTGGCGGCAGTTGGCCTCGCCGAGGTCCAGGAGGCCGGAGATCTCCCGGTGGCTGTAGGCGAAGGCCTCACGCAGTACGTACACGGCGCGTTCGACCGGGGTGAGCTGCTCCAGCAGCAGGAGCAGGGCCATGGACACGCTGTCGCGCTGCTCCGCCGACTCCAGCGGGCCGAGGGTGCCGTCCCCGGTGAGGACCGGCTCCGGCAGCCAGGGGCCCACGTAGCTCTCGCGTCTGGCGCGCGCCGACGTGAGGCTGTTGAGGCAGAGGTTGGTGACGACCTTGGCGAGCCAGGCGCCGGGGTGCTCGATGGCGGCGCGGTCCGCCGAGTCCCAGCGCAGGTAGGCGTCCTGCACGATGTCCTCGGCCTCCGCGGCGGAGCCGAGCATGCGGTAGGCGATCCCGAACATCCGGGGCCGGTGTTCCTCGAAGTCCGCTACGGACGCGGTGACATGTGTGATCACCGGGTCAGCCTACGAGGCAGCGCGGGAGATAGAACGTGCGAGGACCCGGTGGCCGCCGGGCCACCGGGTCCTCACGTTCTCCACGGGCGTTCAGCAGGGGCTCAGCAGGCGCCCTGGTCCTTCCAGACGCCCCATTCACCCGTGGTGCCGGGTTCTTCGTTCTGCGTCCACCACTGGGCCTTCCAGTTGCGGCCCTTGTGGGAGACGACGTTGCCGCTGTTGTAGACGGTGCCGGCGACGTATGCCGGGTTGGTGCAGGTCCCGCCGGTCGGCGGCGGGGTGGTCGGAGGTGTGGTGGGCGGTGTGGTCGGGGGAGTGGTGGGCGGTGTGGTGCCGCCCGGCTCGCCGACCGTGGTGCCGCGCGCCAGGTCGCCGGCCAGGGCGTACGTCGTGCCGGAGATGTTCACCGTCCAGTTGGAGGGGGTGGACACCGGCAGGTAGTAGTTGAACGCCAGGTCGACGGAGGCGCCCGGGGCCAGGGACTGCCAGGCCGGGAGCTTCAGGGAGACCCGGTGGAAGTCGCCCTTCAGGCCGCCCACGTTGCTGCCCGTGTGCCCGCTGCTGATGATCTTCGTGCCGAAGCCGGACTGGTCGGAGGCGTTGTTCGGGGCTGAGGTCGAGTAGTCGAACTGGAACTCGGTGCCGCCCGGCAGTGCCGTCTTCGTGTTGTTGGTGATCTTGATCTTCGGGGTGATCGGGTAGTTGGAGTCGCCGAGCTTGAACTCGGTGAACTCCGTCCTGATGTCCACGGCCTGGGTCGGCAGGGCGGTGGTGCCGGCCTTCTTCGCCCCGTACGGGGAGGCCGCCTTGAACTTGTCGTACATCAGCGAGGTGAGCGTGGAGCCCATCTCGTACTGGCCCTTGGCCGCGTTCCAGCCGTAGTCGCCGGCCATCTCCCAGACCATGGTGCCGCCGATGCCGCGGTCCACCACGTAGTCGGCCTTGGCGGCCACCGACTGCTCGTCCTCGGTGGAGAGGAAGACCTTCTTCTGCGCGTTCCACAGCCACGGCGCGACCAGGGTCGAGTCGTACTTGCGGGCGTAGGTGCCGGTCAGCGAGGTGTTCGACGGGAAGCCGTACTGGGTGACGTAGTCGCCGACGATCCCCTTCTCCAGGTTCTTGGCGTGCCACATCGGGTTCGAGCCGGCGGGGGACTCGTTGCCGTTGTCGTCCTTGTCGTGCCACAGGTTGTCGATGCCGACCGCGCCGTCACCGCACTTGGTCAGTCCCGAGCCGGCCGGGCAGGTGGTCGCCGCCGCCTTGCCCCACAGGCCGTCGGTGCCGCCCTGGACGTTCTTGTGGCCGCGGGTGTAGTAGGGCAGGCCGATGTTGATCCGGCCCGCCGGCATGGAGCCGCGGAAGTAGTGGTACGCCCAGTCCGTGTTGAGGTAGCCGATGCCGCCGTACTGCTGGGAGCCGTAGACGCCGGCCGCGGCGAGCTCGCCGTCCTTGCCGTCGTCGAAGAGCGAGGCGTTCGGGCCGACGTACTCGTTCCAGGCGCCGTGCAGGTCGTAGGACATGATGTTGACGTAGTCCAGGTACTGCTGCATCTGGAACGTCTCCATGCCGCGCAGCAGGTAGCCGGAGGAGGGGGCGGCGACGGTCAGCATGTAGTGCTTGCCGTCGGCGGCGCCGGCCGCGTCCAGCTTCTGGCGCAGGCTCTTCATGAGGGCGTCGTAGCCCTTGACCAGGCCGGCCCGGCGGGCGTTGGCGATCTGCCAGTCCAGCGGGTTGCCGGCGTCCTTCATCGTGGTCGGGTACTCGTAGTCGATGTCGACGCCGTTGAAGCCGTACGCGCGGATGAAGTCGACCGAGGACTGGGCGAAGGTGTCGATGCCCGCCTGGTTGACGGAGCCGTCCGCGTTGGTGGCCATGCTGTAGAAGCCGCCGGAGGCGACGCGCTTGCCGTCCGCGCCGAAGTAGCCGCCCGTCTCGGCCCAGCCGCCGACGGAGATCAGGGTCTTCACGTCGGGGTGCTGCTTCTTGTACTTCGTCAGCAGGTTGAAGTGGCCCTTGTAGGGGAGTGACGGGTCCATCTCGGCCCCGGCGACGCCCGGCCAGGTCATGCCGGTGGCCTCGTTCGTCGGGCTGTCGGCGCCGACCGAGATCTTGTTGTCGCTGCCGACGTGCGCGAACGCGTAGTTGATGTGGGTGATCTTGTCCCACGGGATGTTGTTGACGAGATAGGACGGCTGGCCGTTCTTGCCCGTGCGCCAGCCGGTGAAGTAGCCGATGACGCGGCGCTGGTGGTCGGCGCCCATCTTCTCGCGGCCTTCGGTGTCGTAGACCGAGCAGTAGGGGACGTCGACGCCGGCCGTCTTGTAGAGGCCGTCGGGGCGACAGCTCTCGTTGTCGGCCGCGTGCGAGACGCCCGTCGAGAGCCCGCCGACCAGCAGTCCGGCGATTGCGGCGCCGGATGCCAGGAGCATCGCTCTCGTACGTGTGGGGGACGGCATTGTGCCTCCTGGGGAGGGGAGGATGCAGGACACGGGTGGATGCAACATGGAGCAACGGGACGGATGCGGAAGCTTGTTGGCCCGTGACGTGCGCACATCTGACGGGCTGTTCCCGGGAAGATGAAGGGAACGTTAAGAGGACTAGACCAACCCGTCAATAGGTCTGGACCAACCGCGCCCCACTTGCCCGGGTCCGCGCCGCCGGCACCCCCTCGCCCGCCCCCTCGCCCACCCCATGGCGCCGCCCCCCGCTCGCGCCGGAGCGACCCCCGGGCCCCCGCCGCGGTAGCCTCGAAGTCACCCTCTGTGAGCCAGGCCACACCACATCACCCGCATGGCGGGCGGTGGGCCGTGGCAAACTGGCTGGAGTACCAGTAGCAGCGCACTCCGGGGTCGGTGTAATTCCGAACCGGCGGTATAGTCCGCGACCCGTCCGCAGCCAGCGGCCGGTTGACCAGGTGAAATTCCTGGACCGACGGTTAAAGTCCGGATGGGAGGCAGTGCGCGGCGGGCCAGTCACCGGTACGCCGCCGTCGGCGGTCCATCGGCGCATCCTCATGATGTGCCCGGTCGAACCGTTCCGGCCCCGGCGTCCCCGCGTGAGCTGTTCCGCTTCATCTGTCGTATCCCGACAGGCCCCGGAGTCCGTGCCCGATGAGGCAGGAGGACCCGGTGGCGACACACGCCGCGCACGCAGCACCCGCACCCGACGCGGGCACCCGTGCCATGCGGCGAGCCATCGAGCTCGCCGCCCGCGGACTCGGCTCCACCAGCCCCAACCCCGTCGTCGGCTGCGTCATCACCGACGCCTGCGGCACCGTCGTCGGCGAGGGCTGGCACCAGCAGGCCGGCGGCCCGCACGCCGAGGTCCACGCCCTGCGCGCCGCAGGCGCCGCGGCCCGCGGCGGCACCGCCTACGTCACCCTCGAACCCTGCAACCACACCGGCCGCACGGGACCCTGCGCACAGGCCCTCGCCGACGCGGGCATCGCCCGCGTCGTCTACGCCGTCCCCGACCCCAACCCGCAGGCCAGCGGAGGCGCCGCCACCCTGCGCGCCGCCGGGATCGACACCGAGGCCGGGCTGCTCCGGGCCGAGGCCGAAGCCGGCAACACCGCCTGGCTGACCTCCGTACGCCTCGGCCGCCCCCACGTGACCTGGAAGTACGCCGCCACCCTCGACGGCCGCAGCGCCGCCGCGGACGGCAGCAGCCGCTGGATCAGCTCCGCCGAGTCCCGGGCCGACGTCCACCGGCTGCGCGCCGAGGCCGACGCCGTCCTGGTCGGCGGCGGCACCCTGCGCGCCGACGACCCGCACCTGGCCGTCCGCGGCATCGACGGCGCCACCCAGCCGCTGCGCGTGGCACTCGACACCCGCGCCGGCCTCCGGCCGACCGCCCGCATCCTCGACGACGCCGCGCCCACGCTGCTGGTCGTCGCCGAGGACGCCGACACCCGCCACCTGCCCGGCGTCGACCTGCTCCGGCTGCCCCCGCACCACGGCCGGATCCCCCTCGACCGGCTCCTGACGCAGCTGTACGCCCGCGGCGTGCGCTCCCTGCTCCTGGAAGGCGGCCCCACCCTCGCGGGCGCCTTCCTCGAAGCCGGAGCCGTCGACCGCGTCGTCGGCTACCTCGCCCCCGCCCTGCTCGGCGCCGGCCCCGCGGCCCTCGGCGACGCGGGCATCACGAACATCTCCCACGCCCTGCGCCTCGACATCACCGAGGCCGTCCGGGTGGGCCCCGATCTGCGCATCACCTCCCTTCCCGCCACCGCCCCCAAGGAGCACTGAGTGTTCACCGGAATCGTCGAAGAACTGGGCGAGGTCACCGCCGTCGAGCCGCTCCAGGAGGCCTCCCGCTTCCGGCTGCGCGGCCCCCTGGTCACCCAGGACGCCAAACACGGCGACTCCATCGCCGTCAACGGCGTCTGCCTGACCGTCGTGGAGACCGCCGACGGCGAGTTCACCGCCGACGTCATGCAGGAGACCCTCAACCGCTCCAGCCTCGGCGCCCTGGCCGAGGGCTCCCGGGTCAACCTGGAACGCCCGATGGCCCTCGGCGGACGGCTCGGCGGCCACCTGGTCCAGGGCCACGTGGACGGCACCGGCGAGATCCTCTCGCGCACCCCCTCCGAGCACTGGGAGATCGTCAAGGTCGCCCTCCCGCAGAACCTCTCCCGCTACGTCGTCGAGAAGGGCTCCATCACCGTCGACGGCGTCAGCCTCACCGTCGTCGAGGCCGCCGCCGACTGGTTCACCATCAGCCTCATCCCGACCACGCTCGCGCTGACCACCCTCGGCATCAAGCAGCCCGGCGACCCGGTCAACCTCGAGGTCGACGTCCTCGCCAAGTACGTCGAGCGCCTGCTGGCCGCCGGCGTGGACCCGCTGCGCGCGAACCCGACGGGAGAGCCGCGGTGAGCGCCCTGACGTGGCTCAACACGGAGGCCTTCACGGTCTTCGGCCAGAAGGTCATCTGGTCCGACATGATCGGCAACCTGATGGGCCTGGCCGCGCTCGCCCTCGGCTGGCGCCGCTCCATATGGACCTGGCCCGCCCAGCTGCTGTCCGGGCTCATCCTCATCGCCGCCTACGCCTCCGCACACCTCGCCGGCGGCGTCGGCAAGCAGCTCCTGGTCATCGGCGTGGCCGTCTTCGGCTGGATCTCCTGGCAGCGCGGCAGGCAGCAGGCCCAGGACGGCTCCATCGCCGTCCGCACCGCCACCTGGACCGAACGCGGACTGCTCCTCGGCGGAGCGGCCCTGGGCACCCTCGCCGTCGGCGGCCTCTTCACGCTCTACCCGACGCTGTCCTGGAGCCCGTGGGCCGACGCCTACATCTTCGTCGGCACCATCGTCGCGATGGTGGCCCAGGCCCGCGGCCTCGTCGAGTTCTGGTTCGCCTGGCTCCTCGTCGACCTGGTCGGCGTCCCCCTCGCCTTCTCCGGCGGCCTGGCCTTCTCCGGACTGGTCTACGTCGTCTACTTCGCCCTCGTGGTGTGGGGTGCCTACGACTGGTACCAGCGCTCCCGCACCAACCCCGCCCCGGCCCTCGAAGGAGCAGCGGCATGACCAGCCTCAAGCCCGTGCCCGACATCCCCGAAGAGACCTTCCGCCTCGACCCCGTCGAGCAGGCGATCCGCGACATCGCGGCCGGCCGGCCCGTCGTCGTCGTCGACGACGAGGACCGCGAGAACGAGGGCGACCTCGTCATCGCCGCGGAGAAGGCCACCCCCGAGATCATCGCCTTCATGATGAGCGAGTGCCGCGGCCTGATCTGCGCCCCCATGGAGGGCGACGAGCTGGACCGGCTCGAACTCCCCCAGATGGTCCAGAACAACACCGAGTCGATGAAGACCGCCTTCACCGTCTCCGTCGACGCCGGCGCCGCCCACGGCGTCACCACCGGCATCTCCGCCGCCGACCGCGCCACCACCCTGCGCCTCCTCGCCGACGGCGTCAGCGAACCCGGCGACTTCGTCCGCCCCGGCCACATCTTCCCGCTGCGCGCCAAGCCGGGCGGCGTCCTGGTCCGCAACGGCCACACCGAGGCCGCCGTCGACCTCGCCCGCCTCGCGGGCCTGCGCCCGGCCGGCGCCATCGTGGAGATCGCCGGCGAGGACGGCGTCATGCTGCGGCTGCCCGAGCTCATCCCCTTCGCCCGCAAGCACGGCCTGACGATCATCTCCATCGAGGACCTGATCGCCTACCGCCGCTCCGCCGAGCCCAAGGTGCGCCGCGAGGCCGAGGTCAGCCTGCCGACCGCGTTCGGCGACTTCACCGCGCACGGCTACCGCTCCACCGTCGACGGCGTCGAGCACGTCGCCCTCGTCCACGGCGAGATCGGCGACGGCACCGACATCCTGGTCCGCATGCACTCCGAATGCCTGACCGGCGACATCTTCGCCTCCCAGCGCTGCGACTGCGGCCCCCAGCTGCACGCCTCCATGGAACGGATCAAGAACGAGGGCCGCGGCGTCGTCGTCTACCTGCGCGGCCACGAGGGCCGCGGCATCGGACTGCTGTCCAAGCTGCGCGCCTACGAACTCCAGGAGCGCGGCCGCGACACCCTCGACGCCAACCTGGAACTGGGCCTGCCCGCCGACGCCCGCGACTACGCCGCCGGTGCGCAGATCCTCGCCGACCTCGGCGTGCGCAGCGTCCGACTGCTGACGAACAACCCCGACAAGTCCGCCTCCCTGGAGGTCCACGGCATCACGGTCGCCAGCCGCGAGTCGATGCCCGTCGAGGCCGGCGAGCACAATCTGCGGTACCTGCGCACCAAGCGGGACCGGATGGGCCACGACCTGCCCTGGCTGGACGGGGCCGTGACCACCTCCGCCTGCGGCAACCAGTAGGCACGCACCACCACCCGTACGCACATCCACGAACCCACCCACCCACGAACCACCGAGGAGCAGAGCTGTGAGCGGCAAGGGCGCACCCGAACTGAGCGTGAAGAACTGCGGAGACCTGCGAGTCGCCGTGATCGCGGCCCAGTGGCACGAGAAGGTCATGGACGGACTGGTCGACGGCGCCCTGCGGGCCCTGCACGAGCTGGGCATCGACGAGCCCACCCTGCTCCGCGTCCCCGGCAGCTTCGAGCTCCCGGTGGTGGCGAAGGTGCTGGCCGGCCGCGGCTACGACGCCATCGTCGCCCTCGGCGTGGTCATCCGCGGCGGCACCCCGCACTTCGACTACGTCTGCCAGGGCGTCACCCAGGGCCTGGTCCAGGTGTCGATCGACACCGGGGTCCCCGTCGGCTTCGGCGTCCTGACCTGCGACAACGACGAGCAGGCGCTGGACCGCGCCGGGCTCGAAGGGTCGAATGAGGACAAGGGGCACGAAGCGGTCACCGCCGCCGTCTCCACCGCCATGACCCTGCGCACCGTCAGCGAACCCTGGCGGTAAGCCGTGTCCGAGGGGTGAACCCCGGCACCGGGACACCCGGGTGAGCCCGTACTCTAAGGACATCATGGCGAACACACCCTTTAAGACCTTCGAAGAGCTCTTCGCCGAGCTCCAGCAGAAGGCCGCCGAAGGCGACCCCAGCACCTCCCGCACCGCCGAGCTCGTCCACAAGGGCGTCCATGCCATCGGCAAGAAGGTCGTCGAGGAGGCCGCCGAGGTCTGGATGGCCGCCGAGTACGAGGGCAAGGAAGCCGCCGCCGAGGAGATCTCCCAGCTGCTGTACCACGTCCAGGTGATGATGGTCGCGCGCGGGATCTCCCTCGACGACGTCTACGCGCACCTCTGAGCCCAGCCCCTCGGTCCGGGCCGCACCCGGGCCCGTCCGCAACCACGCAAACCGCCTAGACCCCGCACACCACGCATCAAAGGAAGCCCCATGCTGCGCATCGCCGTCCCCAACAAGGGTTCACTCTCCGGACCGGCGTCGGCGATGCTCCATGAGGCCGGCTACCGGATGCGCAAGGAGTCCAAGGAGCTCGTGGTCGTCGACCCCGAGAACGAGGTGGAGTTCTTCTACCTCCGCCCCAAGGACATCGCGATCTACGTCTCCTCGGGCAAGCTCGACATCGGCATCACCGGCCGCGACCTGCTGCTCGACTCCGGCGCCAGCGCCGAGGAGATCCTCCCGCTGAACTTCGGGCGCTCCACCTTCCGCTACGCCACCACCCCCGGCACGGCGAAGGGCCCCGAGGACTTCACCGGCATGACGATCGCGACCTCCTACGAGGGAATCGTCGCCAAGCACCTGGCCGACCAGGGCATCGACGCCTCCGTGGTGCACCTCGACGGCGCGGTCGAGACCGCCATCCAGCTCGGCGTCGCCCAGATCATCGCGGACGTCGTCGAGACCGGCACCAGCCTGCGCAACGCCGGCCTCGAGGTCATCGGCGAGCCGATCCTCACCTCCGAGGCCGTCGTCATCCGCGGCAACGGCGCCGACGCCGACGACCCGCAGGTCCAGCAGTTCCTGCGCCGCCTCCAGGGCGTCCTCGTGGCCCGCAGCTACGTGATGATGGACTACGACTGCCGCGCCGAGCACCTCGAGCGCGCCGTCGCCCTCACCCCGGGTCTCGAGTCCCCGACCGTCTCCCCGCTGCACAACGAGGGCTGGGTCGCGGTCCGCGCCATGGTCCCCGCCAAGGAGGCCCAGCGCATCATGGACGACCTGTACGAGCTCGGCGCACGCGCGATCCTCACCACGTCGATCCACGCCTGCCGCCTCTGAGGACCCGCGTGCCCGACCGGCACGCCGCCCCTCACCCGTACGCACCCCAGAAGGCAACGCACCATGGCCGAGTCCGCCGCCCCGCCCGCACCGCCCACCCTGCCGGTCACCTTCCGGCCGACCCGCACCCGGGCGGTCCTGCTGGGCGTCGGGCTCGCCATGTTCGCCACCATCACGGCCATCGCCGTGATGCTCGAACGCCTCCAGCCGGGTGAGCGGATCAGCTTCATCTTCACCGCCGTCCTGCTGACCTCCGTCCTCGTCCTGCTCAGCCGCCCCAAGGTGGTCGCGGACGAGGAAGGCGTCACCGTCGTCAACCTCACCAACACCCGCCGCCTGGCGTGGGCCGAGATCCTCCGGGTCAACCTCCGCCCGGGCGACCCGTGGGTGTTCCTGGACCTCAGCGACGGCACCAGCCTGCCCGTGCTCGGCATCCAGCCGGGCGTGGCCAAGCAGCAGGCCATCAGCGACGCGCGCGCCCTGCGCACCCTCGCCGAAATCCGCGGAACCGGCACGAACGACAGCTGACCGCGCCCATCCTCGTCGCCGCCTACCGTTGCGGCGCGGATCCCAATGACTACCCTGGTGGCGGGGCGCAGCCGTGCGCCCTCCCACCGGCCCCGGGACCCCGAGGCCCGCGGGCACCTGCAACTCGAGGAGTGACTCCCTCCAGCAATGGACGGATCGTCCGGTAATACCCGCGCCGCCCTCCCCTCGGAGGCGGCGGCATGACCACCCCGCTACTCCTGCTCGCGGCGGCATTCGCCCTGATCCTCGCCAACGGATTCTTCGTGGCGGCCGAGTTCGGCCTCGTCACCGTGGAACGCCCCGAGGCCGAGCGTGCCGCAGCCGACGGAGACCGCCGTGCCCGCACGGTCGTCAAGGCCCTGCGAGAGCTGTCCTTCCAGCTCTCCGGCACCCAGCTCGGCATCACCATCACCTCCCTCGTGGTCGGCATGCTCGCCGAGCCCGCCCTCGCCGCACTGCTGGCCGGGCCGCTCTCGGCGACCGGCCTGCCCCGGGGAGCCGTCTCCGGTGTCGCCGTCGTCATCGGCATGCTGCTCGCCTCCGCCGTCCAGATGGTCGTCGGCGAGCTCGTCCCGAAGAACTGGGCGGTCTCCCGGCCCCTCCAGGTGGCCCGCTTCGTCGCCGGCCCGCAAAACGCCTTCTCGCGCGTCTTCCGGCCGGTCATCGCCGGCCTCAACGCCGTCGCCAACCGGCTCGTACGGGCCCTCGGCGTGGAGCCCACCGAGGAGATGGCATCCGCCCGCACCCCGGGCGAACTCGTCTCCCTGGTACGCCATTCGGCCCAGGCCGGCGCCCTCGAACAGGACACCGCCGACCTCTTCGTACGGACCCTGTCGCTGGGCGAGCTCACGGCCCAGCACGTCATGACCCCCCGGGTGAAGGTCAGCGCCCTCCAGCACACGGCCACCGCGGCCGACGTCCTGAACCTGACCCGCGCGACGGGGCTGTCCCGCTTCCCGGTCTACCGCGAACGCATCGACGAGATCACCGGCGTGGTCCACCTCAAGGACGCCCTCGCCGTCGCCGAGTCCGAACGCGACCGCGTCAGCGTCGCCCGGATCTGCGTCCCCCCGCTGCTGGTGCCCGGCTCCCTGCCCGTGCAGCCGCTGCTGGAGCGGCTGCGCAGCGAACAGCCGATGGCCGTCGTCGTCGACGAGTACGGCGGCACCGCCGGCGTCGTCACCCTGGAGGACATCGTGGAGGAACTCGTCGGGGAGGTCCGCGACGAGCACGACCTCGCCGAGGACGAGACCCCCGAACTCGCCGCCGTCGCCGCCGAGGACGGCCGCCCCTCCTGGGAGGCCGACGGCAGCTGCCGCGTGCAGACCCTGCGCCGGATAGGCCTGGAAGTGCCGGAGGGCCCCTACGAGACCGTCGCCGGCCTCGTCGCCGACCTCCTCGGCCGGATCCCCGCCCTCGGGGACCGCGCGGACCTCCCCGGCTGGAAGCTGTCCGTCCGCAGGGTCGGCCGCAACCGTGCGGAACGCGTCCGGCTGGTCCGGCTGACGGCCGTACCCGCCGCCGGCACCTACCGGCAGGCCGCCGGCCCCGCCGGTGCCACCGTGCCCGGCACCGGCCGCCACGGCGTCACCGCCCCGCAGCCGGCCGAGCTGGAAGGCGCCGCCCGGTGAACGCGCTCCAGCTCGTCTTCGCGCTGCTCCTCGTCCTCGCCAACGGCTTCTTCGTCGGTGCCGAGTTCGCCCTCGTCTCCGTACGGCGCAGCCAGATCGAGCCCCTCGCGGCCGACTCCAAGAGGGCCCGCCAGGTGCTCCACGGCCTGGAGAACCTGCCCCGCATGATGGCCGCCGCGCAGTTCGGCATCACCGTCTGCTCCCTCACCCTCGGCGCGGTCGCCGAACCCACCGTGGCCCGGCTGCTGGAGCCCGTCTTCCACGCCGCCCACGTACCGCAGGGCCTGATCCACCCCCTCGGCTACGCCCTCGCGCTCGCCGCCGTGGTCTTCCTGCACCTGGTCATCGGCGAGATGGTCCCCAAGAACCTCGCCATGGCCGCCCCCGAGAAGACCGCCCTGTGGTTCAGCCCCGGCCTGGTCGCCTTCGCCCGCCTCTGCGGTCCGGTCACCACCGCGCTCGGCGCCTGCGCCACGCTCGTCCTGAAGCTCTTCGACGTCGAGCCCAAGGACGAGGTCGAGGCCGTCTACACCTCCGCCCAGCTGGGCCGGCTCCTCAAGGACTCCCGGCAGGCCGGGTTCCTGGAGCCGGTCGAGCAGGAGCGGCTGGAGGACGCGCTGGAACTGGGCAGCCGCCCCGTCACCGACGTCCTCCTCGACCGGGACCGCCTGGTCACGGTCGGCCCCGCCGTCACCCCGCGCCAGATCGAACAGCTGACCGTGCGCACCGGCTACTCCCGGTTCCCCGTCCGTGCCGACAGCGGCGCCTTCATGGGCTACCTGCACGTGAAGGACGTACTGGACCTGGAGGACCGGGAACGGGCCGTGCCCCAGCGGGTCTGGCGCCGCATGACCACGCTGTGCGCCACGGTCCCGCTGGACGACGCCCTCGGCGTCATGCGCCGGGACGCCACGCACCTGGCGCAGGTCGCGGACCAGAGCGGCCGGGTCCTCGGCCTGGTCGCCCTGGAGGACGTCCTGGAAATGCTGGTCGGCGAGGTCCGCGACCCCGCGCACCGGATCCCCGCGGGCCGCACCTGGTAGCGCTGTGGCCGGAAGGAGCCGCGCCGCGGTTCCCTCCGGCCCTGCCGGCGTCACATCGGCG
>NZ_MQUR01000159.1 GCF_001953875.1 Streptomyces amritsarensis
CCGGACGCCGCGCCCCGGCAAACCTTTCCGGCCACAGCACTAGACCGCCTCCCCCACCAGCGGCAGCGGGTCGGCCGGCTCCAGATCGGGGTCGTCCACCCGGAAGGTCCGCACCCGGCCCGGCTCCGATCCGGGCTGCTCGAACCGCACGGTCACCCGCCCGACGCCACTGCCCTGCACCCACCCCGGCCCGTACAGGACGTGCCGTACGTCGCTCCCGGCCGCCCAGCGGCGCTCGGGGGCCTCCTGCGCCCGCACGGGCGGCTCAGACCCCTCCTGGGCCCCCGCGCTCCCGTCGGCGGCCTGCGGCTCGGCTCCACCGGCCGTACCGCCCGTGGCGGGCGTACCGCCCTCCTCGTCCGCCGCTCCTGCCTCGGCCACCCCCGCATCAGCCGCCGCCTCGGCCGCGAGCGACTGCGCGAAGAGGTCCTCCTGGGTGTAGTCCGCCAGACCGGTCACCCCCACCCCCAGCAGCCGCACGCCGCCCGTGGTGTCCACCGCCTCCAGCAGGCGTGCGGCGGCCTCCCGCACCACCGCCGCGTCGTCCGTGGGCCCGCGCAGCGTCTCGGACCGCGTCAGCGTGGAGAAGTCGTACCGCCGGACCTTGAGCACGATCGTGCGCCCCGAGTGCCCGGAGCCCCGCAACCGCCGCACGCACCGGTCGGCGAGCCGCTGCACCTCGCCCCGGATGCGCACCCGGTCGTGCAGGTCCACGTCGAAGGTGTCCTCGACCGACACCGACTTGGCGTCCCGCTCCGCGACCACCGGCCGGTCGTCCAGGCCGAGCGCCATCCGGTACAGCCCCGTGCCGTGTGCCCGGCCGACCATCCGGACCAGCTCGTCCTCCCCGGCCTCCACCAGCTCCCCCACCGTGGTGATCCCGGCGCGGCGCAGGTGCTCGCCGGTGGCCGGCCCCACGCCGGGCAGGGTCCGTACGGACATCGGGGCGAG
Source organism: Streptomyces amritsarensis (assembly GCF_001953875.1). Lineage (GTDB taxonomy): Bacteria > Actinomycetota > Actinomycetes > Streptomycetales > Streptomycetaceae > Streptomyces > Streptomyces amritsarensis. Next base: position 952 of record NZ_MQUR01000159.1, read on the forward strand.
CAGCTCCCGCTCGGTCCCGGGCTCGATCAGCAGCAGCCCGGCGGGCTTGGCCTCCTCGGAGGCCACCTTGGCCAGCATCTTCGACCCGGCGAGCCCCACGGACCCGCTGAGCCCGGTGGCGGCCCTGATGTCGGCCCGCAGCCTCTCACCCGTGGCCCGGGCGGAGCCCGAGTCGAAAGCGACCCCGCCCGCCTCCAGATCCACGAAGGCCTCGTCCAGGCTGAGCGGCTCCACCAGCGGCGACAGCTCCCGCAGCATGGCCATCACCACGTCACTGACCTGCCGGTAGAGCGTGAACCGCGGGATCAGGTAGGCGCCGTTCGGGCAGAGCCGCCTTGCCTGCGCCGTGGGCATCGCCGAGTGCACCCCGAACCGCCGGGCCTCGTACGAGGCCGTGGCGACGACCCCGCGCGGCCCGAGCCCGCCCACGATGACGGCCTTGCCGCGCAGGCTCGGCTTCGACGCCTGCTCGACGGAGGCGTAGAAGGCGTCCATGTCCAGGTGCAGGATGGTCGGAGCGGCTCTCACAGCACCGATGCTGCCCTATGCCTCTGACATTCCCGAGGCTCGGCCGGGCTGCTCAGCCGGCGCGGTTGCGGCGGGCGGCCAGTTCGTCCGTCGGGTTGTGCCCGACCAGGGTCTCCCCGGTGTCCACCCGCTCCCCGTGCAGCTGCGACAGCGCGCTCTGCACATCGCGCCACACCACGCCCACGGCGATACCGAAGACGCCCTGCCCGCCCTGGAGGAGGCTGACGACCTGGTCCGGCGAGGTGCATTCGTACACGGTGGCGCCGTCGCTCATCAGCGTCATCCGCTCCAGGTCCGCGAGGTCGCGGTCGTGCAGGTGCTGCACCGCGGTGCGGATGTTCTGCAGTGCCACACCGGTGTCCAGGAAACGCTTGACGATCTTGAGGACGACGACGTCGCGGAAGCTGTAGAGGCGCTGGGTCCCCGACCCGTACGCGGCCCGCACGCTGGGCTCCACCAGTCCGGTGCGGGCCCAGTAGTCGAGCTGCCGGTAGGTGATGCCGGCCGCGGCGCACGCCGTCGGCCCGCGGTAGCCGACCTGCTCGGGCGCCGGGTCCGCGTCCACCGGTCCGACCGGCGTCGACTCCGGCTGACGGCGCGCGGATCCGACCGCACCACCGTGCAGCGGGTACGGCCCGGTGCCACTCCGTACGGGGGTGCCCCCGGTCGTACCGTCGCCCGTGATCCTCACGCCGACCCTCCGTCCTTGACCTGCCCACCTCGAAGGTAGGCAGTCACCAGGGGTGCGTCAACGATCGCCACACTCGGCACGCCGAGTGATAATCACCCTGAGAGTGGTTTCCCGTATCCCTTTGCGGGGAAAGGCTACTCGAATGGGCTGGCGGCACACCGTGGACGACGCGGCCGACGCCTCACTGCGGGCCGGTGCCGAAGTCCTCGGGTGAGATCTGGTCGAGGAACTCGCGGAACTTCTCCACCTCGTCCTCCTGCTCGTCCGGGATGGCGATTCCGGCGTCGTCCAGCACGCCGTCACTGCCGTAGATCGGCGTCCCCGTCCGCAGGGCGAGGGCTATGGCGTCGGAAGGCCGCGCGCTCACCTCGACCCCGCTGGCGAAGACGAGCTCCGCGTAGAAGACGCCCTCCCGCAGATCCGTGATCCGGACCTCGGTGAGCTCCTCACCGACCGCCTCCAGCACGTCCTTGAAGAGGTCGTGCGTCAGCGGCCGGGCAGGGGCCATCCCCTGCTGGGCGAAGGCAATGGCCGTCGCCTCCCCCGGACCGATCCAGATGGGGAGGTACCGATCGCCTCCCACTTCACGCAGGAGCACGATCGGTTGGTTGGAGGGCATTTCCACCCGGACACCCACAACGTCGAGCTCGTTCACACAGCAACCCTAGGACCTGCTCGGCAGGTTTGGGTAGTCGGGGCTCCACCCCGACCGGCCAGGTCAGCGCAACCGGACGCCGAGAGCGCTCTGCACCAAGGCCTCGTGCAGCCGTACGGTCAGGCCCGCGAGCTCCTTCATCGTGGCCTCCGCATGCGCCCTGGTCTGCGGGTTGCGGTGCCGGCGCAGCGGTGCCACGACCTGCTCCACCAGACCCGCCTCCCGGTCGGCGGCCGCCTTCATGGCGCGCAGGTGCCGCGGCTCCAGGCCGAAACGCCCCAGGTCGGCCACGAGCCGGGCCACGGTGACCGCGTCGGCGTCGAACCCTGCGCCGGGCGCCTCGGCGAGGAGCCCGTACGACTCCCACTCGACGAGCTGGTCCTCGTCCACGCCGACGGCGTCGAGGAGCTCCTGGCGCCCCACACGGGCCGCGGGGGGCCGCTCCTGGACCGCCTCGCCGTAGACGGCGGCGGGGACGGCGGTGTCGGACGGGTCGGCGCAGTCGCCGTGCGCCGTGGGCGCCGGGATGCGGATCTGCTCCCCGCGTGCGAGCGCGTCGAGCTGCTCGCGGATGACCTTCAGCGGCAGGTAGTGATCACGCTGCAGGCGCAGGATGCGGGCGAGGCGCTCCACGTCCTCCGTGCTGAACTTGCGGTACCCGGACGGTGTGCGCCGGGGCTCGACCAGCCCCTCCGCCTCCAGAAAACGGATCTTCGAGATCGTGACTTCGGGGAACTCGTCACGCAGCGTGGTGAGCACCGTACCGATGCTCACCAGCCGCCCGGCCGAGCCGGCGGTGCCGTTTCCGGCGCCGCCTGTCGGATTGCGCAGCATGGGACCTTCCCTCGGGTGCCCCCGGACCGGGTCCGGGGGAGGGTCAGACGCCCCGCAGGCTCGCGTAGAAGACCAACCGGTACTTGCCGATCTGCACCTCGTCGCCGTTGTGCAGGGCGACGGAGTCGATCGGTTCACGGTTGACGTACGTGCCGTTGAGGCTGCCTACATCGGCCACGGTGAAGCCGCCGTCCTGGCTCCTGCGGAATTCGACATGGCGCCGGGAGACGGTGACGTCGTCCAGGAAGATGTCGCTCTGCGGGTGCCGGCCGGCCGTGGTCAGTTCGCCGTCGAGCAGGAAGCGGCTGCCGGAGTTGGGTCCGCGCCGCACGATGAGCAGGGCGGAGCCGGGCGGCAGGGCCTCCACCGCGGCCTGGGCCTCGGGGGACAGCGAGGACGACACGTGCGTCTGTCCCGTCACCTCGGCCTCATAGGCCTCCAGGCCCGAGATCGAGATGGTGGACGTGGTCTCCGAGGCACGCTCCGGCGTCAGGCCCGCCCGCAGCGGCGCGCCGCAGTTGGAGCAGAACCGGCTGGCCGCATCGCTGCGGTGTCCGCACCTGCTGCAAACCTGCTCGGCCGACATGGACGGCTCCTCGCGCCGCGGCTGCCCCGCGGAGGCATTGGTGGCGTACGGGTCGGGGGCAAACCCTCCACCCGCAGTTGAGGTTGATGGTTCACCGAAACCTATGCGGCCGGTACCGGCAGGGTCAACAGACGACGCGCCGGGGGCACCCGGAACCTCGCCCGCACCGGCGACCTCGTCGCGGAACAGCGGCCGGTCACCCTGCCCTTCCGCGTCCCCGGCACGGTGCCTCGCCGCGCCGCTCTCCTCGCGGTTCTTCTTGCCGAACAACTTCTCAAACAACTTCACGGGCGATTCCCCTTGACTGAAACAGACCCGCCCGTGGGGCAGGACGAACTCCGAATGCAGACACCTGCCGACCCGGACATTCTCACAACGTCCGTAACCACCAGACAGTTTCCACCACGCACCGCAACTTCGGTGCGCCGACCCCCCGCAGGCATCAGCCCGCGTGAGCCGCTCCACCCTCCACTCCGCTCCCTCTTCACCCCGATGACGACCGAGCGTAGTCAGGCTGCTTCGCAGCCCGCAAGGCATCCACAACGATCTTCGCCGACCGTGTGACGGCGACCGTGGCCTGCTCCTTCTCCAGCGTCTGGACGACACCGCCCGGGATGTTGAGCGCGGGCTCCAGATCCTGGGGTTTGCCGATCACCTTGAACTCATACGGTTGTGTGATCTTCTTGCCGTCGATCCCGACCCCGCCGTTCTCGTCCGAGAAGTACGAGCCTGCCACGATGCGCACCCCGTTGATCTGGATCGCCTCGGCCCCGGCGGCCCGCAGTTCCTGGAGGGTGTCCAGCAGCTGGTCGGACTGCACCTGGCCGGTGGGGTCGGTGATCCTGAGCGTGATGCCCGGTCCCTGCGCTGCCACCGTACCGGCCAGGATGCCGAGTTGACGTTCCTTCTCCACGGTCTGTCTGCGGGCCTCCTCGGCCTGGTTCGAGCTGCTCTCCAGTTCGCGGCGCTGGTCCTCCAGCCGCTGCTTCTCGTCCTCCAGCCGCTTGGTCCGCCCGTCGAGTTCGTCGAGGATCCGTACGAGGTCCTCCTGGCGTGCCCCGCGCAGCGCGCTGGAGTCGCTGTTCGAGCGGACCTGGATGGCGAGGCCCAGGCCCAGGACGAACAGCAGCAGCGCGACGATCAGTTGGGCCCGGCTGACCCTCGGCGGCCACAGTCCCGCCGCCAGCCGCTGTCGGCCGGTCTCCTCGGCAACCGGCCCGGCCTGTGTCTTTCCCTCTTCAAGAGGCTGTTCCGGGACGTTCGGTTCCTCGGGAGGGGTGTCGTTCGCGCTCATGTCCCTCACGCCCGGAAAACGTGCCGGCGGATGGCCGCGGCGTTGGAGAAGATGCGGATGCCGAGGACGACGACCACGCCGGTGGACAGCTGCGAGCCGACGCCCAGCTTGTCGCCGAGGAAGACGATCAGGGCGGCCACCACGACGTTCGACAGGAACGACACCACGAAGACCTTGTCGACGAAGATGCCGTCCAGCATGGCGCGCAAGCCCCCGAACACCGCGTCCAGCGCCGCCACCACGGCGATGGGCAGATAAGGCTCCACCACGGCCGGTACCTCGGGCCGGACCAGAAGTCCGACCACCACTCCGGCCAAGAGGCCCAGTACCGCGATCACGATGCACCCTTCTGCTGCTCTGCTGCTGTGGCTGTACGTACGATCAGGCTCGAAGCGGCCGGCAGCCTCAGCTCGTCGGCCGGGGAGAGGGTGTAGCGGATCCCGTAGCTCTCCTGGAGCACGTGCAGGTACTGCCCGTCCGCCGAGTTCTGGAAGGCCGGGCCGAGCTTCTTCTTGTCCCCCACCGCCAGCACCTCGTACGGCGGCACCAGCGGCCGGTTGTCGACCAGTATCGCGTCGCCCGCGGCCCTGATCGCCGACAGCTCGGTCAGCCGCTGCCCGTTGATGGAGATCGCCTCCGCGCCGGACTGCCACAGTCCGTTGACGATCTTCTGCATGTCGCGGTCGCGGAGCCGGCCGGTGTCCGAGAAGCCGCTGCTCTCGCGGGGCCCTCCGCCGTCGCCCGTGGACGAGCCCTTCGCGTCGTCCACCACCAGCTTGATCCCGGGCCCGCGCACCTCGGTGGCGCCGGCCAGCTGGGAGACGAGCTCGCCCTGGCTCCCGCCGGGCTGTTTGAGGGCCGCACGCTGACGTGCGGCGACGTCGGTCCGCAGCCGGTCGATGTTCTGCTCCAGGGCGTCCGCGCGTTCGTCGGCCCGCTGCACCCGGTCGATCAGCTCCTGGCGTTCCTTGGCGAGCACCGGCGCGTCCACGCGGGCCTCGGCCGCGCCGAGCGTGACGACCATCGCGGCGACCACGAGGCCGGCGGCGAGCCCCAGCTTGGCCTTGAGGGTGCGGGGCAGGCCTGCGGTGCCGTCCGCACGGCGCCGGGCCGTCGCCTCCGCATAGCCCTCGTCGAGGCTGTGGTCCATCACGTGCGTCAGCAGCGACATGGAGGCGTCCGGCCGCGCCGGCACGGAAGGCGCCGGAGTCCGGTTGGGGGGCGGCTGCGACATGCCGCACATCGTCGCATGTCGGCGCCGCACACACCCAATGCGTCCATCCGGTGGGCCGGGACGGGACTCCCCGCCCCGGCCCACCGGACTTCCGCCTTATGTCATCGCCCGCCCGGCACTCAGTGCCCGGCGCCGTCCACCACGCCCGCCCACTCCTCGAGCAGCGCCTGCGCGGAGGCGTCGTCGGGGCCTTCGGCCCACAGGTGCGTCACGGCCTCCGCCGGGTCCGGCAGGACCAGCGCCCACCGTCCGTCGGCCTCGACCACCCGCACCCCGTCGGTGGTGTCCACCTGCCGGTCTCCGGCCGCTTCGACGACCCGGCGCATGACGAGCCCCTTGACGGCCCACGGTGTCGGCACGTCGCGCTTGAGCACGTGCGCCCGCGGGATCCGGGCGTCGATCTGGCTCAGGGTGAGCTGGGTGCGCGCCACCAGGCCGAGCAGCTGGACGAACGCCGCCGAGCCGTCGAAGACGCTGCTGAACTCCGGGACGATGAAGCCGCCCCGGCCGTCTCCGCCGAAGATCGTGTTCTCGGCCCGCCCGACCCGGGTCAGGTCGTCGGGCGAGGTCGTCGTCCACTCCACCTGTGTGCCGTGGTAGGCCGCCACCTGCTCGGCGACGCGGGTGGTGGTCACCGGCAGCGCGACCTTGCCGCTGCGCTTCTCCGCCGCGACCAGGTCCAGCATGACCAGCAGCGCCCGGTCGTCCTCGATGATCCGGCCGCGCTCGTCGACGAGGGAGATCCGCTCACCCACCGGGTCGAACCGCACACCGAAGGCGGCGCGCGCCGAGGCGACGATCTCGCCCAGCCGCACCAGGCCGGCGCGCCGGGACTCGGCGCTTTCCGTCGGCCTGGTCTCGTCGAGCCCCGGGTTGATCGTCAGGGCGTCCACTCCGAGCCGTCCCAGGAGGCTCGGCATGACGAGCCCGGCGCTGCCGTTGGTGGCGTCGACGACCACCTTGAGCCCCGCGTCCCCGATCCCGGTGGTGTCCACCCGCCGCAGCAGCGAGCCGGTGTACGCGTCAAAGACGCTGCCGGGGAACTGCAGGTCGCCGATCTCGCCGGGGAAGGCCCGCCGGTACTCCTGGCGTGCGTACACGCGGTCGAGTTTGCGCTGCTGCTGGAGCGAGAGGTCGGCGCCTCGTTCGTCGAGGAACATGATGTCGACGGAGTCCGGAACTCCGGGCGAGGTCCGCAGGACGATCCCGCCTGCGCTTCCTCTCGCGGTCTGCTGCCGCGCGACGGGCAGCGGTACGTTCTCCAGGTCGCGCACGTTGATCGCGCTGGCCTGGAGCGCGGAGATCACGGCCCGTTTCAGCGCTCGCGCGCCGCGGGAGTGGTCGCGGGCCGTGGTGACGATCGCGCCCTTCTTCAGGGTGGTGGCGTAGGCTCCGGCGAGCCGGACCACCAGCTCGGGGGTGATCTCGACGTTGAGGATTCCGGAGACTCCGCGCGCGCCGAAGAGGTGGGCCTGTCCGCGGGACTCCCAGATGACGGACGTGTTGACGAAGGCACCGGCCTCGATCGTCTTGAAGGGGTAGACGCGCACGTTGCCCTGCACGATCGATTCCTCGCCGACGAGGCACTCGTCGCCGATGACGGCTCCGTCCTCGATCCGGGCCGCGCGCATGATGTCGGTGTTCTTGCCGATGACGCAGCCGCGGAGGTTGCTGTGGGGGCCGATGTACACGTTGTCGTGGACGACCGCCCGGTGGAGGAAGGCTCCGCTCTTGACGACGACGTTGGACCCGATGACGGTGTGCTCGCGGATCTCCACGCCGGCTTCGATCTTGGCGTAGTCCCCGATGTAGAGCGGTCCGCGGAGCACGGCGTCCGGGCTGACCTCGGCTCCCTCGGCGACCCATACGCCCGGGGAGATCTCGAAGCCGTCCATCTCGACCTCGACCTTGCCTTCGAGCACGTCGGCCTGGGCCTTGACGTAGCTCTCGTGGGTGCCCACGTCCTCCCAGTAGCCTTCGGCGACGTAGCCGTAGATCGGCCGGCCTTCCTTCATCAGCTGGGGGAAGACGTCGCTGGACCAGTCGACCGACACGTCGGGATCGACGTAGTCGAAGACTTCGGGCTCCATGACGTAGATGCCGGTGTTGACGGTGTCCGAGAAGACCTGGCCCCAGGTCGGCTTCTCCAGGAAGCGCTCGACCTTGCCTTCCTCGTCCACGATGGTGATGCCGAATTCCAGTGGGTTGGGTACCCGGGTCAGGCACACCGTGACGAGTGCGCCCTTCTCCTTGTGGAAGCGGATCAGGTCGGTGAGGTCGAAGTCGGTCAGCGCATCGCCGGAAATGACGACGAAGGCGTCATCCTTCAAGGCCTCCTCGGCATTCTTCACGCTGCCGGCGGTCCCGAGTGGCTTTTCCTCGTTGGCATAGGTGAGCTCCATCCCGAGCTCTTCGCCGTCCCCGAAGTAGTTCTTGACGAGCGACGCCAGGAACTGCACGGTAACCACGGTCTCATTGAGCCCGTGCCGCTTGAGCAGCCTGAGTACGTGCTCCATGATCGGGCGGTTTGCCACCGGCAGGAGCGGCTTGGGCATGCTCGAGGTCATGGGGCGAAGGCGTGTGCCCTCGCCACCGGCCATCACGACGGCCTTCATGTCGGAAGAGTCCTCCTTGAGAGATGACAGTCGTGCCGACTCTCACCCGCCTCGTTCGGTGACTTCGCGACTCCTCCGGGTCATCCGGCGTCGGGCGGGCTCAATCGGCCGTGGCGTCAGCCTTCACCAGACGGCGGACTTGAACCACGTAAAGGATTCCTGCCCACCAATAGAGGGTTGTACCCCATCCCGCGAACGCCCATCCGAAAACTGCGGCCAACCAGGCCAACCAGCCGCCTCCGTCACTGAGCAGGAGCAACGGGAAGGCGTACATCAGGTTGAAGGTTGCGGCCTTGCCGAGGAAGTTGACCTGCGGCGGCGGATATCCGTGGCGGCGCAGGATCCACACCATGACCAGCAACATCAGCTCACGCGCGAGGAGGGCTCCGGTGAGCCACAGCGGCAGGATCTCGCGATAGGTCAGACCGAACAGCGTGGACAGGATGTAGAGGCGGTCCGCGGCGGGGTCCAGCAGCCGGCCGAGCTTGCTGATCTGATTCCAGCGCCGGGCGAGCTTCCCGTCGAGGTAGTCGCTGATCCCGCTGAGCATGAGGACGGCGAGGGCCCATCCGTCGTACTCGGCGAGGATCAGCCACAGGAACAGGGGCACGCCGGCCAGGCGAGCCATGCTCAGGATGTTGGGAATGGTGAAAATTCGGTCAGTCTGAACCCGAGTCTCCTGGACCTCCACCCGGGGGCCTCCACTGTGACGGTAGAAAACGGTCGTTCGATGCCCCCTGACCCTACAGGAGTCCACGCACGTGTCCGGAACGCAGAAAAGCCCCGCACCAGAAGGTGCGGGGCTTTCCCAC
>NZ_MQUR01000098.1 GCF_001953875.1 Streptomyces amritsarensis
GGTTTCCGCATCGTGCGCCCGTGTCCCCCGTACCAACGTGGCACGGGGGACACGGGCGCGCGACCCGGCGGCCTCAGACCAGGGTGTCGAGCGCCGCGGCGCCGGCGACCACCCGGCCGCCCTGGTCGTCGTGGGCGGTGCGTGCGGCCGTACGGCGCTCCAGCGCGCCGGAGACGAGGGCGAGCACCAGGGCCGAGGCGGCGAGCGCGGCGCCGACCCAGTTGGGGGCGGTCCAGCCCAGGCCGGCGGCGATCACGAGCCCGCCGAGCCAGGCGGCGAGGGCGTTGCCGAGGTTGAAGGCGCCGATGTTGACGGCGGAGGCCAGGGTGGGCGCACCGGCGGCCTGGTCCAGGACGCGCTTCTGCAGCGGGGGCACGGTCGCGAAGCCGAGGGCGCCGATGAGCACGACCGTGACGGCGGCGCCGGCCTTGGTGTGGGCGGTGAGGGTGAAGACGGCGAGGGTGACGGCGAGGGCGCCCAGGGACACGTAGAGCATCGGCATCAGCGCGCGGTCGGCGTAGCGGCCGCCGATCAGGTTGCCGGCGACCATGCCGAGGCCGAAGAGGACGAGCAGCCAGGTGACGGAGGAGTCCGCGAACCCGGCGACCTCGGTCATCATCGGTGTGATGTAGGTGATCGCCGCGAAGACGCCGCCGAAGCCGAGGACGGTCATGGCCATCGCGAGCAGCACCTGGGCGTTGCGGAAGGCGGCGAGTTCGCTGCGGATGCGGACCTCTCCCCCGGGCCGGGGCAGATCGGGCACGAGGCGGGCGATCCCGAGGAGGCCGGCGACGCCGAGCGCGGCGACGACCAGGAAGGTGACGCGCCAGCCGAGGGTCTGTCCGACGAGGGTGCCGAGGGGGACGCCGACGACGTTGGCGACGGTCAGGCCGGTGAACATCATGGCGATCGCACCGGCCTTCTTCTCGGGGGCGACGAGCTCGGCCGCGACGACCGCGCCGATGCCGAAGAAGGCTCCGTGGGCGAGCGAGGCGACGACGCGGCCGGTGAGCATGACGCCGAAGGCGGGGGCGAGGGCGGAGAGCACGTTGCCCGCGATGAAGAGGCCCATGAGCAGCATCAGCATCCGCTTGCGGGGGATGCGGGTGCCGAGCACGGTCATGACGGGGGCGCCGAGGACGACCCCGAGGGCGTAGCCGGTGACCAGGAAGCCGGCGGTGGGGATCGAGACGCCGTAGTCGGCGGCGACCTCGGGGAGCAGGCCCATGATCACGAATTCGGTGGTGCCGATCCCGAAGGCCCCGACGGCGAGGGCGAGAAGTGCGAGAGGCATGGGGAGGTGCCCTTCAGGGGGAGGTGGTGGTGCGGGGTGCGGCCTGCGCTCATCGATGCTGCCGCCGCTTACGAGCGTCCACATTAATTGCAGACGCGGGATATTTGCAAGCGCGGGCTATTGCGGAGGTGGCCTATCCTGGGGGTCGGGTCATCACCCGCCCGCACGGCATGCTGCGACGCTTCGATGGAGGAGCCCATGACGGCCACGGACAGCGCGCTGACCGCCCTCTCCCAGGGCTGGTGCGCCCTCTCGCTCCTGCACGGCCGGATCGAGGCGCACATCGAACGGGCCCTGCAGGCCGGCCACGGCCTCAGCGTGCGCGAGTACTCCCTGCTCGACGTCCTCAGCCGCCAGCACGACGGGCCGGGCGGGCACCTGCGGATGCACCAGGTCGCCGACTCGGTGGTGCTCAGCCAGAGCGCGACGACCCGGCTGGTCAGCAGGCTGGAGGACCGCGGTCTGCTGAACCGCTACATCTGCGACACGGACCGGCGCGGCATCTACACCGACGTGAGCGAGTCCGGTCTGGCCCTGCTGGCCGCGGCCCGCCCCACGAACGACACCGCCCTGCGCGAGGCCCTGGACGAGGCCGCGGGCAATCCGGAACTGGCCCCCCTGGTGGCGGCGGTGGAGAACCTGCGCAGGCCGTAGGGGGCGCCCGGCGCCTTCGCCGAGACGCCCCCTCGGGCCTATCGTCCGGGGGACGGCGGGGACGAGGTGACGGCCGCGCCCGGTGTCGTGGACGAGCCCCGCGACGGCGTCGCCGATCCGGGCCGCTGCGGGGACGCCTGAGCCGTCGGACCCGCCGACCGGGTGGGCACCGGGGATCCGGACGGGCCCTGTGACGTGTCCCCGCCCGGGGTGGGGCCGGGCCTGCTCGGCGAGGGCGACGGCGGAGCCCCGGTGGACGGGCTCGGGGTCGTCGCCCGCGGCGGGGTCGTCACCTGCGGCGGAGTGGCGGGCAGTTGCGGGCCGGGCTCCGCGTCCGGGGCGAACAACAGGTATCCGATCCCGGCGGCCGCGGCCGCCGCCAGACCCGCGAGCGGCAGCGCCGAGCGCCGCAGCCGCTCCACCACGTGCCGCCGACCGGCCCGCGCCCCCGGCGGGCTCGCCGGGCGCAGCCGGCGGACCTCGACGCTGTCGGCGCGCGCCTGGAGCGCCTGGCGCAGCCTGCGCTCCACGGGGCGCTCGCCCGGGTGTTCGCCGCGGCGTTCGCCGTCGGGCGTCATATCCGTCCCTCCAGATTCCGTTCCAGCGCGTCCAGGCCGCGGCTCGCGTTGGACTTCACCGCGCCCCGGCTGATCCCCAGGGTCGTCGCGATCTCCGCCTCGCTGAGGTCGGCCCAGTACCGCAGTACGAGGACCTGCCGGCGGCGGGGTGTCAGCCGCGCCAGCGCGGCGAGGACCTCACGGTGCGCCTCGTCCAGGACCACGTGGTCCTCGGCGGAGGGTATGTCGACCGCCGGCGGCGGGGTCCAGGACCGTGCGGTGCGCCTGCGGCGCAGGACGGAGCGCGCGGTGTTGACGACCGAGGTGCGCAGGTAGCCGAGGGCGTTGTCGACCTCGGCGATCTGCTCTCCGTGGCGCCGGTACAGGGCGGTGAAGGCGTCCTGGACCACGTCCTCGGCGGTGGCGAGGTCGTCGACGAGCAGCACCGCCAGCCGGACCATGCCGAGCCGGTGCGCGTGGTAGAGCTCGGTGACGGTGGGCGGTCTCGGATCCGCGCCGCCCGCGTGGTCGCGGCCGGGGGCGTACGACGGCCCGTACGAGGGGCCGTGCGCCCGACCGTGGGGCCGGGGGGAGATGCGCGGGGCGGTGGAGCGCTCGCGGCGCAGCAACGACCACAGGCCCCGCCACGCCCGGCCGGGACCGGGCGTGAGGAGGCCGACGGGTGGTGCGAGGTGGAGCACGGGGTTCCTCAGCTGTTCGCGCGGCGCCGCACGGCGTAGAGGGCTCCGGCGCCGGCGAGGACCAGACCGGTCGCCGCCGCCCCCATCGCGACGGTCGTCGCCGAGGAGCCAGTATGCGCGAGCTCGGCGCCCTCGCCCGCCCCGGGGGCCGCGGCGGGCGACGAGGGAGAGGCACTGGGCCTGGCACCGCCGCCCGCGGCACTCGGGGAGGCACTGGGGGCGGCACTCGGGGCGGCGCTCGGGGCGGCGCTGGGGGATGCGCTGTTCCCGTCCTGGCCGCTGGTCGACGGGGTGCTGACCGAGGGAGCGGGCCGGGGGCCGTCCGCGCTGGGCGAGGCGCTCGCCGGAACGCTGGCCGACGGGGAGGGCGCGGCCGGGCCGCCGCTCACGGCGTACGCCGGGCCGGCCAGGGCGACGGCCGTCGCCGCGGCGGCTGCGGCGACGGCGGTGCGGCGGCCGGCCAGGGGGACACGCTTCAGGTTCTTCACGGTGGTTCTCCACGGTCGGGTCGGGGCGCGGGACCGCGCCCCTTCACCCCCGCACGACGCGCGACCCTCCCCGAGGTTGCCGCCCCTGCGGAAAAACTTTCTCGGGGACCAGGACGCGGGAGACCCGCAGTTCGGCGGGGATCCGGCCGGCGGGGAGTTCACCGCCCGCGGGCCGGGCGCCGTCGGCGATGGCGGCCGTCCCGGTCCCCGGCCCGGCGGTGGGGCCGCGTCCGGCCCGCATGGCGGTACGCTGCGCCCGCGCGGGCACGGCGTACCGGCCGTGCGGGCGCGGGGAACCTGGCGTGCGGGCGGGGGAACCGGGCGCCTGCCGCCCCGTGAGTCAGGTCCGGTGAGGGCAGGTCAGGTCAGGTCAGGCGCCGGGCGTAGCAGAACAGGTGCTCCTCGGGGACCGCCAGGTCGTCGGCGGGCTGGAACACCGCGGTGTGGTGGTGCAGCACCTCCAGGCCCCGGGCGGCGAGCCTGGCCAGGTGGTCCTGCGTGGAGAGGCTGCTGACGGTGACCTCGTGGCCCATCCACTCGATGTCCAGGCCCCGGATGTCCCCCGGCACCGTCGCCATCACGAAGTACCCGCCGGGTGCGGTCCACGAGGCCATCCGGTCCAGCGCCGCCGCGACCTCGGGCTGGTCCATGACCAGCAGCGGGAAGAAGGAGCACACGGCGTCGAACCCGCCCGTTCGCGGCGTGTAGGTACGCACGTCGGCCTGTTCGAAGCGGGCTCCCGGGACCCTGGTGCGGGCCAGGGCGACCATCGCCGGTGAGACGTCGATGCCGGTGACGTCGCAGCCGGCGCGGACCAGGGTCGCGGCGGTCGGCCGTCCGGTGCCGCTGCCCACGTCCAGTACGCGGGCCCCCGCGGGCAGCCGGGCCGTGAGCCAGTCGAGGGCCTCGATCTGGCCCGGCACCCGGCCGAACACCTCCTCGTAGCGCTCTCCCAGAGCGTCGAACACCTCTGCCGCTGACTTGCGCCGACTCATCGGGCCGCCCCCTTCGCCTCCGGAGCAACCACCGTACAGGGACGGTCAGGTGGAGGCGGGGACGAGGACGACGGCCGTTCCGTAGGCGCACACCTCGGTCCCGACGTCGGCGGCGTCGGTGACGTCGAAGCGCATCATCAGCACGGCGTTCGCGCCGCGCGCCTTGGCCTGTTCCACGAGCCGGTCCATGGCCTGGTTGCGGGTCTGGACCAGGGTCTTGGTGAGGCCCTTCAGCTCGCCGCCGATCATCGACTTGAGTCCGGCGCCGATCTGGCTGCCCAGGTGGCGGGAGCGCACGGTGAGGCCGAAGACCTCACCGATGACGCGCTCGACCCGGTAGCCGGGAACGTCGTTGGTCGTGACGACGAGGACGCCGCTCTCGTGCGCGCCGGCTCCGCCGCCGTAGTCATCGATACCCATGGCACCCACTCTTGCGCCGCCCGCCCGCGACCGCATCCGGGAAGCCCGCGGTCGGGGCATGGGGGCGGCCGGGGCCGTTCTCCGGTGGACCTCCACCGGAGAAGACCCAGGTGGGCACCTCGCGCTCGCACGGGGTCTGGGTGCCCGGCCGGACCGCCGCCGGATGTCTGACGCATGGCACGCCAACACCCTTGCGTACCAGCCTGGTTGTACAGCGTCCCACCCGGCCGGCCGGCAGCGGCCCTGCCCCCCGGGCCCCGCTGCGAGCCGTGCCCGTACGGGAGAGGGCACGGCCGCCACACCCAGGTGGACAGATTGGGCATATCGGGCTAAAGGCCGGTGCGTCATCGGGACTGCGGGTCCCGCCCTCGTCATAGTCGTCCGTGGCAGCCGCCTGTTGCCATCCCGCGCCGCGCGCCGCGGCCGGATCGGACGTCTTCACAGAGGAGTCGGCTCATGCTGAAGCCCACCAGAACCATCCTCGCTCTCGCCGCAGGCAGCCTGGTTCTCGGTCTGGTCGGGGTGGGCGCCGCCGTCGCGGACGAGGGCCCGCAGGAGATCATCGTCGGCGAGGTGCCCGCGTCCGCGCAGCCGGGCGGGTACCCGTACGACAAGTACGCGTTCGGCAAGGTCGTCTCCAAGGGGCCGCTGAAGGTCCGCAGCAAGCCGACCACCGATTCCCGCGCCATCGGCCAGGTGAAGCCGAACAGCAAGGTCGAGATCGAGTGCAAGAAGTACGGTGAGAAGGTCGACGGGAACCGCCTCTGGTACCGCCTGCACGTCGAGCGCGAGGAATGGGAGAACGGCTCCGGCCGCGAGGAGCGGGAGGACCGCGAGGACCGCGAAGACCGCGAGGACGGTCAGGACCGCGAGGACACGAAGCGCGCGAAGGCCTACGACAAGGAGCACTGGGTCTCCGCCCGCTACGTCAAGAACCTCTCCGAGGTGAAGTACTGCCGCTGACTCCGGTCAGTCCGCCGGGCGTACGGTACGCGGTCCCACGCACCGCGCACCGTGCGCCCGGACGCGTTCGCGCAGTGCGCGGTCGGCCGTGACCACGACCACGGAGCAGCCGTCCCGCGCGTGGGCCGCGGCCAGCTCCACGATCAGGTCGTCACCGCTGCCGGGCGCCGTCTCGACCCGCACGCCGGGCACGGACCCGACGCCGCCGGCGGCGCCTTCGACGACGAGGACGACCTCCTCGCCGCCGTCCCGGTCGGCCAGCCGGTCACGCAGTCGTTCGGCCGCGCCGCGCCGGTCGCGCCACCAGCCGTCCGGCACCGAGCCGACGACGTTCGCGGCATCGACGATCAGCACTTTCCTCACAGGGGAACTGTACGGGCCGGCCGGCCCATCACGGCCGGACAGCCCCAGAGCCCCTAGAAGTCGCCGTAGTTGACCTGCCAGGTGGGCAGGCCCATGCGGCGCCAGATCGCGACGACCCGGTCGCGGTCGTCCAGCGACACCCGCACGGCGTACCGGTGGCGCACGTGCGCGTCGAACAGCTCCGCCTTGACCACGTCGTCACGGCGCGTGTCGCCCGCGGCGCGCATCCACAGCTCGTCGTACGGCACCCGGTGGCGGCGCAGCCAGGACTCGGTCTGCGGCCGGTACTCCTCGCCGCGGCCGGACAGCAGCACGATCGTGTCGCCGTCCGCGCGCCGGAAGGCGTCCAGCGCGTGCCGTACGGGCTCGTTGAGCAGGTCGAGCTCGCAGCGCGTGAAGTCGTACGGACCCCGGTCGCCGGTCAGCGCGAGCGTGCCGTCGATGTCGCACATCACCGCCGCCGGCAGCGCCGGGTCGGGGACGTAGGGCGTCACGGGCGGCGCGGCCACCGCGCCCGAGCCGCCGTTCATCCACTCCGCCGTCAGACGCCAGCCGCCCTTGCGGGCGCTGCGGTGCTTCTCGGCCAGGATGCGGATGACCTCCTCGCCGACCTGGCGTTCGCGGGCGGCGTCCCGGCGCAGGCACTCCTCCAGCGGGACGTCGGTGAAGTCGTGGACGACGAAGGTCGCGAGATCGCCGACGGCCGCCTTCAGCCGCTTGGGGATGTTCTTGGTCAGGTGGGTGTTGTCGACGACCACGTCGAAACCGCCGTCGACGGCCGCGCGGACGGCCGCGTCCTGGACCGCCAGGACCGTCTGCTCGTGGGCGAAGCTGCGGCCCCGACCGGGGTCCGGCAGGTCGAGCATGGCCCGCAGGTCGTCGAGGTTGACGCGCCGCATGCGGCCGCCGGCCTCGGCCTGGAGGGCGCGGGCAGCGGTCGTCTTGCCGGAGGCGGGCAGTCCCGTCATGACGTGGACGACCGGCATGGGTGCCTCCCGCTCCGCGGGCCGCTCGTGCGGCTCCGCCGCCGGGGCCGGCGCCGGGATCCGCGGCGCCGCCTGGGGGGCGCGGGCGGGCGCGGCGGCGGGCGTCCGCTCCCGCGCGGGCGCGGGCGCGGTGGGGCCGTCCTGCTCGGACACGGTCGTGTTCTCCTCGTCGGCGATGTACGGATCTGCGGCGTCCGGCCGTACCCGGCGCCAGGTCGTGAGCTCGGTCGGCCGCCCGTCGAGCCGCATGAACATCGCGGGCCGGACGGTACGGTCGGGCAGCTGCGCGACCGCCCGGGCGAAGGCCCCCCGGTCGCCGGTCAGGTGCGCGAGGCCCGCGTAGGCCTCGTCGATGGCCCGCTCGTGTCGGGCGGCCGCCTCCTCCAGACCAGCGACGACCTCGCGCACCCAGTGGTCGAATTCGTCCGGCACCTGCTCCAGGAGCGCGTCGAGGGGCTTGCCGCCCCAGGCGTCGATGTCGGCGACGGTGCAGTTCAGGCCCTGCGCGAGCTGCTTGGCGGGCAGGCCGGCGAAGCGCTGGATGCCGTGGCCGCGCCAGATGTCCCGGGCGGTGACGCCGGTGAGCACCTTGTGCAGCCGTACGTACTCGGACAGCTTGGCCTTGGCGCGTACGCCGGAGGCGAAGCGCAGGACGAAGCCCTCGGCGTCCATGCCGTTGGCGGGCGCCCCGCCGGGCAGGGTGTTGGACTCGGTCAGTGCGAGCAGCTCGTCGAGGGGCATGGCGGGCCACACCGTGACGACAGAACCGATCCCGTCCCAGTGGGCCGCCGCCTCGGCGAGCGGGACCTCCGTGCCGTCGGTCCGGAAGGCCGCGAGGAGGACGAGGTCGCGCCGGTCGCCGTAGTCGACGACGATGCGGTTCTGCGGGTACAGGATCTCCGCGAGGTAGGTGGTGCCCGGGTGGAGGGCGGCGGTGTCCGCACCGTCGAGGCGGCGCTGTGCCCAGGTGGCCTGGGCACTGGTGAAGGACCCCTTGGAGGCGACCCGCCAGCGGCCCGCGTAGTGGAAGACGATCGCGAGGCTGCCGTCGACCTTGTCGTACACCTCGAACGGCTCGTCGGGGAGGGCCGGGGCGTACGGCTGCCCGGACTCGTGCTCGCCGACGTTGAAGAACTTCGGCAGCGGCAGGGCGACGATCGCGCCGGTCTCGTCGTCGGCGACGAGTCCGCGGCAGCGCGTGGTGACGTCGTTCCACACGCGCTCGTACTGGGCCGTCCGCGTGTACGTGTAGATGGACAGCGGCAGCTCGGGGTGTGACTTGCGGGTCACGTACCCGGCGTCGATCGAGTCCGCCAGGGCCTGGGCGGGCAGCAGGTCATGCAGAGTCAGGGTCTCCTGGCTCATGGGGTCCTCCCGGTTCGAGATGGCTCATTCTCACCTGCGGGAGGGTGTGTCCGGTACTCAATTGTGGCTGGTCCGGGCACTTCCCAGGCGGTTGATGTCCGCGGGCCGCAGGATGTGGCCGGGCACCTCGGTGCCGGGTGTGGCGACGGCGATCATCGCGCGGCCGAAGGCCTCGGAGGTGATCACGAGGTCCGGTGCGAACCTCCGCAGCAGCGGGACGAGCGGCGCGGTGACGGCGTAGAGCACGCGGTAGAGCCGGGTCCTGGAGGGCACGCCGCGCACCGGCTGGACGATGCCGGGGCGGAACATGTAGGCGCGGAAGGGCAGTTCGAGCAGGTCGTTCTCGGTCCTGCCCTTGACGCGGGCCCACATGGAGCGGCCCCGTCCGGTGCTGTCGGTGCCCTCTCCGGAGACGTACACGAACGTCATGCCGGGGTTGGCCGCGGCGAGCGGTCGGGCCACGGCGAGGGTGAGGTCGTGGGTGACGCGCCGGTAGTCCTCCTCCTTCATGCCGACGGAGGAGACGCCCAGGCAGAAGAAGCAGGCGTCGTAGGCGGCCGGGTCGACCCCGGCGGCGGACAGGTCGGACGGGTCGTCCTGCACCCGCTCGCGCAGCTTGGGGTGGGTGACGCCGAGCGGGGAGCGTCCGACGGCCAGGACGCCGTCGACCGAGTCGTCGCGCAGGCACTCGCGCAGGACGCCCCGGCCGAGCATCCCGGTCGCGCCGAAGAGGAGGACGTTCACCTGTGGAAGCGTAGGCGCTGCCGGGCCCCGGCGCACGGGGGCGGGCGGCGCCGCGGGGTCCGGCCGGACCTGCGGTTCCGCGCGGGTGCCCGGCGGCGTTGCGTGGGACTCAGTGGGAGACGCAGAGTTCGTTGCCCTGGGGGTCGGCGAGGGTCGTCCAGGTGCTGGGGCCCTGGCGGCCCTCGTGGAGGTGTTTCGCCCCCTTGGCGACGAGGCGTTCGACCAGCTCCCGCGGATCGTCGTCACCGGTGCGGACGTCGAGGTGCACCCGGTTCTTGACGGTCTTGGCCTCCGGGACGAGCTGGAAGAGGATGCGCGGCGCGCCTTGCAGCCCCTCGGGGTGGCGGATCGCCGCACCCGCCTTCCAGACGAGGGTGCCGCGGTGGGTGGTGGTGTCGTCCTCGGTGGCGTGTCCCGCCGCGATCAGGCCGCGGATGAACTGCTCGTCGCTGGGTTCCACTTCCCAGCCGAGGGCGTCGGCCCACCAGTCGGCGAGCGGGTGCGGGTCGGGCGAGTCGATGGTCACCTGGAACGTGTACGCCATGCCGGGACCCTACTGACCGGCCGCAGGCCGCGCCACAGGACGGGCGCCGTCACGCCGGAGGGACGCCCCGGCGGGGCGGGCGGCGGGCGGCGAGGTGGGAGGAGACGAGCACGGCGACGGTGACCAGCCAGGCCGCCACGGCGATCCAGAGCAGGACCTCCCCCAGCGGCACCAGCCAGGCGATGCCGGCCGGTCCGGCGACGGACAGGCAGGCGGTGGCCGTCATGCCGAGGGGGAAGACGGTGGCCCAGCGGCGGATGTCGTAGCGCGGCCGCGGGTGGCGCAGTTCGGCGGCGAGCAGGACGACGTACCAGACGAGGGACAGGGCGAGCGCGACCAGCGTGACGGTGCGCAGGGCCGTGTGCGCGGGACCCGACCATACGGGTGACGCGGTGAGCCTTGATCCGGCCAGGGCGGAGATGGAGAGCGCCCCGCCCGCCACCCAGTGGTCGCCGGCGCCCCCCGCCACCTCGCGCAGGTCGAACCTGAAGAGGGCGGCCGCGTACAGGAGCAGCCCGAGGCAGAAGGCGGCCAGGGCCGCCCGGGCCAGCCAGTCCTGCCGGCATGCGGCGGCGAGGACCGCCGCGAGGACCGCGAGCCCCTGCGTGGCCACGCAGCCGAGGAAGGCGCCTCCGGGCATGCGGTGGCGCCAGTGCCGGACGACGTTGGACAGCAGGCCGGGCCAGAGCACCGCGGCCAGTGCGAGCAGGGCGGCGGCCACCGTCTGCCACCCGAGGAGGGAGATCCGGGTGCCGACGACGGTGGTCGCGGCGACGGCCGTCAGGGCCGCCGGGGTGTCGGCCTCGGCGCGGAACCGCCCGCGGTCGCCCACGAGCCGGGCCGTGAAGTCGACGGCGAGTACGAGCCACAGGGCGACGGAGATGACCAGGGTGACCAGTGACAACGCCTCGTGTCCCGTCATGTGCAGGGCGACGGAGATGATGCCCGTGGCCATGACGGCGGCTCCCGCCGCCGGCGGGAGGCCGGCCCACCAGCCCGGGCCAGGGAGGATGCTCACGCTTCCAGCGGACCCCACGGGTCGGCGGGCCGCCAGCGGGCTGGGCCGACTGGCGCCCCGACCTCTTGCGCGGCGGGTCCACGCAACGTGTGTGCGATGCACAGCGCGGGGTGCGGTCCGGTCCGCGTCCCACGGCGTGCGGGCCGACGCCGCGCCGTCGTCGTACGGGCGTCCGGCGGCGTGGCCGGAACTCACGCTTGTCACGCCCTGTTAGGGCTACCTAACCTATGGCTCGCTCGCGCTCGAGCACGTTCGGCACGACTTCGGGACCCGTCCCCGACCGAAGGAGCCTCCCCCCATGAACGCACGTCTCGACCACGCCCAGCCCTACGCCGTCGGCCTGTTCCGGATCGTCACGGGCCTGCTGTTCGCCTCGCACGGGGCGGCCTCCCTCTTCGGTGTCCTCGGCGGTGCCCCCGGCGGCGGCACCGTCCCGGCGGGCACCTGGCCCGGCTGGTACGCGGCCGTCATCCAACTCGTCGCCGGCGCCCTGGTCCTCCTGGGCCTGGGCACCCGCGCGGCCGCCTTCGTCGCCTCCGGATCCATGGCGTACGCGTACTTCACGGTGCATCAGCCCGACGCGCTCTGGCCGCTCCAGAACGGCGGCGAGGCCTCCGCGATGTTCTGCTGGGCCTTCCTGCTCCTGGTGTTCACCGGACCCGGCGCGCTCGCCCTGGACTCCCTGTTCGCGTCGCGTACTTCGGCCTCCTCCGAGCAGCGCGACGACACCCGCCCGGAGGCCGTGACCGCCTGAGGGATCGATGCGTCGACAGCTCGGCGGTCGATAGCCTGTCGCGCATGGACGAACTCAACGGGGTGGAGATCGTCGGCTTCGCGGACGCCGAGGCGTTCGAGAGCTGGCTCGCCGAGCACCACACGCGCCAGGAGGGAGTGTGGATCAAGCTCGCGAAGAAGAAGTCCGGCATCGCGTCGGTCACCGCCGACGAGCTCGTCGACATCGGCCTCTGCTACGGCTGGATCTCCGGACAGCGGCGCTCCCTCGACGCCCTCCACTACCTGCAGAAGTACGTGCCGCGCCGGCCGGGGAGCCTGTGGTCGCAGGTGAACGTCGACAAGGTCGCGGCGCTGACCGCCGCGGGCCGGATGCGTGAACCGGGGCTCGCCGAGGTGCGCCGGGCGCAGGCGGACGGCCGCTGGGTCGGCGCCTACGCCTCGCAGCGGACCGCGGGGGTGCCGCAGGACCTCGCGGCGGCACTCGCCGCGCACCCGCAGGCCCGGGCCGCCTTCGAGGCGCTGGACCGGACCGGGCGCTATCTGGTGGCCCTGCCGCTGCTCCAGGCACTGACGCCGCAGACGCGGCAGGCCCGGCTCGAGCGGGCGGTGCGCCTGCTGGCCGGTGCCCCTCCGCGATGAGCGGGTCACGGGCCCACGGGCGAGCCGGTGCACCCGTGGGCCCGTGACGGGCCGGGCCGGGCGCGTCAAGCCGTCAGGCCCGGCCTCCCCCGCGTGGGGAGGCCGGGCCTGACGGGAATCCGGAGCGCGGGGTCAGGACTCCTCGTTGCGCGCCTTCTCGGCCCGCTCCGCGTTGCGCTCCTTGATCCGCACCGCCTCCTTGCGGACCTCGGCCTGGGTGGCCCGCTCCCGCTGGAGCCACTCGGGGGACTCCTGCTTCAGTGCTTCGATCTGCTCGGTGGTGAGGGGCTCGGTGACTCCGCCACGGGCGAGGCCCGCGATGGAGACGCCCAGCTTGGAGGCGACCACAGGGCGGGGGTGCGGACCGTTGCGGCGCAGTTCCTGGAGCCACTGGGGCGGGTCGGCCTGGAGCGCACTCAATTCACTGCGCGAGACGACACCCTCCTGGAACTCTGCGGGGGTGGCCTCGAGGTACACGCCCAGCTTCTTCGCCGCGGTCGCGGGCTTCATCGTCTGGGTGTTCTGGTGCGACGTCATGAGGTCAAGGGTATCGAGCGTGTGCACGGGTTCCGACCACGCCCGGTAACCTTGCGGGGTGACAGGCTCGGAAGTACCCCATGCGTTCCGGCTCGCTTATGTCCCCGGCGTGACCCCTGCCAAGTGGGTGCGGATCTGGAACGAGCGGCTGCCCGACGTCCCGCTGACCCTCGCCCAGGTGTCTTCCGCCGAGGTGTTCGGCGTACTGCGCGCCGGGGACGCCGACGCGGGATTCGTCCGGCTCCCGGTGGACCGTACGGACCTCAGCGCGATCCCCCTCTACACCGAGACCACGGTGGTCGTCGTCCCCAAGGACCACGTCGTGGCGGCGGCCGAGGAAGTCACCGCGGAGGACCTCGCAGACGAGGTCGTGTGGCATCCCCTCGACGACACCCTCGACTGGGAGACGCTGCCCGGACAGCCCGCGATCGAGCGGCCCGCCACGACGGCGGACGCGATCGAGCTGGTGGCGGCGGGCGTGGGCGTACTCGTCGTGCCCCAGTCCCTGGCCCGTCTCCACCACCGCAGGGACCTCACCTACCGGCCGGTCACGGACGCGCCCACGTCCCGGGTCGCGCTGTCGTGGCCGCAGGCGGAGCCCACTCCCGACCTGGTGGAGGAGTTCATCGGGATCGTCCGCGGCCGGACGGTGAACAGCACCCGGGGCCGCCGGCCCACCCCCGCGCAGCCGAAGGCGAAGCGCAAGCGCCCCGAGGCGGGCGCCGGCAAGGGCGGCGCCGCCGGGGCGCGGCACGGGACCGGGGCGGGGGGCGGGGCCGGAAGGTCCGCCTCCGGGAAGTCGGCGGGGAAGAACCCGCGCGGCGGCTCCGGCGGAGCCAAGGGTGGCAGCGGCGCCAGGAGCGGCAAGCCCCGCCGACGCCCGTAGGCCCGCGCAGCGGCCGTCCCGCACCGGCGGGCCGGGACCGCTGCGGCGGGACCCCAGGGGCCGGACTGGGCGGGGACCCGGGGTCCGGACTGCGGGGCAGGACGGTGGTACCGGCCCGTCGGCCCCTCGGTTCGTGGTGCCGGGCTGAACCGTCGGGGGACCGGCCGGTCTCCCGACGGCCTCGCTTCAGGGATCGCGATCGCCTCCCGGTGTATGCAGGAGGGATGGATCTCCGGCCGTCGCTCACGCGTCACCACCGGTCCCGGCAGGCGAGCCACGCGCAGCTGGCGGCGCCGTTCGTGCTCATCGCCGTCGTGACGGTGGTCGACGTCCTGGCCCCGCCCGAGGTGCACCTGGGGCCGTTCCTGGCCGCCGCACCGGCCATGACGGCCTCCTTCGCGGGACCCCGGATGACCGGCTTCGTGGGCCTGGTGGCCGTACTGGCCCAGGTGGTGGTCGCGATGACGCGCACCAGCCTGACCGATCTGAACCACACCTTCCAGATCATCGCGCTCGTCATGATCTCGGTCTTCGTGACCTTCTTCGCCCACCTGCGGGAGGTGCACGAGAAGGAGGTGGTGCAGCTGCGCACGGTGGCCGAGACCGCCCAGCAGGTCGTCCTGCGGCCGCTGCGCGACCGGATCGGCCCGCTCGGGGTGGCCTCGGTGTACCTGGCCGCGGCGGCGGAGGCCCAGATCGGCGGCGACCTGTACGCGGCGGCCCGTACGGCCACGGGGACACGGCTGATCATCGGCGATGTCCGCGGCAAGGGCCTGGAGGCGGTCGGGGACGCCGCGCTCGTCCTCGGCGCCTTCCGGGCCTCCGCCCACCAGGAGGCCGAGCTCTCCGGACTGGTGGACTACCTGGAGGCCGCGGTCTCCGCGGACCTGGACGGCGGGGACGAGGGCGAGAGCTTCGTGACCGCGGCCGTGCTGGAGATCCCGGACGACGAGCCGGTGCTGCGCCTGGTCAGCTGCGGGCATCCGCCGCCGCTGCTCCTGCTCCGCGGCGGCGGAGCCGTGGGGCTCGACGTGGCCCGGCCCGCGCCGCCGCTGGGTCTCGCCGGGCTCGTGGCCGGGGCGGTGACCGCCCAGACCTTTCCCTTCGGGCCCGGTGACGTCCTGCTCCTGTACACGGACGGGGTGCTGGAGGCGCGCGACCGGGCCGGCACCTTCTATCCCCTCATGGAGCGCGTCCCCGCTTGGACCGGCATGCGCCCGCAGGCGCTGCTGGACCACCTGTGCGAGGACCTGCTCGCGCACGCGGCCGGGAACACGCTCGACGACGACGCCGCGATGGTCGCGGTCGAGCGGCCCGCCCGGCCCGCCCGGCCCTGATCCACGGGACCGTGAACGGGCCGGCCCGGATTTGCCAGAATGGGATCATGCTGACCCTGGGGACGATCGTCATGGGCGCCGCGGACGTGCGGCGGGCCGCGGAATTCTGGTCCGGGGCGCTGGGCTACGTACCGCGTGACGGCGAGGTGGACGACAGCTGGACCGTGCTGGTCCCGGCCGACGGCGGCGGGCCCGGACTGGCGCTCGGGCGCAGCCTCACGCCCGTCCAGGACCGCCCCCGCGTCCACCTCGACCTGTACGCGGCGGACGCGGCGGAGCAGGCGGCGGAAGTGGCACGCCTGGTCGGGCTGGGGGCGCGGCACGTGGACTGGGACTCGTACCCGGAGGACCCGGACTTCGTGGTGCTGGCGGACCCGGAGGGCAACCGCTTCTGCGTGATCGACACAACCCACGGCTGACTCCGCCGGGCCGAAGCCGCACCCGTGGAGAGGCGGAACCACACCCGCACCGGGGCGGAACGGAACCGCACCGGGTCGCAACCGCCGCCCCGCCGGGGCGGAGCCGCGTCCGGGGCCGGGGCGGAGCCGTGGCCGGTCGGACGCGACCGCGGTACGCCGTTGCCCGTCGCCGATCTCGCCGGTGGCGGCGGGTTGCGGGCGGCCGGGTGCGAAGGCCGTCGGCCCGCTCCAGCCCGTCGGCGGCGGGTCGGTGCCGGATGGCGCCGCCGATGTCGCAGAGCACGGCGTCGCAGGGGCGTGCGGGCGAGTTCGTCCTCCTGGTCGGCTCGGCCGGCTCCGTCAGGTCCACTCATGACCGCGGCTCCTCCCCCGCCGAGCGCACGGATCCGCGCCACAACGCCCGTGCCTCAGAGCCCCGTTGCACTGTCCGATGCCCGGCGGGGGACCGCCTACCGGGGTTCCTGCGCCGCCAGGCGGCAGGCGCCGGCGGCCGCGCCGCCCGGGACCCCCGCTTCGGTGAGGCCGTTCACGCAGCCCTGGAGGTCCGCGACCACGCCGAGCCGACAGGCGGCCGTGACGGCGTCGGTGGTCTCCGTTCCGGCCTGGGCGGCCATCTGCGTGCAGGCGGGGATGTCCGCCGGGGCGGTAGGCGCGGCAGGGCCGTCAGGGGCCGCGGCGGCGATGCCGCCGAGCGTCAGGATGAGGCCGGTGAGCACCCCGGCGGTTCGGATGGGCCTTCGCATGGAACACACCTCGCCCGCGGTCGGTTCCCCTCCTCCACCGTACGACCGGCTGCACCGCCCCACACCGCGAGCGGGCCGCCGCTTCCTGATGCCCCGCTTTCCCCTTCCTTAAAGGGAACCTAAGACTCATCGAAGCCGCACCGAAACGAACGAATGTCCGTTTCGGTGCGGCTAGCGTGCTGCCGCAACCCCAACTCCCCAGTAACACAGAGGCAGGCACGCGATGGGCAGCACAGTCGGTCACCGGCGCAGGACGAGTCGTAAGGCGAGGGTCACGGGCGCGATCGTGGCGGCGGCGGTGATCGGCGGTGCGGCCTTCGCGCTCACCGGGACCGCCCACGCCGGCTCCGTCGGCGCCGTGTACACCAAGTCCAGCTCCTGGAGCGGCGGTTACACCGGGCAGTACGTCATCACCAACAGCACCGGCCAGGCCCAGTCCGGCTGGACTCTGGAGTTCGACCTGCCGGCGGGAACGAGGATCGACTCGCTCTGGAACGGCACGCACACCGTCGCCGGGCAGCGCGTCACCGTGAAGCCCGCGAGCTGGAACGGGCAGCTGGCGGCCGGCGCCTCCGTCACCGTCGGCTTCGTCACGAGCGGCTCCGGGGCCCCGGGCGACCCGACGGGCTGCCGCATCAACGGGCTGAAGTGCTCCGTGGACCAGGGTGCGACGGCGCAGCCGAGCGGGCGCCCCACCACCCGTCCCACCGCCACCGCGGCCCCGACCACCGCCCCGACCGCGGCGCCCACCTCCGCCGCGCCGACCCGGACCGCGTCGCCCTCCCCCACGGCGACCACCCCCGCCCCGGTCGGCGGTGGCGCCCGCTTCGCCCCGTACGTGGACACCTCGCTGTACCCCGCGTACGACCTGCTCGACACCGCGGCGCAGACCGGTGTGAAGGAGTTCCACCTGGCCTTCATCACCTCCGGCGGCGGCTGCGCCCCGATGTGGGGCGGGGTCACGGATCTCGCGAACGACAGGGTCGCCGCGCAGATCGGTGCGCTGCGCGCCAAGGGCGGCGACGTACGGGTGTCCTTCGGCGGGGCCGCCGGGCACGAACTGGCCCTGAACTGCGCCACCGTGGACGAACTGGCCGCCGCCTACGGCAAGGTCGTCGACCACTACAAGCTCACCAAGGTCGATTTCGACATCGAGGGCGCGGCCCTGCCGGACACCGCCGCCAACGCGCGCCGCTCGCAGGCCATCGCCAAGCTCCAGAAGGCCCGGCCGGGCCTCGACGTGGCCTTCACCCTGCCCGTGATGCCGGAGGGCCTGACCCAGCCCGGCGTGGCGCTGCTGGCCGACGCGCGCAGGAACGGCGTCCGCGTCGACGCCGTCAACATCATGGCGATGGACTACGGTCCGGCGTACAGCGGGGACATGGGGCAGTACGCGATCCAGGCCGCGACGGCCACCCAGGCCCAGATCAAGGGTGTGCTGGGGCTTTCCGACGCGGCCGCGTGGAAGGCCGTGGCCGTCACGCCGATGATCGGTGTCAACGACGTGACCAGCGAGATCTTCACGGTCGCCGACGCGACGCAGCTCGTGGAGTTCGCGTCGGCCAAGGGGATCGGCAGGCTGGCGATGTGGTCCGCCACGCGCGACAAGCAGTGCGCGGCCGGAGCCGTCAACCACGCCGACGCCACGTGCAGTTCGATCCTCCAGCAGCCGCTGGCGTTCACCAGGGCGTTCGCCGCCCTCAAGTAGCGGACGCCCTGGCCGGCTTCGGCCGGATCAGGCCAGGATGCCCGCGCGGGTGGCGATGTCGAGCGCCACGTCGACGCGCGGCGCGGGCCGGCCTTCGCCGTCGGGCGCGGTCAGCAGGGCCGTCACCGCGTCGGCGTCGGCCCTGCCCTCCCGTACGAGCGCCGCGAACCGGTCGACGGTCTGGACGAGGGCCTGCTCGTGCACGTAGGGGACGTCGAAGGAGGAAGCCGTCAGCCGGAGGAACTCCTTGTGCGAGCCGACCCAGGGCGCGGCTCCCTCGAGCCCGTCCTCCCGCAGCTCCTGCGGGTAGGGGATGCGGTGCCAGGCGCCGTTCTCCCACCAGTAGACGAAGCCGAACAGGTTGCCGGCGGCGTCGTCCCGCAGGAGGTCCCAGGGCAGCCAGTCGGGCCCGCCGGCCAGGAAGTCGATCTGCTCGCCGTCGACGTGGGTGTGGCTGCCGTCGGGGTCCTGGCCGCAGAACAGCGCGCGTCCTGCGTCGAACACGCTCAGGCGCCACCAGCCGCCGGCGCCCGTGCCGTGGCACCACAGGCCGTCCTCGTCGAGGGCGAACTCCGTGCCGGTGGTGCAGGCGGCGTCGACCATGGCCATGATCACCGCTCTGGTCCACAACTGCTGGGGGTGGTCGAGGTCTTCGGGCCGGCTCGGCGTGTGCATGTGATCTCCTCCCGGGTGCCGGGCAAGCCTCGCACGCCGCCGGACCGGCGCCGCAGGAGGGTCTGCCACGGCGGCATGCACCCCTCCCGCCCGGTCGCGCCTTCGCAGCGGCGGTCCGCCCCGCGGCGCACGGCAGGATGTGTGCCCGCCCGTGCCCTCGGGCCCGTGAACTCCCCGGCAGCCCCGCGGCGTCGACCTGACGCCCCCGGTGCGCCCCGCCGTCGCCGGCTCAACGGCAGCCGGCGGAGCGGGCGTACGGCCCGTCCCGGCCGGAGGTCCGGCCGGGACGGGCTCGACACTACGACCTTCAGGTGTTGATGCAGGTGTTGCCGGCGGCCGGGTTGAGCGCACCGATCAGGTTGATGCTGTTTCCGCACACGTTGATCGGAATGTGGATCGGGATCTGGACGACGTTGCCCGAGAGGACGCCCGGCGAACCGACCGCGTAGCCCTCCGCGACGGAGTCCGCCGAGGCCGAGGACGCACCGCCGATGACCGCCAGGCCCATCACCAGGGCGAGGCCCGCACTCTTCCAAACACGCGACACGTGGAATCTCCTTGTCGTGCACGACGGCGCCGGAGCACCGCACGGCCCCGAGGGGGGCCGCCCCTCCTTCTTCGGCAGCCGACCACCGCCGACCGAAGCCGGGACGGCCCCGTTCGCTCGAAGAGGTGTCCCCGCGGCCTCCGTTTGGAGGTATCCGGCGCGGTCGGCGCGCCTGCTCCTCCGGCTCGAATTCCCTGTTCGAGCACACCAGTTCGCGTGGCGGGGCACGCTCCGCGACGGCAGAGCCGGCGGGCGGCGAAGCCCGTCGCACCCGACCCGCGCGGGCACCCCGCTCCGCCGGGCGGCGGCTCGCGAACTCCGGTTGCGCGCAAGCCGTTTCGACGATCCGGCGGGCGACGGTAACCGGGCGGCCGCAGGCGCCACCGGGGCGCCGTCGCGGGCACGACCCGGGGGCCGGCGCCGCTCCCGAACCCACAGGGATGGTGACTCAAAGTCACCAATGCTGTACTTTTGATTACGCAGCGCAGTCATCCTGCGTCGTGCTCCCCCTCCGTACCGATCACAAGGAGACGCCGGTGATCGAACGACTCTGGATCCAGCCACCCCTCGCCTTCGCCCGCCTGGGCCCCTCCCCCGTCCCCTGCGACAACCACCGCTACGGGCCCAGCGACCTCACCCCGCGCGGCACCGGCAGGACCACCGTCCTGCCGGACGCGACCCTGGACCTCGCCGAGGACGGCACCCTCACCGAGCGGATGCCGGAGCGGGTGCAGTTCAAGGACGAGGCCGGATGGCGGCCGGTCTGCCCCTACTTCGAGTTGCACGGCGCGTGGACCGTCGGCGGGGTGGCCGGCACCGGCCCCGTGACCGAGCAGGTGCTGGCGGACTGCGGGCTGAGCCTGGCGGACGTCAGGTGGGAGGTCCGCGTCGCGAACCTCAAGGCCCACCACATCACCCAGCAGGCCGGCGACCGGATCGAGGCCCGGGTCGACCTGGCCGGCGACGACCACCGGCGACGCGTCCTCGAAGGCCGATCGCCGCAGGCCGCACAGCAGCCCCTCGTCCCGGCCGGAGAGGTCCTGCCGCTCGGTTCCGTCCAGGTCCCCGCGCCCAATCCCGACCTGCCCGAACTGCGGCTCCGCTTCACCCCGGCGGCCGGCGTCGTCTACGGGCCCCGGGGCCACGACCCCCTGACCGGGTACGAACTGCCGCAGGAGCGCCTCTTCCTCAACCCCGAGGCGGCATGGTCCGGTTTCAGGCTCACCGACACCGACTACCGGACCACTCCCGCCCTGCTCTTCGCGGGTGCGGAACGCGGCTGGCGCAGCCTCGGCCTCGTCGACGACGTCTGCGACGGCACGGTCACCGTCTCGCTGCCCGACGGGCCCCGGGCCACCGCTCGGATCGTGTCCGCCCCGCCCCGCTTCTCGCCCGACCGCAGGCCCTTCGTCTCTTTGGCCGACGGGCTGGCGGACCGGGTGCAGCGCGCGGACGTCCACGACCCCGCCTACGTCGAGGACGAGGAGCAGACCGCGCTCGAAGTCCGCGACCTGTTCGAGCGTGTCCTGGAAACCATGGGCGCGATCAACGTGGACGTGCAGAACGAACGTGCGGCGCGAACCAACGCGGTGATCGCCGCCGGCTCGGGCCTGTCCGCGCAGGACGCCCGCTCCCTGGCCTTCGACCCCCCGGAGCCCCTCCTGGGGCTCCTCCTCGGGCTCACCGAGCGCGGCCGGCGCCGCCACCGCCGGTTCGTGGCCCTGGAAGTGCTGGAGGACATGGTCCGGGAGCAGCCCGACCTGATCGGGCAACAGGTCCGCGCCCCCGCGGCGGTCGACGCCCCCGGCCCGGTGACGCTGGACTCACCGCGGTTCTACACCCGGCAGATGCCCAGCGCGATGCGGGGCTCCGACGCCTATCCGATGCATCTGACACGCCGGCAGTACGACCTGCTCGTGCGCTGGGCGGAGAAGCTGCGCGAGGACACGGAGCCGGACTCGTGACCGTACTGCTCCAGATCGGACGGCGCCCCCCGGAGCCTGCGGAGGGGGGCCGCGCCGCGCCCGCCGCCGGGCCGCCCGCCGCCTGCGCGGAGGCCAAGGTCTTCCGCAGCGCCCAGGGCGCCCACCTGTTCGTCGCGGACGGCAGCCGGGTGTACGACCTGCCCGAGCCGGTCGCGGCCCGGGTGGAGCGGTGGACGGCCACACCTGACGCCTCGCTGCCGGACCTCGCCCGGGAGCTGGACCTTCCGCTGTGGTCGCGGCCCCGGATCGACGGCACGCCCGCCGAGCCGCCCCCGCTCGCCTCGCTCTCCCTCAACGTGATGCAGGCGTGCAACCTGAGCTGCGGGCACTGCTACGCCGACGAGGGACGCTTCGGCGGATCCGCCCGCTCCATGCCGCGGCACACTGCCCACGCGGCGGTCGACCGGCTGCTCGCGGAGGCCGCACCCGGAGCGGATGTGGTGGTCGGCTTCATGGGCGGCGAGCCGCTGCTCGCCCGTGACCTGGTGCACGACGTCGTCGGCTACGCCACACGGGCCGGCGCCGCGGCCGGCCACCCGGTCCGCTTCTCCCTCACCACCAACCTGACCACCGTGCGACCGCAGGACGCCCGGCTGTTCGCCGCGCACCCGTTCACCGTCACCGTCAGCCTGGACGGGGACCGGGCCGGGCACGACGCGCTGCGGCGCGCGCCGGGCGGCGCCAGCGCGTACGACCGGCTGCGGGCCGGCCTGGAGGTGCTCGCCCGGCACGGCCGCCCGCGCCACCTGTCGGCCCGGGTCAGCGTGACCCCGCACACCGGCCGGCTGCCGGACGTACTGGAGCACGGCATCGGGCTCGGCTTCGACGAGGTCGGCTTCGCCGCCGTCGTCAGCGCCCCCGATCCGGCGTACGAGATCACCACGCGGACCTTCGACGGCTTCCTGGAGCAGATGGTCGAGTGCGGGGAGCGCGCCCTGGCCGAGCTGTCGGCCGGGCGGAGCTACCCGTTCGGGAACTTCCTCACCGCCATGCAGCAGCTGCACCGGGGCACGCACCGCCCGTACCCGTGCGGAGCCGGCGCCGGATACCTGAGCGCGTCCGCCGAGGGCGGTCTGTACGCCTGCCACCGGCTCGTCGACGATCCGGCCTTCGCGATGGGCTCGGTCGCCGACGGGCCGGACCCGCAGGCCCGCCGGCGCCATCTGGCGGCCGGGCACGTCGACCGCGCGGAGCCGTGCCGCTCCTGCTGGGCCCGGTACCTGTGCGGGGGCGGCTGCTACCACGAGGTGAGCCGGCGCGGCCGGCCCGGCTGCGACTACATCCGCGGCTGGCTCGCCTTCTGCCTGCGGGCCTACGTCGAACTGTCGCAGGCCGCGCCCGAGTTCTTCCTGCCGCCGCCGGAGCCCGCCGCCACGACCGCCGGGGCCACCGGCCTCGCCTGAAGGAGCCGTACCATGCCCGAACTCCCGCCCCCCGCCGGGAAGTTCTTCCCCCGCAACCTCACCGCCCGCGCCGACTACCAGGTGCGCGGCAACCCGTCCGGCAGCCGCCCCGAGAGCGGTGTCGACAACTGCTTCCCGGGTCTGGAATTCGACCAGCGCAACCTGGACACGGCGTTCTTCCCGGGGCTCAGGGTCGACTTCCACCGCTCCGACGGCGCCCGGGTGCTGTCCATCGTCGGCAGGCCCCCGTTCCCGGACAAGCTGGGCAACGGCGACGTGAGCGACAGCCGTCCCCTCTACATCCGTGCCCTGTGCGGGCGCACCACCGTGGACCAGGGCGAGGAGCAGGCCGTCGTCGTGGACTGCGCCGGCATGGACGGCCTCGACGTGTGGCGCCGCGTCCACGATCTGCTGCCCGGCCGGATCGCGGTGATGATCACGCCGCTGCCCGACCGGTACTCCGCCGCCTCCGTACCCGACGAGGTGAACCGCCTCAACGAGATCCGGATGGCGGGCGAGCCCGAGGTCCGGCGCGGTGACAACGGCGACGTCGACCACGCCGTGCTGATCGCCGACCGGGCCCCGTACCTGGACGACGCCGGGGTGATCGAGCCCGCGGCCTACCTGCCCGGCGAGCTCACGCGCAGCCTGTGCGCCCCGTGGCAGTACGACTTCCGCGACTGCGGCTGCTTCTACTGGGCGGCCTCCAAGCCCGATGTCACCAGCAGCGCGGACGGATCGGTCCGGGAGGTCAACTTCCTGCGCAGGGACCGCGGCGCGCCGCCCGCGCCCGACAGGTCGAGCGACCTCGGCGGGCAGCGCACGGCGCTGGAGCTCACCTACGGAGACCTGGTCCGCGACTGGAACGTCCTGCCCGTGGTCCTCGACGACCGTGAACAGCCCGAGCCCGCCGCGGTCGGACCGGGCGGGGCGGCGCGGCCGGGTGCCCGCTGGAGCGCCCTGCGCGGCAGCGGCGGCACGATGACCCCCGAGCAGGTCGCCGACCGGTTGACGGAGCTCGCCGGGGTGGAACACGCGCTGTGCGTGGAGTACCTGTACGCGCACTACTCGCTGAACGCGCCCTCCGTGCTGCCCGACAGCGCGGACGAACTCACCCGCCGGGCGCACGCGGCCGGGCAGGAGGTGTTCTCCGTCGCCGTGGACGAGATGCGGCATCTGCGCTGGGTCAACGAGGCCCTGGCGATGCTCGGCCGCCGACCGGTTCTCGCCCGCGCGGAGAAGATCAAGCGGGCCACCGAGCACACGGTCACGCTGGAGCGGCTCACACGCGACCGGTTGCAGTGGTTCGTCGACGTCGAGGCGCCGAGCCAGAACTCCGGCGCCGACCCGGTCGATCCCGACGACCCGGACAGCGTCGACGGCATGTACGTCGAACTGCACGCGGCCGTCGTGCAGCACCCGGAGCTGTTCCCCGAGGCCGACCGGCTCGCCCACCTGATCAAGCTCATCATCGACGAGGGCGGCGACCACTGGCTCCGGTTCCGCGCCGTCCAGGGCCACTTGGAGGGGCTCACGGAGCAGCAGTACCTGCGGCCCCTCGCCACCACGGCCCCGGACCAGCAGACCCTGCGCCTGCTCGACCTCAGCGACCGGTCCTACGACGTACTGCTCGGGGTGCTCCGGCAGTCGTTCGAACGGCGCGACACGGCGGGCGGCGCGCTGATGGAGCAGAGCCGGGCGGAGATGCGGAACATGCACGAGCTCAACCACCGCCTCGCGGCGCGCGGCGTGGGACCCCGGTTCACGCTGCCCGCCTGGCTCCTGCCGGGGAGCCCGACCGGCGACCCGCAGGCGGCCGACGGCCGGTTCGTCCGGGAGGCCGCCGCGGCGGCGGCACGGGTACGCGAGACGATCGCGGCCCTCGGCGACGCCTCGCTCCGGGAGATGGCGATCCGCCACCAGAGGGACACCGACGCGCTGCTGGCCGCCCTGGCCCGGCTCGACGGAGGTGCACCGCAGCGCACGCCCGCCCCGTCCGGCCTGCCCGGCGGCGGCGGGTGACCCTCGTCGAGATCGCCGGTTCCGGGCTGGCGGAGCTCACCTGTGCGCGGCTGCTCGCGGACCGGGGCCACCGGGTCCGGCTGGCTGCGCCCCGGCCGCCCGCGGGGGCGGCCGGAGCCGGGCCGCGGCCCCTGCTGCTGACCGGACCGACGCTGGAGCTCGTGGGCTCGCTCTGGGGCGGTGGGCTGCTGGAGGGCGGCTGGCCGCTCACCCACCGCCGGGCGCGTTGGGGGGCCGGGCCGTCACCGGCCCGGTTCCCTCAGCCCGGGCGGGCGGTCGACGGGGCGGTACTGGCTGCCCGGATGCGGGAGCGGCTGGGCGCCGGGGACCTGTCCGGGGAACCGGCGGCGTGGACGGTGACGGCCGCTCCGGGCGGGTCGGCCGTTCACGCACAGGCCGGACGCAGAAGGCTGCTGACGGGCACCGCCCCCGTACGGCGCCCGCGCGAGCAGGACACGGCCCGGCTGGACTGCACCGGGCTGGGCTGGGTCCACCTGACGCCGCTCGGCCGGGGCGACTGCCTCGTGCAGGCCATGGTGCCCGGGCCCGCCGAGGACCCGGCCGGGCTCCTCGCCCGGCTGCTGGCCGAGTCCGGCCTCGCGAGCGGGCTGCGCCGGGCGCCCCGTACGGCGGCGGCCCTGGAGGCGGCGCCGCGCATCCACCGCGCGCCGGCGGTCCCGCCCGCTGCGGGCCGCGGCGGGCTGCTGGTCGTCGGGGCTGGCGCCCTGCGCCAGGACCCCCTCAGCGGCACGGGCACCGCTCAGGCGCTGCGTACGGCGATCCTCGCCGCGGCGGTGGTCGACACGGCCGCGGCCGGCACGTCCGCGAGCGCACTGTGCGCCCACTACGCGCACCGCCTGCGCGCGGCCCACCTCGACCACCTGGCCACCTGCCTGCGGCTGTACGCGGCGGCTTTCGGCTCCGCTGCCTGGCGGGACGAGATCGACGCCACCCGCCGCGCACTGCGCGGCGCCGCGGCCGGTACGCTTCCGGGTCGATCGGACCGTGCCGTTGCCGAGCCCCCACAGGAGCCACCACCCCGATGACCTCCCTCCGCGAAGTACGCGACAGCGATCTGCCCGCCTTCTGGGAGCAGCTCCGCGACCCCGCGGCGCACCAGGTGGCCGCCGTCACCAGGGACTACCACTACGAGCGGGCCCCCTTCGAACGCCACTGGGCGAAGGTCCGCTCGGATCCCGACGTCCTCGTGCGCACCGTGCTCGCCGATGGCGAAGTGGCCGGGCACGCCGCGGTGTACGGGCCGCCGCACGAGCGGGAGGTCACGTACTGGATCGGTCGGGCGCACTGGGGGCGCGGGATCGCCACGGAGGCGCTCGCGGCGCTGGTCGCCCTGGAGGGCACCCGCCCGTTGCACGCCCGGGCGGCCGCCGACAACGCCGGGTCGATCCGGGTGCTGGAGAAGTGCGGCTTCGTCGTCACCGGGCACGGGCGGGGCTTCGCCCGGGCGCGGGGCGGCGAGATCGACGAAGTGCTCCTCACCCTGGAGTGAGCCCCGTCGGGGCCGCGCGCGGCGGCGCCCGGTCCGCATCGCTCGGACCGGG
>NZ_MQUR01000133.1 GCF_001953875.1 Streptomyces amritsarensis
GGGGCCGCGGAGCAGACCGCGTACCTTCCGCCGTACCCGGGTCCCGGTCTGGAGCAGGGCGGGGCCGCGGAGCAGACCGCGTACCTTCCGCCGTACCCGGGTCCCGGTCTGGAGCAGGGCGGGGCCGCGGAGCAGACCGCGTACCTTCCGCCGTACCCCGGTCCGGGCCTGGAGCAGGGCGGCGCCGCGGAGGAGACCCGGGGGCACCGTCCAGCGGCGGCCGGGGGGCTCCCGCCCCACGCGGACGCCGACCCGGCTCCGGCTTCGGCTTCGGCTCCGGCCGGGAACGCCGCCGACGCGCCGGGGGCCGAGTGGTCGCCGCCCACCCTCGCCGGGAACACCCTGCGGGCCGTGGACCCGGCCCAGGCCCGCGCCGAAGGCCGCTCGCCGATCATCGACCCCGGTCCGCAGTCGGCCATACTGACCGCCGCGCTCGGCCTGCTCCTCGCCGCGGCCGCCGCCCTCGGGCAGTTCGCCCTGCTCGTGCCGCTGATCGCCCTCCAGGGCCTCACCGCGGCCGGCTGGTTCCGCCTCAACGGCATGTGGCCGGCCCGGCAGGGCATCGCCCTCGCCTTCGCCGGAGCCCTGGCCGCCGACGCGGCCGTGCTCGCGGTGGCGCAGGCGCACGGCGCCGGCGCGATCGTCGGCACCCTCGGCGCCTGGGTGCTGCTCACCCTCGTGCTCCAGCTGCGCAGCCAGGCCGATCCCGACGAGCGGATGTACGGGCTGATGGCCTCGGTGGCCTCGGCCGCCCTCGCCGTCATCTGCGCCGGCTACCTGGCCGCCGACACCGCCGCCGTCACGGTCGGGGCGGCCGCCGTGGCCGTTGCCGTCTTCGTCCGCGCGCTGCCGCTGCCCACCGCCCCGTCCGTCGGCGTCTCGCTGGCCTCGGCCGCCGGCGCGGGCGTCGCGGTCGGCGGGATCACCTCCGTCGGGGTCGGCGGGGCGCTGCTCGGCCTGGCCGCCGGGGTGTGCGCGCTGGTCGGGCTGCGCGTGGCGGCGTACGACTACCCGTCGAAGTTCGTGCACATGACGGCCGGTGTCGCGCTGCCGCTCGCGGCCGCCGCCCCCGCCGTGTACCTGATCGGACGGGTGGTGGGCTGACCTGCGCCGTCACACCACCGCTGACGGTCTCCTGACGGCCGGACATGGTCAACTAGACCGCACGTACCGATAAGTAGGGGGAGGGCACGTGCGTATCCTGCGCGTCGTTGTGATCATCTCAGTGGTGCTCGGGGCCTTGTTCGTGGGCGTGGACCGCTGGGCGGTCGGCTACGCCGAGAACCAGCTGGCCGACCGAATACAGGCCCGGCAGGGCCTGGCCGGCAGCACGGAGGTGGAGATCCACGGGTTTCCCTTCCTGACCCAGGCCCTCAGCCACGACCTGGACCGGGTCGACCTGAAGCTCAAGGGCGTCGAGGTCGCCGCCGAGGGCCGCAAGACGCGCCTGTCGGAGCTCCGCGCGAGCTTCCGCGGCGTGCGGCTCGACGGCGACTACAGCGGCGGCACGGCCGAGCGTGCCGAGGGCACCGGGCTCATCACGTACGCCGACCTGACCGCGGCCTCGCAGACCGGCGCGACCCTGTCCTACGGCGGGGCTCCCGGCAAGGTGAAGGTCACCGCGTCGGTGGACCTCGCCGGCCGGAAGCTGTCGCGCAGCGTCATCTCGACGATCGCGCTCGTGGACGCGCCGGACGCCAAGGGCGGCAAGATCGTCCGGGTGCGCGCCGAAGAGGTGCCGGGCGAGGGCATCCCGGGCCTGGAGCGGCTGGTCCGGCGGCAGACCGACTTCGACCGCAACATCGAGAGCGGGCTCCCGGCGGGCCTGCAGTTCTCGGCCCTGACCTCGGACGAGGCCGGCGTGCACCTCACCCTGGGCGGCTCGAACGTGGTGATGGCCGGATCGTGAGACAGGGTGGTCCGATCCGTAGAAGGACGGGCCGCGCGACGGGTCCCGGAGCGGCCCGGGCGTCCGGGAAGAGCCTTCTCATCCCAGCATGCGGACGATCCTGTCTCGGAATATGACACACCGGTGACAGGGCGGCTGATTCCTCCCTACGATCCATGGCTATGAAGCATCAGCAGGCGGACCTCACGAAGCGACGGGCAGTAGACCTGTGTCGCGTCGCCGCCATGCTCTGTCGATCCATGTGACGTGTGAGCGCATCCGCTCCATCAGCCGGACGACGGCCCCGACAGGCCTTTCCCGCGTGACCGCACCTGCCTCCCGACCCTGACGCCTCCCCGCGCAGGAGAACGAGCGCACCCGCAGGCACGCAGCACAGCGCACCCCGCACCGCCCCGCCGCACACTGCCCCGGAGGAGACCACCATGAGCCGCAGCGACGTCCTCGTAGACGCCGACTGGGTCGAGGCCCACCTGAACGACGCCAATGTCGTCATCGTCGAGGTGGACGAGGACACGTCCGCCTACGACAAGAACCACATCACCAACGCCGTCCGGATCGACTGGAAGACCGACCTCCAGGACCCGGTCCGCCGCGACTTCGTGGACCAGGAGGGCTTCGAGAAGCTCCTCTCCGCCAAGGGCATCTCCAACGACGACACCGTCGTCCTCTACGGCGGCAACAACAACTGGTTCGCCTCCTACGCCTACTGGTACTTCAAGCTCTACGGCCACCAGGACGTCAAGCTCCTCGACGGCGGCCGCAAGAAGTGGGAGCTCGACTCCCGCGACCTGGTCGACGGCAAGGACGTCCCCAACCGCCCGGCCACCGAGTACAAGGCCAAGGCCCAGGACACCTCCATCCGCGCCTTCCGCGACGACGTCGTGGCCGCGATCGGCTCCCTGAACCTGGTCGACGTCCGCTCCCCCGACGAGTTCTCGGGCAAGCTGCTCGCCCCGGCGCACCTCCCGCAGGAGCAGTCGCAGCGCCCCGGCCACGTGCCGAGCGCCCGCAACATCCCGTGGTCGAAGAACGCCAACGACGACGGCACCTTCAAGTCGGACGACGAGCTCAAGGCCCTCTACGAGGCCGAGCAGGTCGACCTGGCGAAGGACACCATCGCCTACTGCCGCATCGGCGAGCGCTCCGCGCTCACGTGGTTCGTGCTGCACGAGCTCCTGGGCCAGGAGAACGTCAAGAACTACGACGGCTCGTGGACCGAGTACGGCTCGCTGGTCGGCGTGCCGATCGAGCTCGGCCCCAACAAGTAATCCCGGGCACGCGACGCCCTCGTAGTACGACCTCTCCAGGACAGGACAGAGAACATGTGTGGAGCACAGATCGGCGGGCCCGACCTCGCGACCCTCAAGCCCGGTGAGACCGCGATCCAGGGCCAGGTGACCAAGGACGGCGAGCCCGTCAGCGGTTACGTGCGGCTGCTGGACTCGACCGGCGAGTTCACCGCCGAGGTCCCGACCTCGGCCACCGGCCAGTTCCGCTTCTACGCCGCCACCGGCTCCTGGACGCTGCGCGCGCTCGTCCCGGGTGCCCAGGCGGACCGTGCCGTCGTCGTCGCCGAGGCCGGCGGCGTGACGGACGTGGCGATCGCGGTCTGAGCACCGCACACCTGATCGCCTGATCGATCGGCCGAAGGGCCGCACCCCCGGGGGTTGGACGCCACTGGGACGGGGTGCGGCCCTTCGCGCCGTCCGCGCGCGGTTCTACGCTGGAGGCATGTACGCCCGGCGTCGGCGCGCCTACTTCCTGCTGATGGGCGGATGCCTGTTCCTCTTCGTCTCCGCCTGGTCCTTCGTGCGCCTGTGGTCGGTCGAGGCCGCTGTGGCCATGTGCGTCGTCGCCATGGTCATCCTGCCGGTCGCCGCGATGGTCGCGAACCGGCGAGGGCCCGACGACCGCTGGTGGGACGACCCCTCGGGCGACCCGAAGTCCGACGAGTGGTGGGACGAACTGGACGGAAAGCGGCGCCGCGAGGACTGAATCCCCCACGAGACAAGAACGTGATCAGCGTACGTACAACTGCCCGAGCGGGCTGCGGGTCATGGGGTACGCGCGGGTAACCAGCCCGCGCTTCTCGGTTGTGTGGGGGACCCCGTTGGAACACGAACAGACCAGCCCTGAGCAGCGGAAAGAGGGGGAGAGCGCACCGGAGTCGACCACTTCGGACACGTCGGACATCTCGGCCACCCCGGCCGCGCGGCGGCGGCGCGTGCGCCGCACGACGCTCCTGATCGCGGGCGCGGCCGTGCTCGGCGCCCTCGCCGGCACCGCCACCGGCTACGCGGTCCAGTACCACCGCGAGCCCACGCCGCTGCCGCCGCTGGCCCAGCAGAAGATGGACGGGCCGAAGCCCGCCGCCATGAACGACGCGACGAGCCACCGCTCCATCAACGCCCACCGCTGGCACAAGGCGGACGAGGACCTGGCCAAGAAGCTGCTGGAGGTCCCGGGAGGCGCGCAGGACAGCTTCTCGGGCCCTGTGTCCACCGACACCTTCTCCGCGGACTACTTCCTCGAGCCCTCCCAGGCGGTCGGCTCGCTCATCAGGCAGGGCAAGCGTCTCGCCACCGCCCGGTGGGCCGAGAACGACCGGAACTTCGTCGAGGTCAATCTGCTCCAGTTCCGCGACCGCGCGGGCGCCGACGACTTCTACACGGACATCGTCCAGTACATGCCCGAGAAGGACCACGCGGGCAACACGGGCAAGGACCTCCCGGGCGCCCCGTCGGACTTCGGGCACATGTGGATCGACTCCAAGGCGCACCAGGAGCCCGGTTACCACCCGATCCGGCAGAGCCGCGCCGTGGTCCGGCGCGGCGACATCGTGATGAGCGTCAAGTACACGAACAACCGCGGCGAGATCGACGAGAAGGCCCTGGTCGAGCTGGCCAAGCGACAGATGGAGCGGCTGTGACCGAGCAGCAGAACGCAACCGGGCCCGAGTCGGCGCCCGCGCCCGAGTCGGCGGTCGAGCCCGCGCCCGCGCCCGAGTCGGCGGTCGAGCCGGCGGCGGCCCCCGTACGCAGGAGGAACCGCAGGACGCTCGCGCTGGTCTCGGCGGCCGTGGCCGTCGTCGTCCTCGCGGGCGGCGGTGTCGCCGCCGCGGCCGCCCTCGCGGACGCGGACCGGACCGCGCCGACGCGGTACTGGGTGGCCGAGGACCACACGACCGGCGGCACCGCGGCCCCGGTCCCCTCCGTACCGCCCAACGAGCTGACGGGCAAGCTGATGCCGCTCCCCGCCAACTACTGGCCCGGTCCCGACCTCGACCCCGAGGGCAACGACTACTTCCTGCCGAGCGACAAGGCGCTGCAGAGCTTCAAGGACGCCCGCACGGGCCTCTCCAGCACGGAGCGGGCCGAACGCGACAAGGCGCTGGCGGACCTGAAGCTGGCCGGCATGGCCGGGCGCAGCTACGCCCGCGGGGAAGGCCACGGCGCCGCGGTCGCCGAGATCCGGCTCATCCAGGCCGATCCGCAGCAGCTGGCCCGGTTCGCCGAGTTCACCAAGAAGCTCATCGAGCTCACCGCCGGCGGCGAGGCGCCCCAGGTGGACGGCTACCCGCAGGCCAAGTGCGGGCTGGACGACTCGCTCAAGGGCGGGAAGGACGGCAAGGAGAAGATCGAAGCCCTCGACTGCGTGGCCGTCGAAGGGAACGTCCTGGTGACCTTCCGCATGTACGGGAGCAAGGGATTCGCGGCGAAGGACGCCGCGAGCCTCTTCAAGCAGCAACTCGACCACCTCAAGTCCCCCGGAGAGTCCGCGTGAGCAGCGAGCAGACCACCACCGGCCCCGAGGCGGAGCCCACGCCCGTTCCCGCCGTCGAGCAGCCGCCCGTGCCCGCTGCCGAGCCCGCGCCCGCCGCGTCGCCGTCCGAGCCCGCCGCACCCTCGCCCGCGCCGGCTGCCGAGCCCGCGCCCGCCGCGTCGCCGTCCGAGGCGTCCGGCTGGGTGGCCCCGCCCGCCCCGCCGAAGGACCGGCGGGCGCTGTTCGCCGCCCTGCGCTGGACCGCCGCCGTCGCCGTGTTCGCCGCGGTCGGCACCGGGGTCGCGTACGGGATCACGGCGGCCGAGCGCACCGACGTCCCCGGGCTGTCCACCGAGGGCGACGGCCGCTGGACGTTCCCGCAGCTCTCCCAGCCCGCGCTGCCCGCGGGCGCCCCCCTGCCCCAGGGCCCCGACAACCAGGACGGGACGCACTACGCGCCGCTCACCGGCCTGCTCCTGCCCGCTCCCCAGGGCGCCAAGGCCGACGACGCGGTCAAGGCGGACAAGGACGGTGCGGTACCGGTCGACGCCTTCCTGGAGGAGTACGCGCCCGAAGCCCGCGAGAAGCTCAAGACGTCCCTCGAATGGGACGGGCTGCGGCAGATCGCCGGCCGGGGCTGGACGACGCCGGACGGCACGCGCACGCACGTCTACCTGCTGCGCTTCCACTCGTCGGGCTTCGTGGACGCCTTCAGGGGCTGCGACACCAACGCTCAGCTGAACGGTGTCTCCGCCCTCGACCTGGACGACGTCTGGAGCAAGGCCAAGAACACGCAGATGAACAGCGCCGCGCTGGACTTCCCCGGCGCCGCCAACTTCGACGGCACCGACCTCAGCGTGTACCAGGAGATGAAGCCCGTCACCGGCGAGGAGCAGACCAAGGTCGGCTGCCTCCGGACGGGTGACGTCCTGGGCATGGTCATCCAGTCCCGCAAGGGCGAGGTGGCCCCCGTCCCCTTCCACCAGACGGTGATCCTGCAGGGCCAGCTGCTGGGCTGACCGCCGGGGGCCGACCGGTACGGCCCACCTCACACCGTGCGCCGGTCCCCGGGCCAGTAGGCTTGGGGACCGGCCCCGT
This sequence comes from Streptomyces amritsarensis, assembly GCF_001953875.1. GTDB lineage: Bacteria > Actinomycetota > Actinomycetes > Streptomycetales > Streptomycetaceae > Streptomyces > Streptomyces amritsarensis. The sequence continues at coordinate 6,770 of NZ_MQUR01000133.1, forward strand.
ACAGCCCCGAAACGATTCCGAGGAGCACCCCGTGCTTGAGGCAGTCTTCACCTCCCTGCTGGTCCTGGTCTGCGTCGGCGTCATGGCCTTCACCGGCCTGGCCGTCAAGAAGCTGTACCAGGGTCAGCGCTGAGCTCCGGCTCGGCTGACCGCCCCGGAACCCCTCCCACAGATCGCCTGAGCAGCCACACATGATCCAGATCCCGTCCGACCTGAACCCGGGCCTCGTCCCCCTCGCCTTCCTCCTCGGCAACTGGGAGGGCGCGGGAGTCTTCGACTTCCCCGGTGAGGAGAAGTGCAACTTCGGCCAGGAGGTCGTCTTCAGCCACGACGGCCGGGACTTCCTGCACTACACCTCCCACACGTGGGTCCTCGACGCCGAGGGCAACAAGGTGCGGCCGCTGGAGTCCGAGTCGGGTTACTGGCGCATCGACAAGGACCGCAAGGTCGAGATCGTCATGGTCCGCGACCAGGGCGTCGTCGAGGTCTGGTACGGCGAGCTCGCCGACCAGAAGCCCCAGATCGACCTGGTCACCGACGCGGTCGCCCGCACCGCGGCCTCCGGCCCGTACAGCGGCGGCAAGCGGCTCTACGGCTACGTGAAGAGCGACCTCATGTGGGTGGGCGAGAAGGCCACCCCGGAAGTCGAACTGCGCCCGTACATGTCGGCACAGCTCAAGAAGGTCGTCACGCCCGAGGAGGTCGCCGAGATGGCGCGCAACCTCCCCGACATGCCGGACGACGGCATCGCCTTCTTCCGCTGAGCGCAATCCTCCCCAGGCTGTGCCCGAAAGGGGACCGCGGGCTCGACCGCGGTCCCCTTCGCACACATACACTGACGGGGTGGTGAGCACCGAGAGCACCGGGGGAACCCCGGGCGCGGACTGGAAGACCGACCTGCGGCGGCGCGGCTACCGGCTGACCCCGCAGCGCCAGCTCGTGCTGGAAGCCGTGGACGCGCTGGAGCACGCCACTCCGGACGAGATCCTGGCGGAAGTGCGCAAGACGGCCTCCGGTGTGAACATCTCCACCGTCTACCGGACGCTGGAGCTCCTGGAGGAGCTCGGCCTGGTCTCGCACGCCCACCTCGGACACGGGGCCCCCACCTACCACCTGGCCGACCGGCACCACCACATCCACCTGGTCTGCCGCGACTGCGCCGACGTCATCGAGGCGGACGTCGACATCGCCGCCGAGTTCACCGCGAAGCTCCGTACGACCTTCGGGTTCGAGACCGACATGAAGCACTTCGCGATCTTCGGACTGTGCAAGAAGTGCGCTGCGAAGCAGCGTGCCGCCCACGCGTAGCAGGGTCGTAGGCTTGGGCGCATGACCAGCAGCCCCTTGCTCCATCTTCCCGGCGCCGTCCAGGCCGAAGGCCGCGACGAGGGCGTCGCCGCCCACTACGGCGAGCTGTACGGCGAACAGCGCGCGCTCGCGGACGGCCGCGGCTTCGTCGACCTCTCCCACCGCGGGGTCGTCGCCGTCACCGGACCGGAGCGGCTGAGCTGGCTGCACCTGCTGATCACCCAGCACGTCACCGAGCTTCCGGCCGGGCAGGCCACGGAGGCACTGATCCTCTCCGCCAACGGCCACATCGAGCACGCGCTCTACCTCGTCGACGACGGCGAGACGACGTGGGCGCACGTGGAGCCCGGCACCCAGGGCGACCTGATCGCCTACCTGGAGTCGATGAAGTTCTTCTACCGGGTCGAAGTCGCCGACCGCACCGAGGAGTTCGCGGTCGTGCACCTGCCGGCCGGCTCCATCGACGAGGTCGCCAAGGACCTCGTCGTGCGCGAGACGGCCTACGGCCGGGACGTCTTCCTGCCCCGCGCCGAGCTGGAGTCCTTCGCCGCCGCCCACGGACCGGCCGCCGGCCTCCTCGCCTACGAGGCCCTGCGCGTCGAGGGGCACCGGCCGCGGGTCGGCCTGGAGACCGACCACCGCACCATCCCGCACGAGCTCGGTTGGATCGGCACCGCGGTGCACCTGCAGAAGGGCTGCTACCGCGGCCAGGAGACGGTCGCCCGCGTCCACAACCTGGGCAAGCCGCCGCGCCGCCTGGTCTTCCTGCACCTGGACGGCTCCGAGGTCGTCCTGCCGGCCCACGGCGCCCCGGTCCGGCTCGCGGCCGACGGCGAGGAGGGCCGCCAGCTGGGCTTCGTGACCACCGCCGTCCGCCACCACGAGCTGGGCCCGATCGCCCTCGCCCTGGTCAAGCGGAACGTCCCGGTCGATGCCCCGCTGCTGGTGGGCGGGACGGCCGCCGCCCAGGAGGTCGTCGTAGCCCCCTGACGCCCGGGCCTACACGTCGACGACGATGGTGAACGGGCCGTGGTTGGTCAGCGACACCCGCATGTCCGCCCCGAACCGGCCCGTCGCCACCGTCGCGCCGAGCGCGCGCAGCTGCGCCACGACCTCGTCGACCAGCGGCTCGGCGACCGGCCCGGGCGCTGCCGCGTTCCACGTGGGGCGCCGCCCCTTGCGGGCGTCGCCGTAGAGCGTGAACTGGGAGATCACCAGCAGCGGCGCCCCGTTGTCGCTGCAGGACTTCTCGCCCTCCAGGATCCGCACGGACCACAGCTTGCGCGCCAGCAGCGCAGCCTTCTCCGGCGTGTCGTCGTGGGTCACCCCCACCAGCACGCACAGCCCCTCGCCGACGATCTCGCCCACGGTCTCGCCGTCCACGACGACGCTCGCGCCGTCCACCCTCTGCACCACAGCTCGCATACCACCTGTGTACCAGCCGTGCACCCGTCCGGGGCCGATCGGGTGGCGTGGGACTGCACCGGGGCCACGGAGAGTGGCACGATGCACGCAGGCGGTGCGGGTGCGCCGCACCGGTCGAGGGGACGGACCACATGAATACTTCTGGTACCTCCGTACCTGCATCACCCGCTTCCGTCGCAGCTGCCGCGGTACGACCGCCCGCGCAGCGCACGGCCGACACGCAGGGGCAGGGGCCCGGGGCCCCGGCCACCACCGCGCTCGGGCTGCCCGAGCTGCGTGCGCTGCGCCGTGACGCGCAGCGCGACGAGGCGGATCTGAGCTATGTGCGCAGACTGCTCCAGGGCCGCATCGACATCCTGCGCGCCGAGCTCGCCCGGCGGACCGATCCCGAGGCGCCGGTGGTGGACCGGCTCTCGGTGATCCTCGCCGACGCCCCCTCCAGCCGCAGCGCGTCCGCCCGGCACGTCACGCTCGGCACGCCGCACAGCGAGGAGTACCGGGTGCTGGCGGCGGAGATGCTCGCGGACGTGGAGCTGTCGGACCTTCAGGCCCGCACGGACGGCGAACTCCACGACGGGATGGGCCGGCTGGTGCGCTACGAGCAGCAGGTCTCGCGGCGCCGACAGCAGCTCCAGCGCACGGTGGACGAGTGCAGCGCGGAGATCACCCGGCGGTACCGGGAGGGAGAAGCGCAGGTGGACGACCTGCTCACGTAGGAAATTCGGGCGACCCGCGCCGGTCGGGCGATTAGCGTGGGCCGCTATGAGTGCTGACGTCCGGCCGATCGCCGAATCCGAACTCCACGACTGGCTGCGTGCCGTTCACACCGGTTTCCTGACCGCGACCCGGGTGACGGACTCCGATGTCGCCCAGCGCGCCAAGTACAACGATCTCGCCCGCACCCAGGGCGCGTTCGACGGCGAAACAGGCCGCTGCGTGGGGGCTTTCCGTTCCTTCGCGCAGGAGTTGACCGTTCCCGGCGGGGCCGCCGTGCCCGTCTCCGCCGTCTCCAACGTGGGCGTGCTGCCCACCCACCGCCGCCAGGGCCTGCTGACCCGGATGATGGCCGCCGAGTTCGCCGCGGCCGGCGAGCGCGGCGACGTCCTGGCGACGCTCATCGCCGCCGAGTACCCGATCTACGGGCGGTACGGGTTCGGGCCCGCGACCACCCTCACGGAATGGGAGATCGACGTACCGCGCACCGGGCTGGACCGGCGGTGGTCGGCGCCCGCGGACGGCGGGCGGATCGACCTGGTGGACGCCGCCGAGTTCCGGAGGTTCGGTCCCGCACTGCACGACAGGGTGCGGGCGGCCGTGCCGGGGGCCGTGGACCGCGGCGAGCGCTGGTGGAACGTGGCCACCGGGCTGGAGGAGATGTCGCACCGGCCCTACAAGGAGAAGTTCCACGCCGTGTACCGGACGGCGCAGGGCGAGGTGGCCGGCGTGGCCGTCTACACCGCCGACGACCACTGGACGGACGCCAAGGTCCCGCAGAACACCGTGCAGGTGCAGGACCTGCTGGCGCTCACCCCGCAGGCGGAGCGGGCGCTGTGGCACTTCCTGTGCTCCATCGACTGGGTGCTGAAGGTCCGCACCGGCTACCGGGCCCCCGACGACCTCCTCCCGCACCTGCTGCCCGACCCGCGCTCGGCCCGCGTCGTGACGTCCGCCGACTTCCTGTGGGTGCGGGTCCTGGACGTCGTACGGGCGCTGGGCGCGCGGACGTACGAGGTGCCCGGGGTGCTCGTGCTGGAGGTCGCGGACGAGGCGGGACCGGCGGCCGGCCGCTACCGGCTGGATGCGGGGGCGGGGGTGTGCGAGCGCACGCAGGAGGCGGCCGACCTGAGGCTGGGCGTGTCCGCGCTGGGATCCTTGTACCTCGGTGACGCGTCCGCGGCGCGGCTGGCCGCGCTCGGGCAGGTGGTCGAGGAGCGGCCGGGTGCGGTCGCGTCGGCGGACGCGGTGTTCCGCACCGCGCGCCGACCCTGGTGCCCGGACGTCTTCTGAGGCCGCCGGCAGCGGAAGGCGGTGCGCGGACGGCGGATGGCGGATCGAAGGACTGAGGTTGTGGCGTCACTTGTGGAGTCCCTGCGTGCGGCCGGCTGCGTCTTCGCGGAGGAGGAGGCGGAGTTGCTGAGCGGTGCCGCCCGGGACGACGCGCACCTGGCGGAGCTGCTGGCCCGCCGGGTGGCCGGGGAGCCGCTCGAACACGTCGTCGGCTGGGCGGAGTTCTGCGGCCTGCGGGTACAGGTGGGTGCGGGGGCCTTCGTGCCGCGCAGGCGTACCGAGTTCCTGGTGGCGCAGGCGGTGGCGCTGACCCGGTCGGGTGCGGTGGTGCTGGACCTGTGCTGCGGGGTCGGGGCGCTGGGCGCGGCGGTGGCGGCGCAGTCGCCGGGCGGGGTGGAGCTGCACGCCGCCGACGTCGACCCGGCGGCACTGGCGTACGCGCGACGCAACGTGGCCCCGTACGGCGGCCGGGTGTGGGAGGGCGACCTGTACGCCGCGCTCCCGCCGGAGCTGCGCGGGCGGGTGGACGTCCTGGTGGCCAACGCCCCGTACGTGCCCACGGAGGAGATCGGGCTGATGCCGTCGGAGGCGCGCGACCACGAGCCGCTGGTCTCGCTGGACGGCGGGGCCGACGGCCTGGACGTCCACCGCCGGATCGCGGCTGGGGCCCCGGCCTGGCTGGCCCCGGGAGGGCACCTGCTGATCGAGACGAGCGCCCGGCAGGCCCCGTCGACGGCGTCGGCGCTGACCTCGGCGGGCCTGGCGGTCCGGGCGGTCGGCTCGGAGGAGCTGTACGCGACGGTGGTGATCGGCACGTCCTGAGCGGCGCCCGCCCGCAAGCCGGCCCCGCGCACGGGCGGCCCAGGCACACGTAGGCGGAGCAATGCGGGGTAGACGGCCAGAGGGTCCAGAGGGTGAGGCCGCCGGGGCCACCGGGAGATGTTGCAAGCATCTGCTTGCAAAAGTTAGCGGGGTCGGGCAGGATCTGCAGCATGGCATCGCTCAACGTCGGAAATCTCGGCGAATACCTCCGCGAGCAACGGCGGCAGGCGCAGCTCTCGCTGCGGCAGCTGGCCGATGCGGCGGGGGTGTCGAATCCGTACCTGAGCCAGATCGAGCGCGGGCTGCGCAAGCCGAGCGCGGACATCCTCCAGCAGCTGGCCAAGGCGCTGCGGATCTCCGCGGAGACGCTGTACGTGCAGGCCGGGATCCTGGACGAGCGGGACCGCGACGAGGTGGAGACGCGAGCCGTCATACTCGCCGACCCGTCGATCAACGAGCGGCAGAAGCAGGTGCTGCTCCAGATCTACGAGTCGTTCCGCAAGGAGAACGCGCTCGACGCGCCCGCCGTTCCCGAGGGGCCGGACGTTCCCCACGGGCCGGACACGCCCGGCACGCCCTCCGACGAGATGCCGCCGAAGACCGACTGAAGTTGATCCGGGAGGACCAGCACATGGCCATCGCCGATGACCTGAAGAAGACCCTCACCGACCCCACTCCCCTCTACTTCGCCGCCGGCACCGCCGACCTCGCCGTCCAGCAGGCGAAGAAGGTGCCGGAGCTCATCGAGCAGCTGCGCGCCGAGGCCCCCGCGCGCATCGAGGCCGTGAAGAACACGGACCCGAAGGCCGTGCAGGAAGCGGTCACCGCCAAGGTCGCCGAGGTGTTCGGCGCGATCGACCCGAAGAAGATCGGGGAGAGCGCCCAGGACCTGGCGCTGCGCGGTGTCGGTGTCGCCGCCGAGTACGCGGTGCGCGCCAAGGAGACCTACGACAAGGTCGCCGAGCACGGTGAGCAGGCCGTGCGGGCCTGGCGCGGCGAGGTCTCCGAGGAGATCGTCGACATCGCGGTCGTCGTCGAGCCGCGGCCCGAGCCGGCGGCCGAGGACGCCGCCGAGGAGCGTCCCGCGGCCAAGAAGCCCGCCGCGCGCAAGAGCACGGCCAAGAAGGCCGTCGTCACCGCGGACGACGCGAGCTGAACCGCGCCCGCATGGGCGACCACGGGCCGGGCACCCTTCCAGGGCCCGGCCCGTTGTGGTTGATGCGGGGGCGTGTGCCGGTAGCGTGGAGTGAGCCGGCATCGGAAGTGCGAAGCGGAAGCGTGAGAAGGCGGTCGAAGCGATGTTGATGGACGGGTTCGATCGAGGGGTGATCCCGCTGCTCGGGCTCGCCATGCTGGTGCTCGCGGTGGTGGCCTTCGGGTTCGCGCTGCTGGCCCGGGACGACGCGTACCGGGCGGCGGACAAGCAGAGCAAGACGTTCTGGCTGGTCATCCTCGGCATCACCGTGCTCGTGGACGCCTTTTTGGGGCTGCTCTTCCTGCAGATCGCGGGCCTGGTGGCGACCATCGTGTTCTTCGTGGACGTGCGGCCCGCCCTCAAGCAGGTCTCGGGCGGCGGCCGCCGCAGCGGCGGCAGCAGCAGTGACGGGCCGTACGGCCCCTACAACGGCGGCCGGTAGCCCTTCACCGGTGCGGGGAGGGGCGGGGCCGGGGTCGGCCCGGCTCAGCCTTCGGCGCGGGAGAGCAGGACCACGGCCACGTCGTCGGTGAGCTCGCCGCCGTTGAGGCGGCGGGCCTCGGTGACGGAGGCCTCCAGCAGCCCCTCGCCGCTCAGACCGAGGTCCAGGTGGCGGTTGATCATCTCGACCATGCCGTCCTGGCCCAGGCGTTCCTTCCCCTCGCCGATCCGCCCCTCGATGAGGCCGTCGGTGTAGAGCATCAGGCTCCAGGTGCCGCCGAGCTCGACCTGCCGGCGCGGCCAGCGGGCCCGCGGCAGCAGTCCCAGGGCCGGTCCGCTGTTCTCGTACGGCAGGAGCCGCGCGCGGCGCCCCGGACGAGAGATCAGCGGGGCCGGATGGCCGGCCAGGCACAGGCCGGCGCGGCGGCCGTCGGGGGCGATGTCGACGGTGCACAGCGTCGCGAAGATCTCCTCGCAGGGGCGCTCCACCTCAAGCACCTCCTGGAGGGTGGCCAGCAGGTCGTCGCCGCACAGCCCGGCCAGGGTCAGGGCGCGCCAGGCGATGCGGAGCTCGACACCGAGGGCGGCTTCGTCCGGCCCGTGGCCGCAGACATCGCCGATCATCGCGTGGACGGTGCCGTCGGGGGTGCGGACGGTGTCGTAGAAGTCACCGCCGAGGAGGGCCCGGCTGCGGCCGGGGCGGTAGCGGGCGGCGAAGCGCAGATCGGAGCCGTCGAGCAGGGGGGTGGGGAGCAGGCCGCGCTCCAGGCGGGCGTTCTCCTGAGCCCGCAGTTTCGATTCTGCAAGCTTGTACTGGGCGATGTCGGCCCGTTTTCTCTCCACGGCGTAGCGGATGGCGCGGCTCAGTAGCCGGCCGTCCAGCTCGTCCCGGAAGAGGAAGTCCTGGGCGCCGACGCGGACTGCCTCGGCGGCGCGCTCGGCGTCGTCCTCGTCGGTGAGGACGAGCACGGCGTGCCGGGGCGCGAGGCGCAGCACCTGGTGGAGGACGGCGAGCTGCTGGTCCACGGTGGCGGTGGCCGCCGTGGCCGCGCCGGCGGCGCGGGCAGCGGAGCCGGCGCCGTTTCCGTGTCCCGGGAGGGACAGGTCGAGCAGGATGCAGTGCACGTCGGGGGTGAGCAGCCGCTCGGCCTCGGTGAGGTTGCGGGCCGTGCGGAGCCGGATGCGGTGGCCGTCGGCGTCGAGGATCTCGGGGACGGTGAGCCCGCCGGCGGGATCGTCCTCGATGACCAGGAGGGTCAGGGCGGTGGTCTGCGGGGTCGCCTGTGCGACACCGGCACCGACGGAGGCGGGCGGTGCGGCGGTGTGCAGAACGGCCTGACCGCTCTCCGTGGCGGGGGTGTCCCTCTGCCGCGGTACGGGTACGGGCATCGTTTCCGGTTCCTTCCCTCCCCCCGAGGGTGCGCTCCGGCAGACCCTAGCGGTCCCGGCCCCGCGAACGGAATGCCGTTCTAGGCGGGGGCCTCCGTCATATGCCGTCATCACGGGGGAAAATCGGCCTCACTGGATGACAAAGGTCACGGCGGGGCCGCGTTCCGTCCCGTGTACCGAGACGTACCCCGCCCCCGCCGGGTTGCTGCCGGGTGGTGGGGTTGCCCTGGCGGGGCGGTGCGGTTGCCCTGGCCGGGCGGTGCGGTGGCTTTGGCCGGGGGTGTGGTGGTCTGCGGGGCGGTGGCTGCGGTTGCCCTGGGCGGGCTGGGCTGGTGTTTTCGGTCTGCGGGCCGGTGGCCGCGCCTCAAGCGCCGGCGGGGCTGGGTTGGTCCGGC
>NZ_MQUR01000142.1 GCF_001953875.1 Streptomyces amritsarensis
GCTCGTACTGGACGTACGTGCGCGGTCCGACAACGCGGCGAGGTGCCGTGCCGGGCGTCGCGACCCGGTGAACCTTGCCGGTCACAGCACTAGCGCTCGGTGGGCCTGCCGGACACCAGTCGGGCGGCGTCGATCTCGGCCCAGACGGCCTTCCCACCGGGGTGCGGGTCCGCGCCCCAGCGGTCGGACAGCCGCTCCACTATGTGGAGGCCGTGGCCGCCGGGGACGCCGCGCCGCGGTGCCGGGTCGCGGCGGGGGAGTGCCGTGCTGCCGTCGGACACCTCGACGCGCAGCACCTTCCCGGCGGTGAGCACGAGCTCGTGACAGCCGCCCGCGTGCAGGGACGCGTTCGTCAGCAGCTCGGACACGAGGAGCAGGGTGTCCTCGGCGGTCTCCGTCCCGTCCCAGCCCCAGTCCCGCAGGGCCTGGCGCGTGAAGTCGCGGCCCTTGGCCACGGAGCCGCGGACGCCCGTCAGGGCGAGCCGGCGGCGCTGCCCCGCGGCGGGTAGGCCGACACTCACAGGATCACCCGTTTCCGGTCCGACGGTCTCCACCGAGCTCTCTCACCCCCGCGTTGACACTGGTCTCTGTCACAGGCGTATGCCCGGCGCGGCACGATCGATGTACGTGATCGTCCACGCACCGCCGGCGGTTTGTGGGCCGTCCTGGCAAGCGCAGGACATTGTAGGCGACGACCGGTCTCAGGGCGTGGCCGCGTGCAGCCGCAGCGTGAATCCGCTCGCTGCGGCGCGGACCTCCACCAGGTCGCAGAGCTGGTGGATCATCCACAGGCCGCGGCCGCCGTGGGCCGACGCCAGGGAGGGGCGCCGCCGCCCGGCCAGCGGGTCCGCCAGCCGGCCGCCGTCGTGGATCTCTGCCACGACCACGATCCCCGCTCCGGGCCCTGCGGCGGTCCACAGCCGCAGCGTGCCTTTCCCGCCGCCATGGGCGAGGGAGTTCGCCGCGGCCTCGCTGATCGCCATGATCAGGTCGCTGCGCCGGGCCGGGGTCAGCGCGGTGCCGCGCGCCCAGTTCTCGGCGTACTCGCGTACCTCGGCCAGCCCTCCGTGCGTGTACGCGAGCCGGGCGACCGGGCCGTCGGGCTCGGGCAGCGGGCGGTCCAGGTCCGCGGTGACCCGCGCGGCGTCGGTGTAGGCGGTGCTCGGCAGGTCCCGGCCGTGCTCGATGAGCACGGGGTGGGTGCGCCGGGCGTCGCCCACCACGGCCGGGGCCAGCCCGACCACGTCGTACGGGCACAGGACGGTGGCGGGCCGGCCGGCGAAGGCCGTGTTGATGAGGGCCTCGTGGCGGGTGGCCTCGACCACCTCGGCGGGGGAGCGGCCGGGCCAGACCGGCTCGCCGACGATCCGCGCCGCCCGGCCCGCGTTGCGGTCGGCGAACTCCTGGAGGGCGGCCAGGATCCGGCCGGGGTTGCGGCCCAGCTCCGTCATGTCCGTCCAGGTGATCCCGGCGCCGCCGCCCGCACCGAGGCTCTCGCGCAGGGCGTCCGCATGCGGTCCGGGTACGGCGACGAGCACCGGCTCGTCGGCCGCGAGGGCGCCGCGTACGAAGCCGCCGACCCCCGCCACGTACTCGGTGAGGTCCCGGTAGAAGAGGGCGGGATGAACGAAGGCCCCCGGCCCGGCAGGCGCAGGAACAGTGATCATGCTGCGACCTCCAGCGCGGCGCACTCGTCCGGGAACATCTCCACCACCTTGCGGAGCGAGTATGGCGGGTCGTGGAGCAGCAGGCGCCGTCCCTGCCCGACGAAGTCCGCCGATGCCCGGACGAGCGCGGCGACCGCGGCCGGGTCGAGGAAGGCCACGGCGGAGAGGTCGAGGTGCACGACAGGGCCGGGTATTGCGGCCACCACGCCGAGGGCGCCGGCCAGCGCCTGCCGGGTGTCGAGGTCGCAGCTGCCGCACAGGCGCGCGCCGGGGCGGCCCCGCAGCGGCAGGGCCGTCAGCGGGGACGTCGCGCCCGTGCTCGGCGTCATGGTGCGGCGCCTACGCCGTCAGCATGCCGGCGCGCAGCCGTGCCAGGGTCCGGGACAGCAGGCGGGAGACCTGCATCTGCGAGATGCCCAGTTCGGCACCGATCTCGGCCTGGGTCCTGTCCTGGCCGAAGCGCATCTGCAGGATGCGCCGGTCGCGTTCGTCGAGCTGCTCCAGCAGGGGTGCGAGAGTGTGGAAGTCCTCGAAGAGCTCCATGGCGGGGTCGACGTCGCCGAGGCGTTCCGCCAGCGGCCGGGCCGTCCGGTTCGCCGTGGACGGCGCGTCGTCGTCCGCGCCCGCGGCGTCGAGGGAGCCGCTCGTGTAGCCGTTCGCGGCGACCAGCCCGTCGATGACCTCCTCCTCGGAGAGCTCCAGGTGCTGGGCGACCTCCTTGACCGTCGGCGCCCGGCCCAGGACGTCGGTCAGGGCCTCCTGCGCCTTGGCGAGTTCCGTACGCAGCTCCTGCAGCCGGCGGGGGACGTGGACGGCCCAGGTGGTGTCGCGGAAGTACCGCTTGATCTCACCGGTGATGTACGGCAGGGCGAGCGTGGAGAACTCGACCTCGCGGTCGAGGTCGTAGCGGTCGATGGCCTTGATGAGGCCGATCGTCCCCACCTGGATGATGTCGTCCATGTCCAGGCCGCCGCCGAGCACGCGGGCCCGGAAGCGCCGTGCGGCGAACTGCACGAGGGAGAGGTTCATCTCGATGAGGGTGTTGCGGGTGTACTGGTACTCGCGCGTGCCCTCCTCCAGGGACTGCAGCCGCCGGAAGAAGTGCCGCGACAGCTCCCGGGCGTCGGACGGCGCCATCTCACGGGCGTTCTCCACCCGCGCCGGGGCCCCGTCCACCGCGAGGGCCTCATCCCCCGTCAGGACCTCATCCCCCGTCAGGACCTCGTCCCCTGTCAGGGCCCCGATCGGCGTCGGGTCGTCGTCACGCGCCCGTGTCCCGGGGGCCTCCCGGTCACGTACGGGGACGTGCACGTCGGTTGCGCGAATGGGGCCTACAACGGTGGCCGAGCGAGACATGGTTGGCCGCTCCCTCCCGATTGACTGCGGCTGCCGTCGCGCTTCTGCCCCGTCATCGCGTTTCCACACACCTCGATTTCAGCTGCCTCTTCCCCACCCGCCCGCGGTGCCGCCGCGGTGCCCGCCGCGGGGGCGTCGGCCGGCCCGCGGGCGGAGCGCCACCGCGATGAGCAGGCATACTCCCTTGCGACGACGTGCAGACGGCGATCCGTGGAGGCGGACATGAGCGGATTCGGGGACGTGTACCAGCCCGGCGTGGTGGGGGACGGCTACCCGGCGGGAGACGGTTGGGTCGTGGCGGCCCACGGGGAGCTGGACCAGGACACGCTCGAGCCGCTGGAGGAGGCGCTCATCTCGGCCGCCGGCCGGCACTCGCTCGTGGTCCTGGACGCCGGCGCCATCACCTTCGGGGACTCCTCGTTCCTGAACCTGCTGCTGCGCCTGCACCACCTCACCGGACTGCGCATCGCCGCCCCGGGCGAGCAGTTGCGCCGGCTCTTCGCCGTGACCGGCGCGGACACCGTGCTCTCCCTGCATGCGAGCGTCGAAGACGCCCTCGCGGCAGCCTGAGCCGGAGCGACGTTCAGCCGGCCGACGGGGCGGGCCTGTGCGGGTCCGGCCCGCCGGCGGGCCGGAAGCAGGCGGTGATCGCCTTGCCGGCGTGGCACGAGTGGATGTCCAGGGAGTCGGCCAGCGCGTCGACGATGCCCAGCCCGCGGCCGGACGTCGCACTCGCGTCGGCCCCGGTGTTCCTCGCGCGGGGCAGCCGCGGATCGGCGTCGGCGACGCTGACGTGGAGGCAGCGGCCGTCCCAGGTCAGCACCAGGTGCGCGGTGCCGACGGCGTGCAGGTGTGCGTTGGTGACCAGTTCGGAGACGCACAGCAGCACGGAGTGCACGGTGTCGGCCGCCGAAGCGTTCCACGGCAGCGACGCCAGGTGCTCCGCGGTCCACCGCCGTGCCGCCCGGACGCCCTCCGAGATCGGGAACGAACGTGCCCAGCCGACCGCTTTGACCGCCAATGTCCTCACCCCTTTTCCCGTTTTCGTGCCGTTCGACAACGGTTCGTCTACCCGGAGCGGGCGGCGGCATCCGGGGATTCCCGAGACGCCCTGGGGAAACGTGAGTTCGGGTCGGGGGCGGTCCGGGGCCCGGCCAACGCCCCCGCGTGAATTCCGGATGGCTCGCCCCCCTGGAGTGATCGACCGTGCTCCACTGCACCTCCGACGGCGTTAGCCTTCACCGGACCGGTGCTGCGGCGAGGACGGGTTCCCGCCGGAGCCGGGCGTTCCGGCATGCCCTGGTGGAGGGGTGCCGGTCCTGTCCGCGTGTCGGCGCGGTGGGTAACGAGAGTGAGGGTGACGGATGGCCGAGCGGGTGGGCGCGGATCCACTGGGCGGCGTACCGGCGTTGCCGGGCGGCGGCGGTATCGGCGAGTCGGAGTTGCGCCAGTTGCTGGCCGGGCTGACCGCCGTACGGGACGGGGACTTCCGTACCAGGCTGCCCGACGGGGCCGACGGGCTGCTCGGGGAGATCGCGACCGTCTTCAACGGGATGGTCAACCAGCTGTCGCTGTTCACCTCCGAGGTGACCCGGGTTGCCCGCGAGGTGGGCACCGAGGGCACTTTGGGCGGGCAGGCCGACGTGCCGGGGGTCGGGGGAGCCTGGCTGGACCTCACGGATTCGGTCAATTTCATGGCCGGAAACCTCACCGCCCAGGTGCGCTCCATCGCCCAGGTCGCGACGGCCGTGGCCAAGGGCGACCTCTCCCAGAAGATCACCGTCACCGCGCGCGGGGAGATCCTGGAGCTGAAGGAGACCATCAACACGATGGTCGACCAGCTGTCCGGGTTCGCCGGGGAGGTCACCAGGGTGGCCCGCGAGGTCGGCACCGAGGGCCGGCTCGGCGGCCAGGCCGACGTCAAGGGCGTCTCCGGCACCTGGAAGGACCTGACGGAATCGGTCAACGTCATGGCCGACAACCTGACCGCGCAGGTCCGTTCGATCGCCGAGGTCACCACCGCCGTCGCCCAGGGCGACCTGACGCAGAAGATCCGGGTGGACGCCCGCGGGGAGATCCTGGAGCTGAAGGAGACCATCAACACGATGGTCGACCAGCTCTCCGCCTTCGCCGACGAGGTGACGCGGGTGGCCCGCGAGGTCGGCACCGAGGGCAATCTGGGCGGGCAGGCCACCGTCCGCGGGGTCTCCGGCACCTGGAAGGACCTCACCGACAACGTCAACGTCATGGCGTCCAACCTGACCGGTCAGGTCAGATCGATCGCCCAGGTGGCCACCGCCGTCGCGCGCGGCGACCTGTCGCAGAAGATCACGGTGGAGGCGAAGGGCGAGGTCGCCGCGCTCGCCGGCGTCATCAACACCATGGTCGACACGCTGTCGGCGTTCGCCGACGAGGTGACCCGCGTGGCCCGCGAGGTGGGCACCGAGGGCCGACTCGGCGGCCAGGCCCGGGTCCCCAACGTGGCGGGCACCTGGAAGGACCTCACCGACAACGTCAACTCCATGGCCAACAACCTCACCGGCCAGGTCCGCAACATCGCCCTCGTCACGACCGCCGTCGCCAACGGCGACCTGTCCAAGAAGATCGACGTGGACGCCCGCGGCGAGATCCTGGAGCTGAAGACCACCATCAACACCATGGTCGACCAGCTCTCCTCCTTCGCCGCCGAGGTCACCCGCGTCGCCCGCGAGGTCGGCAGCGAGGGCCGGCTCGGCGGACAGGCCGAGGTGGAAGGGGTCTCGGGCACCTGGAAGCGCCTGACCGAGAACGTCAACGAGCTGGCCGGCAACCTCACCCGCCAGGTCCGGGCCATCGCCGAGGTCGCCAGCGCGGTCGCCGAGGGCGACCTGACCCGCTCGATCACGGTCGACGCCTCCGGCGAGGTCGCCGAACTCAAGGACAACATCAACTCCATGGTCGGCTCGCTGCGCGAGAGCACCCGGGCCAACCAGGAGCAGGACTGGCTCAAGTCCAACCTGGCCCGCATCTCCGGCCTGATGCAGGGCCACCGCGACCTCGCCGCCGTCGCCGAACTCGTCATGGACGAACTGACGCCGCTCGTCGCCGCCCAGTACGGCGCCTTCTACCTGGCCGAGGACGGCCCCCGCGGAACCGTCCTCACCCTCGTCGGCTCCTACGGCCGTCCCGCGGACGCGGTGGAGGGCACGAGGTTCGCCCTCGGGGAGTCCCTCGTCGGACAGGCGGCCCGCAGCCACCGGATCATCGCCACCGACCGGGTCCCCGGCGACTACATCATCTCCTCCGGGCTCGGCCACACCACCCCCGGCAGCCTGATCATCCTGCCGATCGTCGTCGACGACCAGGTCCTCGGCGTGATCGAACTCGCCTCCTTCAGCGCCTTCACCCCCGTCCACCGGGACTTCCTCGCCCAGCTGATGGAAACCATCGGCACCAACGTCAACACGATCGTCGCCAACGCCCGCACCGACGAGCTCCTCGGCGAGTCCCAGCGGCTCACCGGCGAACTCCAGGCCCGCTCGGAGGAACTCCAGGTCCAGCAGGAGGAACTCCAGCGCTCCAACGCCGAACTGGAGGAGAAGGCAGCCCTCCTGGCCAGCCAGAACAGCGACATCGAGGCCAAGAACCTGGAGATCGAACAGGCCCGGCAGGAACTGGAGGCCCGCGCCCAGCAGTTGTCGCTGGCCTCCACCTACAAGTCGGAGTTCCTGGCCAACATGAGCCACGAACTGCGCACCCCGCTCAACAGCCTCCTCATCCTGGCCCAGCTGCTCGCGCAGAACCCCACCCGCAACCTCACCCCCAAGCAGGTCGAGTACGCGGGCATCATCCACTCGGCCGGCTCCGACCTGCTCCAGCTGATCAACGACATCCTCGACCTGTCCAAGGTCGAGGCGGGGAAGATGGACATCAACCCCGAGCGGGTCGACCTGCCCCAGCTGCTCGAGTACGTCGACGCCACCTTCCGGCCGATGACCACCCAGAAGAGCCTCGACTTCACCGTCACCACCGCCCCCGACGCCCCCGACGACCTGCTCACCGACGACGCGCGGCTGCGCCAGATCCTGCGCAACCTGCTGTCCAACGCGGTCAAGTTCACCGAGCGCGGCGGCGTCGAGCTGCGCATCGAACCGGCGACGGCCCCCGAGGTCCCCGCCGGGATCTCCCGCCGCGGCCCCATGCTCGCCTTCCGGGTGCGGGACACCGGCATCGGCATCCCCGAACAGCAGTTGGAGTCCGTCTTCGGAGCCTTCCAGCAGGCCGACGGCACCACCAGCCGCAAGTACGGCGGCACCGGCCTCGGCCTCTCCATCAGCCGCGAGATCGCCCAGCTCCTCGGCGGGGCCGTCACCGCGGAGAGCACGCCCGGCCAGGGCAGCACCTTCACCCTCTACCTGCCCGTCAGCCGCGCGGACTACGAGGACGCACCCCACGGAGAAACGACCGCGCAGCCGTCCCCCGAGGGCGCGGACGGTGCGGACGGCGCGGCCCGCCGGGACACCCCCGCGCTCCCCGCGCAGCGCAGTCCCCGCCGCCTGCTGGTGATCGAGGAGCGGCCGGGCGGTCTGCTCTCCCTCGTCGCGGAGAGCGCCGACCGCGACTTCGCCCCCCACCCCCACACGGCCGGGGCGCGTGGCGCCATCCAGGTCGTGGGCGCCACCAGCTCACGCGAGGCGGCCGCGGCGTTGGCGTCCGACGCGTTCCACTGCGTCGTCCTGGAACTGGACATGCCGGGCGGTGAAGCGCTGCGCTTCCTCGACGCGCTCGACGGAGACCCGGCCCTCGCCTCGCTCCCCGTCCTCGCCCACAACAACCCCCGGGTGCGGACCGGCCGGGAGGAGGCCCTGCGGGAGCGGGCCCTCTCACGCCGGGTGGAACTGCTGTCCAGCCTGGACGAGCTGCGCGAACGCATCGCCCTCCACCTGTCCGCCGAACAGCCCGGGGACGTCCTGCCGCTCGTGCACGCGGACACCCGGCAGCGGGCCACCCCTGTGCCCGACGCCGACCTGGCCGGGCGCACCGTCCTCGTCGTCGACGACGACGCCCGCAACCTCTTCGCCCTCAGCGGGGTCCTGGAGCTGCACGGCATGCGCGTCCTGCACGCCGAGGACGGCCGCAAGGGCATCGACGCCCTCATCGGCAACGCCGACGTCGACCTGATCCTGATGGACGTGATGATGCCGGAGCTGGACGGCTACGCGGCCACCGCCGAGATCCGGCGGATGCCGGCGTACGAGGCCCTGCCCATCATCGCGGTCACCGCCAAGGCCATGCCCGGGGACCGCGAGAAGAGCCTCGCCGCCGGCGCCAGCGACTACGTCACCAAGCCGGTCGACGCCGACGACCTCATCGCCCGCGTCCGGCACTGGCTCACGCGATGACGGGGGACACCACACGCAACAGCGCCGTCCACCCGCCGTCGGCACCGGTTGCGGGCTACAGCACCCGCGCCGTCCCGCACCAGTCCCCGACCCCGCTGGGGCGGCTCGTCGCCACCGTCGAACGGCTGCGCCGGGAGGTGCTGGAGGCGCAGGCCGCCGCCGACGGCCGGGCACTCGTCGAACTGGCCAAGGGCATCCTCATCGG
This sequence comes from Streptomyces amritsarensis, assembly GCF_001953875.1. Classification (GTDB taxonomy): domain Bacteria; phylum Actinomycetota; class Actinomycetes; order Streptomycetales; family Streptomycetaceae; genus Streptomyces; species Streptomyces amritsarensis. The sequence continues at coordinate 8,610 of NZ_MQUR01000142.1, forward strand.
CCAGCTGAACTGCACCCCCGCCGCGGCGGCACGGCAACTCGACCTGCTGTGCCGGGACAGCGGAACGTCCCGCCTCGAACTCGCCGCGGACATCGTCAACCAGGCGTCCCGCGACCACGTCAGCGAGATCGCCGCCGCGTTCGTCGAGCGCGCCGGCACCGACGACGACCGGGCCGAGCACTCCGCGGTCTCGGTCCGGCTGCGCACCGCCGAGAGCGGCATGCTGGCCGCGGCCTCCGACACCCAGGCCGTCGCCGAGTCCCTCCTGACCAACGCCCTGGGGCCGCTGGGGGCCGTCGCCGTCGCCGTGTGGACCGCCGTGCCCGACGGCTCGCTGGCCCTCGCCGGCCACGCCGGGTTCCCGCCCAGGGAGGCCGTCCGCTGGCGCCATGTACCCCCGGGCGTCTCCACCGTCGCCGGCCTCGCGCTGCGGGAGCGCCGACTGGTGACCCTGTCCCGCGTCAAACTTACGGGGCTGCCCTCGATCGGCCACCTCCAGTGGCCCGAGGGCGGACGGATGGCCGTACCGACCGGGACGGGCGGACGGATCCACGGCGTCCTCGAGATCTGCTGGCCGCAGCCCCTGGCCCCGCAGCCACCGCAGATCGAACGCCAGGTCGAAGCGCTCGCCGAGTTGTGCGCCCGCACCATGGACGCCTCACCGCCGGGCGACCCGACGGCCGGCGACGCCGTCCTCCCCGACGTCGCGGAACTCATCGACCTCGCCGAGGGGCTCCAGGACCCCGCCGTGGTGCTCACCCCGGTCCTCGACCACGAGGGCCGCCTCACCGACTTCAGGATCCGGCACGCCGGCAGCCGGTTCGTCGACCCCGTGGGACGCCCGCGCGGCGACGTCAGCGGGGCCCTGCTGCTGGAGGCCTACCCGATGGCCGCCGCGGAGAACGGCCTGTTCGACATCATCGAGCGCGTCCACGCGACGGGCGAGCCGTTCCGGGCCGAACGCATGAGCCTGACGGCGCTGGTCGACCAGATCCCGCTCACCTCGGTCGCGGACATCAGCGTCAGCCGCCACGGCGCCGCCGTCCTGCTGATCTGGCGGATCGAGGACGAGACGGCCCGGCTGGCCAACCTCCTCCAGCACGCCCAGCGCCTGGGCCGCATCGGAGGGTTCGAGGAGAACCTGGCCACGGGGGAGACCACCTGGAACGCGCAGCTCTACGCACTCCACGGACTCCCGGCCACCGCGCCCCCCGTACGGCTGCGGGAACTGCCCGGCCATGCCCATCCGGACGACTCCGCCGCACTCGGCCGCTTCCTGCGGGCGCTGCTGCGCCACCACCGTCCCTCCTCCGTCAACTTCCGCCTCCGGCGGCCCGACGGAATCACCCGCCACATCCGGGTGGTCGCCGAGCCCGTCCTCGACGCGGACCAGCGGCTGCACGCCGTACGGGGCGCCTACCAGGACATCTCGGCCCAGCACTGGACCGAGGTGGCGCTCGCCGCGACGAGGGACCAGCTCGCCCACACCGAGGCGGAGTCCGCCGAGCGCAACCGGCTGGCGCTCCAGCTCCAGCACGCCATCATGCCGCCCACCCCACCGGCCGTCGAGGCTCCGGGGATGCGGGTCGCCGTCCGCTACCGGCCCGCCGAGACCGAGTCGCTCGTCGGCGGCGACTGGTACGACACCGTGGTCCTGCCCTCCGGTCTGATCATGCTGTCCGTGGGCGACGTCGCCGGCCACGGCATCGAGGCCGCCACCGGCATGGTCGTGCTGCGCAACGCACTGCGCGGCCTGGCCGTCACCGGCGCGGGCCCCGGCCAGCTGCTGTCCTGGCTCAACACGGTCACCCACCACCTGGCCAAGCACGTCACCGCCACCGCCGTCTGCGGCCTCTTCGACCCGAGCACGCGGGTGCTGCGCTGGGCGCGCGCGGGCCACCTGCCGCCCGTACTCGTCCGCGGCGGCCGGGCCGAGGCCTTCCCCCTCATCGAGGGCCTGCTCCTCGGCGCCCTACCCGACGTCGCCTACGGCGAGCGGGAGGTCCGGCTCGAACCGGACGACACGCTGCTGATGTTCACGGACGGGCTCGTGGAACGCCGGGACTCCTCGGTCCAGGACTCGCTCGGCCACCTCGTGAACGCGGCCGCCGCCGGATCCGGGGACCTGGACGCGAGACTGGACCGCCTCCTCGCCGGAAGCAGGTCGGACACGGACGACGACACCTGCGTGATCGGCATCCAGGTGGGCTGAGGCCGGCGCGGGGGACGCCTGCTGCCCTTTGCCCGAGCAGGGTTGACCACCGTGCTCTACCTGCCGGTAACTTGAGTGCGGTCCACAAGCGCCGACGGAAGGGACAGGCACGTGCCGCACCACGACCTGACCGGCTTCACCGAGGGTTCGTTCACCCACGACGGCGCCACCCGCCGCGTCCTGCGCGCGGGCACGGGCCCTGCCGTGATCGTCATGGCGGAGATCCCGGGCATCACCCCCAAGGTCCTCGGGTTCGCCGAACGGGTGGCCGCGTCCGGCTGCACCGCCGTGCTCCCGGTGCTCTTCGGCGATCCCGGACGCGATCCGGACCCGCGCGCCGTCGGCTGGGCGAGCAGCGGCCGCTACATGGCGTCGGCGATGGGGCGGGTGTGCGTCAGCCGGGAGTTCACCCTGCTGGCCACCGGCCGCAGCTCCCGCGTCGTACGGTGGCTGCGCGCCCTGGCCGCCGCCGAGCACGAGCGGTGCGGCGGTCCCGGCGTGGGCGCCGTCGGCATGTGCCTGACCGGGGGGTTCGCCCTGGCCATGGCCACGGACGAACGCCTCGTCGCCCCGGTCCTCTCCCAGCCCTCGCTGCCGCTGGCTCTCACCCCCGGCCGCGCCGCCGCCATCGACATCAGCCCCGAGGACCTCGCCGTGGTCCGCGGGCGCTGCGAGCGCGAGGGGCTGCAGGTCCTCGGGCTGCGCTTCCGGGGCGACCGGCTGGTGCCGGCCGAGCGGTTCGCCCACCTGCGGCGCGAGCTGGGCGACGCCTTCGTCGCCGTCGAACTGGACGACGGCGACGCGAATCCCGAGAGCGCGCTGCCGCCGCACTCCGTCCTGACGGAGCACCTGATCGACGAACCGGGGCAGCCCACCCGCGAGGCCCTCGACACGGTCCTGGAGCTCTTCCGCACCCGCCTCCTGCTCGAAGGGCGTCCCGCCACCGCCGACTGACGCCGCGGGGCCCGGGCCCGGGGCCCGCCGGCCGGCCGCGAGGCCTCGTCCAGCCGCTCCGCCGGGCGGGCCGGAGCCCGCGGCGTCGCCCGCGCGGCCCTCGGCCCCCTCGGCGCAGGGCGTGGCAGGTATGCCGAAGGGCGATCGAATGGCAATCTGGGGCAGAACGCCATAAATCGTCGATCCAGTGCGTCCTTCCGGGCCGGCGGAACGCGCTGCCGCAGCGGGACTTCGCCTTGCGACGGATACGGAGTGCTCATGGCCACCAGGAAGAACCTCACCGCCAACCGGGAATCCCTCGTCCACAAGGTCCGCTACGCGGCGAGCCGCCCGAACCGCATCGCCCCGTACCTCAAGCGCGCCGCGCGCGACCGGTGGCTGGCCTTCAAGCACCCCGACCACGTGAGCTACTACCGCGCGGTGATGGCCTCGGACACCCGCCGCAACCCCGAGGCCGCCGTCGGCAGCCAGTCCCACGAACGCTGGCTGGCCCTCGGGAAGATGCAGTTCGACTACCTGATCCGCCACGGACTGAGGCCCGAGGCCCGGATGCTCGACATCGGCTGCGGCAACCTGCGCGCAGGCTGGCGCTTCATCGAATACCTCGACGCGGGCCACTACTACGGCATCGACATCTCACCCGACATCCTCATCGCGGCCAAGCAGACGCTGACCGACCGGGGACTGCAGGCCAAGGTCCCGCACCTGACGATCACCAGGAACCTGACGCTGGACTTCCTGCCCGACGGCTACTTCGACGTGGTCCACGCCCACAGCGTCTTCTCGCACTCGCCGATCGAGGTGATCGACGAATGCCTCGCCCACGTGGGCCGCGTCCTCGCGCCCGGGGGCCACTTCGACTTCACCTTCGACCGCACCACCGGTGCCGAACACCAGGTCCTGCGCGAGGACTTCTACTACCGGACGCAGACCCTGGTCGACCTCGCCGCCCGGCACGGACTGGCCGCCCGCTTCATGGAGGACTGGGAGGAGCTCGGCCACGGCCAGTCCAAGATCCGCATCAGCGCCGTCGGGGCCGACGCCTGAGGCGGGCGAGCCGCCCGGCGTCCTCGGCCCCCCGGTGGGCAGGCAGGGTCACCCACCGGCATATCTCGCTCGGCTCAGGAGATGGCGTACCACTGGCTGGCCCAGCCGGTGTTGATGGTGGCCTGGGACTGCTCGCCGAGGTTCACGGTGGCGGGCAGCGAGGTCTGGCCGGTCAGGATGCTGCTGTAGCGCAGGTTCGGCGGCGTCAGCCCGGCGTTGACGGAGATGCCGGCGCCCGTGGCCTTCAGGGTGAGGGCGTTGGTCGCCCAGGTGCCGTTGAGCAGCAGGGCGATGAAGTACGTGCCGGGGGCGGCCGTGAAGGGCTTGGCGAGCGGCAGCGGCTTGGCGATGGCGTCGGTCATCAGCTGGGGCGAGATGTCGGCCGTGGACCCGACCAGCGTGCCCTTGGCGTCGTACACGCCGAGGTAGCAGTTGGCCAGCTGGGCGTTCGGGTCCAGCCCGGCCAGCCCCAGCCAGATGTTCGACCAGGTGATCTGCTCGCGCAGGACGATCCGCACCAGCGTGATCCGGCCGCCGACCCCCGCCGAGGACTGGGCGGTGACATGGCCCGCGTCGTTCGGGTCGCCGGTCCACGCCAGCAGGTTCTGGTCCTGCGGGCGCGGGCCGTCGAACCCGGAGCCGCCGCTCTGCGGGGCCGCCGGCGCGGACGCCGTGGGCCCCGCCGTCGCGGGCCGGTTCCCGTCCTGGGCGGTGCTGCAGCCCGACAGGGCGAGCACCACCGCGAGCGCGGTGACGAGGCCGGTCGTGGCGGTGGTGGTGCGGGTGCGCATGGTCCCCCCATGAGTGCTGGTTGTGCAGACGGACATGATCACACGGCTGCCGGTACGGCCGGAGGCCGAGGGCCCAGGTGTACAGGACGTGCTCGGCGGGCCGGTCCTCGTGGGGCCGGTGGCGCTGTGCAACCGGCCGGTGGGCCGGCCGCGCCCCACCGGCCGCTGCCCGCGCAGGTGTCGGAGACCCGGACGGTCCCGGAGGAGCGGCTGCACACCACGGTCGCAGCAGCAGCCCGCCGCGCAGGCCCGGCGTCGCTCGGGGAGCCGGTGGCGACACCGCGGGCCTCGGATGGCGCCTCGTGGTCGCCCCCGCGGGCGGGCCCGGGCCCCGGGCCC
>NZ_MQUR01000143.1 GCF_001953875.1 Streptomyces amritsarensis
GGGGGCGCTCGCGGCCCGGGCGAGGGCCGGCTACTACGGCGCCCGCCACCGGGCCAAGGCCGAACGGGCCCTGGACGCCGTCCTGGTGGGGCCGCAGCCGGGCGGGCGCCGACTGAGCGCCTACGTCCCGGTGGACGGCGGGCGGGGCACCGTGACGCGGCTGCACCACGCCCTGCACGCGGCCCGCGAGGCCGTCGACTACCAGCGGGCCACCGGCGGCATGGAGGCCTTCGACGCCGCTGTGGCGGCCGGGGTCAGCAGGGAGCTCGCCGAGGCGCTGATCGCGCTGGTACGCGGCTCGGAGGGCGCCCGCGTCGCACTGGCGTGGGCACCCGCGGCGGGGGTGCCGGCGGGCTGCGCGGCCCGGCCGGAGCCGGTGGAGTTCTCCCCGGGCGACCTGCCCGTGCTGCGGGAGGCCGCGGCGCGCTACACCCGCGACGAGCCGGCCGTGCAGGTGCGCGTCGCGGGGGCGGTGGTCCGGATGCGGCGCTCGGCCCCGGGCGGCGGGGGCACGGTCCGGCTGCGGGTCCTCGCCGGCGCGGACGTCCCGTACGTACGCGCCGCGCTCGACGAGGAGGCGTACCGGGTCGCGGGACACGCGCACCTGGTCGGCCTGCCGATCCGGATCAGCGGACGGCTCCAGCGCCGCGGCGGCTTCCGCCGGCTCACCGACGCCGCGGACGTGCGCCCCGTCCCGCTCGACGAGGTCGAGCGAGACCGCCTCATGAAGTCCCTGGAGGAGTCCTACGACCCGGCGGACGTGCTGTCGACGGACGACTAGCAGGGGAGGGAAGGGACGGTCGGCGTCGGCCGTCAGCCGTCAGCCGTCAGCCGTCAGCGGAAGGCGGTGGCGCGGACGGAGTTGCCGCACAGGGCGAACTGTCCGCCGTCGGACGGTGCCACCTGGAAGCCCGTGCCGGCGACGCCCACCACCAGTGAGGGGGCGGTCGTCGGCTCGGCGCCGGAGGCGCAGAAGCCGTCCGCCTCGCCGAGGACCGGGGTGAAGGTCAGGACCGTCGACGCGGACCCGCCCTGGGGCAGCTGCACGGGGCGGGCTTCGCCGCGCGGGACGACGCGCAGCGGCGTGTTGCGGTCCGGGGCGCCCTGCCCCGACAGCGCCACCGTCGGGAAGCCGCGCAGCTGGCACGCCGGGCCCTCGTTGACCACCGTGAACCGCACCCGCGTGGAGTCCGTACGCACCGCACCGGCGGCCGAGAGCCGGTCCCCGCTGCACGCGGCGGCCGGCGCCGCCTGCGCGGGGGCGGCGACAAGCAGCCCGCCCACCAGTACGGCCGTCGCGGCGCACAGGGCGGCCGCGCTCCCGGACACTCTCATGGCTGTCACCTCATCCCGGGTCGGAAGTCCCCCTTCGACCTTCGCACGGGGCGTCCGCGGCGGCCCGTCCGAAGGAGGCCATGGCCAGACCGGGGACGGGGGAGAAGTCGGGCCCGCGGGTGAAGCCGAGCGCCTCGTAGAGGCGGACGGCGGGGGTGTTGGCGGCCCCCGTGGAGACCTGCACGGGGCGGCCGGGGAAGAGCTCGGCCAGGGCGTGGCGCAGCAGCAGGGAGGCGACGCCGCGGCGGAAGAAGGCCGGGGCCACACAGAGCCGGTCGATGCCGATGCCGCCGCCCGGCCCCTCCTCCCAGGCGAGGAAGCCGGCCAGCTCGCCGCCCTCGGAGACGGCGCCGACCCAGCGCAGGTCCTGCGCGCGCATCTCGGCGAGGCTCTCACGCAGGGCCGGAATGCCGTCGAAGCCGATGATCTCCGCCTCGACCGCGTACGCGGCCCGGCCGATCCGGTGCACGGCGGCTGCGGTGGCGTCGTCGCTCAGGTCGAGCGGTCGTATGAGCGGGCTCGGCATACGGGTCCCTCCGGGGGCTGGGGCGGCTCCCCACGCTACCGGCGGCCTCCGACGGCGCGACCGATTTTCCACCGGCGACGCCCGCGCCGGGCAGCGTCCCCGGCCCCACGGGGGTTCGGGCCCGCTTCGGGTGGGCGCGGGCACACCGGGATCTCCCCGCAGGCCGAGCGAACCCACCCCCGAGCCACCGGCCTTCCCGCCCAGGATTCGCTCGCTAGCCGAGGAGAGATCCCGGGGGGACCCCGCCCCCCGCCTGCGGCGCCCGCCACCGCGCGGGAGCCCCGCCCACCCGCCCGTGCCGCTGGCCGCCCGCCCCGGGCCCCGCCCGACCGTGCCGCTGGTCGTCCTGCCCCGTCCCACCCGGTCCGGCCGGTTCGGCTCGCGCAGCCGTCCTGCCCCGGGCCTCGTCCCGCCCGACCCTTCCCGGCCTCCGCCCGGCCGTGCCGTGGGCCGCTTACGCCCCGACCCCGCTCACCCGCCCCGGCCCCGCCGACCCGCCCCCGGGCCGGTCCGGTCCGGCCGGGGCGGCTCGCGCAGCGGGTTCCGCGCACGCACGGCCGGGGGTGGCCGGCTTCGCCGCCGCCCGCGCCCGTGGGGCGGGACCCGGTCGGGGCGGGAGGCCGCGGTCCGGGGCGGGCCCGGGAGGAACCGTTTAGCGGCGCAGCCACTCGGCTCGGTACGATTCAGGCGCGCAGCGTTCGCTCGCGCACCCCCTGAGTCAGGAGAGACCGGTGTCAGACGTCCGTGTGATCATCCAACGCGATTCCGAGCGGGACGAGCGCGTGGTGGCCACGGGCACTACGGCGGCGGAGCTCTTCGCCGGCGAGCGCACCATCGTCGCCGCCCGCGTCGCGGGCGAGCTCAAGGACCTCGCCTACGAGGTGCGGGACGGCGAGACCGTCGAGCCGGTGGAGATTTCCTCCGAGGACGGCCTGAACATCCTGCGCCACTCGACCGCGCACGTCATGGCGCAGGCCGTGCAGGAGCTGTTCCCCGAGGCCAAGCTCGGCATCGGCCCGCCGGTCCAGAACGGCTTCTACTACGACTTCGACGTGGCCCGGCCCTTCACCCCGGAGGACCTGAAGGCCATCGAGAAGAAGATGCAGGAGATCCAGAAGCGCGGCCAGCGCTTCGCCCGCCGTGTCGTCACCGACGAGGCGGCCCGCGAGGAGCTCGCCGACGAGCCGTACAAGCTGGAGCTCATCGGCATCAAGGGTTCCGCCTCCACCGACGACGGCGCGAACGTCGAGGTGGGCGGCGGCGAGCTGACCATCTACGACAACCTGGACGCCAAGACCGGCGAACTGTGCTGGAAGGACCTCTGCCGCGGTCCCCACCTGCCCACCACCCGCAACATCCCGGCGTTCAAGCTCATGCGCAACGCGGCCGCCTACTGGCGCGGCAGCGAGAAGAACCCGATGCTCCAGCGCATCTACGGCACCGCGTGGCCGTCGAAGGAGGAGCTGAAGGCCCACCTCGACTTCCTCGCCGAGGCCGAGAAGCGCGACCACCGCAAGCTCGGCAACGAGCTGGACCTCTTCTCCATCCCGGACGAGATCGGCTCCGGCCTCGCCGTCTTCCACCCGCGCGGCGGCATCATCCGCCGGGTCATGGAGGACTACTCGCGCCGCCGGCACGAGGAGGAGGGCTACGAGTTCGTCTACTCGCCGCACGCCACCAAGGGCGCGCTCTTCGAGAAGAGCGGCCACCTGGACTGGTACGCGGAGGGCATGTACCCCCCCATGCAGCTCGACGGTGGTACCGACTACTACCTCAAGCCCATGAACTGCCCGATGCACAACCTGATCTTCGACGCGCGCGGCCGCTCCTACCGCGAACTGCCGCTGCGCCTGTTCGAGTTCGGCACCGTGTACCGCTACGAGAAGTCGGGTGTCGTGCACGGCCTGACCCGGGCCCGCGGCTTCACCCAGGACGACGCGCACATCTACTGCACCCGTGAGCAGATGGCGGAGGAGCTCGACCGCACGCTCACCTTCGTGCTGAACCTGCTGCGCGACTACGGCCTGACCGACTTCTACCTGGAGCTGTCCACCAAGGACCCGGAGAAGTTCGTCGGCTCGGACGAGGTCTGGGAGGAGGCCACCGCGGTCCTCCAGCAGGTCGCCGAGAAGCAGGGCCTCCCGCTGACCCCCGACCCGGGCGGCGCGGCCTTCTACGGCCCGAAGATCTCCGTGCAGGCGCGCGACGCCATCGGCCGTACCTGGCAGATGTCGACCGTGCAGCTCGACTTCAACCTGCCGGAGCGCTTCGACCTGGAGTACACCGGCCCGGACGGTTCGCGCCAGCGCCCGGTCATGATCCACCGCGCCCTGTTCGGCTCGATCGAGCGGTTCTTCGCGGTCCTGCTGGAGCACTACGCGGGCGCCATGCCGCCGTGGCTGGCGCCGGTCCAGGCCGTCGGCATCCCGATCGGCGACGGGCACGTCGAGTACCTGCAGGAGTTCGCCGCGGCGGCGAAGAAGCAGGGCCTGCGGGTCGAGGTGGACGCCTCCTCCGACCGGATGCAGAAGAAGATCCGCAACCACCAGAAGCTCAAGGTCCCCTTCATGATCATCGTCGGTGACGAGGACATGGCGGCGGGCACGGTCTCCTTCCGCTACCGCGACGGTTCGCAGGAGAACGGCATCCCGAAGGACGAGGCGCTGGCCAAGCTGGCGAAGGTCGTCGCGGACCGCGTCCAGGTCTGATCCGTACAGTGCGGGCCCCCGGAAAGTGATCACTTTCCGGGGGCCTTCCTCGTCCGCGCGGGCAAGGTCATATGCTGCATGCCATGACGACTGAGCCGGAGCAGCAGATCGGGGTCGGCACGCAGGACGCGTTCCAGCGTCTGTGGACGCCCCACCGGATGGCCTACATCCAAGGGGAGAACAAGCCGACCGGCCCGGAGGCCGGGGACGGCTGTCCCTTCTGCGGGATTCCGGAGCTGTCCGACCAGGACGGCCTGGTCGTTGCGCGGGGCAAGCACGTCTACGCCGTGCTGAACCTCTACCCCTACAACGGCGGCCACCTGATGGTCGTGCCGTACCGCCACGTCGCCGACTACACCGAGCTCGACGCCCCGGAGACGGCCGAGCTGGCCGACCTCACCAAGCGGGCGATGGTGGCGCTCCGCAAGGCCTCCGGTGCCCACGGGTTCAACATCGGCATGAACCAGGGAGCGGCGGCCGGCGCCGGCATCGCCGCGCACCTGCACCAGCACATCGTGCCCCGCTGGGGTGGGGACACGAACTTCATGCCGGTGGTCGGCCACACCAAAGTGCTGCCCCAACTCCTGGCGGACACGCGCCAGATGCTCGCCGAGGCCTGGCCCGTCGGCTGACCCCCAGGGGCCGGCCCCGGCCGGTGTCCCGGGTCCCGCGGGCGGTGCCGGCGCCTACGAGGCGTGCCTGCCGCGCCGGGCCCGCAGCTCGGCCTCGACGTCGAATTCCTCCAGGTTGAGGGGAGGGCCCGGCGGGGGCATCCGCAGGGCCGCCCGGATCTTGTCGTTGACCTCGGTGAGCAGGGCCCGCGCCTCACGCTCCGTACGCGCCGCCGCGGCCGCCTCGCGGGCGTCCTCGGCCTCCTTGCGCAGCGCGAGCGCCGGCGGGAGGGCGGCGAAGCCCTCGCGGTGCATCTTGTCCCGGATCCACCACAGCTCGTCGTAGGGGGCGTCGAGGGAGGCCAACGGCTTGCCGAAGCCCGGCAGCTCCTCGAAGTCGCCGCGGTCGGTGGCCTGCCTGATCTGCCGGTCCACGAAGGACTCGAAGTCCACGCCAGGCGGTTTGCGCTCGGTCACGGTTGCCTCCTCGGGCGCTCCTCGTCTCCTCGTCTCCTTCCACCCTAACTAGGCGTCGTAGACGTCGGCCTTGCGCGGCGCGGGCTCCTGGATGAGGCCGCTCATGATCGAGGAGCGGTTGGTGAAGCGCTCGGTGTCCACGCCGTTCTCCTCCAGGACCTTGAAGGTCGCCGTGTGGATCGACCGCAGGACCGGGGCCACCGTACGCAGCGCGTCGTCGGCCATGAACCGGTGGCGCCACATCGAGCTCGCCCAGACGTGGCGCAGGCCGAAGGGCTCGGGCAGGACCAGCTTGCCGCCGAAGAAGTCGAGGACCGGCGGGTACCAGGTCAGCGGAGCCCGCACGGCGAGGCGCACCACCTCCTGGGTGTCCACCAGCGGCAGCGGCTTCTCCACGGTCTCCCAGAAGCGGATGCTCTTGGGCACCTCCACCACCGGGGCCTTGGACTTGGTGGTGAACAGGCCGTGCACGGGGCCCAGGGCGTGCGCGGTGACGTCCACGCGCAGGGTCTTGTACAGCACGGTGACGGTGACCAGCATGTTGATGATCAGCTGGCCGTCCCACAGCGGGTACTGGATGCCCAGGTAGTGCCGGTTTCCGGAGTTGAACTGCTGCTCGTTGCAGATCCGGGTGACCTCGTGCGGTTTGACGAGGAAGGCGTCGACGTTCTCGCCGGTGGGGCGGGCGACCTCGGCCGCGCCCTCGCCGACCGGGGTGACGATCCAGTGCTGGATCGCCGCGGGCGGGAAGCCGCCGGTGTGCAGCGGGCCGCGCTCGAGCTTGCGCAGCTGGGCGTCGATCGCGCGTATGACGTCCCAGGCGCGGAAGGGGTGGATCTCCTTGCCCTCGTCCTTCGGGGTGAGCTCCTCGGCCATCTGCCAGTTGCCCCAGCGGGTGCCCATGCCGAGGATGCCCTTGGGCCCGGCGTAGAAGACCTGGTTGCTGCGGTCCTCCGCGGTGAGCTTCGCGAGCTGGTGGCGCAGGTCCTCGCGGGCCTTCTCGTCGGGGTTGCCCGGCACGGCCTCGGGGATCTTGGCGGCGACACCGCCGCCGGACAGCAGGCCGTCCCAGCGTTCGCGCAGGTCGCGGGCGGTGGACTCGCAGGTGCGGCGGGCGAGCAGCCAGCCCAGCGCCGGGGCGATGACCATGCCGCGGGCGTACAGGCCGAGGAAGCCGGTGAGCGGCAGCCTGAACATCAGGACGGCCACCACGATGCCGACGCCCACCAGGAGCGTCGTGCCCAGCCAGGAGTGCTTGCCCTGCTTGGAGGCCAGGGACTTGCGGAGCTGGAAGAGCCCCAGCCACAGCAGCAGCCCGGGCAGGAACAGCACGCCGCAGACCAGCATGATCAGCCGGAGCCTGCGGTCGCGCTCCTTGCGGATGCGGGACGCGGCCAGGCAGTGCTCCACGACCGTCTGCGGGTCGGCGCCGAAGGACTGGATGAGCGGCTTGCGGCCGGCCCCCAGGGTGCGGGCCTCGACGGCCCGGCAGAACGCCTCGCCGAGGCTGGGCTCGAACAGGGAGAGCTTCGGGGGCTTCACCGTGGCCGGGTGGTTCTCGCTGTTGGCCCCGAGTATCGCCTCGAGCTTGGTGTCCTTGCCGCCGTCGCGGTACGCGGCCGAGGCGAGGGCGTTGGTCGCCGCCGTCTGCCCCCCGCCGTTCTGCAGTGGAATCTGTGCGCCGGGCCTGAAGTCGAATCCGTCGTCCGCCACCGCTGCCCCCCTCGCTGTGCGTTCATGCTCTTTTGGTGCGCCGACGAGCCTATCGGCGGATCCCGCCCCATGGTCATGGGACAGGGAAATGCCGCCCGCCGCAAGCAGGTTGGGCGGGCGGCACCCCGGCTCTTCTCCGACTACGTTCCCTTCTCGGCCTGTTCACGCACCTTTTCCGCGATCTGCGGCGGCATCGGCTCGTGCCGGGCGTAGGCGCGGGCGAAGCGGCCGGTGCCGTGCGAGACGGAGCGCAGCTCGACGGCGTAGCGGCCGATCTCGATCTCGGGGATCTCGGCGCGGACCCGGGTGCGCCCGGATCCGGCCTGGTCGGTGCCGACGACACGGCCGCGGCGGCCGGCGAGATCGCTCATGACGGGCCCGACGTACTCGTCGGGGATCAGGACGTCGAGCTCGGCGACCGGTTCGAGCAGGTCGATCCGCGCCTCCGCCGCGGCCTCGCGCAGGGCGAGCGCGCCGGCGGTCTGGAAGGCGGCGTCCGAGGAGTCCACCGAGTGCGCCTTGCCGTCCAGGAGGGTGATGCGCACGTCGACCAGCGGATAGCCGGCCGCCACCCCGCGGGCGGCCTGGCTGCGCACGCCCTTCTCCACGGACGGGATGAACTGGCGGGGTACCGATCCGCCGACGACCTTGTCGACGAACTCGATGCCGCTGCCGGGCGGGAGCGGCTCGACCTCGATCTCGCAGATGGCGAACTGCCCGTGGCCGCCGGACTGCTTGACGTGCCGGCCGCGCCCGGCCGCCCTGCCGCCGAAGGTCTCGCGCAGGCTCACCTTGTGCGGGACGGGATCGACCTGGACGCCGTAGCGGGTGCGCAGCCGCTCCAGGGCGACGTCCTGGTGGGCCTCGCCCAGGCTCCACAGGACGACCTGGTGGGTGTGCGGGTTCTGCTCCAGCCGCATGGTGGGGTCCTCGGCGACGAGCCGGGCCAGGCCCTGCGAGAGCTTGTCCTCGTCGGCCTTGCTGTGGGCCTCGATGGCGAGGGGGAGCAGCGGGTCGGGCATGGTCCAGGGGGCCATGAGGAGCGGGTCGTCCTTCGCGGAGAGGGTGTCGCCGGTCTCCGCGCGGCTGAGCTTGGCCACGCAGGCCAGGTCCCCGGCGATGCACCTGCCGAGGACGCGCTGCTGTTTGCCGAAGGGGGCGGTCAGGGCGCCGATCCGCTCGTCGACGTCGTGGTCCTCGTGCCCGCGGTCGGCCAGGCCGTGCCCGCTGACGTGGACGGTCTCCTCGGGGTGCAGGGTGCCGGAGAAGACGCGCACGAGGGAGACGCGGCCCACGTAGGGGTCGGAGGAGGTCTTGACGACCTCGGCGACCAGCGGTCCGTCGGGATCGCAGGTGACGTCGGGGCGGGCGGAGCCGTCGGGGCGGGTGACGGCGACGGCGGGGCGTTCGAGGGGGGTCGGGAAGCCGCCCGTGATCAGTTCGAGGAGTTCCACGGTGCCGAGGCCCTGGCGGGCGCCGTCGGCGGCGGGAGCTGCCATCAGGACGGGGTGGAAGGTGCCGCGGGCCACGGCCCGCTCCAGGTCGTCCACCAGGGTCCCCAGGTCGATGTCCTCGCCGCCGAGGTAGCGGTCCATGAGGGTCTCGTCCTCGCTCTCGGCGATGATCCCCTCGATCAGGCGCGAGCGGGCCTCGGTGATGAGCTCCAGCTCGGCCGGGTCCGGGTCGCGCTCCACGCGCTCGCCGGAGGAGTACTCGTACACGCGCTGGGACAGCAGGCCGAGCAGGCCGGTGACGGGGGCGTGGCCGTCCGGGCCGGCGGGGCCGTGCAGGGGGAGGTAGAGGGGGATGACCGCGTCGGGGTCGTCGGCGCCGAAGATCTCGCCGCAGACGGTGGCCATCTGCGCGTAGTCGGAGCGGGCGGCCTCCAGGTGGGTCACGACGATGGCGCGGGGCATGCCGACGGCCTCGCACTCGTCCCAGACCATGCGGGTGGCGCCGTCGATCCCGTCCGAGGCCGAGACGACGAAAAGGGCCGCGTCCGCAGCCCGCAGACCGGCCCTGAGTTCCCCGACGAAGTCGGCGTATCCGGGGGTGTCCAAAATGTTGATCTTGATTCCGTCCCATGCGACGGGGACGAGGGAGAGCTGGATGGAGCGCTGTCGTCGGTGTTCGATCTCGTCGTAGTCGGAGACGGTGGCGCCGTCCTCGACCCGACCGGCCCGGTTGACCGCTCCTGCGGTCAGGGCGAGGGCTTCGACCAGCGTGGTCTTGCCGGATCCGCTGTGGCCGACCAGCACGACGTTCCGTATGGAGGACGGGCGGTCGGCCGTCAGTGCCCTGCCGGCGGCTCCGGCTTGGTGTGATGTGGCTCCCATGGTGCTCGTGCCTCCCGGTGGTGACGGTGAGGAGGGTGGGTTCCTTGTCCCCGCGCATGAGGAATGCGCGGTTCTACGAGCTTTGCACCGCTGTCACCCGGCGTCCATACGTCGTACCGGGGGACGTACCGCGGACGTGCCGGGGACGTACCGGGGACCTGCCGGGAACGCACAGGGGGCGTCCGCGTGACGCACCGGCGACCGGCCGCGGTACGAAGTGCGCCCTACGGAGCGAGAACCGGTGGGTGCGCGGCGTTCCGGCGGCGGCGTGCTGGCTACGATGGGCCAGCCGGTGGCCGTGGTGGCCGTGCGGCCCAGCGACCCTCCGGGAAGGCCATGCTGAACAAGTACGCGCGTGCATTCTTCACGCGTGTTCTCACGCCATTCGCCGCATTTCTGCTCCGGCGGGGGGTGAGCCCGGACGCGGTCACCCTGATCGGCACGGCCGGAGTGGTGGCGGGCGCGCTGGTCTTCTTCCCCCGCGGGGAGTTCTTCTGGGGCACCATCACCATCACCCTCTTCGTCTTCTCCGACCTCGTCGACGGGAACATGGCCCGCCAGGCCGGCATCTCCAGCCGGTGGGGCGCCTTCCTCGACTCCACCCTCGACCGGGTGGCCGACGCGGCGATCTTCGGCGGCCTCGCCCTCTGGTACGCCGGCTCCGGCAACGACAACGCGCTGTGCGCGGTGGCGATCTTCTGCCTGGCCAGCGGCCAGGTGGTGTCCTACACCAAGGCGCGCGGCGAATCGATCGGGCTGCCGGTGGCCGTCAACGGGCTCGTCGAACGCGCCGAGCGCCTGGTGATCTCGCTGGTCGCGGCCGGCCTGTCCGGACTGCAGACCTTCGGGGTGCCGTCCTGGATCGGCGTGCTCCTGCCGATCGCCCTGTGGGTGGTCGCCGCCGGCTCGCTCGTCACACTGATCCAGCGCGTGGTCACCGTACGCCGCGAGTCCGCCGAGGCCGACGCCGCGGCCGCCTCCGAAGGGGGCGCCGCCTGATGGGGGCCGCACAGGACAAGCTGGTCGACGGGCTGTACGGACTGGGCTGGGCCGGGGTCAAGAAGCTGCCCGAGCCGGCCGCCGTGGCGCTGGGCCGGCGGATCGCGGACTTCGCGTGGAAGCGCCGCGGCAAGAGCGTGCTGCGGCTGGAGTCGAACCTGGCCCGGGTGGTGCCCGACGCCGGTCCCGAGCGGCTGCGCGAGCTCTCCCGGGCCGGCATGCGCTCGTACATGCGGTACTGGATGGAGTCGTTCCGGCTGCCGACCATGGACCCGGAGCGGTTCGGCACGGACGTCGAGTTCAAGGACGAGCACATCCTGCGCGAGGCCCTCGCCTCCGGGCGCGGGGTCGTCGTCGCCCTGCCGCACCTCGCCAACTGGGACCTCGCCGGAGCCTGGGCCATCGGCCACCTCGGGGTGCCCTTCACCACCGTCGCCGAGCGCCTCAAGCCCGAGAGCCTCTACGACCGCTTCGTCGCCTACCGCGAGAGCCTGGGCATGGAGGTCCTGCCGCACAGCGGCGGCGCCGCCTTCGGCACCC
This sequence comes from Streptomyces amritsarensis, assembly GCF_001953875.1. Classification (GTDB taxonomy): domain Bacteria; phylum Actinomycetota; class Actinomycetes; order Streptomycetales; family Streptomycetaceae; genus Streptomyces; species Streptomyces amritsarensis. The sequence goes on from NZ_MQUR01000143.1 coordinate 11,246, forward strand.
TCGCCCGGCGGCTGCGCTCCGGCGGCCTGGTCTGCCTGGTCGCGGACCGCGACCTGTCGGCCTCCGGCGTCGAGGTCGAGTTCTTCGGCGCGACGGCCCGCATGCCGGCCGGCCCCGCACTGCTGGCCCAGCAGACGGGCGCGGTACTGATCCCGGCCACCCTGCACTACGGCGAGGCCCCGAAGATGTACGGCCGGATCCACCCGGAGGTGGAGGTCCCGAAGACCGGGACCCGGGCCGAGAAGACCACCGCCATGACCCAGGCGGTGGCCGACGCCTTCGCGTGGGGCATCGCCGAGCACCCGCAGGACTGGCACATGCTCCAGCGGCTCTGGCTGGACGACCTGGAGGAGCGCACACAGTGAAGATCGGCATCGTGTGCCCGTACTCGTGGGACGTCCCGGGCGGCGTCCAGTTCCACATCCGGGACCTGGCCGAGCACCTGATCGGCCTCGGCCACGAGGTGTCGGTGCTGGCCCCGGCCGACGACGAGACCCCGCTCCCGCCCTACGTCGTCTCCGCCGGACGGGCGGTGCCGGTCCCGTACAACGGGTCCGTGGCCCGGCTGAACTTCGGCTTCCTCTCGGCCGCCCGGGTCCGGCGCTGGCTGCACGACGGCACCTTCGACGTGATCCACATCCACGAGCCGGCCTCGCCCTCGCTGGGACTGCTGTCCTGCTGGGCGGCCCAGGGGCCGATCGTGGCCACCTTCCACACCTCGAACCCGCGCTCCCGGGCCATGATCGCCGCGTACCCGATCCTGCAGCCCGCGCTGGAGAAGATCAGCGCGCGGATCGCGGTGAGCGAGTACGCGCGGCGCACGCTGGTGGAGCACCTGGGCGGGGACGCGGTCGTGATCCCCAACGGCGTGGACGTGGACTTCTTCGCGAAGGCCGAGCCCAAGGCGGAGTGGGGCGGCCAGACGCTCGGCTTCATCGGCCGCATCGACGAGCCGCGCAAGGGCCTGCCGGTGCTCATGGCGGCCTTCCCGAAGATCGTGGAGGCCTGCCCGGACGTACGCCTGCTGGTCGCGGGCCGCGGTGACGAGGAGGAGGCGGTGGCCTCGCTCCCCGCCGACCTGCGCTCGCGCGTGGAGTTCCTCGGGATGGTCTCGGACGAGGACAAGGCGCGGCTGCTGCGCAGCGTCGACGTGTACGTGGCCCCGAACACGGGCGGCGAGAGCTTCGGCATCATCCTGGTCGAGGCCCTGTCGGCGGGCGCCGCGGTGCTGGCGTCCGACCTGGACGCCTTCGCGCAGGTCCTGGACCAGGGCGGAGCCGGCGACCTCTTCGCCAACGAGAACGCGGACGCCCTGGCGGCGGGGGCGGTCGCCCTCCTGCGGGACCCGGACCGCCGGGCCCGCCTCAGCGCCAGCGGCTCGGCGCACGTCCGCCGCTTCGACTGGTCCACGGTCGGGGCGGACATCCTGGCGGTCTACGAGACGGTGACGGACGGCGCGGCGGCGGTGGGCGCGGACGAGCGCGTCCCGCTCCGTACCCGCCTGGGCTTCCCGAAGGACACCTCGGCCTCCTGACCGGCGCACCGCGCCCGCGGCTTCCCCGCCACGGCGGGCGCCGACGGCCTGTCGGCCAGAACGGACGGCCCACCGGCCCGCGCCGACGGTCTCGCGGAGCTCGTCCAGGACGGCCGCCACGGTACGACGGCCCGTGCGATCCCCGGATCGTCGGTGACCATGCATGTTGCGGGCCCCGCTCCGACCCGGCCAGGCCCGATGGGGGCCGGCGGTCCGCGGAGCGGTAGGGTCGCGCAGCGTGATCGAAACCCTTGTCTGGATCGCCCTGGCCCTGGCAGCCATCGGCGTCTACCTCAGCTGGACCGCCGGCCGGCTGGACCGGCTGCACTCGCGGATGGACGCCGCCCGCGCCGCGCTCGACGCGCAGCTCGTCCGGCGCGCCTCCGTGGTCCTGGAGGTGGCCACCTCCGGGGCCCTCGACCCCGCCTCCTCACTGGTGCTGTACGAGGCCGCGCATGCCGCCCGGCAGGCCGAGGAGGACCACCGCGAGGTCGCCGAGAGCGAGCTGAGCCAGGCGCTGCGGGCGGTCTTCGCTGACGCCGACCAGGTCGAGGTGCTGAAGGCCGCCCCCGGCGGGGCGCAGGCCACCGAGGAGCTGGCGGCGGCCGTCCGCCGGGTGCCGATGGCCCGCCGCTTCCTCAACGACGCCGTACGGGCCGCCCGCGCGCTGCGCCGCCACCGCAAGGTCCGCTGGTTCAGACTGGCCGGACACGCGCCGTTCCCGCTGGCCTTCGAGATGGACGACGAGCCTCCGGCGGACCTCGCGGACCGGCCGACCTGACCTCGGCGAGGGGCTCCCAAGGGCTGTCCCGTAATCCCCGGTGGATCAGCGCACGGCGTCAGATGCGGTGCATCGC
>NZ_MQUR01000181.1 GCF_001953875.1 Streptomyces amritsarensis
CGGGCGGTGGGCACCGTGGCGGCGGGCCGCCGCTCCCCGCTTGCTGCCGTTTTCGGCGATCGCCCCGGGTCGGGATCGGGCGTATCTGGCGGAGGTGGCGCGGATCGCCAGGGTGGGCCGGGCGGCGGTGGTGAACTGGCGCCGCCGGCACCCGACTTTTCCGCCCCGGTGGCCGGCACGGACGTGCACCCTCGCCCACGGTCGCCTCGCTGGTGCTGGCCGGTACCGAGGGCGCCACGCACCGGTTCCGCCTGGATTACCTGTGGCTGAGTCTGGCCGGGGAGGACCAGCTGTCCGGCTGGTCCACCGACGCGATGGCCGAGCTGGCGGCCAGGGAGTTCGGGGCATCGTGCGCCGCCGGACCGCGCCGGACCGGCCTGTTGGCGGCGCTGGGGGAAGTGCGGGTGATCGACCGGTTCCGGTCAGGGTCGGGCGGCCTGCGGGTGACGGTGGCATGGCCGTCCGGCCTGCGGGGCGCTGCTGCGGAGAGGCTGGCGGCCGGGGTAGTCCGTCAGGGTTGGGCGTACGCCGGGCCGCGGGAAGGATGTGTGTGCACGCGCCACGACTGCGGGGGAATCGTCCCGGTCTCTGGTGTCCGGAGCACGGGGACGCGGCGGGCCCGGTGATGGAGTGGCATCCCGGAGGCGGGATCCGCTGCGCGGAGTTGCCCGGGGGTGAGCGGCGGATAAGTCGGGAAAGGCCGGGGGCCGGCAGTAGACACTGAGCGCGATAGTTGGCCTGTGCGGCCAAATTGGTGCTCGGATCCGCGCCGACGGCCCGACCGAGAGCTGCGCTCTCGGCGAGCAGCAGCGCGCCGACCTCCGCTGTCATTGGCTCCGCGTATGGTCTGCGCATGATTGATCAGAGACCCCGCTTGCCATCGATGACGGTTTCTCCCGGCGGGGCGCCGACGAGCGCCGCGAAGGCAGCCGATGAGGACCTCGAACTGCTCGAGCGGACGCTGCGCGAAAGGCTGCCCGACGCCATCGGCGCGACGGAGGGGGAGATCACCGCAGTCGAAGCACGCCTCGGTATGCCGCTCTCCGACGAGCTCAAGGTGCTCTACCGGGTGGTACGGGCACGCTCGGACGATTTCGGTGAGGATGAGGAGTACGACTACGAGATGGAGTGCCAAGTCAATACGGCGGTGGGCTGCGAGCTCTTTGGCTTGGACTACCTGTACAGCATCGACGCAGAGGCCCGTCACCCTGGCTGGAACCTCGCAGCGGCGACGGCAGGCAGCACTACGCCCGGTGCCGCGGTGCAGAACCTGGCCGGCTCGACCGGCTGGATCGCCTTCGGGACCAATGGCGGCGACGAATACGTCGTCGACCTCACTCCCGGCCCCGCCGGACACATCGGGCAGGTCATCCTGGTCGACCACGAGCAGAGCGTCGGCGCCGAACTCGTCGCCGACTCCCTCACCGACTTCGTCGTGGGACGGAGGAAGACCGAGGGCAATGACCGACGCCTAGATCAGCCACCAGTCGTCGCCCAGGTCGATAATGGAAGACGTTTCTCCAAGGAGACCGCCAGCGCCGTGTCCCAAATCGTCCGAGACGCTTAAGCCTTCCCTCCCGGCGCTCGCGCCGACGTGCACGCCCGCGTGCGCGACTACGTCCACTCCGTTGTCGAGCAGCAGTGGCCGCTCATGAGTGACGGCCGCGGCAACGCCGCCGTGACCGCGCACGCGGTGGACCACCTGTACCGGGTGCTCGCCGGATACCAACCGCGGTCCATCTCGGAGCAGGCCTTCTACGGCAAGGCCCTCGACAGCCTGGACGACGTCGCCGCCCAGCGCCGGGCACGGATTTCCCAGAGCCACGACGAACTGCCCGCCCTCCTCCAGGTGCTCATTTTCGGCGGCGCCGCGGTGATCATCCTGATCACCTTCCTGTACGGCGTGCGGGACCGGCGGGTGTGCCTGCTCTTCGTTGGCTCGGTGGCCGGTCTCATCGGCTTCAGCCTCCTCCTTGTCATCGTTGTCTTCGCACGCCGGACGTAGCCGCAGGTGGCGGCAGCGGCCAAATGCGGTCGGCTACCGCTCCACACTGCGCCGACCCCGTGACCTCTCGGCTCGTCCGCTTCGCAGGGGGGAAGCACGCTCGCGGGGTGAGGCCTTGCTGTGGTCAACCTTCGGGCCGGGCCGAGCGGCGTTGAGCGCATCCGGGGGTGGCGGCTGTCAGAGTTTGGGGCGTGTTCATTCGTGGTGTGCGTGCGGTGGCCGTTTTGGCCGCCAGCCTGGTTGCCGTGGCCGCTGTCGTCGGCTGGGATCCGAGCATTTTTCTTCGCGGGTCCGAGACGAGAGAGACACTCGTACGCGTCGACCAGGCCGGCTACGCCGTGGGTCAGTCCAAGGTCGCGGCGGTCATGGGGGAGGAAGAAGCGCTGGCCGGTGCAGGGTTTGACGTGCTCGACGGACGGAACCGCTCCGTCCTGACCGGGAGAGTCGGGCCCCGTACCGGGGGTTGGAACCACCGCTTCGCCTCCGTGCACACGGTCGACCTGTCCGCGCTCACCACACCCGGCACCTACCGTCTGACGCTCACCGGAACGGCGGCCGGGACCTCGCCCCCCTTTCGGGTGGCGTCGGCCACAGACCTGATGGCCCCCCTGGTCGAGCAGAACGTCCGATTCTTCCAGGCCCAGCGCGACGGCGCGCAGGTCGTGCCCGGCATGTTGCATCGCAAGCCCTCGCACCTGAGCGACCGGCAGGCGACGGTGTACGCAACGCCACGCTTCAGCGCTGACGGCAGCACACTGGTGGACCGCCGGCTGACCCCGGCCGGCGGCCCCGTCGATGTTTCGGGGGGCTGGTTCGACGCCGGGGACTACCTGAAGTTCACCCACACGACCTCCTTCTCGGTGATCCAGCTGTTCCTGGCCGGGCGGGAGGTGCCTGCTGCCAACTGGCTCTCGGCGGAGGCGGAGCACGGGGTACGCTGGCTGGAGCGGATGTGGGACGACACGTCGGGCATCCTGTACGCGCAGGTCGGCCTCGGCCAGGGCAACAACGACACTCTGCGCGGCGACCACGACCTGTGGCGGCTGCCGGAGGCCGACGACGCGATGAACACCAAGCCCGGCCATCCCGTCCACCTGATCGGCCACCGGCCGGTGTTCCGCGCCAACGAGCCGGGCCGGCCGATCAGCCCGAACCTGGCCGGGCGAGTGGCTGCGGCCTTCGCCCTCGCCGCGCAGGCGGACTCCCACCCCGCTGCCGCCCGCCGCTGGCTCGACAAGGCTGCCGAGGTCTACGCCCGGGCGGACACCTCACCCGAGGGCCCCCTGGTCACCGCGTACCCGGGCGCGTTCTACTCCGAGGACTCCTGGCAGGACGACCTGCAGCTCGCTGCCGCCCAGCTCGCCCGGGCGGCACGGCAACGGGGCGATACCCGGGCAGTCGAATGGCAGCGCCAGGCCGGAGCCTGAGCGCGCGCCTACCTGGCCTCCGACACCAAGGACACCCTCGGCGTCGCAGACGTCAGCGCCCTGGCCCACGCCGAAATCCTCGGCTCGCCCGACCACGGCGGTCAGTTGGCGGGCATGCTCAGGGCCGATCTGCGCCGCCAGCTGACCGACGCCACCGACCGCGCCCGGCAGGACCCGTTCGGGGCGGGGGCCGACTACACCGACTTTGACGCCGTCCCGCGGGCCTTGGGGTTGGTCACCACGGCGCTGCTGCACGCCCGGCTGACCGGCGAGCACCAGTACGACGCGTTCGCCGCCCGGCAGCGCGGCTGGGTCCTGGGTGCGAACCCGTGGGGCAGCAGTTTCGTGATCGGCGTCGGTGAGGTCTACCCGCACTGCCCGGCCCATCCGGTGGCCAACCTGGCCGGCAGCCTCGACGGCACCGGCGACATCCTGCACGGTGCTGTCGTCAACGGCCCCAACGGGGCGAAGGTGGTCAAGGAGCTCAACCACTGGCCCGAAACGCGGGCCTGCCAGGCCGACCCGGGCCGGCCGTGGAGCGACTTCGACGGCCGCGGCGCACGCTACCTCGACCGGGTCAGCGCCTGGCAGACCGTCGAACCCGCCATCGACTTCACCTCGACCGCGCTGCTGGCCTTCGCCCTCTCCAGCCACCCTCCGGGGCACAGGTAAAGGCCGCTGTACCGCACCGGGCGGCCTTCGGGGACCCTGTCCGGCTGCCCAGTACGTGGCACGGTGCCGGCCCCGCGCCGGCCCCGTGCCGACCCCGCGCCGGCCCGTGCCGTGCCCGTGCACGGGGGCAGGTGTCCCGGGCACCCTCCGGTCGTTGGACGGGGCAACGACCCCCGCCGTTCGCCGGGCCCCGTCAGCCTCGGAGGCCGCCCGGACCGCCGCCTCCCTGCCAGAGAGTCATCGATCTTCACGGACTTACTCGTCCACCGCTTTCATGACGAGCAAGGCCAGGCTCGAGGAGATCGTGCGGAGGATCACCGGCCACGAGCGCCTGAAGGCCGTCGGCGAGCAGTTGACGGCCGGTTCGCCCTGGAGGGCGTCCTTGAGGAGGAGGCAGGCCGAGCCGGACAGCGGCCGCGAACGCGGCGTAGCGCCGGCGGCACCAGGCCGAGGGCGAGAACCCCGCGAGGGCACGTCCCTGTCGTGACGCATGTCTTCGCGCCCGACGCCGGACCGGTCCGCACCCTCCACGCTGGGCGCGCGGGACCCGACGCGCTCGTCGGTGCCGGCCGGGCCGGGGCCCAGCCGGTCCCGACTCTCCCCTGGTCGAAGAAGTATGTCTTTACACATCCCCTGTAACGGGTGTGGTGTGCGCAACCGGATTTCCGAATATTCGGCGGCGGGCGGAATGTTTCGGAGGCGCGCGTGGCGGCGCGCGCGCCGCGGGCGTACGACCGCCGGACCGGACACGCCATTGTGACGATCAGTCCACCCTTCGTAGCGTGATCGAACGGGACGGCTGGCCTCCGGATCGGCAGACCAGCGCATGCGCATACGTCCCGCAATCCCCGAAGAGAAAAGGAGTTCGACGATGACGTACGAGCGCCCCACCCTCACCAAGGCCGGCAGCTTCCGCAAGGTGACCGGGATCAAGGACAACGGGCCCAAGGACATCCTCGGCGGCAAGCAGATTCTCTGACCGAGGACCCGGCCGCGCCGCTGAACCGGCGGCGCGGCCCGGGAGCCGGATAGCGGCTGCCGGCCGCTACC
>NZ_MQUR01000135.1 GCF_001953875.1 Streptomyces amritsarensis
CCCGGACGTCACCGGACGGGAGCCGCCACCGGCGGGAACGCCACGGTCTCGCGACGATCACGATGTGGCTCGGCTGTGAGAATTCGAAGGATGCTGATCGTTTGCCTCTGTAGATTGCCCCCTACAGCAGTTTTCGAGCAGCGCCCGCCGCGCGGGTGCCGTTCCTGCGTGCCGTTGCCGTCATTGCTTGTGGGGGAGTCTTCTCGTGCGTAACGCTTTCGTCCGTCGTTCTGTCATGACCGCGTCCGCGGTGTCCATGGTCCTGCTGGCCACCGCCTGCGGCACCGACAAGGCGGACACCAAGGCCGACGCCAAGCCGTCCGAGGCCGCCGCGACATCGGCAGCCCCGGCCGCCAAGGCGAAGACGAGCGCGGAGCTGGAAGGCGTGCTCGTGGTCCAGGCCGACCTGCCCAACCACGTGGTCAAGGCGCCCACCGCGGCCGAGACCGCCGGTGCCGCCGGCGCCAAGAGCGACAAGCCGGAGTGCCAGCCGCTGGTGTCGGCCCAGTCCATGAACGCCGTCGGCACCGCCGCCGGCACGGCCGGGACCCGCGCCGTCGTCAAGGGCAAGGCGCCCGCCGCCGACGCCAGCCCCGAGGACAAGCTCAAGGCCGGCCTGGACGCCCTGGGCGGCACGGCCACCTCGGTCTACCTCGCCTCGTACGAGGGCAAGGGCGCCACGGAGGCCTTCGCCTCCCTCAAGACGGCGGGCACGGCCTGCGCCGGCGGCTACACGGGCAGCCAGGCCGGCGACTCCCTCAAGATCACGAAGGTGGCGCCGGGCGCTGCCGTCACCGCGGGGGACGAGGCCCTCGCGTACACCGTGACGGGTGAGGCGGACGGCGAGACGTTGACCACGCAGCTCGTGGTCGTGCGCAAGGGCAACACCCTCGCGACCTTCTCGGCCCTGAGCCTCACGGGCGCCGCGGAGCAGCCGAAGGACGTCGTCGACACCCAGGTGAAGAAGCTCGGCTGAGCACCGTCCGACGCACCGTCAACCCCGCCCCGGCCCATGCGCCGGGGCGGGGTTTTCGTCTGGTTCGGCTACGGGGCAGAGGGCCGGCCACGGCGTACGCTGCGCCCTATGTGCGGAATCGTGGGTTACGTGGGAGCGCAGTCTGCGCTCGATGTGGTCATCGCCGGACTCAAGCGACTGGAGTACCGCGGCTACGACTCGGCAGGGGTCGCCGTACTCGCAGACGGCAGCCTGGCCGCCGCCAAGAAGGCCGGCAAGCTCGTCAATCTGGAGAAGGAACTCGTCGCGCACCCGCTGCCGACCGGTTCCACGGGACTCGGGCACACCCGGTGGGCGACCCACGGCGGGCCCACCGACGCCAACGCCCACCCGCACCTCGACAACTCGGGGCGCGTGGCCGTCGTCCACAACGGCATCATCGAGAACTTCGCCGCGCTCCGCGCCGAGCTCGCCGAGCGCGGACACCGACTGGATTCCGAGACCGACACCGAGGTCGTCGCGCACCTGCTGGCCGAGCAGTTCTCGGCCGCCGGCGACCTCGCCGAGGCCATGCGGCAGGTGTGCCGGCGCCTCGAAGGCGCCTTCACCCTGGTGGCCGTGCACGCCGACGAACCGGACGTGGTGGTCGGCGCCCGCCGCAACTCCCCCCTGGTGGTGGGCGTCGGCGAGGGGGAGAACTTCCTCGCCTCGGACGTGGCCGCGTTCATCGCCCACACGCGGTCCGCGATCGAGCTCGGACAGGACCAGGTCGTGGAACTGCGCCGCGAAGGGGTCACGGTGACCAACTTCGACGGCTCGGCCGCCTCCGTGCGGGCCTACCACGTGGACTGGGACGCCTCCGCGGCCGAGAAGGGCGGATACGACTACTTCATGCTCAAGGAGATCGCCGAGCAGCCGAAGGCCGTCGCCGACACCCTCCTGGGCAGGATCGACGCGAGCGGCTCGCTGAGCCTGGACGAGGTGCGCATCCCCGTCTCGGTGCTCAGGGAGGTCGACAAGGTCGTGATCGTCGCCTGCGGCACGGCCTACCACGCGGGCATGATCGCCAAGCTGGCCATCGAGCACTGGACCCGCATCCCGTGCGAGACGGAGCTGGCCAGCGAGTTCCGCTACCGCGACCCGATCCTGGACCAGCGGACGCTGGTGGTCGCCATCTCGCAGTCCGGCGAGACCATGGACACCCTGATGGCGCTGCGCCACGCACGCGAGCAGGGCGCCAAGGTGCTGGCCGTCTGCAACACGAACGGGTCGACGATCCCGCGCGAATCGGACGCCGTGCTCTACACGCACGCCGGGCCCGAGGTCGCCGTCGCCTCGACCAAGGCCTTCCTCACCCAGCTGGTGGCCTGCTACCTCGTCGCGCTGTACCTCGGGCAGGTCCGCGGCACCAAGTGGGGGGACGAGATCGAGGCGGTGATCCGCGAGCTGTCGGACATCGCCGCCGCCGTGGACACCGTCCTGGAGACCATGGAGCCGGTACGGGCGCTCGCACGGTCCCTCGCCGACAAGAACACCGTGCTCTTCCTGGGACGGCACGTCGGCTACCCGGTGGCGCTGGAGGGCGCGCTCAAGCTCAAGGAGCTGGCGTACATGCACGCCGAGGGCTTCGCGGCGGGCGAGCTCAAGCACGGGCCGATCGCGCTCATCGAGAAGGACCTGCCGGTGGTCGTGGTCGTCCCCTCGCCGCGCGGCCGCTCCGTGCTCCACGACAAGATCGTGTCGAACATCCAGGAGATCCGCGCGCGCGGAGCGCGGACCATCGTGATCGCGGAGGAGGGCGACGAGGCGGTCGTCCCGTACGCGGACCACCTGATCCGCATCCCGGCGACGCCCACGCTGCTCCAGCCGCTGGTGGCGACGGTGCCGCTCCAGGTGTTCGCCTGCGAACTGGCCACGGCCCGCGGCAACGAGGTGGACCAGCCGCGTAACCTCGCAAAGTCCGTGACCGTGGAGTAGTCGGGTAGTGGGGTAGGCCTTGTGATTGTCGGCGTCGGGATCGATGTGGCGGAGATCGAACGGTTCGGGGCGGCGCTGGAGCGCACCCCGGGCCTGGCCGGGCGGCTGTTCGTCGACGCCGAGCTGACACTGCCGAGCGGCGAGCGGCGCGGGACCGCCTCGCTCGCCGCGCGGTTCGCCGCCAAGGAGGCGCTGGCCAAGGCGCTCGGCGCGCCCGCCGGCCTGCTGTGGACCGACGCGGAGGTCTACGTGGAGGACACCGGGCAGCCCCGCCTGCGGGTGTCCGGCACGGTGCTGGCGCGGGCCCAGGCGCTGGGTGTGAAGTCCTGGCACCTCTCGCTGAGCCACGACGCCGGTGTGGCCTCCGCGGTGGTGATCGCGGAGGGTTGACCCATGCGTACTGCTTACAGCGTGGAGACCGTACGGGCCGCCGAACGGGAGCTGATGGCCCGGCTGCCGGAGGGCGCCCTGATGCAGCGTGCGGCGGCCGGGCTGGCCGCCGTGTGCGCGGGCCTGCTCCGGCGGCGCCGCGGCCGGGTCTACGGGGCACGTGTCGTGCTGCTCGTCGGCCCGGGGGACAACGGCGGCGACGCCCTGTACGCCGGCGCGCGCCTGGCGCGCCGCGGGGCCGCGGTGACGGCCGTGCCGATGGACCCCGAACGGATGCACGCGGGCGGCCTGGCCGCGCTGCGGGCCGCCGGAGGGCGGGCGGCGGGGACCCTGCCGCAGCGGGCGGACCTGGTGGTCGACGGGCTGCTCGGGATCGGCGGGCGGGGCGGGCTGCGGCCCGCGGCCGCCGCCCTCGTCGAGCGGATCCCGCCGGGCGTGCCCGTGGTCGCCGTGGACCTGCCCAGCGGCGTGGACGCCGACACCGGTGAGGTGGCGGGGCCGGCCGTCACCGCCGAGGTGACGGTGACCTTCGGGGCGTACAAACCGGGTCTGCTGATCGACCCCGGGGCTTCCCGGGCGGGCGCGCTGCACCTCGTGGACATCGGACTGGAGCTGCCGGAGCCCGAGGTGGAGGCCCTCCAGCACGCGGACGTGGCGGGGCTGCTGCCGGAGCCGACGGCGTCGAGCGACAAGTACCGGCGCGGCGTCGTCGGGATCGTCGCCGGATCGGCCCAGTACCCGGGAGCGGCGGTGCTGGCCGTCGCGGGAGCCCTGCGCGGCGGCGCGGGCGCGGTCCGCTACGTCGGTCCGGCGGCCGACTCCGTCCTGGCGCGCCACCCCGAGACGCTGATCGGCCCCGGCCGGGTACAGGCGTGGGTGATCGGCCCGGGCCTGGGGGAGGGGCGCGCCGGAGAGGTGGCCGACCTGCTCGCGCAGGACACGGCCGTACTGGTCGACGCCGACGGGCTGCGCGGCCTGGACCCGGCGGTGCTGCGCGCCCGGACCGCCCCGACCCTGCTGACCCCGCACGCCGGGGAGGCGGCGGCGCTGCTCGGAGTGTCGCGGGAGTCGGTGGAGGCGGGCCGGCTGGCGGCCGTACGGCGGCTGGCGGAGCGGTACGGGGCGGCGGTCCTGCTGAAGGGCTCGACGACGCTGGTCGCCTCCGCCGGCGGCCGACCCGTCCGGGTGAACCCGACGGGAACGCCGTGGCTGGCCACCGCGGGCAGCGGTGACGTGCTCTCCGGACTGGCCGGATCCCTCCTGGCGGGCGGCCTGTCCGGGGCCGACGCCGGCGCGGTGGGCGCGTATCTCCACGGCCTGGCGGCCCGCCGCACCGGCGGCCCCCTGCTGGCCCAACAGGTGGCCGAAGCCCTCCCCGCCGCCTGGCGGGACGCGACCCACCCCTGACCTGCGGGCCCCGACCGCGGGCCGGGGCGGAGCACGGGAAACGGAGAAGGGCCTGCCTCTTCGGGCGCCCGCACCAGGGCGCGGCGGGGATTCTGAGAGACTGTGGGCGATGAACGAGACACCGACGCGCGTGTACGCCGAGATTGATCTTGACGCCGTACGGGAGAACGTGCGCGCACTGCGCGAGCGGGCGCCCCGGGCCGAGTTGATGGCCGTCGTCAAGGCGAACGCCTACGGGCACGGGGCGGTGGAGTGCGCCAGGGCCGCCCAGGAGGCCGGCGCCGCCTGGCTCGGGACCGCCACCCCCGACGAGGCCCTCGCGCTGCGCGCCGCCGGCATCGAAGGCCGCATCATGTGCTGGCTGTGGACCCCCGGCGGGCCCTGGCGGGAGGCCGTCGAAGCCGACCTGGACGTCTCCGTCAGCGGGATGTGGGCCCTCGACGAGGTGCGCGAGGCCGCCCGCGCGGCCGGCCGCACCGCACGCATCCAGCTCAAGGCCGACACCGGCCTCGGCCGGGGCGGCTGCCAGCCCGCCGACTGGGAGGCCCTGGTCGGGGCGGCCGTCGCCGCCCAGGCCGAGGGCACCGTCAAGGTCACCGGCCTCTGGTCGCACTTCGCCTGCGCCGACGAGCCCGGCCACCCCTCGATCAGGCTCCAGCTCGACGCCTTCCGCGAGATGCTCGCCTACGCCGAGAAGGAGGGCGTCGAGCCCGAGGTCCGGCACATCGCCAACTCGCCCGCCACCCTCACCCTGCCCGAGTCCCACTACGATCTGGTGCGCTGCGGGCTGGCCGTCTACGGGGTCTCGCCGGCGCCCGAGCTCGGCACCCCGGCCCAGCTCGGCCTGCGGCCCGCGATGACCCTCAAGGCCTCCCTCGCGCTGGTCAAGACCGTCCCCGCCGGGCACGGGGTGAGCTACGGCCACCACTACGTCACCAGCGGCGAGACGAGCCTCGCGCTGGTCCCGGCCGGCTACGCCGACGGCATCCCCCGCCACGCCTCCGGGGCCGGCCCGGTCCTCGTCGGCGGCACGGTCCGCCACGTCGCCGGACGCGTCGCCATGGACCAGTTCGTGGTCGACCTGGGCGAGGACCAGGCCCGCGTCGGCGACGAGGTCGTCATCTTCGGCGACGCGGAACGCGGTGAACCCTCCGCCGAGGACTGGGCACAAGCGGCGCACACGATCGCGTATGAGATCGTCACCCGTATCGGTGGACGCGTGCCCCGGGTGTACCTGGGCGGCTGAACGGAGTGAGGGCGGCGGCGTGAGCGAGAACTGGCGCAGGGCCGGCTGGGCCGGCGCCGCCATCGGCGTGATAGCCGCGGGTGCGGCGGCCGGTGTCGCGGTCGAGCGGATCACCGTCGGCCGCGGCATGCGCATGAAGGCCCGCCTGGCCCTCGACGCCGCAGGCGACTACGGCTCCCTGCGCGGCACCGAGGGGACCTGCCGGGCCGAGGACGCCACCGAGCTCTACTACGAGGTCGACGAACTCCCCGAGGAGGGCAAGCGGCGCCGACTGCGGCGCAGGGCCGAACCCCCCGCCACCGTGGTCTTCTGCCACGGCTACTGCCTCGCCCAGGACTCCTGGCACTTCCAGCGGGCGGCCCTGCGCGGAGTGGTCCGCGCCGTCTACTGGGACCAGCGCAGCCACGGGCGCAGCGCACGCGGCCTGGCCCAGGCGGACGGCGAACCGCTCACCATGGAGCAGCTCGGCCGGGACCTGAAGGCCGTCATCGACGCCGCCGCACCCGAGGGCCCGCTGATCCTGGTGGGTCACTCGATGGGCGGAATGACCATCATGGGATTCGCCGAGCAGTACCCCGACCTCGTGCGCGACCGCGTCGTCGGCGTGGCCCTGGTCGGCACCTCCAGCGGCCGCCTCGACGAGGTGACGTACGGGCTGCCCGCCGCCGGCATGGGCGCCGTGCGACGGATCCTGCCGGGTGTGCTGAAGGCGCTCGGATCGCAGGTCGAACTCGTCGAGAAGGGCCGCCGGGCCACCGCGGACCTCTTCGCAGGCATGATCAAGATGTATTCGTTCGGCTCCAGGGACGTCGACCCGGGCGTCGCCCGCTTCGCGGAGCGGCTCATCGAGGCCACCCCGATCGACGTCGTCGCGGAGTTCTACCCGGCCTTCCAGACCCACGACAAGACCGCCGCGCTCCAGCAGTTCGCCGGCATCCCGGTCACCGTCGTCGCCGGGGACAAGGACATGATCACCCCGCCGGGGCACAGCACGGCCATCAAGGACGTGCTGCCCGCCGCCGAACTCGTCGTCCTGGAGTCCACCGGGCACCTGATGATGCTGGAGCGCCCCGAGACCGTGACGCGGCTGCTGACCGAGCTGCTGGCCCGCACCGGGACGGTGCCGGTCCCGGTAGCGACTAACGTTGGCGCGCATGGAAGAAGTACCGCTGGAAGCACAGCGCAGCCAGGCACCGGAAGCTGAGTCCGAGCGCGGCGCGCAGACCCGGATCACCGTCGACTCCCCCCGGGCGATGCAGGAGTTGGGCCGCCGGATCGCCGGCCTGCTGCGCCCCGGCGACCTTGTCCTGCTGACCGGTGAGCTGGGCGCGGGCAAGACGACGCTGACCCGGGGCCTGGGCGAGGGGCTGGGCGTGCGCGGGGCCGTGACCTCGCCGACCTTCGTGATCGCCCGCGTCCACCCCTCGCTGACCGGCGGGCCGGCGCTGGTGCACGTGGACGCGTACCGCCTGGGCGGCGGGCTGGAGGAGATGGAGGACCTGGACCTCGACGTCTCGCTGCCCGAGTCCGTGGTCGTCGTCGAGTGGGGCGACGGCAAGGTCGAGGAGCTCTCCGACGACAGGCTGCACGTGGTGATCGCGCGGGCCGTCGGCCACGAGGAGGTCCTGGACGACGTACGCGAGGTCTCGGTGCGCGGGGTCGGAGCGCGCTGGGACGCCGGAGCGGGGCTCGAAGCCCTGGCCGGAGCGCTCTCGGAGTAAACGTGCCGACAACTCGTCGGCAAGATATTGCGTTGGCGGCAACCCTCGTGATGACATGGTACCGAGAGTTTCTTAGGTATGCCTAAGTACGGCGTCCCGGGGTCCAGGAGGCAGCCATGTCGGCACCAGCAGGAGCACAGCGCCACCCCCGCCCGTCCGCCGTCTCCATGCACGCGCTGCTGGCCGCCGGCGCGGCCGCCACCGCCGTCTCCACGCCGCCCTCGCGCGACGAACGCGCACCGCGCGAGGGCGAGCCCGAGGACGCCGTACGCGAACAGGCCGCTCCGGAGTCCGAAGCGGCCTGAAAGGCACCCGAGAGGCGCCCGAAGGACTCTTACCGTGCGGCCCCGGCGTCGGCCGGTCGCCCGTACGGGTGAAGGAGGCGCGCCCCGTCAGGGAACGACGACGACCTTGGAATTGATCGTCGCGAACGCCCACATCGCATCGCCGTCGGCGCGCGACATGCGGATGCCGCCGGTCTTCTTGTTCGGGTCGGGATCCGGCGTCGTCCCGTCCACCCGGGCACTGAAACCGACCGCCACACCCTCCTGGGTGGCGAACCGGACCACGTGCTCGATCGGCACCCCGTCCGAGCCCGTCACCGACCCCGAGCGCGAACCGACGAGGTAGGTGCCCGGCTTCGGGTGCACCGTGCTCGGCACCACCACGAACGACCTCGGCTGCTGCGGCTGCTGCGCGGCGTCCCCGACCAGCCACACCCGCTTCTGGCCCAACGAGTACACGACGCGCACCCCGGTCCCCGAACCCTCGGGCACCGCCACCGGCTTCGCCGGATCCTGCTTGCCCGCGGCCGCCGGACTCGCCGCCGGGGCAGGCTCCTGCGCCGCCGCCTTCGGGGGATGGGCCGGCGCCGTCGCGGAGGCCTGGTAGCCGAGGAAGCCGACGGCTGCGATCGCCGCGGCGGTGAGCCCGGCCACGATTCCCGAGCTGCTGCGTGCCACCTTGCTCCACCTCTCCGCGCTGACGTGATCCCTGGTGATCCCTCGGTCGAAAGGTAGCAGCCGCCCCGCTCCACGACCGGGCGCAAGGGGCCCGGCCGCCGGAGTCGTAGGCTGTTCGCGTGCTCTTGCTCGCTGTAGATACCGCCACGCCCGCCGTCACCGTCGCCCTGCACGACGGCGAGTCCGTCCTCGCCGAGTCCGACCAGGTCGACGCCCGCCGCCACGGGGAGCTGCTGATCCCCTCCGTGGACCGCGTCCTCGCCGAGGCCGGCCTGAAGCTCGACGCGATCACCGGCATCGTCGTCGGCGTCGGCCCCGGCCCCTACACCGGACTGCGCGTCGGCCTCGTCACCGCCTCCACCTTCGCCGCCGTACTGGGCGTGCCCGTCCACGGCCTGTGCACGCTCGACGGACTCGCCTACGCCGCCGGCACCGCCGGGATCGAGGGCCCCTTCACCGTCGCCACCGACGCGCGGCGCAAGGAGGTCTACTGGGCACGCTACGAGGACCCCCGCACGCGCGTCGGCGAGCCCCGCGTGGACCGCCCCGCGGACATCGCCGAGCAGGTCGCGGGAGTGCCCGCGGTGGGCCAGGGCGCACTCCTGTACCCGGAGGTGTTCCCCGACGTGCGGGGCCCCGAGCACCAGTCGGCCGCCGCACTGGCCTCCCTGGCGGCGGAACGGCTGGCCGCGGGCGCGGCCTTCCTCCCCCCGACCCCGCTCTACCTGCGCCGCCCCGACGCCCAGGTGCCCAAGAACTACAAGGTGGTCACCCCGCAGTGACCACGGCCGATACGGTTCTGCGCGAGATGCGCTGGTGGGACATCGCACCGGTGCTGGAACTGGAACACGACCTCTTCCCCGAGGACGCCTGGTCCGCCGGGATGTTCTGGTCCGAACTGGCCCACGCGCGCGGCCCGCAGGCCACCCGACGCTACGTCGTCGCCGAGACACCCGACGGCCGCATCGTCGGCTACGCCGGACTGGCCGCCGCCGGCGACCTGGCCGACGTACAGACCATCGCGGCCGCCCGCGACCAGTGGGGGACCGGGCTCGGCGCCCGGCTCCTGACCGACCTGCTGCGCGCCGCCACCGCGTTCGAATGCGCCGAGGTGCTGCTGGAGGTGCGCGTCGACAACACGCGCGCCCAGAAGCTCTACGAGCGCTTCGGCTTCGAGCCCATCGGCTTCCGGCGCGGCTACTACCAGCCGGGCAACGTCGACGCGCTCGTCATGCGACTGACCGACCCCGCACAAGCACGAACTGAGAGCAGTGAGAGCAATGGCTGACGAACCGCTCGTCCTCGGCATCGAGACGTCCTGCGACGAGACCGGCGTCGGCGTCGTCCGCGGAACCACCCTCCTCGCGGACGCGATCGCGTCGAGCGTCGACGAGCACGCCCGCTTCGGCGGCGTCGTGCCCGAAGTGGCCTCGCGGGCCCACCTGGAGGCGATGGTCCCCACCATCGAACGCGCCCTGAAGGAAGCCGGCGTCAGCGCCCGCGACCTCGACGGCATCGCCGTCACGGCCGGCCCCGGCCTCGCCGGGGCGCTGCTGGTGGGCACCTCGGCCGCCAAGGCCTACGCGTACGCCCTGGGCAAGCCCCTGTACGGCGTCAACCACCTGGCCTCGCACATCTGCGTCGACCAGCTGGAGCACGGCCCGCTGCCCGAGCCGACGATGGCGCTCCTGGTGTCCGGCGGGCACTCCTCGCTGCTCCTGGCCCCCGACATCACCTCGGACGTACGACCGCTCGGCGCGACCATCGACGACGCCGCGGGCGAGGCCTTCGACAAGATCGCGCGCGTGCTCCAGCTGGGCTTCCCCGGCGGCCCGGTCATCGACCGGCTCGCGAAGGAGGGCGACCCGAAGGCGATCAACTTCCCGCGCGGCCTGACGGGCTCGCGCGACCCCGCGTACGACTTCTCCTTCTCGGGGCTCAAGACGGCCGTCGCCCGCTGGATCGAGGCGAAGCGGAACGCGGGCGAGGAGGTCCCGGTGCGCGACGTGGCGGCGTCCTTCCAGGAGGCCGTCGTGGACGTCCTGACGCGCAAGGCCATCCGGGCGTGCAAGGACGAAGGCGTCGACCACCTCATGATCGGCGGCGGCGTGGCGGCCAACTCGCGGCTGCGCTCGCTCGCCCAGGAGCGCTGCGACGCCGCCGGCATCACCCTGCGCGTGCCGCGGCCCAAGCTGTGCACGGACAACGGGGCGATGGTGGCCGCGCTCGGCGCCGAGATGGTCAGGCGGAACCGGCCGGCCTCGGACTGGGACCTGTCGGCGGACTCCTCGCTGCCGGTCACGGACCCGCACGTGCCGGGAACGTCCCACGTCCACTCCGACGACCACGGGCACGGCCACGGCCACGGGCATGACCACGACCACGTGCACGAGCTGAGCAAGGACAACCTCTACTCGTGAGCACCGTCGCGCTGATGTGGGAGGCCCGGGCCGCCGACGGCCGGGGCAACGAACTGCTGGAGTGGGCCCGCGCCCAGGTCCTCGCCCGGGACCCGGTACGCCGCGAGGTGCTGCGGGCCCCGCGGGACCGGGTCCTGGTCATCACCTGGTGGGAGACGGCCGAGGGGCTCGCGGCGGACCTGCCCGAGCTGCCCGAACCGGCCGCCGACCTGATCACGCGGGCGGTGCACCGCTGGCGGTTCGAGTCGGTGGAGACGGACGGGGCCTAGCCGGCCGAGCCGCCGGGGCGATCCGCCGGGCGGGCGGCCTCCCGCGGGGAGTCGGCCCGGCGCCTCGGCTTCGACCCCATCGGCTTCCGGCATGTCACCGGCCGGGCGGCGCCGCGGGCGGCACGGCGGGCGCGCCGATCAGCATCGAGGGGGCGCCCGCCACCCGGGTCAGGAAGACGGTCGCCGAGTTCGGGCCCTGCGGCTTGACCTTCTTGCGCAGCTCCTCGGGCTCGATCGCCGAACCGCGCTTCTTCACCGTCAGCACCCCGACCCCGCGCTCGCGCAGCAGGGCCTTCAGCTTCTTCAGACCGAAGGGCAGCACGTCGGTGATCTCGTACGCCGTCGCGTACGGCGTCGCCCGCAGCTCGTCCGCGGTGATGTAGGCGATGGTCGGGTCGATGAGCCGGCCGTCCAGCTGCGCGGCGACCTCGGCGACCAGATGGGCGCGGATCACGGCGCCGTCGGGCTCGTACAGCCAGCGGCCCACGGGCCCGGCCTCCGGGTCGGGCAGCGGATCGGCGGTGTGCAGCCCCCGCGGCCCGGGGAGCAGGGTGGCGCGCACGGTCCCGGGGGCGGTCCCGAACCACAGCACGGCCTCCTTGACGTCCCCCTGGTCGGAGATCCACTCGGCCTCGGCCTCCGCGGGGACCGCCTCGTGCGGGATCCCGGGGGCGATCTTGATGGCCGCGTACCTCGCCGTACGGGCCGTCTCCACGGCCCATGACAGCGGCGGCGAGTAGGACTCCGGATCGAAGATCCGCCCGCGGCCCCCGCGCCGGGCCGGGTCGATGAAGACCGCGTCGTAGCCGGAGGTGTCCACCTCCGTCACATCCGCCTCACGGACCTCGATCAGGTCCGTGAGACCCAGCACCTCGGCGTTGGCCCGCGCGACGGCGGCCGTCAGCGGGTCGCGGTCCACCGCGAGCACCCGGATGCCGAGCCGGGCCAGGGCGAGGGCGTCCCCGCCGATGCCGCAGCACAGGTCGGCGACGCTGCGCACGCCGAGGGCCGCGAGCCGCTCGGCCCGGTACGAGGCCACGGACGCGCGGGTGGCCATCTCGCCGCCGCCGGGGGTGAAGTACATTCGGAAGGCGTCCTCGGCTCCGAACTTCGCCACCGCGCGCTGCCGCAGCCGGGCCTGCCCGAGGGCCGCGGAGACCAGCCCGGCAGGGTGCTCACGGCGCAGCCGGGTGGCGACGGCCAGCTCCTGGGCGGGGTCGTGGTCGCGGAGCGAGTCGAGGAGGGCGCGGCCCTCGGGGGTGAGGAGGGCGGCGAAGTCTTCGGGGGTCACGGGTCCATTGTCGGCGACGGGGCGTGTGGGCCGGTCGGAGGAACGTCGCGGCCCGGCGCGAGGTGTCGTCCCGGAAGCCCGCGTGTCGGATGCCAGGATGCGCTGCTATGCAGCTAGTCGGACAAAGGGAAGATAAGACGCAACTGGGTCACCGGTACGCGGCGGGTCCGCGCGGCCGGTTCGGGGTGGCCGTGGCCGCCCTGCTGGTAGCCGCCCTCGGCACGGCGTGCGGCTCGGGGCAGTCGGGAGCCCCGGACAAGGCCGAGAAGACGAAGGCCGCCAAGGGCTCGGAGGCGGGCGCCGCGGGCGCGCTCAGCGCCGCCGAGAAGGCCAAGGCGCTGCAGCAGGCGCGCGTCGCGGCGGCGAAGAAGTGGGGGCTGCGCAAGGTGCCGCTCGCCGCACCCGCGGCGCCGAAGGAAAAGCCCCACATCAGCACGCGCGACGGCTTCGAGGTGTGGAACCACGAAGAGGACGAACTGCCCCCGGTCTTCACCACCGTCCCCACCGAGGACAAGGTCGTCTTCCTGACCATCGACGACGGCTCGGAGAAGGACCCCGAGTTCCTGAAGATGATGCAGGAGCTGAAGATCCCGTACACGGCCTTCCTCAGCGACTACCTGGTGAAGGACAACTACCCGTACTTCAAGCAGATGCAGGCCGCCGGCGTCACCCTGAACAACCACACCCTCAACCACCGCTACATGCCGGGGCTGTCCTACGAGCAGCAGCGCGAGGAGATCTGCGGCCAGCAGGACACCATCCAGAAGACGTTCGGCAAGCGGCCGACCCTCTTCAGGCCCCCGTACGGCAACTACAACGACGACACCCTCAAGGCGGCGAAGTCCTGCGGCATCAAGGCGGTTCCGCTGTGGAACGCCGAGGCGTTCACGAACCGCATGGACTACCGCGAGTGGGACCGCGACCTGCACCCCGGTGACATCATCCTCACGCACTTCCGGGGCAAGGAGGACTGGAAGGGCACGATGCCTGACATGATCCGTCATGTCATGAAGACCGTCACGGACAAGGGATACGCCGTGGCCCGCCTGGAGGACTACTTGTGAGGAACGTGCGCCGGTTGGTAGCCGGAACGCTGGCGGCCGGCGCGCTCGCGCTCTCCCTGACGGGGTGCGGGGAGAGTGTGGAGCCCATCGAACGGCTGGGCCGCAAGACGACGCAGGAGCCGTCGCAGACGCCGACGGCGTCCGCGACTGTGCCTGCGTCCTCACCCGCGCCCGCGCCGGGCGGCGCGTCCGACGAGGCGTACAAGAAGTGGGGCCTGACCGCCCCCGTCCAGTACGCGCCGAAGCCCGCCCAGAAGCCGCAGCTCCCGAAGGCGGCCCCGGGCAAGGTCCCGGTGATAGACCGAATACCCCTGCCGGCCGGGGAGAAAATAGTCTTCCTGACCTTCGACGACGGCGCGGAGAAGGACCCCGAGTTCCTCAAGATGGCGGCCGACCTCCAACTGCCGATCAGCATGTTCCTGACGGACAGCGTCGCCTCGTCGGACTACGGACACTTCGAGAAGCTCCGCGACAACGGCTCGGCGAGCACGGTGAACAACCACACGCTGACCCACCCGAACCTGCGCACCCTCTCCTTCGAGGCGCAGAAGAAGGAGATATGCGGCCAGCAGGACAAGCTGGAAAAACGCTTCGGCCAGCGCCCGCCGCTCTTCCGCCCGCCCTTCGGCAACTACAACGACGACACCCTCCGGGCGGCCTCGGAGTGCGGTGTCTCGTCGATCCTCCTGTGGCGGGTGTCGATGCAGATCAACAACTTCCAGTACGCCCAGGGCTCCGCCCTGCAGCCCGGTGACATCATCCTGGCCCACTTCCGCGGCCCGTCCGAACTCAAGGGCGCGTCGGAAGTCCAGATGACGACCCGCATGCTCCAGCGCATCCAGGAACAGGGCTACAGGATCGGCCGCCTGGAGGACTACCTGTAGGGGCGGGTACGCACCTCCGCGCACCCGGGGGCGGCATTTCGGCGGGGCGGTGGTGGCGGGGCGGGGTGGCGGGGCGGGGTGGCTTCGAGGGGCCGGGTCTCGGCGGGGCGGGAGCGGGGGCGCGGGGTGGCTTCGGGTGGGCGGGGTCTACTGGGCCGGGAGTCAGTGATGTGCTGGGGGTTTCCCGTCAGTCCCATCGTCTCTCCGTGTCGTGCCGG
>NZ_MQUR01000144.1 GCF_001953875.1 Streptomyces amritsarensis
CTCGGGCTTTCCTCCGGGCTTTCGTTCTGCTGTCTTGCGTTTCCAACTCTACCAGATCATTTCCGCGCCCTGCTTCTCGAAAGTCGCAGTCGGTTCGGATTTGAATTCGGTGACCGTTGGGGGTCTTTGCCTTTCGGCGTTCCACTACGTTAGCGCTTTTCCCTTGTGACACATAATCGGGTCACCGGCCGGGAATTCGGGCACGCCGAACAGGACCCCGCCAGGGGCAAGTCGTAGGTAGTGGGTTGGCCGCTCGGGGGTCTGCCGATGGCAGTGCCCGTAAAAGCGGCTCGAACTACGTTAGGCGTCCCGCAAGGGTGCGTCAAGTTGAGCGGCGGCGCGGCGCGTGGGCGCGGTACGGGCTCACCGTCGGGTCGTGGGTGATCCAGAAGCGGTACGGGTGGTCCGCGCCGGCTCCGCCGACGCCCGTACGGGGACCGCTGCTCACCAGGTCGGCGGAGGTGGGAGTGCCCGCGAGGAGGGACAAGGGGGAACCGGGCCCCGCGCAGAGGTCGGTCCCGTCCAACGACCGGTCCACGTCCAGGGCCGTGGCCAGGCGGGCCGGCCCTTTGGCGAGTTCCCTCGGGTTTCTGGCTGAAACTCGACGTTTGGCGGCGAGGTCGGCGCCGACCGTGATCTCGCCGGCGCGCAGCAGGACCCCGCTCGCGTGGCCCGGCGGGCCGCACACCAGGTTGAGGCTGAACCACATGCCATAGATGAAGTAGACGTACGCGTGTCCGGGTGGGCCGAACATCGACGCGTTCCGTGCCGTGCGCCCGCGGTAGGCGTGTGAACCGGGGTCGGCCGCACCCTCGTACGCCTCCACCTCCGTGATGCGCAGTTCCATGGGGCCTTCCTCGGTACGGCGGACGAGGGTACGGCCGAGGAGGTCGGGGGCCACGGTGAGGACCGGGCGGTCGAAGAAGGACCGGGCAAGGGGCGTACGGTCGAGACGCGCGCTCATCCGGTCGAGCGTAGTGGACCGCGCCGACCTGCAACCGGGGCCTAAGGTTCCGCGTTGGTAAGGGGTAGTCGCGGCGTAGTCGCCAGATCGTTCAAGGGGAGTTTGAGCATGGGCTTCAAGAAGCTGTTCGCCAGCCTGGGTGCCGGTGGTGCTTCGGTGGACACGATCATCACCGAGCCGAACGTGGTTCCGGGCGGGATCGTCCAGGGTGAGGTGCGGATCCAGGGCGGGTCCGTGGAGCAGCAGATCGAGGGGCTGTCCGTCGGGCTGCAGGCGCGGGTCGAGGTCGAGGGCGGTGACCAGGAGTACAAGCAGGACGTCGTCTTCACCAAGCAGCGCCTCGGCGGTGCCTTCCAGGTACAGGCCGGCGCGCTGCACGTGGTGCCGTTCGCGCTGGAGATCCCCTGGGAGACGCCGATCACCCATTACGCGGGTCAGCACCTGCACGGCATGAACATCGGGGTCAGCACGGAGCTGGAGATCGCGCGTGCGGTGGACGCGGGCGACCTGGACGCGATCAACGTGCACCCGGTGCCGGCGCAGCAGGCGATCCTGGACGCGTTCCGCCAGCTCGGCTTCACCTTCCGCAGCGCGGACATGGAGCGCGGACACATCCGCGGGACCCGGCAGACGCTGCCCTTCTACCAGGAGATCGAGTTCCTGCCGCCGTCGCAGTACCGCGGGCTGCACCAGGTCGAGCTGACCTTCGTCTCGGACGGCCGGGAGATGGACGTCGTCCTGGAGATGGACAAGAAGCCCGGGCTGTTCAGCGAGGGCAGCGACACCTACCGCTGCTTCCAGGTGGGTCTGCAGTCGTACCAGGGGACGGACTGGGCCGCGTACCTCAACCAGTGGATCGCCTCGGTGGGCTCGCAGCGCAACTGGTTCTGACCTGCGTGGGACGGGACGGGCCCGGGACGCCGGTGGTGTGCGGGGCCCGTCCCGCCCCGCGGCGTCATCGACGATCTTGCCGGAGCCCTAGGCTCCGTGTTTGCAGGGGATATCCGTTTCCGACCAGGAGGTCTTGACGTGTCCGAACGTGACAGGGCGCCGCTCCCCCACGATTTCCATCCCGAGGTGCACGAGTTCACCGTGACGAGTGAGGACGTCTCCCACGGAGCCGACCTGAACGCCGCCCAGGTCCTCACGGGGAAGAACATCTCGCCGCACCTGCGCTGGGAGGGCTTCCCCGAGGGGACGAAGAGCTTCGCCGTGACCTGCTTCGACCCGGACGCGCCGACGGGCAGCGGGTTCTGGCACTGGGTCCTGTTCGACCTGCCCGTCTCGGTGACGGAGCTGCCCGCCGGGGCGGGCACCGGGGACTTCCCCGGTCTGCCGGAGGGCGCCGTGCACGCGCGGAACGACTACGGGACGCGGGACTTCGGCGGCGCGGCCCCGCCGCGCGGGGAGCGGCACCGCTACGTGTTCACCGTGTACGCGGTGGACCGGGAGCAGCTCGGCCCGGACGAGGACTCGTCTCCGGCGGTCGTCGGTTTCCACCTGCGGTTCCACGCGCTGGGGCGCGCGCAGCTCGTCGCGGAGTACGAGGCGCCCGCCGCACGCTGATCGTTCGCCCGCCGTTTGCCCGGTCCTGGTCTAAAGAAGCCCGGGACCGGGCATTTTTATTGCGTTGTCCCGCGTGGCGCGCGCGGCCAGAGTGGTTGCGGGCCCTGCCGCCATGGTGGTCGCGGGCCTGCACACGGGAGGTGGGCGAGATGCGGGACACGCTGGTGCTGAATGCGAGCTTCGAGCCGCTGTCGACGGTGACGTTGAACCGAGCTGTGGTCCTGGTGCTCCAGGACAAGGCCGTCGTCGAACAGTCGCACCCCGATCTCCGTGTCCGCGCAGCCACCATGGATCTTCCGATGCCGCGGGTGATCAGGCTCTGCCGGTACGTCAGGGTGCCCTTCCGAAGACATGCCCCCTGGTCGCGCAGGGGGGTGCTGGTCCGGGACCAGCACCGGTGCGCGTACTGCGGGAAGCGGGCGACCACGGTGGACCACGTACTGCCGAGGGCCCAGGGCGGTGGGGACACCTGGCTGAACACGGTGGCCTCCTGCGCCGACGACAACCACCGCAAAGCGGCTCGGACTCCGGAGGAGGCGGGGATGCCGCTCCTGCGGAAGCCCTTCGTACCGTCGCCGGCGGACGCCATGCTCCTCGCGCTGGGCGTGGCCGGCCAGGAGGGGCTCCCGGAGTGGCTGGAGCGTTCCGCCTAGGACACCTACGCTGAGCGGCGTAGTTCTTCTACGTCGCTCAGTGGGTCAGCAGTTGGACGATCGCGAGGAGTCCGACCGTCACGATGACCGCGCGCAGGACGGTCGGTGAGAGGCGGCGGCCGACCTTGGCGCCGATCTGGCCGCCGATGGTCGAGCCGACGGCGATGAGGAGCACGGCCGTCCAGTCGAACTCGGCGACGAAGAGGAAGAAGACGGCCGCGATGCCGTTCACGAGGGCGGCGATGACGTTCTTGACGGCGTTGACGCGTTGCAGGTCGTCGTGGAGCAGCAGGCCCATCAGACCCAGGTAGAGCACGCCCTGGGCCGCCCCGAAGTAGCCGCCGTAGGCGCTGGAGAACAGCATGCCGCCGAGCAGCAGCGGGCCGCCGTCGGGGTGGCCGGTGTCCCCTCCGGCGGCTTCCTGGCGTCGGCGCAGGGCTGCGGCGAGCCGCGGCTGGAGGACGACGAGGACGAGTGCCAGTCCGATCAGGACGGGCACGATCGTGTCGAAGGACTCCGACGGCAGGGCGAGCAGCAGGGCCGCGCCCGCGAGTCCTCCGACGGCGGAGACCGAGCCGAGGCGCAGGATGCGGGCGCGCTGTCCCCGGAGTTCCTTGCGGTAGCCGATGGCCCCGCTGATCGAACCGGGCACCAGGCCGAGGGTGTTGGACACGTTGGCGGTGACCGGTGGCAGGCCGGTGGCCAGCAGCACCGGGAAGGTGATGAGGGTGCCGGAGCCGACGATGGTGTTGATCGTGCCCGCGCCGATGCCGGCGGTGAGGACCGCGAGTGATTCCCAGATGGACATGGACTGTGCCATCCCCTTTGCATGAGTGAGTCGCCTCCCCGCCATGAAGGTCGAGGGGCCTCACTGATCATGCATCAGGGGGCGGGCCCGGTCAGTCGATGGGGGGCTGCTCGCGGCGTTCGGCGCTGTCCTTGTCCCGTGCGGCCGGGATGCCGCCGCCGTCCTTGCCGGAGTTCTGCGGGTTGAAGCCCGAACCGCCGCCCAGGGGGCCGAAGTTGCCCATGGCTCCGGAGAGGCCCTTGAGTGCGTCGCCGATCTCGCTGGGCACGATCCAGAGCTTGTTGGCGTCGCCTTCGGCGATCTTGGGGAGCATCTGCAGGTACTGGTAGGCGAGGAGCTTCTGGTCGGCGTCGCCGGCGTGGATGGACTCGAAGACGGTGCGGATGGCCTGCGCTTCACCCTCGGCCTTGAGCGCGGCGGCCTTGGCCTCACCCTCGGCGCGCAGGATGGAGGACTGCTTCTCACCCTCGGCGCGCAGGATTTCGGACTGCCGGACACCCTCGGCCTGGAGGATCGCGGCGCGCTTGTCCCGGTCGGCGCGCATCTGCTTCTCCATCGAGTCCTGGATGGAGGTCGGCGGCTCGATGGCCTTGAGCTCGACGCGGTTGACGCGGATGCCCCACTTGCCGGTGGCCTCGTCGAGGACTCCGCGCAGGGCCGCGTTGATCTCCTCGCGGGAGGTGAGGGTCCGCTCCAGGTCCATGCCGCCGATGATGTTGCGCAGTGTGGTGACGGTGAGCTGCTCGATGGCCTGGATGTAGCTGGCCACTTCGTACGTCGCCGCCCGGGCGTCGGTCACCTGGTAGTAGATGACCGTGTCGATGTTGACGACGAGGTTGTCCTGGGTGATGACGGGCTGCGGCGGGAACGGGACGACCTGTTCGCGCAGGTCGATCCGGTTGCGGATCGAGTCGATGAACGGGACGACGATGTTGAGGCCCGCGTTGAGGGTGCGGGTGTAGCGGCCGAACCGCTCGACGATGGCGGCGCTGGCCTGCGGGATCACCTGGATCGTCTTGACCAGTGCGATGAAGACCAGAACCACCAGAATGATCAGGACGATGATGATCGGTTGCATGCGGTTCCCCGTGCCCTTCCGGCTGTCTGTGCTGCCCCGTTGATCGGAGTCTCGCAGACCTGGGGGCCGCGAGCAGGCTGCTTCTCACATCACGACGGCGGTCGCCCCGTCGATCTCCACCACGTCGACGGACTGGCCGGGTTCGAAGATGGTGTCCGCATCGAGGGCGCGGGCGGACCAGACTTCGCCTGCGAGCTTGATGCGTCCGCCGCCGCCGTCGACGCGTTCGAGGACGACGGCGGTTCTGCCCCTCAGGGCGTCGATGCCGCTGCGGTGTTGGGGGCGCTGGTCGCGATGCCGGTTGGCGATGGGCCGTACGACGGCGATGAGCGCGACCGACACGACCACGAAGACCAGGACTTGGGCCACCACTCCCCCGCCGAGGGCCGCCGTGACGGCTGCCGCCACCGCCCCGACGGCGAACATGCCGAACTCCGGCATGGCGGTCAGGACCAGGGGGATGCCCAGTCCGACCGCGCCGATGAGCCACCACACCCACGCGTCGATGTCCACGTGGTCATGGTAGGTCGGGTGGGCGCGGTCGGGACAGGGTGCGGGCGCACGGACCCGGAGGGTGACCGGCTCGGGTTGCCCCTACCTACCGGGTGTCAGCCGAGCGGGAGGCCCTGCGCGGTCCAGCGGTCGGCCCCGTTGCGCTCGACGACCAGGGGGAGGCCGAAGCAGAGCGAGAGGTTGCGCGAGGTCAGTTCGAGGTCGATGGGACCGGCGGTGACGACCTTGCCCTGGCGGATCATCAGGACGTGGGTGAAGCCGGGGGCGATCTCCTCGACGTGGTGCGTGACCATGACCATGGAGGGGGCGAGCGGATCGCGGGCGAGGCGGCCGAGGCGGCGTACGAGGTCCTCGCGGCCGCCGAGGTCGAGGCCCGCGGCGGGCTCGTCGAGGAGCAGCAGCTCGGGGTCGGTCATCAGGGCGCGGGCGATCAGCGTGCGCTTGCGCTCGCCCTCGGAGAGGGTGCCGAACTTCCGGTCGAGGTACTCGGTCATGCCGAGCCGGTCCAGGAAGGCGCGGGCGCGCTGCTCGTCGACGGCCTCGTACTCCTCCTGCCAGGTCGCCGTCATGCCGTAGGCGGCGGTGAGGACGGTCTGCAGGACGGTCTGCCGCTTCGGGAGCTTGTCGGCCATCGCGATGCCGGCCATGCCGATGCGGGGGCGCAGCTCGAAGACGTCGACCTTGCCGAGGGTGCTGCCGAGGATGGTGGCGGAGCCCTTGGTGGGGAAGAGGTAGCTGGAGGCGAGGTTCAGCAGTGTGGTCTTGCCGGCGCCGTTGGGGCCGAGGATCACCCAGCGCTCGCCCTCCTTCACCGACCAGGAGACCTGGTCCACCAGAGCCCGGCCCTCGCGGACCACGGATACGTCCACCAGCTCCAGAACATCGCTCATGAGCGTGTTGTCACCCCTTGCAGTCACGGTTCACTGTGCGCCGGTAGACGCAGCCCCAGGGGAAAACCTACGCCACTCGGGAAGGGGTCCGGGGCCGGGGCCCGGCGCGGGTGGTGATCCGTAAAGTGGGGGGATGCTTTTCGAACCACGTTCAGGGCGGCTGGCCGCCTGGGGGAACGCGCTGCTGGCCGGTCTGGCCTCGCCCGACGAGGCCGCGATGTCGATCGTGGGCGAGGACGCCGTGCACCGGGTGGAGGGTCTGCCGGGCGAGTCGGGTCCGGTAGGGCTCACGCTGGGGCTCGGCCGGCTCCGCGCGCTGGGGGTGAGCGGGCTGCGGGTGGCGCTGCCGGCGCCGGGGCACCCGCTGGGGCTGAGCGGCCCCCCGGAGTTCAACGCGCGGGCGCTGGAGGCCGAGGAGGCCGTCGTCGCGGTGGGCGCGGCGCTGGGGCTGGTGCCGGAGGTGGCCGAGGCCGGTCCGGCCGGGGATGTGCACGTGTCCGTGACCTGGCACTGCCTGCCGGTACGGGAGGCACCGCCGGCGGACGTGCCGTCGCTCGGCGAGGCGGAGCGGGAGCTCGCGGAGGCGCTGCGCGAGGCGACCGCGGTGCTGACCCGGCTGGACGTGGCGGGCTCGGGTCCGGTGGCGGAGGCGGCCCTGTCGGCCTACCGGGCGCGGGCGGAGGCGGGGCAGGACGCGCTGGCGCCCGGGTATCCGCCCCGGGCGGTACGGGTGCTGGCGCTGGCGCAGCGGGTGGACCTGATGGTGTCGCTGGCGTACGAGAGCGGGCACGGGGGTGCGGTGGCCGCGTCGGAGATGGCGGCGCGGGCGGAGGCGTTGCGGCCGGTGGAGCGGGTCGCGCGGCGGGCGCTGGTGGCGGCCTACAACTCGGCCGTCGAGGCGCGCGAGCGGGACTGACGGTACGCCGAGGGGCCACCGCGGGGCCGCCGCGGGGGCTCGGGCCTTTGCCGACGTGCACGGTCCAGCCGTCCGGGGCGAGGGCCAGGGGGGTGGGACCGCCGCCGACGGGGACGCTGTGGGTGGGCGTGCCGGTGTCGGTGCGGAACCGAGACGCGGTCGGCGCCGGCGGTGGCGACGTACAGCGTGCGGCCGTCGGGTGTCACCGCCGGGCCCAGAGGTGCGTCGCCGCGACGCTCCTGTTGTCCGGGGAGACCGTCATTCTGCTCGGTTCGTGCCCGACTCCGACGGTTTTGACGACCGTCCTGGTGCGGGTGTCGACCACGGACACGGTGTCCGCCGCGTAGAGGCGGGAGCCGTCGGGGCCGAGGGCCGCGCTGTCGCGCCCGTCCCCACGGTGACGCTGTCCACGACGGTGCCGGAGCCGGTGTCCACGACCGAGAGCTTGTCGCAGTGGCGGTGAGTTCCTCGTCATGCGGGTCACGCCGGGCGCGGGGGTCGGGCGGCGAGCCGGGGCTCGCGCGGGGATCGCCCGACCGGCACGCCGGTACGGCCCCGCTTCCAGGGGAGAGGGGGAAGCGGGGCCGTAGGTCCGGGCGGGTCAGGCGTTGACGCCGCTGTTGCCGAACGCGCCGTTGAGCAGGCCGATCACGTTGACCGTGTTGCCCACGACGTTCACGGGGACGTGCACCGGGGCCTGGAGCAGGTTCCCGGAGGCCACGCCGGGCGAGTTCAGGGCCTCGCCCTCCGCCGACGCACCGCCGTGCGCCGAGGAGACACCGGCGCCGGCGGCGAGGAGCCCGCCCGCGATCATGGTGACGGCTGCGGCCTTCTTGAAGTTCTTCACGTTCTCGTCCTCCAGTACGTCTGCCGCGACCAGCCGTCGCGGCACGCCATGGAGAACGGCCGGCCCGCCCCCGGGGGTACGCCATGTGGGCTACATACACCCGACCGTATGAATCTCAGCCCGGAACGAGACGGTCCGATTCGGGCTCGTTACTCGGCCATTCCGTGCCTGACCGCCCACAATGCGGCCTGCGTCCGGTCGGAAAGGTCCAACTTCATCAGGATGTTCGAGACGTGCGTCTTGACCGTCTTCTCGGACAGCACCAGGGCGCGGGCGATCTCCCGGTTGGAGCGGCCGTCCGCGATGAGGCCGAGGACCTCGCGCTCGCGCTCGGTCAGCGAGCCGGGGCGGCCCGCCGGGGAGCCCTGGTCGTCCTGGGAGAGCAGGGCCTGCGCGACCTCCGGCTGGAGCAGGACGTGGCCGGCGCGGACGGAGCGGATCGCGGCGGCCAGGGCGTCGGGGTCGATGTCCTTGTAGACGTATCCCGCCGCGCCGGCGCGCAGGGCGGGGACCGCGGTCCGCTGCTCCGTGAAGCTGGTGACGACCAGCACCCGCGCGGGGTTCGCCAGCTCGCGCAGCCGGCGCAGGGCCTCGATGCCGTCGGTGCCCGGCATCTTCACGTCCATGAGGACCACGTCGGGCCGCAGCTCCTCGGCGCGGGCGATGCCCTCGTCGCCGTCGGCGGCCTCCCCGACCACCTCGATGTCCTCCTGGACCTCCAGGAAGGTGCGCAGGCCCCGCCGGACCACCTGGTGGTCGTCCACCAGCAGGACACGGATGCGGGCGCCGCTTCGGCCGGTGCTGTCAGCCACCGGGGACCTCCATCTCGATCGTGGTGCCCCGACCGGGCACCGAGTGCACGGCGAGGCCGCCTCCGACGCCGCTCGCGCGGTCGCGCATGGAGACCAGCCCCAGATGGCGGCCCGCCCGGCGGACGGCCCGGGGATCGAAGCCCCTGCCGGAGTCGACGACCCTCAGGACCGCGCCGCCGGCGGGCGTGCGGGCCAGGGTGACCTCGACGCGGTCGCCGCCCGAGTGGCGCAGCGCGTTGTGGAGGGCCTCCTGGGCGACGCGGAGCACCGCCTCCTCCTGGGCGGCGGGCAGGGCCCGTACGCCCTCGCAGGCGAAGGTGACGTGTGCGGCGTGCGCGCGGTCGAGTACGTGGACGTGCGTGCGCAGGGTGGCCACCAGGCCGTCCTCGTCCAGGGCTGCCGGGCGCAGCTCGGTCACGGCGGCGCGCAGTTCGTCGGCGGCCTCCGCGGCGAGGGCGGCCACCTGCTGGAGTTCGTCCTTGGCCCGGGCCGGGTCGCGGTCGACGAGGGTCGCGGCGGCCTGTGCGGTGAGGCGCAGGGAGAAGAGCTTCTGGCTGACGGCGTCGTGCAGTTCGTGCGCGAGGCGGGAGCGCTCCTCGGCGATGGTGAGCTCGCGGCTGCGCTCGTAGAGCCGGGCGTTGGTGAGGGCGATCGCCGCGTGCTGGGCGAGCAGGGAGAGGAGGTCCTGGTCCTCGTCGGTGAAGACGCGGTCGGCGCCGTCGGGGGCGCTCCGCTTGTTCGCGAGGAAGAGCGCTCCGAGGATCTCGTCGCCGTCGCGGACGGGCATGCCCAGGAAGTCGGACATCTCGGGGTGGGCGGAGGGCCAGCCGCCGAAGCGGGGGTCCTTGCGTACGTCGGCCAGTCGCTCCGGGCCGTTCTCGTGGAGCATCGCCGCGAGGATGCCGTGCTGCCGGGGCAGCGGGCCGATCCGGCGCCACTGTTCGGCGCTGATGCCGTCGACGACGAACTGGGCGAAGCCGCCGTGGTCGTCCGGGACGCCCAGGGCCGCGTACTCGGCGTCCAGCAGCTCGCGGGCCGACACCACGATCGTGCGCAGGACGTCGCGGACCTCCAGGCGGCGGCTCATGGCCAGCAGGGCGGTGCTCACGGCGGCCAGGCCGCTGCGGGGTCCGCCCTGTAGGGGGCTTGCGGTCATGGCCTCACCGTACCGGCGGCCGTGACCTGCGGGATCGGGCGGTGGGGGGACCCGGGGCACGCCGCAGGGCGTAGGTCCAAGGGACCTGTACGGGTGGGGCCGGCGGCCGACGCGGCGGGGCGCGCGCGTTCCTAGGTTGAGGGCATCTGCTGATCGGGACGAAGGCGAGGGTGCTGTCATGTCGGTGGCGATCGTGACGGGGGCGTCGAGGGGGCTGGGCCGGGCGCTGGCCGGGGAGCTGGCGGCGCGGGGCTGGGACCTCGTGCTGAGCGCGCGGGGGGCGGCGGCGTTGGAGGAGGCGGCGGCCGGGCTGGAGCGGGTCGCGGGGGTGCGGGTCGTGGCGGTGGCCGGGGACGTGTCCTCGGATGCGCACCGGGCGGCGCTGGTGGCGGCCGCGCGGGGGCTGGGCGGGCTGGACCTGCTGGTGAACAACGCGGGGGTGCTCGGGGCCGAGCCGCTGGTGCCGCTGGCGGCGCAGCCGCCGGCCGGGCTGCGGGAGGCGTTCGAGGTCAATGTGCTGGGGCCGTTGGGGCTGGTCCAGGAAGGGCTGGGGCTGCTGCGGGCCTCGGCGGCGGGGGCGGTGCTGACCATCAGCTCGGACGCCGCGGTCGTTCCGTACGCCACGTGGGGTGCGTACGGGGCGACCAAGGCGGCGGTGGACCTGCTGTCGGCGGTGCTGGCGGTGGAGGAGCCGGGGCTGCGGGTGTGGTGGGCGGATCCGGGGTCGATGCGGACGCGGATGATGGCGGCGGCCGAGCCGGACGAGGACCTGGCGGGGCTGCCGGCGCCGGAGGAGGTGGCTCCGGTGCTGCTGCGGCTGCTGGAGCGGGGCCTGCCGAGCGGCCGGTACACGGCGGAGGGGCTGGCCGAGCCCGCGGGCCCCGGGCAGGACGCGGGCGCCGGGCAGGGTCCCGGACAGGGCGTGGGGGCCGGGCAGGGCGTGGGGGGCGGGCGGTGAGCGTGGGGCCGGGCCTGCGGGCAGGGGAGGCAGTGCGGAGGGACGCGGTGCCGGAGGAAGAAGAAGGGGGACTGCATATACCGGACATTCCTCGCGAACTGCTGGCCCGGGTTCCGGCCGAGCAGCGGGGGCCGGGGCTCGGCCGGGACGCCGTGCGCCTCCTGGTGTCCCACGGCAGCAGCCGGGTGTCGCTGCACGCCTTCCGGGAGCTGCCGCACCTGCTGCGGGCCGGCGACGTGCTGGTCGTGAACACCTCCGCCACCCTCGCGGCCGCCGTGGACGCCCGGCTGGGCGGCGAGCACCTGGTGGTGCACTTCTCGACCCGGGGGGACGACGGCCGCTGGGCGGTGGAGCTGCGCGCCCCGGCGGGCCGCGGGACGACCCGGCCGCACCCCGGCGGCCCGCCCGGTGCGGTGGTGGAGCTCCCCGGCGGCGGCCGCCTGGTCCTGGAGGAGCCCCTCGCCGCGGACGCGGACCGGCTGTGGTGGGCGCGGCCCTCCCCCGCTCCGTACGCGGTCGCGGACCTGCTGCGGGCGCACGGGCGGCCGATCCGGTACGCCTACACGGAGCAGGAGCAGCCGCTGTCGGCGTACCAGACGGTGTTCGCGGTGCCGGCGGCCGACGGGTCGGGGTCGGCGGAGATGCCGAGCGCGGGCCGGCCCTTCACGGCGGAGCTGGTGGCGCGGCTGGTGAGCCGGGGGGTGCAGTTCGCGCCGCTGACCCTGCACACGGGGGTGGCCTCGCAGGAGGCGCACGAGCCGCCGTATCCGGAGCGGTACGCGGTGCCGGCCGCGACGGCGGCGCTGGTGAACGCCGCGCGCGCCGGGGGCGGGCGGGTGATCGCGGTCGGGACCACCGCGGTACGGGCGCTGGAGTCGGCGGCGGACGCGCGCGGGGTGGTCCGCGCGGCGGGCGGGTGGACCGATCTGGTGGTGACGCCCGAGCGGGGGGTGCGGGCGGTGGACGGCCTGCTGACCGGGCTGCACGAGCCGGAGGCCTCGCACCTGCTGATGCTGGAGGCGGTGGCGGGGCGTGCCGCCGTACGGCTCGGGTATGCGCAGGCGCTGGCCCGGCTCTGCCTCTGGCATGAGTTCGGGGACGTCCACCTCCTCCTCAAGGAGGACAACCGTCACGGAAAGCATTGCTGAAGCAACGCATGGTGAGAATGGCGTAAGGGTGGTGTGAGCCCCGGCATAGGACCCACATCACTTACGAAGCTCCCTAGTGGAAGAGTGCAGGTCCCATCAGCGCGGGCAGGGCCAGCGCCGAGGCCGGAAATCGACCCTCGGCGCCCGCCCCTGATCCACTAAGCGGGATCGTACGTCACACCTTTGCCACAGGATTTTGCCGCCGCTAAGAATTGCTCCCGTCGCCAGGCGCCGCGGATCCCGGATCCGCAAGGCGCCTTCCTGCGGCCCCCGCTATTCGAAGAGGTTGCCCCGCCATGTCTGCTTCCCGCACCCCCGGTCACAGTCGTCTGACGAAGGCACACAAGCTGTCCATCGCCGGCGTCGCCACCCTGAGCGCCGCCGCCGTCGCCTTCTCCCTCGTCCCCGCCGACGTCGCCGAGGCCGAGACCATCTCGGCCGCCCCCGTCGCCTGGACCCAGGCCGTGAACGGCACGCAGACGCAGGCGCTGTACGGTCACCTCTCCACGCAGCAGGTCATCGCCAACGCGAACGCCAAGGCCGCCGCCGTCGCCGCCAAGGCGAAGGCCGACGCCGACGCCAAGGCCAAGGCCGAGGCCGCCGCGAAGAAGGCCCGCGAGCAGAAGGCCGCCGCGAGCCGCTCCGCCGCCCGCACCCCGGTGTTCGCGAACAACCTGGACGGCTGGATCAAGGAAGCCCTCTTCATCATGAAGAAGGAAGGCATTCCGGGCACCTACGCCGGTATTCACCGCAACATCATGCGCGAGTCCAGCGGCAACCCGATGGCGATCAACAACTGGGACATCAACGCCAAGAACGGCATCCCCAGCAAGGGCCTGCTCCAGGTCATCTACCCGACCTTCAAGGCGTACCACGTCAAGGGCACCAAGTTCGACCAGTACGACCCGGTCGCCAACATCGTCGCCGCCTGCAACTACGCGGCCGACCGGTACGGCTCGATGGACAACGTCAACAGCGCCTACTAGGCCTGCGGCGGTCCTCGCCCCACCCCCCACGCGCCGAAGGGCGGCACCCGGATCCCGGGTG
>NZ_MQUR01000095.1 GCF_001953875.1 Streptomyces amritsarensis
CCGCCTGGCCGCGACAAGGCCGCACGCGCCGAGCCGAGGAGACACTCCGGCGGGGCACCGCACCACACAGAACCACCCCCGCCCCGCCGAACGACCGGCAACCGGCCACCCCGAACCCGGAACCACGGCCCCGCCGAAACACCGCCCCGGACACCGCCCCGAACCAGGAACCCCGGCCCCGCCGAAGCACCAGCAACCGGCCGCCCCGCACCAGGAACCACCGCCCCGCCGAAGCCGCCCCGGGCCAGGGACCGCGGTCGCGCCGGAGCATCGGCACCCGGAGCCACCCCGCGCCGAGAACCTCGGCCCCGGCGGAGCCACCGGCCTTCGGCCACCCCGGCGGGAGCCTAGCGGTGGGCCGCGCGCAAGGCCTGCGACAG
The DNA here is from genome assembly GCF_001953875.1 of Streptomyces amritsarensis. GTDB lineage: Bacteria > Actinomycetota > Actinomycetes > Streptomycetales > Streptomycetaceae > Streptomyces > Streptomyces amritsarensis. The sequence continues at coordinate 381 of NZ_MQUR01000095.1, forward strand.
TACCGTCGGCGCGGCGGCCAGCGACGGCCCGTACCAGGTCAGGTGCCGGCCGTCGACCAGGGCCGCCGGGTGGCGCGGGAAGGCCTCCGGCCCGTCGCCCGCCGCGAAGGCGTACGGCTCGTCCGGCAGCACCACCAGATCGCAGTCGGCCGCGGCCAGCTCCTCCTCCGGGATCCTCGGGTACCGCTCGGCGTGCCCGGCGTAGACGTTGCGCACGCCGAGCCGGGCCAGCAGGTCACCCGCGAAGGTGTCCCGGCCCAGCACCATCCACGGCCGCCGCCACACCGGCACGAAGGCCGTGAGCTCTCCCACCGGTTCCGCGCGGGCCCACGCCGCCTCCGCGTCCGCCAGCCAGCCCGGCCGCGCCAGGCCCAGCGCCCCCACCAGCACCCGGTCGAGCTCGCGCAGCGCCTGCGGCAGGTCGCGGATCTCGGTGACGAGCACCTCCACGCCGGCCGCGCGCAGCGCGGCCAGGTCCGGTGCCCGGTTCTCCTCCTCGTTGGCGATCACCAGGTCCGGGCGGAGTTCGGCGATCCTGCGCACGTCGGGGTTCTTCGTGCCCCCGATCCGCTCCGCCGCCCCGAGGTCGCCGGGGTGCGTGCACCAGTCGGTGACGCCGACCAGCCGCCCCGGCGCGCTCACGGCCACCGCCTCGGTCAGCGACGGGACCAGCGACACGATGCGCCGCACGCCGCCGCTCACTGCCCGGGGGACGGGGGTTCGGACGTCGCGTGGATGTGGTCCCCCACGGCGACCACCAGGATCCGGGTGTCCTCGGTGACGGCCCGCCAGCGGTGGCGCACCCCTCCGGACAGGAAGAGGGCGTCCCCGCTCTCCAGCCGGTACGCCCGCCCCTCGGCCTCGACCTGGCAGGCGCCTTCGACGACGTACATCAGTTCGTCGTTGCGGTGCTGGTACTCGCGCCCGGCGTCCCGGTCCCCGGTGAACTCCATGGCGTGCAGCTGGTGGTGCCCGCGCACGAGGGGCCGTACGCCGGTGATCGGGGTGAGGCCGGACGCGTCGCCGGCCCGTACGAGGTCCACGGTGCGCGCGGTGTCGGAGGCGGCGAGCAGCTCGACGGCCGTGGTCTCCAGGGCGTCCGCGACGCGTTCGAGGGACCGCATGCTGGGCCGGGCCCGCTCGTTCTCTATCTGGCTCAGGAAGGGCACCGACAGGCCGCTTCGCGCCGACACGGCGGCCAGCGTGAGGTGGAGCGCGCGGCGCCGCTTGCGCACGGCCACGCCCACCCGCAGCGGTTCCTTGCCGTCCTTGTCCTTGCCCTTGTCGTCCGTGTCGTCCAGCTTGGCGTTCAGGCCGTCCGTCCCGTCCCTGTCGTTCATGTCGGGGCTGCCCTCCCCATGTCCGTCGCACATCGGTGTGCTGTAAGCACCTTACGCAGCAACCGGCTCCGGTTTCGCCCGCACCGGCCTTCCCGTACCCGTCCGCTCACCGTGCGTGGTGTTCGGGGGGCGGACGGGAGCACGGCGGGGCGTCCCGGCGGCCGGGACGGCGGTGTGGCGCGTTGCGGCATCATCGTCTGCGTGACGACACGACGCCTGATGCTGCTGGACACCGCCTCCCTCTACTACCGCGCCTACTTCGGCGTGCCGGACTCCGTGAAGGCCCCCGACGGCACCCCGGTCAACGCCGTGCGCGGGCTCCTCGACTTCATCGGCCGGCTCGTGCAGGACCACCGGCCGGACGATCTGGTGGCGTGCATGGACGCCGACTGGCGGCCGCACTGGCGGGTGGAGCTGATCCCCTCGTACAAGGCCCACCGGGTCGCCGTCGAGACGGAGACGGGTCCCGACGTGGAGGAGACCCCGGACACGCTGGCCCCGCAGGTGCCGATCATCGAGGCGGCCCTGGACGCCTTCGGCATCGCCCGCGTCGGTGTCGCCGGGTACGAGGCGGACGACGTGATCGGGACGCTCACCGCCCGTGCGACGGGGCCGGTCGACATCGTCACCGGCGACCGGGACCTGTACCAGCTCGTGGACGACGCCCGGCAGCGGCGGGTGCTGTACCCCCTCAAGGGCGTGGGCACCCTCCAGGTGGCGGACGAGGCGTGGCTGCGGGAGAAGTACGGGGTGGACGGCCCCGGTTACGCGGACCTCGCCCTGCTGCGCGGCGACCCGAGCGACGGCCTGCCGGGTGTTCCCGGCATCGGTGAGAAGACGGCGGCGAAACTGCTCGACGCCTATGGCGACCTGGCCGGGATCATCGCGGCGGTCGACGACCCGAAGTCGAAACTGACGCCCGCCCAGCGCAAGCGGCTGGACGAGTCCCGGCCGTATCTGGCGGTGGCGCCGAAGGTGGTCAAGGTGGCCTCTGACGTGCCGCTTCCGCGGTTCGAAGCGGCCCTTCCGGCGGTCCCGGCGCAGCCCGAGCTGGTCGACGCGCTAGCCCATCGGTGGGGATTGGGCGGGGCTGTGTCCCGTCTGAGCGGCGCCCTGCGCTCCTGAGGTGCTAACTTAGGTAAGGCTAAGTTTCATGGGAGTCAGGGAGTCACCGTGGCAGAAGGACGCGGCCGCACCGTCGGCACCGCCGTTGTCGTACGCACCGAGCGGCTTTCGCCGCACATGGTGCGCCTCGTGCTGGGTGGTGAGGGACTGGCCGACTTCGGCGCGGGCGAGTACACAGACCACTACGTGAAACTCCTTTTCGCTCCCGAGGGTGTGTCCTACCCCGCGCCGTGGGACCTGGAACGCATCCGCCGCGACTTTCCGCGGGCGCAGTGGCCGCGCCAGCGCGCCTACACCGTGCGGAACTGGGACCCGGTGCACCGCGAGCTGACCCTCGACTTCGTCGTCCACGGCGACGAGGGCCTGGCCGGGCCCTGGGCGGCCCGCGCCCAGCCGGGCGAGGTCGTACGGTTCCTCGGCCCGGGCGGCGCCTACGCCCCGGACGCGGCGGCCGGCTGGCACCTCCTGATCGGCGACGAGAGCGCCCTGCCGGCGATCGCCGCGGCCATGGAGCGGATGCCGGCGGGCGCGCGGGTCCACGCCTTCGTGGAGATCGACGGTCCGGGCGACGAACTGAAGGTCGCCACCCCCGACGGCATCAGCCCCGTCTGGCTCCACCGCGGTGGCCGTCCGGTCGGCGAGGCCCTCGTCGAGGCGGTCCAGGCCCTGGAGTTCCCCTCCACGGACGTGCACGCCTTCGTCCACGGCGAAGCCGGCTTCGTCAAGGACCTGCGCCGCCACCTCCGCCTGGAGCGCGGCATCCCCCGCGAACGCCTGTCGATCTCCGGCTACTGGCGCCTGGGGGAGACGGACGAGGGCTGGCGCGCGATCAAGCGCGACTGGAACGCAACCGTCGAAGCCGAACAGGAACACCGCGCCGCCGCCTGAGCCTCGTGGGGCGGCCAGCAGTCCGTCCCACGGGCCCCGCGGGGGCGGCACCCCGCACGCTCCAGCCCCGCCGGCGTTCGAGGCGCGGGGGCACGGGCGCGGCGCCCCCGCAACGGCGCCGCACCGCGCACACCCGGCCGCGGCGCGCGCCAACCGGCGTACGGCGGGATGATGTCCCCATGCGTACGCTTCGCACCCTCGGAGCGGCAGGGGCCGCGGCCCTCCTCACCGCCTCGGCGGCCACGGCGGCACCGAGCCCGCCCCCCGCTCCGCGCCCCCAACTGACCGACGCGGCCGTCGGCAGGGCCGTCGCCGCCCTCGACGGCTCCATCGCGGGAAAGATGCGCCGCACCGGCGTCCCAGGCGTCGCGGTCGCCGTCGTCCACAACGGCGAGGTGGTCTACCTCAAAGGCTTCGGCCTGCGTCGCACCGGCGAGAGTGCCAAGGTCGACCCCGACACCGTCTTCCAGCTGGCCTCCGTCTCCAAGCCCGTGTCCTCCACCGTCATCGCCGGCGCCCTGGCCGATCCCGGTGACTGGGACAAGCCCCTTGCCGGCTCCCTCGCCGGGTTCGCCCTCAAGGACCCCTGGGTCACCTCCCACGTCACCCCCGCCGACCTGTTCTCGCACCGCAGCGGCCTCCCCGACCACGCCGGGGACCTCCTCGAGGATCTGGGCTACGACCGGGCCTACATCCTCGACCACCTGCGGGAGGAGCCGTTGACCCCCTTTCGTGCGAGCTATGCCTACACCAACTTCGGGCTCACCGCCGCCGCCGAGGCCGTCGCCCGTGGCCAGGGCGTGAGCTGGCAGAAGCTCAGCGAGGACACGCTCTTCAAGCCCGCCGGGATGACCCGCACCAGTACCGAGTTCGACGCCTACGCCAAAGCCCCGGACCGGGCGTGGGGCCACGTCCGCAATCCGGACGGCACCTGGAGCCCGCGCTACGTCCGCGACGCCGACGCCCAGACCCCGGCGGGCGGGGCCAGCTCCACCGCCCGCGACATGTCCCGCTGGCTGCGGCTCCATCTGGACACCGGCAGCCTGGACGGGAAGCGGATCGTCCCGGCCGACGCCCTCGCCCGCACCTACCAGCCCGAGATCGTGGCCCAGGCCGTGACCGGCCGCGGCACCCCGCAGTTCTACGGGCTCGGCTGGAACGTCTCCTACGACGACGCGGGCCGGCTGCGCCTGAGCCACTCCGGGGGCTTCGCCCTCGGCGTGAATTCCAACGTCACGATGCTCCCGCTGGAGCGGCTCGGCATCGTCGTCCTGACCAACGGCGCCCCGGTCGGGCTGGCCGACTCCGTCGCCCTGGACTTCTTCGACACGGCCCAGTACGGCAAGCCCACCACCGACTGGTTGCCGCTGGTGGCCGCGAGCTACGCCCAGACGTTCTCAGTCGGCCGGTCCGAGACCGACTACGCCCACCCGCCCGCCGGTGCGAAGCCCGCCCGCGACAGCGCCGCGTACACCGGCACCTACGACAACCCCTACTACGGCAAGGCCACCGTCACCGCCGCCGGCGACGGCGCGCTCACCCTCTCCCTCGGCCCGAAGCCGATGCGCTTCCCGCTGACCCACTACGACGGCGACACCTTCAGCTTCGAGACCACCGGCGAGAACGCCGTCGGCCGCACCGGCGTGTTCTTCACGGACGGCAAACTCCGCGTCGAGTACCTCGACGAGAACCACCTGGGCACCTTCACCCGGCAGTAGCCGCATAGCCTGTCCCCGATGAGACGCAGAGCCCAGCCGCCCCCCTCGCCCCTCCCCCAGCGGGCCGGCATCGACCCGGTCCGGCTCCGGCTGCCGCCCGACCCGGACGGCACCTGGCCGGACCTCGGCGGCTACCTCGCCGCCCGCTACGCCGGCACCCGCGGCGAGGAGTCCATGGCGCGGCTGCTGGCCGCGGGCCGGGTCCTCGGCCCCGGCGGGCGGGTCCTGCATGCGCGGGACCCGTACGAGCCCGGCGCCTACCTGTGGTTCCACCGCGACATGGAACCGGAGCCCCCCGTGCCGTTCGCGGTCCGCGTCGTCCACCGGGACGAGCACCTCCTCGTCGTGGACAAGCCGCATTTCCTGGCGACCACCCCGCGCGGCAGCCACATCACCGAGACCGCCCTGGCCCGGCTGCGTGAGGAGCTGGACCTGCCCGGGCTCAGCCCCGCCCACCGCCTGGACCGGCTCACCGCCGGGCTGGTGATGTTCAGCGTCCGGCCCGAGGACCGCGGCGCCTACCAGCTCCTGTTCCAGCGGCGCGAGGTGCACAAGGAGTACGAGGCCCTCGCGCCCCACGACCTGCGGCTCGCCTTCCCCGCCACGGTCCGCAGCCGGATCGAGAAGCTCCGCGGGGTGATCGCCGCGACCGAGGTCCCCGGCCCGCCCAACGCCGAGAGCCGGATCGAGCTCGTCGACGTGCGCGACGGCCTGGGCCGCTACCGGCTGACTCCGCACACCGGCCGCACCCACCAGCTGCGGGTGCACATGAACGGCCTGGGCCTGCCGATCCTCGGCGACCCGGTGTACCCGCAGGTCACCGACCCGGCTCCGGACGACTACCGGCGGCCCCTGCAACTCCTCGCCCGGGTACTGGCGTTCACCGACCCGGTGACCGGCGCCGCCCACCGCTTCGAGAGCACCCGCACCCTCCAGGCCTGGCATGACCGGCCCGGCTGGGAGGCGGGCACCTCCCAGCCGGCGACGCCCCGGTACGGCTAGCCGACGGAGCTGTAGGCCACCACGCCCCGAAGGAGCGCGTCGACGGCCTTGCGGGCGTTCTTCGCGACCGTGCTGCCGCTGTCGCCGGTGGCCGAGGGGGCCGCCGCCGCGATCTGCCCGAGCACGTCGATGACCTGCTTGCACCAGCGCACGAAGTCGCCCGCCGGCATCTCCGCCTCGCGCAGCACCTCGTCCAGGCTCTTGTCGGAGGCCCACTGGTACGCCGCCCACGCGAAGCCGAGGTCCGGCTCGCGCTGGCCCACGCCCTCCGCCTGGTTGATGCGGTGCTCCTCCTCCAGGGCGTCGAGCCGGCCCCAGATGCGGACCATCTCCCCGAGCGCCGCCTTCGCCGCGCCGCCCGGGACCTTCGGTGCGACCGCGTCGTCGGACTGCCGGGCCTCGAAGACCAACGCCGAGACGCAGGCGGCCAGTTCCGCGGGGTTCAGGCCCTCCCAGATCCTGGCGCGCAGGCATTCGGACGCCAGCAGGTCAAGCTCCCCGTACAGCCGGGCCAGCCGCCTGCCGTGCACGGTGACCTCGTCCTCGCGCAGGTAGTCCAGCTCGGTCAGCAGTGCGTGGATCCGGTCGAAGGTGCGGGCGATCGTGTTCGTCCGGCCCTCGATCCGCCGCTCCAACTGCTGGGTGTCCCGCTTGAGCCGGTGGTAGCGCTCCGCCCAGCGGGCGTGGTCCTCGCGCTCGTCGCAGCCGTGGCAGGGGTGTGCCCGCAGTTCGGTGCGCAGCCTGGCGATCTCGCGGTCGTCGGCGGCCGCGGCCCGGCCGCGGCCGCGCCGCTCCGGGGTGATGTGCCCGGCCTTGCTCCGCAGCTGGGAGGCGAGGTCCCGACGGGACTGCGGCGAGCGCGCGTTGAAGGTCTTGGGGATCCGCATCCGGTCCAGTGCCTCGACCGGGACCGGGAAGTCCATCGCGGCGAGCCGCTTGACCTGCCGCTCGGCGGTGAGCACCAGCGGGCGCGGGCCCTCGGCGTATTCGTAGCCGCGGCTGCCGTGGACCCGTCCGGCCGGCACGCCCGGGTCGAGGACCAGGGCGAGCCCGGCGAACTTGCCCGTCGGGACGTGGATGATGTCGCCCGGCTTGAGCTTCTCCAGCGAGCTGGCCGCCTGCACCCGCCGCTGGGCCGCGCCCTGCTTGGCCAGCTCCGTCTCGCGGTCCTTGAGGTCGCGGCGCAGCTGGGCGTACTCCTCGAAGTTCCCCAGGTGGCAGGTCATGCCCTCCTGGTAGCCCGCCAGGCCCTCCTCGTTGCGCTGCACCTGCCGGGAGATCCCGACGACGGAGCGGTCCGCCTGGAACTGCGCGAAGGAGGTTTCCAACAGCTCGCGCGAGCGGTGCCGCCCGAACTGGCTGACCAGGTTGACGGCCATGTTGTAGGAGGGCTTGAAGCTGGAGCGCAGCGGGTACGTACGGGTGCCCGCGAGCCCGGCGAGGCCGACCGGGTCCATGCCCCGCTGCCAGAGCACGACCGCGTGGCCCTCGACGTCGATGCCGCGCCGGCCGGCCCGGCCGGTCAGCTGGGTGTACTCGCCGGGGGTGATGTCTGCGTGCTGCTCGCCGTTCCACTTGACGAGCTTCTCCAGGATCACCGTGCGCGCGGGCATGTTGATGCCCAGCGCCAGGGTCTCCGTGGCGAAGACGGCCTTCACCAGTCCGCGGACGAAGAGTTCCTCCACGACCTCCTTGAAGGTCGGCAGCATGCCCGCGTGGTGAGCGGCGATGCCCCGCTCCAGGCCTTCGAGCCACTCGTAGTAGCCGAGGACGTGCAGGTCCTCGGTGGGGATGGCGGCGGTGCGCGACTCCACGATCTCGCGGACCTTCAGCCGCGCGGACTCGTCGTTGAGCCGCAGGCCGGCGAACAGGCACTGCTGGACGGCGGCCTCGCAGCCGGCCCGGCTGAAGATGAAGTTGATGGCGGGCAGCAGCCCGTCGTTGTCGAGGCGGGCGATGACCTCGGGGCGGGACGGGGTCCAGATCCGGCCGCGGGAGCGCCGCTCGCGTTCGCGGTCGGCCTCGCGGACCATCTTGCCGCGGCGCCGGTCCTTGGGGCTGTAGGTGCGGCTGTTCTCCTCGCGCGCCATGCGCAGCAGGTCGGGGTTGACCTCGCGGCGTGCGGAGCCGCGGCCGCCGTGGTCGGACTCCTCCTCGAAGAGGTCGTAGATCCGGCGGCCGGCCATGACGTGCTGCCACAGCGGTACGGGCCGCTCCTCCGAGACGATCACCTCGGTGTCCCCGCGCACGGTGTCCAGCCAGTCGCCGAACTCCTCGGCGTTGGACACGGTGGCCGACAGGGAGACCAGGGTCACCGATTCGGGGAGGTGGATGATCACCTCTTCCCAGACGGCTCCGCGGAACCGGTCGGAGAGGTAGTGGACCTCGTCCATCACGACGTAGCCGAGGCCGCGCAGGGACTGTGAGCCCGCGTAGAGCATGTTGCGGAGCACCTCGGTGGTCATCACGACCACCGGCGCCTCGGAGTTGACGCTGTTGTCGCCCGTCAGCAGGCCCACCTTGTCGGCGCCGTAGCGCTTGACGAGGTCGGCGTACTTCTGGTTCGAGAGCGCCTTGATCGGCGTCGTGTAGAAGCACTTGCGGCCCTGCGCGAGGGCCAGGTGCACGGCGAACTCGCCGACAATGGTCTTGCCCGAGCCGGTCGGGGCGGCCACGAGGACGCCCTTGCCCGCCTCCAGCGCCTTGCAGGCCTCCACCTGGTACGGATCCAGGTCGAAGTCGTACATCTCGCGGAAGGGGGCCAGGGCGGTGGCCTCTTCGGCGGCGCGGATCCGGGCAGCGGCGTACCGCTCGGCGGGTGAGAGTTCTTCGGTCATCTTGCTGTCGAGCCTACCCGCCGGGTCTGACAACAGTCGCGATCATTTATGTGAGGAGCCGGACCGCCCCGGCCATGCGCTCGGCCGGCGCCCCCGCACGGCACCGGGGTGCCGTGCGGGGGCCCGGAAGGCCGGGGACACCGTGCCGTCGCCGCCCCGCGTACCGGAAAGCCCGTGCCCGGTCCCGGGGCACCCGGGGGCGTGCGGTCAGGTGGCGTCGTCGTACCCGTTGATCCGCTGCCGTCCGCCGTCGGCCTGTCCGGGCAGCGCAGCGGGGGCGGGCACCGATTCCATCTCGCCGATGGGCGCCGGGGTCAGGTCGAGGTCGGAGGCCTCGTCGTCGCCCAGTCCGGCGTCGGGGTCGTTGCGCCGGCGTCGGCGGTCGTTGAGGAGGCAGAGCCCGACGGCCGCGAAGTAGAGGGCCACGATGGGCAGGGCCAGCGCGAGCATGGTCGGCGGGTCACCGGTGGGCGTCGCGAAGGCGGCGAAGACCGTGATGCCGAGGACCATGCCCCGCCACCAGCCCGCCAGGCGCTTGCCGGTGAGGACGCCGGTGAAGTTCAGGAGGATCAGCAGCAGCGGCAGCTCGAAGGCCAGACCGAAGACGATCACCATGCGGGTGACCAGGTCGAGGTAGTCGTCGACCGGCAGCAGGTTGCGCGCGTGGTCGGGCGTGAACTCGAGCATGATCATCGCGGTCTGCGGGAGGATCTTGTACGCGAGCACGGCGCCGGCCATGAAGAGGGGCGCTCCGACCGCGACGAAGCTCCGCGCGTACTTCTTCTCGTGGCTGTGCAGCCCGGGCGCGGCGAACGCCCACAGCTGGTACAGCCACACCGGCGCGGAGAGCACCACGCCGGCCATCAGCGAGACCTTCAGGGCGATCGAGAACGCCGAGATCAGGCCGTTCACGGTCATGTCGGCGCAGGGGCGCCCGTTGCGCTGGGTCACCACACCATTCGTGCAGCCGACGGAGTCCAGCATCGGCTTCAGCAGGAAGTTGATGATGTCCCGGTAGAAGAAGGCCGCGACGATCGTGATGACGAGGATCGCCAGGACCGACTTCAGCAGCCGGTTACGCAGTTCGCGCAGGTGCTCGACGAGAGGCATGCGCCCTTCGGCGTCCTTTGCCTTTCGTTCTTGTTTCCCCTGCTTGCGGGCAGACTTGAGCAACCCACGTCCCTTGTCTCGTTGCAGATGACTGGCGTGAAGGGCGTCCCTCAGCCCTGGGCGGTGCGGTTCGGCTCGCTGACCGGCCGGGAGCTGGTGACGTCACCGGGCGCGGCCTGGATGGTGCGCGGGGCGACCGGCGCCCCCGCGGACTGGTCGGCGGCGGGAGCGGCGGCCGCGTCGTCGGCCTCGCCGTCCTTCTTCATGGCCTTGGCCTCGCTCTTGAGGATGCGGGCCGACTTGCCGAGGGAGCGGGCCATGTCGGGGAGCTTCTTGGCGCCGAACAGCAGGATGATGACTCCGAGAATGACGAAGATTTCCCAACCCCTGAGGTTGCCGAACATAGGTATCTTCCTTTTCTCCGAGGTTCACAGCACACCGGCACGGGCGCCTGGGACTGTCTCTACCGAGGATCGTAACCCCAGGGGGTTAACGCCCGGCAATCCCCCGGCATACCCGGTCTTGCGTCCTGGCCGGTTGTCAATCCCCCGGTCACACGGCTGTCGCATTCGCTACGGCCGCACGTCGGCGCCCGCCCGCGCCAGCCCCAGGGCCTCCCGCTCCAGGTCGGCCGACGCGGCGGTGATCCGGCGGCTCGCCAGGGCCACCTCCGCGGAGAGCCTGCGCACCTCCGCGTACACGCGCACGGCCAACACGGCGAGCACGGCCACTCCGGCGAACCCCAGGGCAATTGCGAACATCGGCCACAGCATGGGGCCGAGCCTAGGCCACCGGCCGCCTCAGATGCTGCGCAGGGTGCTCACGCCGCCACCGGTCAGCAGTTCCACGATGCGGTCGCCGGCCGGTTTGCGGACGGCGGCGCCGCATTCGGGACAGGTGAAGGAGTAGAAGGTGGCCCTGCGGCTGCCGCCGATGGCCAGCCGCAGGGCGCCCGCGTCCAGCTCGAAGCGGGCGCGACATTCGGGACAGGAGGCCTTGAAGGCGACCGGCCCGGACGTTGGCGACATCTCGACCGCCCTCCCCTCAGACCTGTTCCCCGTACCCCGCGAGTGCCTCCCGGGCGGCGCTGCGCGCGCTGTCCGCCAGCTCGGCGGGGGCCACGATCCGCCCCTCACGGCCCAGCCGGAGCGCGAGCCGCCGCAGCGAGGCCGGGTCAGGGCTGCGCAGCGTGATGCGCAGGCCACCGTCCGCGAGCTCCTCGGCGCTGTCGTGCGGGTAGTACTCGGCGACCCATCGCCCGCCGGGCCCGACCTCGACGACGACCTCCGGGTCCTCGGCGGACGGCTGGACGAGGCCCTCGGACAGGTCGCGCGGCTCGATGGCGGGCGGCTCGGACCGCTCGTCCAGCAGTCGGATCTCCGCCACCCGGTCGAGCCGGAAGGTGCGCCGGTCCTCGGAGAGGTGGCACCAGCCCTCCATGTACGTGTGCCCCACCGCGAAGAGCCGGATCGGGTCGACCTCGCGCTCGGTGAGCTCGTCACGAGCCGGCGAGTAGTAGCGCAGCCACAGCCGGCGGCGTTCCGCGATGGCCCGGTCGACGTCCGCGAAGACCCCGCCCTCGGACTCGAAGGTCACCGACAGCCGGGAGCTGGCCCCGGCCGCCTCGCCCGCGGCCGCCTCCAGCTTGGCCGTCGCCCGCAGCAGGGCGTCCCGGTCGCTCTCGCGCAGCCCCGGCAGCGTCGCCACGGCGCGCGCGGCGACCAGCAGCGCGGTCGCCTCGTCGGCGGCCAGCCGCAGCGGCTCGGCGGTGGACTCCCCCGAGGCGTCGGGGTTGCGCCACCAGATGCGCTCCCCGTCGGTGTCGATGTCGAGCAGGTCCCCGCCCCGGAAGCTGGTCCCGCACATGGGCAGCACGTCGAGGTCGGAGATCAGCTCGTCCTCGGTGATGCCGAAGGCGCGCGCGACGTCGGCGACGTGCGCACCCGGGCGCTCGCGCAGGTACGTCACCAGGGACAGCATCCGGCGGGTCTGGTCGATGGCGTTGGCAGCCATGCTGGTACGTCTCCCCCTCAGGGCACGTCTGTGGATGTCGCGGTGTGCAATGGTGCGGCGGGCGGAGCTGCCCCGCACCGCGGGCGGTGACCGGACGGCGGGCACCACCCGGAACAGCGTGTCAGGCCCCGGCGACGGCCCGCAGCCGGTCCACCACGTCCGCCCGGAGATCGGCGGGTCCGACCACGACGACGTCGGGACCGAACTCCACCAGCCAGGCGTCGAGCCCGTGCCCGTAGGGGATCTCCAGCTCGTCCCAGCCGTCGGTGCCCTCGCGGACCGCCGTCGCCTTGGCCCGCAGCGGATAACCCGCCCCCGACCGCAGCCGGATCAGCGCGGAGCGGTCCGCGCTCTCCCCGGCCCAGCTCGCCACGGTCTCCCGCACGGTGACCACGTCCGGCACCTCCGCGGTGTACTTCGCCGCACGCGAGCGGACCTTCCCGGTGATCCGCGACAGCCGGAACACCCGCTCCGCCCCGCGGTCACGGTCGTAGCCGGCCAGGTACCAGTGGCCGCGCCAGCACTCCAGCGCCCACGGCTCCACCTGACGGGTCTCGGGCCGGGCCGCGGTCGACTTGCGGTAGTCGAAGACCACCGGCCGGCGGTCCCGGCAGGCCAGCATCAGCGGCTCGAAGGCCGCCTCGTGGACCGGGATGCGCGGCTCGATGGCACTGTGCTGGCCCTCGTAGGGGTTGTCCGCCTCCGGCATCCCGCCCGCCCGCAGCTTCTGCAGGGCGCCGCTGGCGGCTCCCGCCAGGCGGGCCTGCTGCCAGACCTTCGCCGCCAGGCCCAGCGCGGCGGCCTCCTCGGCGTCCAGGGAGACCGGGGGCAGCCGGTTGCTGTCCCGGCGGGCCAGATAGCCCGTCTCCCCCTCCAGGTTCTCCACCGTCTCGATCACCAGACCGAGCTCCCGCAGGTCGTCCTTGTCCCGCTCGAACATGCGGTTGAAGGACTCGTCGTTGCCGGCTTCCATGTAGGCCTCGATGGAACCGCGCAGCTCGCGCTTGCTCAGCGGCCGGCGGGTCCCCAGCAGACACAGCGCCAGATTCATCAGACGCTCGGCCTTGGCAATCGCCATCGACGCCCATCCCCCGTTCTCGACACACACACTCGTGACCGTTGACCGTACCGCCCCGGCGGTCCCGGACAAAAGCGAGGGCCCCCGCCTCACGGCGGGGGCCCTGCGCTCTCGGCGGCCCTGTATCAGGCGGCCATCAGGTCGCAGACGAAGATCAGCGTCTCGCCCGGGGCGATCGCACCGCCCGCGCCACGCTCGCCGTAGGCGAGGTGGGCGGGGATCGTCAGCTTGCGGCGGCCGCCGACCTTCATGCCCTGCACGCCCTTGTCCCAGCCCTCGATGACCTGGCCGACACCGAGCTGGAACTGCAGCGCGGAGCCGCGGTTCCAGGAAGCGTCGAACTCCTCGCCGGTGGAGAACGCCACGCCCACGTAGTGGACCGAGACGCGAGAGCCGGCCTTGGCCTCGGCGCCGTCGCCCTCCCAGATGTCCTCGATGACGAGGTCGCTGGGGACCGGGCCCTCCGGGAAGTCGATCTCGGGCTTCTCGAGCTTCTCAGGCTTGCTGCTCACGGAACTGCTCCTCAAAACTGATGGGACAACCGGGACAGTCTTACATCACCGCGAGGATGTCGAGGCTGAAGACCAGCGTCGAGTTCGCCGGGATGGTCCCCTGCTCCTTGTCGCCGAAGCCCATGTCCGGCGGGATGACCAGCAGGACGCGGCTGCCGACCTTCTTGCCGACGATGCCGTCCTTGAGGCCCTTCACCTGGAGCTGCTCCAGCGGCCAGGTCACCGACTGGTCGGAGGTGTAGGTGCTCTCGAACGTCTTGTCGTCCTTCCACGTCTTGCCGTGGAACTTGACGACGACACTGTTCTTGTCCGTCACGGCCGGGCCGTCGCCCTCGATGACGTAGTTGGAGACCAGTTTCGCCGGCGGGGTGACGTCCTTCGGAACGGCCACGGAGACTTCCTTGCCGTCCGTGTTCGTACCGATCTTCGGCAGGTCCTTGTTGTCCTGCGCGACTTCCTTGCCCGTGGCCGAGGCGGGGACCGTGGCGCCCTTGACGATGTCCACGACGAACACCAGCGTGGCATTGCCCTTGATCTTCGGGGGCGAGCCCTGCGCCCCGTAACCGAGGTCCGGCGGGATCACCAGCTCGACACGGCTGCCGACCTTCTGCCCCTCAAGGCCCTGGTCCCAGCCCTTGATGACGGCGCCCGCGCCGATCGTCACGTCGAACGGCTGGCCCTTGCCGAAGCTCTGGTCGAACGGCTCGGTGCCGTCCCACACCTGGCCGTAGTAGTTGACCTGGGCGATGTCGCCCTTCTTCAGCGCCGGCCCGGTGCCCTCCTTGACGGTCACCACCTTCAGCTCCTTGGGCGGCTCGCCCTTCCCCTTCGACAGGGTGGGAGTCTCCCCGAACTCGGCGCCCTTGGTGATCGCGGGCGCTCCGTTCTTCATCTGGGCGGAGTCGGAGCCGCTGTCGTCGCCACACGCCGCTGTCGACAGCAGCAGAAGGGGTACGACAAGCAGGCCGGCAAGTCGGCGCACGGGTTCCTCAGATCTCAGACGGCAAGGCGGTCGCCCGCCACTCTAAGCCGTGCACGGGGCCCCGTACGAGAAACGTACGGGGCCCCGGTGAGAAGTGGGACGTCACACCGGCTGCCTACATACCGGCGATCAGCTTCTCCACACGGTCGTCGACCGACCGGAACGGGTCCTTGCACAGCACCGTGCGCTGCGCCTGGTCATTGAGCTTCAGGTGCACCCAGTCGACGGTGAAGTCCCGCCGCTGCTCCTGCGCCCGGCGGATGAAGTCGCCGCGCAGCCGCGCCCTCGTCGTCTGCGGAGGCACCGACTTGCCCTCGAAGATCTTGAGGTCGTTGCAGATCCGCGCCGCCTGCCCCTTGCGCTCCAGCAGGTAGTACAGCCCGCGCCGGCGGTGGATGTCGTGGTAGGCGAGGTCTATCTGAGCCACCCGCGGATTGGACATGGTCATGTTGTGCTTGCCCCGGTACCGCTCGATCAGCTGGTACTTCATGACCCAGTCGATCTCGGTGCCGATCCGGTCCAGGTCCTCGGCCTCGATCGCGTCCAGCGTGCGGCCCCACAGCTCCAGTACCTGGTCCACCACGCCGGTGCGGATGCCCCGCCGCTCGGCGAAGTCCACCGCCTTGTCGTAGTACTCCCGCTGGATCTCCAGCGCGGAGGCCTCCCGGCCGCTCGCCAGGCGCACCTTGCGCTGGCCCGTGATGTCGTGGCTCACCTCGCGGATCGCCCGGATCGGGTTCTCCAGGGTCAGGTCCCGCATCACCGTGCCCGCCTCGATCATGCGCAGCACCAGGTCGGTCGCCCCGACCTTCAGCAGCATGGTCGTCTCGGACATGTTCGAGTCCCCCACGATCACGTGGAGGCGGCGGTACCGCTCCGCGTCCGCGTGCGGCTCGTCGCGCGTGTTGATGATCGGCCTCGACCGCGTCGTCGCGGAGCTGACACCCTCCCAGATGTGCTCGGCCCGCTGGCTCACGCAGTAGACCGCGCCCCGAGGGGTCTGCAGCACCTTGCCGGCACCGCAGATCAGCTGCCGCGTGACGAGGAACGGAATGAGAATGTCCGCCAGGCGGGAGAATTCCCCGTGCCGGGCCACCAGGTAGTTCTCGTGGCAGCCGTACGAGTTGCCCGCCGAGTCGGTGTTGTTCTTGAAGAGATAGACGTCGCCCGCGATTCCCTCCTCGTGCAGGCGGCGTTCGGCGTCGACGAGCAGGCCTTCGAGAATGCGCTCGCCTGCTTTGTCGTGCGTGACCAGCTCGGTCACGTTGTCACATTCGGGAGTTGCATATTCCGGATGCGAACCCACGTCGAGGTACAGGCGGGCGCCGTTCCGCAGGAAGACATTGCTGCTGCGGCCCCATGACACGACACGGCGGAAGAGGTAGCGCGCCACTTCGTCAGGAGACAGTCGGCGCTGTCCCCTGAACGTGCACGTGACGCCGTACTCGTTCTCCAGCCCGAAAATGCGGCGGTCCATGACTGAACATTACGCCTTCTGCCCTCTTCTGAAACCGGGTTCGCAGCCGCCGTTTCGATCAGTTCCCCCGAGCAGGCCGCCGAACACCGGGCGGCGGCGGGTGAAAACCGCGGGCGCGCCGCACCGACGCGCCCGAGCGTCACTGCGCCGACCGGGCCTGCGCGGCCACCCCGTCGGCGCCGTCCGGCACTCCCCGCGCCGAACCCGCCACCGCACGGCTGTGGCCCGCAGTTGACAGCGCCCGCTGAGTCGCCATCAGAACCAGCAGCGCCGCACCGCCCGCGGCACACGCCACGCCGAAGCCCCACGCGGCGCCGCCCAGCTCCACCGCCGGCCCCGCGGCCGCCGTACCGATCGCCGCGCCCACGCCGAAGAACGTCACCAGCCACGAGAAGGCCTCCGTCACCGTGCCCGCCGGCGCGTGCCGGTCCACCACGATGAACGCGCACGCCAGCGACGGCGCCAGGAACACGCCCGACAGCGCCGCCAACGCCGTCATCGCCACCGGCCCGGGGACCAGCAGCAGCGGCAGGTAGCCGACCGCGAGCAGCGCCACCAGCAGCCGCAGCCGCCGCTCGGGCGCACCCGCCCACTGCCGCGCGCCGTAGAACACTCCGCCGATCAGCGCGCCGAGCCCCAGAGCCGCCATCAGCCAGCCGTAGACCGCCTGGCCCCCGTTGCCGTCCGCGTACGCCACACCGGCCACCGTGATCGAACCCAGCGCCATGCCCACGAAGAAGAACGCGCCCAGCAGCGCCAGCAGCCCGCGCGAGCGCAGGGCGCCCAGCCAGTGCGCCTCCCGCGGCTGCGAACGCCACTTCCGCGACGGCTCGCTGACCACGACCGACAGCGCACCCAGCACCCCGATCGCGTTCAGCGCCAGCAGCGCCCCGGCCGGCGACCACAGCGACACGAACAGCGTCACCAGCAGCGGGCCGACCGTGAACATGACCTCCTGGGCCACCGCGTCCATCGCGTACGCCGCGTGCACCTTCTCCTCACGGCCCCCCAGCACGCTCGGCCACAGGGCCCGCAGCCCGCCCTCCAGCGGCGGCGTGAAGAGCCCGCCGACCACCACGGCGGCGTACGCCACGACCACCGACCCGGTGCCCGCGAGTGCCAGCCACGCCATGCCCAGCGCGGACAGCAGCGCCGCCGGCAGCTGCACCCGCGGCTGCCCGAACAGGTCCACGGCCCGCCCGAGCAGCGGCTGGCCCACCGCGTTCGCCAGCCCGTACACCGCGGCCAGCGCCCCCGCCAGGCTGTAGCTGCCGCCCTCCGCGCGCGTGAACAGCACGATCGCGATCGGGCCCGTGGCGTTCGGCAGCCTCCCCACGAGCGTCCCCGCCAGCAGCCTCGCGGCGTGCCGCGTCCTCAGCAGCTCCGCGTATCCCGCGGCCATGACGGCCCCCTTCTGCCCGGCCCCAGCCGAGGTAATACGTATAACGTGACCAGTCATACGTACCATGGCCCCAGCCCGCGGGTCCACCCCGCTGACCGCACCACCACCCCTGACCTCGCACCACAGGAGCCCCGTGTGACGAGACCCACCAGCCGGGACGTGGCCACCGCCGCCGGGGTCTCCCAGGCCACCGTCTCCCTCGTCCTCGGC
Organism: Streptomyces amritsarensis; assembly: GCF_001953875.1. GTDB lineage: Bacteria > Actinomycetota > Actinomycetes > Streptomycetales > Streptomycetaceae > Streptomyces > Streptomyces amritsarensis. The sequence continues at coordinate 18,075 of NZ_MQUR01000095.1, forward strand.
GGCAAATGGCCCGGCCGCGTCTCCGAACGCACCGCCAGCCACGTCCGCGAGACCGCCACCCGCCTCGGCTACCGGCCCAACCTCGCCGCCCGCAACCTCCGCCTCGGCTCCACCCGCACCGCCCTCCTCGTCGTCCCCGCCCTCACCAACGAATTCTTCGCCCGCGTCTACACCGGCGCCGCCCGCGTCGCCGCCGAACACGGCTTCGGCGTCGTCCTCTACCCCTCCCCCGACGGCACCGGCCCCGCCCGCGACCCCTTCGCCTCCGCCCGCGCCGCCCTCGACGGAGTCATCGCCTCCTCCATGGCCGCCCACGCCCTCCAAGCCATCGGAGGCGACACCCTCCCCCTCGTCATGCTCGACAGCGACCCCGCCGCCGCAGGCTCCGCCGCCCACGTCAACCTCGCCATGGCCGACGGCATGCGCCAGGTCACCGAACACCTCCTCGCCCTCGGCCACCGGCGCTTCCTCCACCTCGCCTCCGCCGTCGACTCCTGGACCTTCCACGCCCGCGCCGAAGCCCTCAGCACCCTCCTCGGCCCCGACACCGAGCTGCGCACCGTACGGTCCCCCCTCACCCCCGACGGCGCCCGTACGGCCATGCAGGCCGCCCTGGCGGCCCCCCAGGGCCGACCCACCGCCATCGTCTGCGACGACGACATCCTCGCCGCCGGCGCCTGCAAGGCCGCCCGCCGCCTCGGCCTGCGCGTCCCCGAGGACCTCTCCGTCACCGGCTTCGACGACCTCGCCCTCGCCACCGCCGTCGAACCCGAACTCACCACCGTCCACCTCCCCGCCGAACGCGTCGGCGAGCAGGGCATGGCCGCCCTCCTGGCCGTCCTCGAAGGCACCCCCTGGACCGCCCCCGACATCCCCGTCACCCTCGTCGTCCGCGACTCCACGGGACCGGCCCCGACCCCCTAACCGCGCCCGGACACGACGAAGCCCCGGCCACCCCCCGAGGGGCGACCGGGGCCACGCACCCGGGTCCTGGTCCTACTCCGCGTCGTCCTCCGGAGCCTCGTCGTTCGACACGGCGTCCGCCTGCGCCGCGGCCGGCACGTCCGCCTCCAGCAGCCGCGACAGCTGCCGGCCCCGGATCCGCTTGAACTTGCGCTGCTGCGACCGCGTCCGGTCCAGCACCGCCACCTCCAGCCGCTCGGCCGGAATCGCCTTGTCGGCACCGTTGGCCTGGCTGGACAGCGCCGCCACCGCCAGCTTCAGTGCCTCCGACAGGGTCATCCCGTCCTGGTGCCGCTGGTCCAGGTAGCTGCTGATCTGCTCGGCGTTGCCGCCGACCGCGACCGAGCCGTGCTCGTCCACGATCGAACCGTCGTGCGGCAGCCGGTAGATCTGGTCGCCGGCGGCCGTCGTACCGACCTCGGCCACCACCAGCTCCACCTCGTACGGCTTCTCACCGGCACTCGAGAAGATCGTGCCGAGGGTCTGCGCGTACACGTTGGCCAGCCCACGGGCCGTCACATCGTCACGGTCGTAGGTGTATCCGCGCAGATCGGCGTAGCGCACACCGCCGATCCGCAGGTTCTCGTACTCGTTGTACTTGCCGGCGGCCGCGAAGCCGATCCGGTCGTAGATCTCGCTGAACTTGTGCAGCGCACGGGAGGGGTTCTCGCCGACGAACACGATGCCGTCGGCGTACTGCAGCACGACAAGGCTGCGACCGCGGGCGATGCCCTTCCGGGCGTATTCCGCCCGGTCGGCCATGGCCTGCTGGGGTGACACATAGAACGGAGTCGACACCGGCTTTCCGTCCCTTTCTTCTGGGCGACGAGGTGACGGGCGATCAGAGCAGGGCGGCGCGCGGGCCGTCGGGCTGCTCGAGGCGACGATCGGTGACCGAGCGGGCGAGCGCCTGCGACTCGTCCTCGGTCAGCCTGCGGAAGCCCTCGTCGGTGATGACGGTGACGATCGGGTAGATGTGGCGGTACAGGTCCGGCCCGCCGGTCGCCGAGTCGTCGTCGGCGGCGTCGTACAGCGCCTGCACCACCAGCGTGGTGGCCTGCTCCTCCGTCAGGTCCGGGCGGTAGAGCTTCTTCATGGAGCCCCGCGCGAAGATCGAACCGGAACCGGTCGCCGCGTAGCCGTGCTCCTCGGAGCGGCCGCCGGTGACGTCGTAGGAGAAGATCCGGCCCTTCTCCTTGGCCTCGTCGTAGCCGGCGAACAGCGGCACCACGGCCAGACCCTGCATCGCCATGCCGAGGTTGCTACGGATCATGGTGGAGAGCCGGTTGGCCTTGCCCTCCAGGGAGAGGGTCGCCCCCTCCACCTTCTCGAAGTGCTCCAGCTCCAGCTGGAACAGCTTGACCATCTCCACGGCCAGGCCGGCGGTACCGGCGATGCCGACCGCGGAGTACTCGTCGGCCGGGAACACCTTCTCGATGTCCCGCTGCGCGATCATGTTCCCCATGGTCGCCCGCCGGTCACCGGCGAGCACGACCCCGCCGGGGAAGGTGGCGGCCACGATGGTCGTCCCGTGCGGCGCCTCGACGACACCCTCCGGCAGCTTGCGGTTGCCGGGCAGCATCTCCGGCGAGTGCGCGCCCAGGAAGTCCATGAAGGACGAGGACCCCGGCGTCAGGAAGGCTGCCGGTAGACGCCCTGTGCCACGATTGTTGGCTTCCACGCGTTTCCCTCCAGGTATGAGATGGCCCGCTGGATGGTGCCGGGATCGTCTCCCAACAGTCCGATAGCCGTATTGCAGTTGAAGCACAGTACGCCACGGACCCTACCCGTCTCGTGGCAGTGATCCACATGCGCAGCCGGAGCCTTTAGGCAGATGCGGCAGAGCCCGCCCTGAGCTGCGATCATTTCGCCACATTGGGCTTCTGTGATGCCGTAAGCACGCTTGAGGTGACCGATCCGACCGTCGACGACACGGCACGCCTTGCAACGCGTCGCCAAACCGTCGACGGCTGACTTATTCCGATGCCACTCGTCGTGCGGCTTCACCTCACCACACCCGAGGCAGTACTTGTAGCCGTCTCCGGCGGTCGGCCTGGGCTGCCTGCCCATTGCCTCCGCCCGCTTACGGTGAGACGCGGCACCACAATCACGGCAATGCCGTTGCAATCAGTCGAGATTCGCTCGCTTGGGAGCGAACTCCCGATGCGGCTTCTCCTCACCGCATCGGGAGCATCGCTTCGTTCCACCGACCACTACCCGCACCTTCGAATCGAAGGCAGACTGGCCCTACTGGCCACCTTTTTGCACGAAGGACCGCACGAAGTCCTCAGCGTTCTCTTCGAGCACATCATCGATTTCGTCGAGTACGGAGTCGACGTCGTCGGAGAGCTTCTCCTGGCGCTCCTTGAGGTCGGTCGATTCCTCGACCGCCGCCTCCTCGACCTCCTCGGTCGAGCGCGTCGCCTTCTGCTGTCCGCCGCCGGTGTCCTTGGTCGCCATGTCTACCTCACCCCGCTCGGTTCGCACGCTCACGTCGAGAGACCCCGGGATTCGGGATCTCTCAAGATCAGACCCTACGTCGGACCCTATAGGGAGGGTCCGACATTCGTCCCCGTACTTTCACAGTCCGGTTCTCTTCATGATTCCCGGACCGATCGCATTTCAGGCCCGCTCACTGCCCCGAAAGCACCCGGACCAGGTCCTCCGCCGTGCGGCAGCGGTCCAGGAGCTCCTTGACGTGGTTGCGGGTCCCCCGCAGGGGCTCCAGCGTCGGGACCCGCTGGAGGGAGTCCCGGCCCGGGAGGTCGAAGATCACCGAGTCCCACGAGGCCGCCGCCACGTCGTCCGCGTACTGCTCCAGGCAGCGGCCGCGGAAATACGCCCTGGTGTCCTCCGGAGGCTTGCTCTGGGCCCGTTCCACCGCCGGCTCGTCCACCAGCCGCTTCATCTTGCCGCGGGCCACCAGGCGGTTGTAGAGGCCCTTCTCGGGCCGTACGTCCGAGTACTGGAGGTCCACCAGGTGCAGCCGCGCCGCGTCCCAGTCGAGGCCGTCCCGGCGCCGGTAGCCCTCCAGGATCTCCCGCTTGGCGATCCAGTCCAGCTCTCCCGACAGGCTCATGGGGTCGCTCTCCAGGCGGCCCAGGACGTCCTCCCATCGGGACAGCACGTCCTTGGTCTGCTCGTCCGCGTCCGAGCCGAAACGCTCGTCCACGTACTTCCTGGCCAGCTCGAAGTACTCCATCTGGAGCTGCACCGCGGTCAGTGTCCGGCCGCTGCGCAGCGTGATCAGGTACTTCAGCGAGGGGTCGTGGGAGACGTGGTGGAGGGTGCGTACAGGCTGGTCGACGGCCAGGTCGACGCCGATGAACCCGTCCTCGATCATGGACAGGACGAGCGCCGTGGTGCCGAGCTTGAGGTAGGTGGAGATCTCGGAGAGGTTCGCGTCGCCGATGATCACGTGGAGGCGGCGGTACTTCTCGGCGTCGGAGTGCGGTTCGTCCCGGGTGTTGATGATGGGCCGCTTCAGGGTGGTCTCCAGGCCGACCTCGACCTCGAAGTAGTCCGCGCGCTGGCTGATCTGGAAGCCGTGCTCGCGGCCGTCCTGGCCGATGCCCACCCGTCCCGCGCCGGTCACGACCTGTCGCGAGACGAAGAAGGGGGTCAGGTGGCGCACGATCTCCGAGAAGGGGGTCTCCCGCTTCATCAGGTAGTTCTCGTGCGTGCCGTAGGAGGCGCCCTTGTTGTCGGTGTTGTTCTTGTAGAGGTGGATCGGCTGGGCCCCGGGCAGCTGGGCGGCGCGGACGGCGGCCTCGGCCATGATCCGCTCGCCGGCCTTGTCCCAGAGCACGGCGTCCAGCGGGTTGGTGATCTCCGGGGAGCTGTATTCGGGGTGTGCGTGGTCGACGTAGAGCCGTGCGCCGTTCGTCAGGATGACGTTGGCGAGGCCGATGTCCTCGTCGGTCAGCTGGCTGCTGTCGGCGGCCTCGCGGGCGAGGTCGAAGCCGCGGGCGTCCCGCAGCGGGTTCTCCTCCTCGAAGTCCCAGCGGGCGCGTCGCGCCCGGTGCATCGCCGCCGCGTAGGCGTTGACGATCTGGGACGAGGTGAGCATGGCATTGGCGTTCGGGTGACCGGGGACGGAGATCCCGTACTCCGTCTCGATCCCCATTACTCGCCGTACGGTCATGCGGCCCTCCTTGCCCGGCGGCGCCCCTGACGGGGGCGGCGCTCAAGTACCGCTGGTGCTCCGGTGCGTGTGACTGTGCGGTGCCCGTCCCCGCACTGCGCGACCGGCGGTACGGAAGAGCCTAGAACCACTGCGCGCTCGTGGGGAGATCATTTCCGTCATTGAATCTGCCCTGTCACCGGCTGGAATACGGCCGGTCGGTCGGTCGGGTAAAGCAGTCGGCTGCGGATGCCCGGGGAGGGCATCCGCAGCCGCCCCGCTTCAGAGGTACTGACCGGTGTTCGCCACCGTGTCGATGGAGCGTCCGGTGTCCGCGCCTTGCTTTCCGGTGACGAGGGTGCGGATGAATACGATCCGCTCGCCCTTCTTGCCGGAGATTCGGGCCCAGTCGTCCGGGTTGGTGGTGTTGGGCAGGTCCTCGTTCTCCTTGAACTCGTCCACGCATGCCTGGAGGAGGTGGGAGACGCGGAGACCCTTCTGGTTGTGTTCGAGGAAGGCCTTGATGGCCATCTTCTTCGCACGGTCGACGATGTTCTGGATCATCGCGCCCGAGTTGAAGTCCTTGAAGTAGAGGACTTCCTTGTCGCCGTTGGCGTACGTGACCTCGAGGAAGCGGTTCTCCTCGGTTTCGGCGTACATCTGCTCGACGACGGTCTGGATCATGCTGTGGACGGTGCCGGCCGTGGAGCCCTGGTGTTCGGACAGGTCGTCCGTGTGCAGGGGCAGCGAGGCCTTGAGGTACTTCGCGAAGATGTCCTTCGCGGCCTCGGCGTCCGGACGCTCGATCTTGATCTTCACGTCGAGGCGGCCGGGGCGCAGGATGGCCGGGTCGATCATGTCCTCGCGGTTGGAGGCGCCGATGACGATGACGTTCTCCAGGCCCTCCACGCCGTCGATCTCGGCGAGGAGCTGCGGGACGATGGTGTTCTCGACGTCCGAGCTGACCCCGGATCCGCGGGTGCGGAAGAGGGATTCCATCTCGTCGAAGAAGACGATGACGGGGGTGCCCTCGCTGGCCTTCTCGCGGGCCCGCTGGAAGACCAGGCGGATGTGCCGCTCGGTCTCGCCGACGTACTTGTTGAGGAGTTCGGGGCCCTTGATGTTCAGGAAGTAGGACTTCCCCTGGGCCTGTCCGGTCACCTCGGCGACCTTCTTGGCAAGGGAGTTGGCGACGGCCTTGGCGATGAGCGTCTTGCCGCAGCCGGGCGGGCCGTAGAGCAGGATGCCCTTCGGGGGCCGCAGTTCGTGTTCCTTGAACAGGTCGGGGTAGAGGTACGGGAGCTCGACCGCGTCGCGGATCAGCTCGATCTGGTCGCCCAGGCCGCCGATCTTGTCGTAGTCGATGTCGGGGACCTCTTCGAGGACCAGGTCCTCGACCTCGCTCTTGGGGACGACCTCGTAGACGTAGCCGGAGCGGGGTTCGAGCAGGAGGGCGTCGCCGGGGCGGATGGTGATGTCCAGGAGCGGCTCGGCGAGCCTCACCACCCGTTCCTCGTCGGTGTGCCCCACGACAAGGGCGCGCTCGCCGTCCTCGAGGATCTCCTTGAGGGTGACGATGTCCCCGGCCCGCTCGAATTCCATGGCCTCGACCACGTTGAGGGCCTCGTTGAGCATGACCTCCTGGCCGCGCCGGAGGTCTTCCGGGTCGACGCTGGGGCTGACGTTCACGCGGAGCTTTCGGCCTCCGGTGAAGATGTCGACGGTGCCGTCCTCGTTCGCCTGCAGGAAGACACCGAAGCCTGCCGGCGGCTGTGCGAGCCGGTCGACTTCTTCCTTGAGGGCCACGATCTGGTCGCGGGCCTCACGGAGGGTATTCGCCAGTCGTTCGTTCTGTGCGGAGACGCCGGCCAGATTTGTCTGGAGCTCGACGATCCGCTCTTCGAGAATCCTCGTGTGTCGCGGAGAGTCGGCGAGCTTACGTCGCAGGACGGCGATTTCCTGCTCGAGATAGGCAACCTGGCCGGCGGGGTCCTCGGACCCTCGCGCGGGCCGGATGCCGCGGTTGATGTCGTCGTCGTGGGCTGCCACGGTCCTCACCTCCTCCAAGGGGAGCTGGACGCTTCCTGACCCTACCTGGGCTGGTGGTGATTGAAACCCCTAGATCACAAAGACGATAGAGGTGTGTCCGATCTTCACCCTTGCGTACTCCCTCACGCCAAGGAAATACCCACCCATCAAACTCGGGAAGCCGCCGGTTGTAAGGTCGATGTGTTCAACACCCGTCAGGGCCCGCGCGACTTGCTGCGGGTTGTGATCGGGATGGATCACTCACCGCAGGGAACGGCAGGGGATATGACCGTGCAGCAGGACGCTCCGACGGGCGGCGCCGGCGGGGCCGGCGAGTCGCTCGAGGTCTGGATCGACCAGGACCTGTGCACCGGGGACGGCATCTGCGCGCAGTACGCGCCGGAGGTGTTCGAGCTGGACATCGACGGTCTGGCGTACGTGAAGAGCGCGGACGACGAGCTGCTGCAGGAGGTGGGGGCGACCACTCCGGTCCCGCTGCCGCTGCTCCAGGACGTGGTGGACTCGGCGAAGGAATGCCCGGGTGACTGCATCCACGTAAGGCGCGTTTCGGACGGGGTGGAGGTCTTCGGTCCGGACGCGGAGTGACGTTTCAAACACTCCTGGCGGCCGAGTCCGTCAGCTCCTGGCGGAATTTTCCGTCGCTCCAGCGCCACTTGGCGAGCTGCTTCTTGTCGGGGCAGCAGCGGGGGACGTCGGGCCCGGAGTAGCCGAGGAGGCTCGCGGTGACGGTGCGGTCGCGCACGGTCAGTTCCGTGGCGGTCAGGCGTTGCGGGGTGTCCAGGAGGGTGGCCACGACGCGGGGGCGGGAGCCCTCGGCCGGGTCCTGGGTGAGGACGTAGATCGCGTGGGGCGGGGTGCCGGAGCCGGCGTCGCAGCGGACGGCCGCCACGGTCTCGGGGCGGCCGTCGCCGTCGAGGTCGCCCTGGGCGGTGGCGGTGACGGCCCGGGCCGCGCCCTTGCAGTCGAGGGGGTAGGTGGCGGTGGCCGGGTCGGGGGCGGCGGCCTGGGGGCCCTTCGCGGCGGGTTCCTCGGCGGCCGGGCTGCCGGTGGCCGGGCTGCCGGTGGCCGGCTGTACGAGTCCCGCTGCGGCTATGACGGCGGCCATGGCGGTGGCCGTGGCGAGCCAGTGGAGGGGCCTGGCCCGGGTGTGGGCCGGGGCGTCCGGGGTTGCCAGCGTGGCGGGGGTGTGCAGCACGCGGGGTGTCTCCTGTGCGAAGGGTGACGGGGAGCCAGCATCGTGCCACACCTCACACGGAGGTGGAACGGCAGGGTCCGAGGTCGGTGCGGAGACAACGAAAAGGCGCTGCGGTGCAGTTCCCCCGGGGTGGGGGGAACTGCGCCGCAGCGCCGTCGTGTTGGGTCGGAGCGGGGGTCGGCGGTCCCTACGCGGAGCGGTCGCTGCCGGGGCCCTCGTAGTCCTCGCCGTAGGCGCCCTTGGCGGGGCGGCGGCGGCGCATGGGCGGCTCGACGCCGTCCGCGAGGCGGCGGGCGGTGACGAGGAAGCCGGTGTGGCCGATCATGCGGTGGTCGGGGCGGACGGCCAGGCCTTCGACGTGCCAGTTGCGGATCATCGACTCCCACGGCTGCGGCTCGGCGAAGCAGCCGATCTCGCGGATGGACTCGACGGTCTTGGACAGCTGGGTGGTGGTGGCCACGTAGCAGCAGAGGATGCCGCCGGGGACGAGGGCCTTGGAGACGGCCTCCAGGCATTCCCAGGGGGCGAGCATGTCCAGGATGACGCGGTCGACGTCGGTGTCGGAGAGGTTGTCCTGGAGGTCGCCGACGGTGAGCTGCCAGGCCGGGTGGGGGCCGCCGAAGTAGCGTTCCACGTTGGCGGTGGCGATCTCGGCGAAGTCCGCGCGGCGCTCGTAGCTGTGGAGCATGCCCTGGTCGCCGATGGCGCGCAGCAGGAAGCTGCTCAGGGAGCCGGAGCCCACTCCCGCTTCCACGACGCGGGCGCCGGGGAAGATGTCGGCGAAGGCCAGGATCTGGCCCGCGTCCTTGGGGTAGACCACGGCGGCGCCGCGGGGCATGGACAGGACGTAGTCGGGGAGCAGGGGGCGCAGCGCGAGGTACGCGACGTTCCCCGTGGTACGGACAACACTGCCTTCGGGAGCACCGATCAGCTCGTCGTGGGGGAAGGAACCCTTGTGGGTGTGGAAATTCTTCCCGGCTTCGAGCGTGAACGTGTAGTGGCGGCCCTTGGGGTCGGTGAGCTGAACCTGGTCCCCGACCTTGAAGGGCCCGCGTCGGCGGGCGGCACCGGTCGGTTCGGACATGTGACCAGTGTATTGGCTTCGGGGCTGGGGCCGTGCCACGGCCGGGACGGGGGACGTGCCCCGGCTGGGACCGGGGCTAAGCGCTGTCCCCACTGGGCGCATTCGGGCGTTCCGACAACGCAGCGAGGTGCCGTGGCTGTCGTCGTGCGCCCGCCTGGGATTTCGGGACAGCCCTTAGCTTGATCTTTAACCTGTGCGGCGTGGGCG
>NZ_MQUR01000030.1 GCF_001953875.1 Streptomyces amritsarensis
CGGCCTGGGCGGTGGTGCCGCCCAGGCCGCCTGCGGCGACTACGGGGAGAACGCGGCGGCGGGCAACACCGGTGACAAGGCGGCGACGAACCCGATCATGCCCGCCGGCAAGATGTACCTGCCGAGTGACACCGCCCGCGACGAGATACCCCCGAGAATGATCCTCGCCTCGATGCGTGCAGCCGCGCGCTACGAGGGCCTCGACTGGACGATCATCGCCGGGCAGATGTACCAGGAGACCAAGTACGGCCAGGACAAGTCCGCGGCCCCCGGCGGCGACAACGGCATGGGCTACAAGGGACTGCTCCAGTTCGGTGATGACGCCTGGCACGACTACGGCGACGACGGCAACGGCGACCACCAGGAGGACCGCTACAACATCGACGACGCGGCCTACGGTGCGGCCAACTTCATCCACGCGCTGAAGGTGGAGACCAACGCCTGGGACGCGCTGCTCACCTACTCCGGCTCAAGCAAAAGCAACACCGTCTACCCCCGCGTGGTCCTCACCCAGGCCGCCCGCTACCGCGGCACCCTCACCGGCGACAAGGACCTGATCAACCGCTGGTACGCGCACCTGAAGACCACCGTCGAGCAGAACCCCGGCTTCCCCGTCCTCGGACAGGACGCGGACATCCCCGAGCCGGTCAACAACAACGCCCAGCCGAGCGAGGCGCTGAGCATCCGCTCCTCCGGCCCCCGCAGCTGGTCCACCCCGCCCCTCGGCGGCGGGCAGGGCACGACGACGGCCATGGCGCCGGTCGCGTTCTCCCGCCCGCTCGCGGCTCCGTTCCGCCCGGACGACCCGCCCGCGACGGCCGGAGGCAAGGACTGGCAGTGGCCCCTCAAGGAGGGCTCGTACAAGGTCGGCACCAAGTACCACGCGCAGGGTCCGCACTGGAGCCTCGGCTACCACACCGGGCTCGACCTGGAAGCGTCCGTCAGCACCCCGATCTACGCGCCGGCCGACGGCAAGGTCGTCAAGCTCGGCAGCGGCGGAGCGTACGGCAACGAGACCCGCCTGGAGCACGCGGGCGGCGTCATCACCCTCTACGCCCACCAGAGCACGGTCTCGGTGAAAATGGGCGACACCGTCAAGCGCGGCGACCAGATCGGCGCGGTCGGGCTCACCGGGAACACGACCGGCGCCCACCTCCACTGGGAGGTGCTGATGCCGGGCGTCGACGACCCCTTCCGCAGCGGCCAGGACAACGGCCCCGGCCAGGTCGACCCGCAGGCATGGCTGGCCGGGAAGATCACAGCGAGCCCGGACTACGGTGGCGTGCCCGGCGGCAACGGCAACGGCAAGGACGCCGAGCACCGCGACTGCGCCAAGAACGGCAAGGGCACCGCCGTCCCGCCGGACGGCCTCGGCTCGACCGGGCCCCTCCCCGACGTCGACGACCAGGTGGTGCGGGCGGCGCTCGGCTGGGCGCAGCGCGGCATCGGCAAGCCCTACGTCTGGGCGGCCGGCCGTCTCCAGGGCGACAACCCCACGTCCTTCGACTGCTCCAGCTTCACGCAGTGGATCTACTACCAAGCCAGCGGCGGAAAGATCAACATCGGCTACACCACCTACGACCAGCAGCCCAACCTCACGCCCTACAAGGTGGACCTGAGCCAGTCCAAGCCGGGCGATGTGATCTTCTTCCAGCCCAGCTCGGCGGGTTCCGAACATGTCGGCATCGTCTGGGACCCGGCCCAGCACACGATCCTGCACGCCCCGAGGCCGGGCAAGAACGTCGAATTCAGCAACTGGGAGTGGCAGGGGCAGATCACGGGCGTCTACCGGGTGCCGACCGGAGGGCAGTTCCCCTGACCGGGCCGGCAGGCCTCGCGGCCTGCAGGCCCTCCCCCGCCCGGAACCACCAGAAGAAGGAAATGCCGATGTCCGCCACAGGACCGGCGGAAGGAACACCCTGACGATGGCCACCGAACCGCAGAAGAAGCCGCGCGCCGAAGACGACTGGACGTGGGAGATCGTCCTGCTCGTGGTCGGCTCCCTGGCCCTCCTGTCCGCCGCCTGGCTCGCCGCCCGCCTCGGCGCGTCGTTCGTCGGCGAGCCGGATCCGCCCGGCAACCCCGTGTCCTTCGCCGTGGCCCTGGTCACGGGCGACTACGCGTGGCCGGGCGGCGCGGCCAACGCCATCGCGGCGGCCGAGGCCCTGCTGGTCGCCGGGCTGGTCACCGCCGGCTATCGGATGCGCCAGCGGCTGCAGAACAGGCCGGACGTGGACCGCGCCGCCCGGCACATGGTGGACGGCACGGACCTCGGCAAGCTCACCATGAAGGGGGCGGCGGCCACCGCAGAGCGCCTCGGCGTACAGGCCCAGGTGCCCGGCGTGTTCATCGGCCGGTCGGTCAAGGGCAGGCAGCCGCTGTTCGGATCCTTCGAGGACATGCACGTCGACATCTGGGGCCCCCGTACCGGCAAGACGACCCGGCGCGCCATCCCGGCGATCCTGAACGCCCCCGGAGCGGTCCTCGTCACCTCCAACAAGCGGGACATCGTCGACGGCACGCGCGGGCCGCGCCAGGCCCGCGGGCAGGTGTGGGTCTTCGACCCGCAGCAGGTGGCCCAGGAGCCGCCGACCTGGTGGTGGAACCCCCTCTCGTACGTCACCGACGTGGCCAAGGCCCGCAAGCTGGCCGACCACTTCGCCTCGGGCTCGCGCGACGCCGATGCCTCCACCGACGCGTTCTTCGACCCCGCAGGCCAGGACCTCCTCGCCAACCTGCTGCTCGCGGCGGCGACCGCCAAGGCGCCCCTCACCCAGATCTACACCTGGCTGTCCAACCCGAAGGACGACACCCCCGAGCGCATCCTGCGCAGCGCCGGGCACACCATGCCCGCCGACTCCCTGTCGGGCGTGATCACGGCTCCCGACAAACAGCGCAGCGGCATCTACGGCGTCGCCCAGCAGATGGCGTCCTGCCTGATCAACCCCGAGGTCAACAAATGGGTGACCCCGATCGGTCCGGCCGACGGCCGCCCCGAGTTCGATCCCCGCGAGTTCGTCCGCACCGGCTCGACCCTCTACTCGCTCTCCCGTGAGGGCAGTGATTCCGCAGGCCCGCTGGTGACGGCGCTGACCGTGGCCGTCGTCGAGGCAGCCGAGGAGTACGCCACGACCCAGCGCGGCGGCCGGCTCTCGCTCCCGATGGTCGGTGTCCTGGACGAGGCGGCGAACGTCTGCCGCTGGCGCGCCCTGCCCGACCTCTACTCGCACTACGGATCGCGCGGCATCGTCTTGATGACGATCCTCCAGTCCTGGGCCCAGGGCGTCGAGGTGTGGGGTGACCGGGGCATGGAGAAGCTCTGGTCCGCCGCGAACATCCGGGTCTACGGCGGTGGCGTCTCCGACACGCGCTTCCTCGGCGACCTCTCGGAGCTGGCGGGCGAGTACGAGCTCCGCGAGTACTCCGCGACGCAGGAGGCCGAGTTCGGCGGCTGGTCCGGCAACCGGACGGTGAACGAGTCGGTCCGCCGCGAACGCGTCCTCCAGGTCTCCGACCTGGGCGCGATGCCCCCGGGCCGCGCCCTCGTCCTGGCCTCTGGCGCCAAACCGGTCCTCGTGGAGACAATCCCCTGGTGGGAAGGCCCCTACGCCCGCGAGGTCAAGGCCTCCCTGTCCAAGTACGACCCCGGGGCCGCCCGCTGAAACAGCCCCCGCGGACCTGACGCCTCCGGTGATGCCCGGGGCTCGTCAGTAGAGGCGGGGAGACATGATGTGGGGCTCTGTCGCCGGGGCCTCGAAGACGCAGCGGGGGATGCCCGGGCCGGGGGTGGCGCGGACGGAGACCTTCGTCGGGGGGTCCGTCGGGAGCTCGACGCGGACGGTCACGGGGTGGTCGTGGTGGGTCGTCGCGTGGCCCGTCTCCTTGCCATCGACCAGGACCTCGACGACCGCGGTGCGGCCGGTCTGGACCGTGGCACTGACCGAGTGGCCCGCGTGGTCGATGTGGAAGTGGTGCCGCCGCCTCATGAGACCGCCTCCCGCCGCTGGCCCCCACCACCAGGGTAGCCAATACCCCCTAGAAGCTCTCGTGGAGTGCGGCCAGCTCCGTGCGGGCCAGGGCCGGGAGGTCCGGGGCGGAGGGGGCCGCCGCGGCGAGGGCGTCGAGGTGGTCGAGGACCGCGGCGACGGTGGTGAAGGGGCCGACCGGGCGGAGCAGCCAGAGCCGGCCCCGGGGGCGTGGCGGGAGGCCGAGCGCGGCGAGGGCCTCGTCGGCCTCCCGGTCGAGGTCGCGCAGGTCGGGCTCGGGCAGGGGGGCGCACTCCACCCCGGTGATGTGGCCGCGGCCGTCGAGCGCGGTGTCCACGGCCCAGTGGGTGGAGCGGTCGGGGATCCAGGTGCGGGCCGCCGCCGGCCAGACGTACGGGAGGAAGACCCAGCGCAGGTCCTCGGGGGCCGGCTCCCAGCCGAGCACCTCCAGCTCCCGCATCTCGGGCAGCCGGTCCGCCTCCAGTTCGCTGCGGCCGGTGCGGCGCTGTGCCAGCGGGTGCGGTGTTCCGTCCTCGTCCCACGACATGCGGGCACGCTATCCGAAGCGCCACCGGATCCGCGTGACCTGCGCCGCGGCCGCCCGCGTCACGCGTCCAGGGGGTTGGCCGCGATGCGGGCCGCCGCGCCGCCCGCGACGTAGCCGGCGGCCGCGCAGTCGGGCTTGCGCTGCGCCTGGTCCTCGACGAGGGCGGTGAAGACGGGGCCGAAACCGGCGCGCGGGTGGGCGGCGAGCAGGCGGGCCGTGAAGGACGGGTCGAACTCGGCGAGGCGCAGGCCGGAGACGTCGGCGCTGGTGCCCACCTGGAGGAGGTGGCTCTCGGCGTCCTCGGCCGCGCCCACGTCGTCCCGCATGTGCAGGACGATGATCTCCTCGGCGCGGGCCCGGCGGTCCGCCGGCCAGCCCAGGCCGGCCGTCAGGACGCGCGCCACGTGGCCGCCCGCCTCCTCGAACGGCAGGGTGTGGCTGTCGAACGGCGCAGTCAGGCCCAGGTCGTGCAGGAGGGCCGCCACGTAGAAGAGCTCCCGGTCGTACTCCAGGCCGTGGTCGGCCGCGTACCGCGCGCCGAAGGCGTAGGAGCGCACGGAGTGGTTCAGCAGCGCCGTGTCCGCGTACTCCGACGCGATGTCCAGGGCGGCCCGGGCTGAGTTGGTGTCAAGCGTCCACGTCATGGGACGTCAGCGTAGGCGGGGGCGGAAGTCGACGTCCGACGGGGGCTCTCCGGGCCAGGACAGCCGAATGGGGGCGGGCGGGGTCTCGGCGAGGACGGAGCCACGCGAGACCACGTACCGGGGGCGCACCTGGCGGCGGATCGCCTCCTCGGGGGAGGGCGCGGGCAGGACGACGAAGGAGGCGGGGGCGCCGGCGGTGATGCCGTATTCGTCGGCGCCGAGGCCGAGGACGCGCGCCGCACGGTCCGTCACCATCGAGAAGGCCACCGGGATGTCGTCGGCGCCGGTGAGCTGGGCGGCGTAGAGGCCGACGAGGGCGGTCTGGAGGGGGTTGGCGGTGCCGAGGGCGTTCCAGGGGTCCATCACGTCGTCGTGGCCGAAAGCCACGTTGACCCCGGCCGCCAGCATCTCCCGGACCTGGGTGAGGCCGCGCCGCTTGGGGTAGGCGTCGAAGCGGCCCTGGAGGTTGAGGTTGGCGAAGGGGTTGGCGACCAGGTTGATGCCCGAACGGGACAGCAGCCGCTGGAGTTTGAAGCTGTAGGCGCCGTTGTAGGAGCCCATGGCCGTCGTGTGGGAGGCGGTGGCCCGCTCGCGCAGGCCCGAGCGCAGGGCGAGGGTGGCGAGCACCTCCACGAAGCGGGACTGCTCGTCGTCGATCTCGTCGCAGTGGGCGTCCACCCGCAGGCCGTGTTCCTCGGCCAGCGCGAAGGCGGTCCGCAGCGAGGCGACGCCGTCCTCGCGGGTGTCCTCGAAGTGCGGGATCGCACCGACGACGTCCGCGCCGCGCGCGACGGCCTCGCGCAGCAGCGCCTCGCCGTCGGGGAAGGAGACGATGCCCTCCTGGGGGAAGGCGACGATCTGCAGGTCCATGACGTCCCGCACCCGGTCGCGCACTTCGAGCAGCGCGTCGAGCGCGGTCAGCGACGGGTCGGTGGTGTCGCAGTGCGTGCGCACGTGCAGCACGCCGTTGGCGGCCTGCCAGCGCAGCACCTCGGTGGCCCGCGCGATCACGTCCTCGCGGGTCAGGGTGCGCTTGCGCTCGCTCCAGCAGGCGATGCCCTCCCACAGGGTGCCGGAGGTGTTGGGCCGCGGCTCGCCGGCGGTCAGCGCCGTGTCGAGGTGGATGTGGGGTTCGACGAAGGGCGCGGTGAGCAGGCCGCCGTGCGCCTCGACGAGGAGGCCGGTGGCCGGCGGTTCCTTCTGGTCGTCGTAGGGGACCACCCGCGCGATGCGGCCGTCCTCCCCGACCTCGATGTCGGACAGGCCTGAGGTGTGGAGCAGCCGGGCGCCCCGGACGATCATCCGCATGGCGCCAGCGTACGGACGAAGGCGGTCGGCCGCGCTTGTTCAGCCGCGCTTGGCCTGGGCCTTCTGCTGCATGCCGCGGGTCTTCGCCGCGGTGGAGTGCGGGTCCTTGAACGCGGCCTTCGCACGGGCCTCGGCAGCCGTGTTCTTCGCCTGCGCACGTTCGGAGTCCTGGTGCATGTGGTGGCCGCTGCGGGCCTTCTTGGCCATGATCGTTCCTCCTTGGAGTACGGGTCCACTGTGCGCCCGTTCGGAGCAGTCGGCATCCCGGGGACCGCTGCGGCAACAATGGGCGCATGACCAGCGACAGCGAGATCACCCCCGGAACACCCGACTGGGAGAAGCGGTTCCGTGCGCCGCGCGTCGGGCTGCCCGAATGGGCCGAGGACGCCCCGGACCGTTCGCTCTTCGTCTCCAACGCGACCGGCACCTTCGAGATCTACGCCTGGGACCGCGCCACCGGTGTGCAGCGGCAGGCCACCGACCGCCCCAACGGCACCACCGACGGCACCCTCTCCCCCGACGGCGAGTGGATCTGGTGGTTCTCCGACACCGACGGCGACGAGTTCGGCACGTGGGTGCGCCAGCCCTTCGCGGGCGGCCCCGACGAGCCGGCCACCCCGGGCCTGGAGCCCTCGTACCCGGCCGGCCTGGCCATCGGGCGCGACGGCACCACCGTGGTGGGGCGCTCGACGGACGAGGACGGCTCGACCATCCACGTGGTCCGCCCGGACGGGAGCGAGCCGACGGTGGTCTACCGGCACCGGGAGTCCGCCGGCGTCGGCGACCTGTCGCGCGACGGCACCCTGCTGGCCATCGAGCACACCGAGCACGGCGACGCCATGCACTCGGCGCTGCGCGTGCTCACCCTCGACGGGACCACCGTCGCCGAGCTGGACGACTCCCGCGGCGGGACCGAGGAGCTCGGCCTGGAGGTCCTCGGCTTCGCACCGGTCCCCGGCGACACCCGGCTGCTCATCGGCCACCAGCGGCGCGGACGCTGGGAGCCGCTGGTGTGGGACGTGGCCACCGGCGCCGAGCAGGAGCTCGCGATCGACCTGCCGGGCGACGTCAGCGCCGAGTGGTATCCGGACGGCTCCGCGCTGCTGGTCGCGCACAGCTTCGAGGCGCGCAGCGAGCTGTGGCGCTACGACCTGGCCGCGGCAGAGCTGGTACGCGTGGACACGCCGCCGGGGACGGTGTCGGGGGCCACCGCGCGGCCCGACGGGACGGTGGAATACCTGTGGTCCTCGGCCGCCGAGCCCTCGGCGGTGCGGTCCACCGCGGGCGGCGTCGTCCTGGACCCGCCGGGCCTGCGGCCGCCGGGCTCGGTGGCGGTGGAGGACGCCTGGGTGGAGGGTCCGGGCGGCCGGATCCACGCGCTCGTGCAGCGGCCGGCGGGCCACGGCGACGGCCCCTTCCCGACGATCTTCGAGATCCACGGCGGGCCGACCTGGCATGACAGCGACGCCTTCGCCGCGACCCCGGCGGCCTGGCTGGACCACGGCTTCGCGGTGGTCCGGGTCAACTACCGCGGCTCGACGGGCTACGGCCGGGAGTGGACCGACGCCCTCAAGCACCGGGTCGGCCTGATCGAGCTGGAGGACATCGAGGCGGTCCGCGCGTGGGCGGTCTCCTCGGGCCTCGCCGACCCGGAGCGGCTCGTCCTGTCGGGCGGCTCCTGGGGCGGGTACCTGGCCCTGCTGGGGCTCGGTACGCAGCCCGACGCCTGGGCCGTGGGCCTGGCCGCCGTACCGGTCGCGGACTACGTGACGGCCTACCACGACGAGATGGAGGCACTGAAGGCCCTGGACCGCACCCTCTTCGGCGGTACGCCGGAGGAGGTCCCGGACCGGTTCGAGGCGTCCTCACCGCTGACGTACGTGGACCAGGTGAAGGCCCCGGTCCACATCGCGGCCGGCGTCAACGACCCGCGCTGCCCGATCCGGCAGATCGACAACTACGTGGACCGGCTGGCGGCCCGCGGGGCGGTGCACGAGGTGTACCGCTACGACGCGGGGCACGGTTCGCTGGTCGTGGAGGAGCGGATCAAGCAGGTCCGGATGGAGCTGGAGTTCGCGCTGAAGCACCTGCCCGCCCGACCCTGAGGACCGGTGGCCGGTGCACCCCCCGTACCGTGGTGGGGTGCACCGGTTTCTCCTGACCCCGCGCTGGTGGGGGATCAACGTCTTCGTCGCGCTCGCGGTCCCCTTCTGCCTGTTCATGGGGTCCTGGCAGCTCGGCCGGTTCGAGGCGCGTGTCGACAGCCACCGGGAGGCGACCTCCGAACGGCCCGTCGACCAGGTGGCCGCCCCGCTGGACTCGCTGCTGCCGGTCGACACGCAGACGTCCGGACGGCTGGCTTCCGCCTCCGGGGAGTACGCCGAGCAGATGCTGGTGCCCGAGCGGCGGCTCGACGGGGCGTCCGGTTTCTACGTCCTGACGCTGCTGAAGACCGACTCCGGCAAGGCCCTCCCGGTGGTCCGGGGCTGGCTGCCGGGTGCGGCGGACCCTGCGAAGGCGCCGGCCGCGCCGACGGGCCGGGTCGAGGTGACCGGAGCCCTGCAGGCCTCGGAGAACTCCGGCACGAAGGGGGTCCACGCCCAGGGCGGCCTGCCCGCCGGGCAGCTCGGTGTGATCGCCGCGGCCACGCTGGTCAACATCGTCCCGCACGACCTGTACGACGCCTGGCTGACCGTGCAGACCCCGGCGGACGGGATGCTTCCGGTGCCTGCCCAGGCGCCGACGAACACCGGTCTCGACCTCAAGGCCTTCCAGAACCTCGGCTACACCGGCGAGTGGTTCGTCTTCGTCGCCTTCGTGCTCTTCATGTGGTTCCGGCTCTACCGCCGTGAGGTGGAGACGCTCCGCGACGCGGAGGCGGGCCTGCTCGACCCCGCCGGAGACGCCGAACCCGCCGAAGCCGCTGAAACCGCAGGTCCCGCCGGTCCCGCCGCGCAGGATCAGTCGTCGACCGGGATCGCGCCCGTCCGGTAGACCGTGCCGCCGCAGGCGTCGGGGATCGTCGTCCGCGTCGTCGGTGCCCCGCTCGTCCGGGGCGTGTGGGACACCTCGACGACGCTCGGCGCCTGGGGCGTGCCCGTCTGGGGCTCCGACGCCGCCCCGCTGCCCGGAGCGCCCGACGTGCCCGCCGAGCTGGTCAGCGGCGGCTTGGTGCTCCCGTCCGAGCCGTTCGCCGCGCAGGGCTCGCCCGGCGGCACCCACGCGAAGCGGACCTCGTAGGACTTGTTCGGCGGGAGCACCACCGTCGACGCCTCCGCCGACGGGTCGGGCAGCAGCCCGCTGCCCGGGCCGCCGGCCGTGTGGCCGACCACGGCGACCCCGGAGCCGGGTACGAGCGTCGCGACGGGCGCGGAGGCCGCGGTCACCGTGTCCCGGCCGGCGACGGAGCAGCCCTGCGAGGAGACGTTGGTGACCCGGAAGCCGCCGGCCACCCGGCCGTCGCCCTCGGGGTTGCGCACGTAGCCCACGACGCCCAGCTGCTCCGCCCCGCACCCGGGCACGCCCGGCGCGGCCACCGGCGGCAGCGGGCCGGTGCCCGCCGCCGGACCGGACCCGGAACCGGCCGGTCCGCCCGAGGCGCCGGTGCCCGCCGGGCCCGAGGTGGAGCCGCCGGTCGTGGCGCCGCCCTGGGAGGGATCGGGCTGCCCGGTGGCGCCTCCCGCGTCGAGGGAGCCGCTGTGGGAGCCGCCGGCCTTCGGGTAGGACCCGTGTGCGTTCTGGTGCGGGTCGGACGTGTCGCCCTGCTTGTCGCCGGCGTGCGCCTGGTGCCCGGCCATGGCCTGGCGGTCCGCGGCCGTGCCCTCGCCGCCCGCGAGGTGCAGGGCCGCCGGGATCGCGGTCCCGGCGAGCAGCGCGGCCGCGGCCGCGCCGACGACGGCCCGGCGCCTGCGGGCCCGGCGCCGCGCGGGCACGGCGTGCACGATCCGCTCCAGCGCGTCCTCGGAGGGCTGGATGCCCTCGACGGCGCCGCGCAGGAGGATCCGCAGCTCGTCTTCGCCGCTCGCGCCGTCCGGCGCTGTGTGGTCGTCCATCATGACTGCGCAGCCTCCATCGCCACCCGCAGCGCGGCAATGCCCCGCGATCCGTACGCCTTGACCGAGCCGAGCGATATCCCCAGCGTCTCCGCGACCTGGGCTTCCGTCATGTCCGCGAAGTAGCGCAGCACCAGCACCTCGCGCTGGCGGCGCTGCAGTCCCCGCATCGCCTTGATCAGGTCGTCCCGCTCCAGCTGGTCGTAGGCGCCCTCTTCGGCGCTCGCCATGTCCGGCATGGGCTTCGACAGCAGCTTGAGGCCGAGGATGCGCCGGCGCAGGGCGGAACGCGAGAGGTTCACGACGGTCTGGCGCAGGTACGCCAACGTCTTCTCGCGGTCGCGGACCCGGTTGCGTGCCGAGTGCACGCGGATGAACGCCTCCTGCACGACGTCCTCGCAGGAGGCGGTGTCGTCGAGGAGCAGCGCGGCGAGGCCGAGGAGCGAGCGGTAGTGGGCCTGGTAGGTCGCCGTGAGGTGGTCGACGGTGGTGCCGGGCACCACCTCGGCCGTCTCGTCCTTACCGCTCGCGTCCGCCTCGTCGCCGTCGCGCTGCGCGGGCACGAGGCCGCCCGGGACCGGTGCGGCAGTCCGTGCGGGGGCCTGCGGGGTCCCCGACGGCGGGACGGGAACGATCACGGGAAGACCGCCGCCGGGCGTGCGGAAATCGCGGCGCGGCGGGAGGATCCCCGTGCGTGCCGGTAGGACGGCCAGTTCGAGCAGTGCCTCTGCCACGCCTGTAGGACACGCGTCCCCCCGTCAGGGTTGTACGCGCGGGGAAGCCTCACCGGAGAAATCCGTATTGTGCTCATGCATACCCGCTCTTCCCGATTGCCCCGTCCAGCGAAACGGCAGTCGGGCCATCACCTTGATCAAGGGATCGGCACCGATCCTACAAAGCGAATTACGCAAATTCACCTGCGATCAGTTCCGCGATCTGCGTGGCATTCAGTGCCGCCCCTTGGCGGAGATTGTCCGCGCACACGAAGAACTCCAGCGCGTACGGGTCGTCCAGCGAGGCCCGCACCCGCCCCACCCAGGCAGGATCCGTCCCGGCGGCGTCCACGGGTGTGGGGAACTCCCCCGTCGCGGGGTCGTCCACGAGCACCACGCCGGGCGCGGCCTCCAGGATCTCCCGGGCGCGCGCGGCCTTGACCTCGTTCTCGAAGCCGGCCCGCACCGTCAGCGAGTCACCGGTCAGCACCGGCACCCGGACGCAGGTCACCGACACCGGGAGCGTCTCCAGCTGCAGGATCCGGCGGGTCTGCGCCCGTACGGCCAGTTCCTGCGAGGACCAGCCGTCCTCGTTCAGCTCGCCGCACCACGGCACGACGTTGAGGGCCAGGGGGCCCGCGAAGGGGCCGGTGTCCTCGCCCACGGCACGGCGCACGTCGCCGGGCTGCTCGCCCAGGGACGTCCCGGCCACCAGCGACAACTGGCGGCGCAGCGCCTCGGAGCCGGCCCGTCCGGCCGCGCTCGCCGCCTGGTACGTGGACACGGCCAGCTCGATCAGGCCGTACTCGGCGTGCAGCGCACCCAGCGAGGCGATCATCGCGGCGGTGACGGTGTCCGGGGCGGCGACGATCCCGCGCGGCCGGATCCGTGCCGCGCCGGCGTTGATCTCGGGCACCACCAGCGGCACCTCGGGATCCTCCCGGAAGGCGGCGGACTGGTCGACGACGACCGCGCCGCGCGTGGTGACGACGGGCGCCCACCGGGCCGAGACCTCGGCCGGGGTCAGGAAGAGCGCGACATCGCCCGGCCCGAGGCCGTCGAAGGCGTCCTCGGTGAGGGCGAGCACCTCGCACTCCTGCCCGCGCACGGACAGCATGCGGCCGGCCGAGCGCGCGGAGGCGATCAGGCGTATGTCGCCCCAGACGTCCGCCCGCTGGGACAGCATCCGGAGCAGGACCGCCCCGACTGCTCCGGTCGCCCCGACGACGGCGAGTGCCGGAGCCGGGGTCGACCGGGCGGCGGTCATCGTCCGGTGCCTCCGTAGACGACGGCCTCGTCGCTGTCGGAGTCGAGGCCGAAGGCCGTGTGCACGGCGCGGACGGCCTCGTTGACGTCGTCCTGGCGGGTCACGACCGAGATGCGGATCTCCGAGGTGGAGATCAGCTCGATGTTGACGCCGGCGTCGGACAGCGCCTGGAAGAAGGAGGCGGTGACGCCCGGGTTCGTCTTCATGCCGGCGCCGACCAGGGAGATCTTGCCGATCTGGTCGTCGTAGCGCAGGGAGTCGAAGCCGATCGCGCTCTTCGCCTTCTCCAGGGCGTCGATGGCCTTGTGGCCCTCGGCCTTGGGGAGGGTGAAGGAGATGTCGGTGAGGCCCGTCGAGGCCGCGGAGACGTTCTGCACGATCATGTCGATGTTGATCTCGGCGTCCGCGATGGCGCGGAAGATCGCCGCGGCCTCGCCCGGCTTGTCCGGGACGCCGACGACCGTGATCTTTGCTTCGGAGACGTCGTGAGCGACTCCGGAGATGATGGCGTGCTCCACCTGCTCGTCCCCTTGCGGATTCTCGTTGCTGACCCAGGTGCCCGGCAGTCCAGAGAAGGACGAACGGACGTGGATCGGGATGTTGTATCGGCGTGCGTACTCGACACAGCGGTGCAGCAGCACCTTGGAACCGGAAGCCGCCAGCTCCAGCATGTCCTCGGAGGAGATCCAGTCGATCTTCCGGGCCTTCTTCACGACGCGGGGGTCCGCGGTGAAGACGCCGTCGACATCGGTGTAGATCTCGCATACCTCGGCGTCCAGCGCCGCGGCGAGCGCCACGGCGGTGGTGTCCGAACCGCCGCGGCCCAGGGTGGTGATGTCCTTGGAGTCCGCGGACACACCCTGGAAACCGGCGACGATGGCGATGTTGCCCTCGTCCAGCGCGGTGCGGATACGGCCCGGCGTGACATCGATGATGCGCGCCTTGTTGTGGACCGAGTCGGTGATGACGCCTGCCTGGCTGCCGGTGAACGACTGGGCCTCGTGGCCCAGGTTTTTGATCGCCATGGCCAGCAGGGCCATGGAGATCCGCTCTCCGGCGGTCAGCAGCATGTCGAATTCACGCCCGGCAGGCATCGGGGAAACCTGCTCGGCGAGATCGATCAGCTCGTCCGTCGTGTCGCCCATCGCGGACACCACGACGACCACTTGGTGGCCGTTCTTCTTGGCATCCACGATCCGCTTGGCGACGCGCTTGATGCCCTCGGCATCGGCTACGGAGGAGCCTCCGTACTTCTGCACGACAAGGCCCACGTGCGCTCCTCGCTCAGTCCGTCTCATTGCTGGTGCAGTGTAACGAGCGCCCGGGATCCGGCCGCCACGTACCACATCATGAGACGAACAGATCAAAGTCCGGGTTCCCGCGCCGGAGGGTCACATGCGGCCCAGGCCGCCGAGCTCCTGCGCCATCACCTGTCCGGCCTGCTCCGCGAGGTCGTCCTCGGTCAGGTCCTCGTCGGTGTCCAGGCCGTCCAGGGCCGCCAGCGGCTGGTTCAGGCGCACGTGCGAGATCAGGGACTGGAGGGCGCGCAGCGTCGCCGAGGCCGTCGGGCCCCAGTTGGTGAAGTACGAGAACTGCCACCACCACAGCGCCTCCGTGATGCGGCCCGCCTGGTGGTGGATCAGGCCGTGCCGCAGGTCGGCGACCACGTCGGCCAGGTCGTCGGAGATCCGGTGGGCGACGGGGACCTTGCGCGGCTCGTACGGGTCGAAGACCTCGGAGTAGACGTCGACCGGCTCCAGCATGATCGCGAACCGCTCGCGCAGGTCGTCGACGTCCGGCTCCGGGCCGAGGTCGGGCTCGTAGCGCTCGTCGGGCAGCACGTCCTGGTACGCGCCCAGCCGGCCGCCCGCCAGCAGCAGCTGGGACACCTCCAGGAGGAGGAAGGGCACCGCACTGTCGGGGTCCTCGCCCTTGGCGACCTCGGTGACCGCGACGATGAACGACTCGATCTGGTCCGCGATCGAGGCGGCGAAGTCGTCAGGATCCTGGCCGAGAGCGTGCAGCATTGCGTCAGACATCGAGAAGTCGCCTTCCTTCAAAGGCCCGCCCCAGCGTGACCTCGTCCGCGTACTCCAGATCTCCCCCGACGGGGAGCCCGCTGGCCAGGCGGGTGACCTTCAGGCCCATGGGCTTGATCATGCGGGCGAGGTAGGTGGCGGTCGCCTCGCCCTCCAGGTTCGGGTCGGTGGCGAGGATCAGCTCGGTCACCTCGCCGTCCGCCAGGCGCGCCAGCAGCTCGCGGATGCGCAGGTCGTCCGGGCCGACGCCCTCGATCGGGCTGATCGCCCCGCCGAGGACGTGGTACTTGCCCCGGAACTCGCGGGTCCGCTCGATCGCGACGACGTCCTTCGGCTCCTCGACGACGCAGATGACCGTCGTGTCCCGGCGCGGGTCGCGACAGATGCCGCACCGCTCCTCCTGCGCCACGTTCCCGCACACGGCGCAGAAGCGGACCTTGTCCTTGACCTCGAGCAGCGCGTGCGCGAGGCGGCGGACGTCGGTGGGCTCGGCCTGCAGGATGTGGAAGGCGATCCGCTGCGCGCTCTTGGGCCCGACGCCGGGCAGCCTGCCCAGTTCGTCGATCAGGTCCTGGACCACGCCTTCGTACAACGGACTGCCTTCTTTCGCTTCGTCGGATGGGAGGGACCGGGGGAATGTACTGCTAGAACGGCAGGCCGGGAATCCCGCTGCCGCCGCCCAGACCCTGCGCGAGGGGGCCCAGCTTCTGCTGCTGGAGCGCCTGGGCGTTCTCGTTGGCCGCCTGGACCGCCGCGACCACGAGGTCGGCGAGCGTCTCCGTGTCCTCCGGGTCCACCGCCTTCGGATCGATCACCAGCGCGCGCAGCTCGCCGGAGCCGGTGACGGTCGCCTTGACCAGGCCGCCGCCGGCCTGGCCCTCGACCTCGGTCCGCGCCAGCTCCTCCTGGGCCGCGGCGAGGTCCTGCTGCATCTTCTGGGCCTGCTGGAGCAGCTGCTGCATGTTGGGCTGGCCACCACCGGGAATCACAGGGCACTCACTTCCGTACGTCGGTACCGTCGGGACCTTCGCGGCCGAAGAGACCTTCGGAACGCTTGGTCAATCCGAGCCTACGTGCTCCCCGGGCGCCGCGCCCTACGCCGTGAGGACCAACTCTTTCGAGTGAGAGTCGGGGCGTACGCGTACCTGCTGGAGACCTCCTTGCGAGCGGAAATCCCGGGATTCGTTGTCCATCGCCCGTCATTCGAAGGTAGGAAGAGCATGCGCATCATTGCGCACACGCGCACCACCACACGTCAGCGCAGGCAGAGGGAGTGCCGGGTGAGCCAGCCGGAGATGCAGCCCGAGGGGCCACCCCGGGATCCCCGGGAGGAAGGCGGCGGGCCGATGGCGGCGGGCGATCTGACCGGCCGGCCCTTCCCCCTCGGGGACTGGGGGGAGCCCGCCGAGCGGCTCGACGAGCTCTACCGGCGGGTCGAGGCGGACGCGCTGCGCACGGCCGAGTGGTACCTGTCCGACCGGGCGTGGAAGCGCCGCGGGGCGCGCGTCCTGCGCGTCGGCGCGGCCCTGGGCGCCGTCACGGGCGCGGCGATGCCGGTGCTGGAGCTGACGGGCTCGGCGCCGGGCGGATCGACGTACGGTTACCTGGCGCTGCTGCTGGGCGCTGCCGCGCTGGCCTGCGACCGGTTCTTCGGGCTGACGTCGGGGTGGATGCGGGACGTGGCCACGGCCCAGGCGGTGCAGCGCAGGCTCCAGACACTCCAGTTCGACTGGGCTTCGGAGAACGTCCGCGAGGTGCTCGGGCCCACCGAGGGCACCGCCAGCGAGGCCGCCGAGCGGTGCCTGACCGTGCTGCGCCGCTTCTCCGAGGACATCACGGAGCTGGTGCGGTCGGAGACGGCGGACTGGATGGTGGAGTTCCGGTCCGGGCCCGCGCCGCTGGTGATGCAGTCGCTGGGGGCGTCCGGGGCGCGCGGCGCGGACGCGTACATCCCGCCGGCCCGCTTCCCGCTGCCGCCGGGCACCCGACCGAACATGCCGCGGCAGCGGCCCCCGGAGCAGCCCCGCTGAACCGGTGGAGGGGGCGGGCCGGTGCCGCCCCGCCCACCGGTGCGGGGACGGGCCGAGGTGCGGGTCGGGGTACGGGTGCGGGTCGGGGTACGGGTACAGGTCGGGGAGCGGCCACGGGTATTGCCACCGGTACGCGTGCGGGGCGCCGGCTCAGCTGAAGATGATCATCGATCCCTGTCCGAGGCTGCGCGTCGCCGCCGCGTGCAGCCCCAGCCAGACGTGCCGCTCGCGGGCGAAGGGGCTGCCGTCGTACGGGATCGGTCCCGCCGGCTCCTCCAGCGACGTCGGCCGCCCCGGCGGCGCCGGAGCCGCGGGCGGGTTCCCCGGGTCTATCCCGATGGCGGGAGCGACGAACAGCAGCTCCCGCAGCAGCCCCTGCGCGGACCCCAGCGGCCCGCCTCCGGCCAGCAGCTCCTCGTTCGCCAGGGGCGCCGGGAAGTCGACGGGCACGTAGGCGCCCGCGTGGTCGTAGTGCCACACCAGGTGCGACTGCTGCGCCGTGGGCTCGAACATCTCCAGCAGCTGTTCGTAGTCCCCGCCGAGCTCGTCCACCGGGGTCACCGGCAGGCCGCAGAGCTGGAGCAGGTAGGCCCGTCTGAGGAAATGCAGTGCGTCGTAGTCGAAACCGGCGACCGGGGCGACGTCCCCGCTCAGACCCGGCATGTACGCGAACACGGGCACGGACGGGAGTCCGGCCTCACCCAGCGCCTTGTCGTACGAGGCGATCTCTTCCGCGAAGGGGTTGTCGGGGCTGTGGCACAGCACGTCGACAAGGGGGACCAGCCACAGGTCACAGGCCACACGGCCTCCGATCAGTCGTTGTCGCCGATCAGGCCAGCGTAGTGCGCCGGACACCCTCCGCGAAGGGGTGCGCAGAACTGGGGGGCGGGGCGGGGCCGGGCGGGGGCGGGGTGGTGGGGCGGTCGGCGGATCAGGGTCGGCCAGCCTTGGGGGGCCGGCAGGGGCTCACAGGCGTGCGGCCCAGGCCAGCGCGTGCTCGTTGTAGCCCTGCACGATGCGGCGTACCGCGTCGGCGTCCGCCAGGGTCACGGCGTCCACCAGATCGCCGTGGCCGTCCCAGAGGGCTTCCCGCAGCTGCGGCTCGCGCTGGAGGTGGGGGACGGCGAAGACCCAGCACTGCACGCGGATCCGGTGCAGGAACTCGGTGATGTAGGTGTTGGCGACCAGCCCGCTCAGTTCCCGCCAGAAGCGCAGGTCGTAGCCGATCAGCACTTCCAGGGAGCCGCTCCGGGCCGCCTTGCGCGCCTCCTCGCCGCGGCGGCGCACCGACACCAGCATCTCGCCGGAGCCGGGGGTGGCACCCTGCTCGGCGAGCCGGCGGAAGATGCCGTCCACGACCAGCGAACGCGCCTCGATCATGCCGCGGAAGTCGTCGACCGAGAAGATCCGCACGCGGAAGCCCCGGTGCTGGACGAGCTCCAGCAGCCCCTGGGCCGAGAGGTCCACGAGCGCCTCGCGCACCGGGGTCGCGGAGACCTCGTACTGCTCGGCTATCTGCTTCACCGTGAACTCCGTGCCCGGAGGCAGGCGTCCCGCGAGTACCTCGTCCCGCAGCGCGTCCGCGATCTGCTGGCGAAGTGTGTTGCGGGTGACAGCTCCGCTGCCTGGCATAGGGGTCCGTCTCCTGTCGTAGAGCTGCGGACACCATAGGCCAGACAGCGAGGCCGAAACCGGACGGTTGGTGGGGGTTATGTGTGGATCCGACCGCCTGTGAGGACGAGAATCACACCGTCGCGAACCGGCCACCGCCACCAACCGCCCGCCCCCCGTACGCGGCGGGCCGGCCCGGATCGGCCCGGTCGGCCGGCCCGGCCGGTCACGCGGTGGGTTGGCCGGTCACGCGGTGGTGTGGCCGGTCACGCGGTGGGTTGGCCGGTCACGCGGTGGTGTGGCGGTCGGCGACCGTCAGCGCCTCGTCCAGCAGGGCCAGGCCCTCCTTCGCCTCAGCCTCCGAGATGGTGCAGGCCGGCACGACGTGGGTCCGGTTCATGTTGACGAAGGGCCACAGGCCGGACGCCTTGCAGGCCGCCGCGAACTCGGCCATCGGGGCGTTGTCCGCACCGGCCGCGTTGTACGGGACGAGCGGCTCGCGCGTCTCCTTGTCCCGTACGAGCTCAAGGGCCCAGAAGGCGCCGAGGCCCCGGACCTCGCCGACCGAGGGGTGGCGCTCGGCGAGCTCCGCGAGAGCCGGGCCGATCACGTTCTCGCCGAGGTGGGCGGCGTGCTCGACGACACCCTCCTCCTCCATCGTGTTGATCGTCGCGACGGCGGCGGCGCAGGCCAGGGGGTGGCCGGAGTACGTCAGTCCGCCGGGGTAGGGGCGGGTCGCGAAGGTCTCGGCGACGGCGGCCGAGATGGCCACGCCGCCGAGCGGCACGTAGCCGCTGTTGACGCCCTTGGCGAAGGTGATCAGGTCGGGGGTGACGTCCCAGTGGTCGGCGGCGAACCACGCGCCGGTGCGGCCGAAGCCGGCCATGACCTCGTCGAGGATGAAGACGATGCCGTGGCGGTCGCAGAGTTCGCGGACGCCCGCGAGGTAGCCGGCGGGCGGGACCATGATGCCGGCGGTGCCCGGCACGCTCTCCAGGATGATCGCCGCGATCGACTGCGGGCCCTCGAAGGCGATGGTGTCGGCGAGGTGGGCGAGGGCGCGCTCGCACTCCTCGGCCTCGGTGCTCGCGTGGAAGGCGGAGCGGTAGAGGTACGGGCCCCAGAAGTGCACGACCCCGGCGGCGGCCGTGTCGGACGGCCAGCGGCGCGGGTCGCCGGTCAGGTTGATCGCGGCGGCGGTGGCTCCGTGGTACGAGCGGTAGGTGGAGAGCACCTTCGCCCGGCCCGTGTGCAGACGGGCCATGCGGACGGCGTTCTCGACGGCCTCGGCGCCGCCGTTGGTGAAGAAGATCTTGTCCAGGTCGCCGGGGGTCCGCTCGGCGATGAGGCGTGCGGCCTCGGAGCGGACGTCGACGGCGAAGCCGGGCGCGAGGGTGCACAGCCGGGCGGCCTGCTCCTGGATCGCCGCGACGACCTTGGGGTGCTGGTGGCCGATGTTGGTGTTGACCAGCTGGGAGGAGAAGTCGAGGTAGCGCTTGCCCTCGTAGTCCCAGAAGTAGGAGCCCTCGGCCCCCGCGACGGCGAGCGGGTCGATCAGGGCCTGGGCGGACCAGGAATGGAAGACATGCTTCCGATCTGCGTCCTTCACGGCGGCAAGGGTGTGCGGGGTGGCATGAGGGGTCATGACGTCACGCTAGGAGTGCGCAGGTGGGGAGGGATATCGGCGGACTGTATGGGGGTGGCGGGCCGGTCTCGGCAGTCTGTCTGCGCCTCCGGAGCACCATCCCTCACATCTTGACAGCATCCTGTCGATATGACAGTCTCTTGTCATAGGCGCTTTACGTGGAAGCCCTCGCGGAACCCGGTACGGCCGGCCCGGGCGGGATGCACCACGAGCACCGTCGGCATCGCAGGCACCACGGGCACCACTCGCACCGCGGCACCTCGGCCACGGTGAGCGCCGCAGGCACCTGGCACCATCCGACGCTGGAGGCGAAACACCATGAGCGAGACCGCACACAAGCCCGTCCACCTCGCGGTCTACGACACGTACGCGGACTGGGAGACCGGCCACACCACCGCGCACCTCACCCAGCGCGGCCACGCCGTGCGGACGGTCGGCTTCGCGGCCGGAACGCCGGTCACCACCATGGGCGGCGTCCGCATCCAGCCTGACCTGAGCCTGGCCGATCTGCGACCGGAGGACTCCTCCCTGCTGATCCTCACCGGCGCCTCCTTGTGGGACGCGGGCGACGAGCTGTCGCCCTTCGCGGCGAAGGCGCGGGAGTTCCTGGCCGCCGGCGTGCCGGTCGCGGCGATCTGCGGAGCCACCGCGGGCCTCGCCCGGGAAGGCCTCCTGGACGACCGCAGGCACACCAGCGCGGTCTCCTTCTACCTGGCCGAACAGCCGGGCTACGCGGGCGCCGAGAACTACGTCGAGGCCGACGCGGTGACCGACGGGGACCTGATCACGGCGGGCCCGACGGAACCGGTCGCCTTCGCCCGCGAGGTCTTCGCCCGCCTGGACGTGTACAAGCCGGACGTCTTGGACGCCTGGTACGGGCTCTTCCACCACTCGGACGAGAGCGCGTACCCGGTCCTGATGGCGGCATCGGCGGCGGGCGATGCTTGAGCCGCCGCCGCCCGGGTCCCTCCGGACCCGGCAGGACCTGCTGAGCCGCACCGCACTCGGGGTGTTCCGGCTGAACGGCCAGTTCCTCTCCCTCTCCGAGGAGCTGGCACGGCCCGCCGGGCTGACCGCCGCGTGGTGGCAGGTCCTGGGAGCGGTGCTGCGCGAGCCGCTGCCCGTCGCGGGCATCGCCCGGAGCATGGGCATCACCCGGCAGAGCGTCCAGCGCATCGCGGACCTGCTCGTGGCCAAGGGCCTCGCGGAGTACGCGCCGAACCCGGCGCACCGGCGGGCCAAGCTACTGCGCCCGACGGAGGAGGGCCGCGCGGCGGTGGACCGGATCGGTCCGGGCCACTCGGCCATGGCCGCCCGCCTCGCGGCGGAACTGGGCGACGCCGCCTTCGCGGAGACGGTCCGCGTCCTGGAGCGGCTCGCGGCGGCGCTGGACACGCTGCCGGCACCGCGCGACCCCGCTGACCCGTCGGAACCGTCGGAACCGTCCGGATCGGCTGAACCGTCCGCACCGTCCGGGTCGACTGAACCGCATGGTTCGACTGAACCGCCTGGTTCGGCTGAACCGCCCGGCCGTTCCGATCCGGCTGCTCCGGCTGATCCGGCTGATCCGGCGGCCTGAGTTCGTCGGGCCTTCGGCCCTCCGGGGTTCGGGCCCGGTCGGCTCGGGCCCGAGCCGGCAGGGTCCGGTCCGGAGCCGTCCGGGTCCGGACCCGGCGAGGTTGACGGGGAGGCAACCGGCGGGCGCCCCCGACCGTCCTTCCCAGCGGAGCTGTTCGGCCAGCAGGGGAAGGACCACCCGGCCATGGAACAACTGCATCCGCACGACCCGCACCGCATCGGCCCCTACCGCCTGTTGTCCCGGCTCGGCGCCGGCGGCATGGGCCAGGTCTACCTCGCCCGCTCCGACCGCGGCCGCACCGTCGCGGTCAAGCTGGTCCACCCCGGGCTCGCCGCCCACGAGGAGTTCCGCATCCGCTTCCGCCAAGAGGTCGCCGCGGCCCGCCGGGTCGGCGGCGAATGGACCGCTCCGGTCCTGGACGCCGACACCGAGGCCGCGGCCCCCTGGTTCGCCACGGGGTACATCGCCGGGCCGAGCCTGCGCCGGGTCGTCGCCCACGACTTCGGCCCGCTGCCGGACCGTTCGTTGCGGATCCTGGCCGCGGGCCTCGCGCACGCCCTCCAGGACATCCACCGGGCCGGCATCGTCCACCGCGACCTGAAGCCCTCCAACGTACTGATCTCGCTCGACGGTCCCCGCGTCATCGACTTCGGGATCGCCCGCTCCCCCATCGGATACGACGCCGGCCTGACCCGGGTCGGCGACGTCATCGGCTCCCCCGGCTTCATGGCCCCGGAGCAGATCCGCGGCGAGCCGGTGACCGCCGCCTGCGACGTGTTCTGCCTCGGCGCGGTACTGGCGTACGCGGCCACCGGCCGGCTGCCCTTCGGCGACGCGGAGCAGCCCGGCGGCCTGCCGGCACTCCTGCTGCGCAGCACCGAAGCGGAACCCGACCTGGCCGGCGTACCGGTGGAACTCCTCGGCCTCGTACGGGACTGCCTGCACGAGGATCCGGCCGCGCGGCCGGGGCCGGCCGAGGTACTGGCCAGGGTCGGCGCCGACGACACCGTGGCCGACGGAAGGGCCCTTGAGCCGTGGTTGCCGACCCCGCTGGTGGCCCGGCTCGGGCGGCACGCCGTGCAACTGCTGGACCGCGAGGACGCCGGGCCGGACCGTGCGGTGCCGGCGCCACCGCCGGTGCCGCCCTCCTACTCCGCGTACCCGCCGCTGGAACCGGAACCTCCGCGCAGGCCCCGGACGGCGTCCACCGCCCTGCTCCTCGCGGTCGCCGCGGTCGTCGCGGCCCTGTCCGCCGGCACGGTGTATGCGGTGATGAGCGGGGCCGAGGATCCGCGACCGCCCGTCACAGGGCCCCGCCCGCCGGTGACGACAGGCTCCGGCTCAGCTTCCGTTTCCGCTTCGGCCTCGGCCTCCGCCTCGGCTCTGGGTTCCGCGTCGGCCCCGGTGGGCGAGGGCCTCCCCGCGGCCTTCGCCGGCACCTGGCAGGCCGTTCGCGGCAGCCAGACCTGGCGGCTCACCCTCACGCGCGGCGGCGTCGGCGAGCAGGTGATGTCCCTGGCCGTCCACGACCCCGCATTCGCCTGCGCCTGGACCGCGGCCCTGCGCAGCGCCCCCGACCAGAGGCCCGGCTCCGGCCCCGGCTCCGTGGAGCTGGAGGCCTCC
This sequence comes from Streptomyces amritsarensis, assembly GCF_001953875.1. GTDB lineage: Bacteria > Actinomycetota > Actinomycetes > Streptomycetales > Streptomycetaceae > Streptomyces > Streptomyces amritsarensis. The sequence continues at coordinate 23,045 of NZ_MQUR01000030.1, forward strand.
ACCGTCATCTCCGGTGCCCCGCCGACCTGCACGGCGGGCGGCCCGAGCCGGTTGCGGCTGCTGCCCGACGGCGCCCTGCGCAGAGAGCTCGCGGGCAGTGACAGTCCCCCGCTCGACTACCGCAGGCAGTGACCCGCACCGGTTTGTGTCGAGGTCAATAAGCCTGCAAGCAAAGCTTGTTGCGCGATACGGCACTGCCGGACACTGCGGCACATGGAGCCGTTGAGGGTAGTGGCACGACTGTGGGAGCGGATCGAGGCACGCGACTGGGAGGGCGTGGCCGGGCTGATCGCCGAGGACGCCGTCATCGAATGGCCAGTGAGCGCCGAACGCATCGTAGGGCGCGCCAACTTCATCGCCGTGAACAGCGACGACGGCGACGCGGACGAGAAGCCCGTGAGAGTCCTGCGGATCCTGGCCGACGGGGACCACGTCGTCACCGAGGTGGAGGTGCCCCAGGATCACGTCCTCTACCGGGCCGTCTCCCTGTGGACCGTGCGCGACGGGGAGATCGTGGAGGCGAGGGAGTACTGGACCAGCCCCGGCCAGGATCCCGCCCCGCGCTGGCGGGCGGGATACGTCGAACCCCTGGCCGCGGACTGAGCCCCCGCGCTCACTGCCCGCGCCCGCCGTCCGCACCCCGCGCGCCGCTCGCCTCCCGTCGCCCGACGCCCGACGCCCGCGTGGGTCAGGGTGTCGGCGGCTCAGCCGCTCCGAGCCGGTCCAGTTCTTCGCCGATCGCTGCCCGCAGGTCGTCGTGGCGCGCAGCCGGCGCGTACCGCTCGGCGCGCCGGCACTGCTCCTCGTACAGCCACACGGGCAGCCTGACGCGGTCTTCGGGCTCCCAGTCGTAGCGGGGCCAGATGTGGGCGTGGAGGTACGGGTCGGTGTTGCCGAGGATCTCGATGTTGACCCGCCGGAAGGCCGGGTCGAGTCGCGCGCAGGCCCGCTCGACGGCCTCGGCCAGCCGCTCCATGTCCGAGAGGTACGCCGCCCTGCGCGTCCGGGAGAGGTCCGAGAGCCGGGTCACGGCCGGGTCGTCGGTCAGCAGAAGCGAGTAGCCGGGGAGGAACTGCCGGTCCCCGATCACCGCGAAACCGGCGTCGAGGCGGCGCATGACGGTCGGGTTCACTCCGCGGTGCGCGCTGCCGATGCGGTCGAGGCGCCAATCGCCGTCGGTCACCGATGAACTCCACATGGATTGGTGTGTGCGGGTGTTGGACGTTGCTCGGCGTGCACGAACGGGGCGTCGTGGCTCTGGAGTATTCCTCGTCATACCTAAGAGCTACGTACGGACACGGCTCTGTGGCGGGACGCCGACCAGGGGCCGGGATTTCTAACTTCGGTAGGGGAGAGGGGCGCTGACGGCCCTTCCGGACACCGAAGGAACTCACCATGGCGACGGGGACGGCAGGGGCGGCGGACAGGGCGGCGGCGGATACGGCTCGGACAGCGCACACGGCGGACGCGGCGGCGGGGGCTGCTGCGACAGCGGGGGCTGCGGTGGCGGGGGGAACGACGGCGGTGGGGGAAGTCGGCGCCGGTGAGGCGGTGTTCGGTGCCGGGAAGGGGGGCGGCGGCGTCCGGGGCGGGCGGCTGCGCCGCACGCTGCTGGCCTCGCTGATCGCGGCGGCCGTGATCGTCCCCGTGTCCGCCGCAGCCTCGGCGCAGGCGCCCGCCCCGTCGCCCGCCGTGTTCGCCGAGGGCGCCCCGGCCCGGAGCCGCTATGCCGCCAACCGGGACAACATCGCCGAGGCGGCCCGGATGGCTCAGGACGCCGACCGCTCCGGCCGGGCCGGCCGGCTGCGGGCCATGGCGGCGGCCGGTACGGAGCAGTTCCTCATCTTCGACGGCCGCGGCAGGGGCCGGGCCGTCGAGGTGTTCGGCGAGCTGGAGACCGCCGACCGGATCGCCGTCCTGGTGCCCGGATCGGACACCACCCTCGACACGTACGAGAGGTTCCGGTCCGGAGCGGTCTCCCTCCACCAGCGCCTCCGAGCCGGGCATGCGCGCACCGCCGTGGTCGCCTGGCTCGGGTACGACACCCCGGGCACGGTCAGCACGGCCGTGCTGACCGGCCGCCGGGCCGGCGAGGCCGCCGCCGAACTGGGTCCGTTCCTGGACCGGTTGCCGGACATGGCCGCGCCCGCCGCCCGGATATCGCTGCTCTGCCACTCCTACGGCTCCGTCGTCTGCGCGCGGACCGTGACCGGCCCCGCGGTCGGCGACATGGTCCTGTACGGCAGTCCGGGCACGGGGGCCGGCTCCGCCCGGGAGCTGCCGACCACGGCCCGGGTCTGGGCCGGCCGGGGCGGTGCCGACTGGATAGCCGACGTGCCGCACGTCAGGCTCGGCGGGCTCGGCTTCGGCACCGACCCGGTCGACCCCGCCTTCGGAGCGCGGGCCTTCGCCGCCGGAGGCGGCGGCCACAGCGACTACCTCAAGCCGGGCGCCCGGTCCCTCGACGCCCTGGCCGCCATCGTCCTCGGCAGCGATCCCGCCCCGGTGGCCGGCCATGCGTGAACTCCGCTCCCGCTGGTCCGCCCTGGCGGCGGGCATCGAGGCGGCCACGCCGGCCGGCCGGGACCGGGCCGTGGACGCCCTACGGGCCCTCGCGATCCTCGGCGTGGTCCTCGGCCACTGGCTGGTCACCTCCCTGACCGCCGCCGACGGCGGCCTGCGCGGCACCAGCCCGCTCTCGCACATGCCCTGGCTGGCGCCGGTGTCCTGGGTGTTCCAGACGCTGGCCGTCTTCTTCCTCGTAGGCGGCCACGTCGCCGCCCTCGGGTACACCTCGGCCCGCGAGCGGGGCACCTCGTACGGAGCCTGGGTGGGGCAGCGGTTGGGCCGGCTGTTCCGCCCGGTCGCCGCGGTGCTCGTCCTCTGGACGGTGGTGGCGGGCGGGATGCTCGTCGGCGGGGCGGAGCTCGACACCGTGCGGACGCTGGTCAAGCTGGTTCTGTCTCCGCTGTGGTTCCTGCTGGTGTTCGCCGCGCTCACCGTCGCGACTCCGCTGGTGGCCCGGCTCAGCCCGGTGTGGCCGGCCGTCGTGGTGGCGGGTGTCGACGGGTGGCGTTTCGGGCTGGGCGGGCCGGAGTGGATCGGCTGGGCCAACGTGGCCGCCGGCTGGCTCGTTCCTTTCACGCTGGGTGCCGCGTGGTCGCGCGGGGCCCTCGCCCGGCGCGGACGGCTGCTGCTGCTGGTCGGCGGCGCCGCCACGGCCACCGCCACGCTGGTCCTGTGGGGCGGGTATCCCGCGTCCATGGTGGGCGTGCCGGGGGCGCCCGTCTCGAACCTCAACCCGCCGACGCTGGCCGCGGTCGCGTTCGGACTGGTCCAGTGCGGGCTGGCCCTGCTGGCCCGAGACCGGCTGGCCCGGCTCATGCGCAGGCCGTCGGCCTGGGCGAAGGCGGCGCTGGTGAACCTCTCCGCCATGACGGTCTTCCTGTGGCACCAGACCGCCATGATGGCCGTCACCGCCCTCGGGCTGCTGGTACCGGTCCGCCTGCCCGGCCTGCACACCCCGCCGGACTCGCTGGGCTGGACAGCGGCCCGGGTGGTGTGGCTGCCGGTGTTCGCCGCCTCGCTGGGGCTGTGCTGGGCGGCGTTCCGCACCCACGAACGGGCTCGCCGTTCGCGGCCGGCCGCGGTCACGGCCGCCCGCTGTGTTCCGCGCACTTCCGTCGAGGAGAAACTCCATGCCTAGGCTGACCGACGTGAACGAGCAGCGCGTGCCCACGGCCGAGCCGGAGCCCTCCGATGCCGCCAAGGGGGCGGCACCGGGACTGGCGTTGGCCCTGGAGCTGTTCACACTCCGGCGCGATCCCCTTCCCCGGATGGGCCGGCCGCGGTGGCTGGCCCGGCTGCCGCACGCGCTCGTCGGCTACGCGGCGGTGTTCTTCGGGTTCCTCACCACCGAGCAGCTCATGGACCACTACCACGTCAAAGGCGGACAGCCGCTGGCCGTCGCACTCCTGACGGCCCTGTCCATCTGGCTCGCGATGTTCCGCCCGATCGCCGCCTGGTGGCTGGGACTGCTCGCCGCGGGCTGGATCGGCTGGATGATCCACGGCCACGTCGGTCAGGGCCAGACATGGCCCTGGACACCCGGCGGGATCTTCGCGTTGGCCCCCGTGCTGCTGCTGGTAGCCCTCCGGGTGCCGCCCCGGGTGACCATATGGGTCGTCGGTCTTTCCGTCGCGCTCACCGGGGCGGCCGAGCTGGCCTTCCATCCGGACGGAAGCCAGATCTCCTCCATCGGGGCCTCCGTCCTCTTCGGCTTCGTCGGGCTCCTCGGATACGCGCTGCGCGCCCTGCGGCTGGCCCGTGGCGAACTGGTCGAGCAGGAGACGCTCACCGCCGAGGAGCGGGCCCGGCGCACCCTGCTGGAGGAGCGCAGCCGCATCGCCCGCGAGCTGCACGACGTCGTCGCCCACCACATGTCGGTGATCTCCATCCAGGCGCAGGTCGCCCCGCACCTCGTCGACAACCCGTCGGAGGAGCTCAAGGAGAACCTGGCGGGCATCCGGGAGAACGCGCTGGAGGCCCTCACCGAGCTGCGCCGCGTACTGGGGGTGCTGCGCTCCGAACAGCCCGGTGGTCCGGCGGCCCCACAGCATCCGCAGCCGACCCTCGCCGAGTTGGAGGGCCTCGTGGACAACGTCCGGGGGGCGGGGCTGGACGTCACCACGGAGGTCGCGGGCATCCGCCGGCCGCTGGCCCCCGGCGTGGAGCTCACCGCGTACCGGATCGTGCAGGAGGCGCTGAGCAACTGCCTGCGCCACGCTCCCGGTTCACAGGTGGAGGTCGGTGTCGCGTACGGTCCGCGCGAGCTGCACCTGTGCGTCGCCAACAGCGCGCCGACCCGGCCGGCCCCGCCTTCGCAGGGAGCGGGGCACGGGCTGCTGGGCATGCGGGAGCGGGCGGGCATGCTGGGAGGCGAGCTGGCCGCGGGCCCACGCCCCGACGGCGGGTACGAGGTCAGCGCCGTGCTCCCGATGGCTCCGCAGAACCCGCCCGCCCACACCGGCACGGGCACCGAGACGAAGAAGGCACCATGAGCACCCCGATCAAGGTGATGATCGCCGACGACCAGATGATGGTGCGGCAGGGCTTCACCGTGCTTCTCAACGCCCAGCCCGACATAGAGGTCGTGGGGCAGGCGGTGGACGGGGCGGACGCCGTCGCGAAGGCCTCCGAGCTGGCCCCGGACGTGGTGCTCATGGACATCCGCATGCCGGGCATGGGCGGTATCGAGGCCACCTCGGTGATCACCCGTGTTCCCGACGCCGCGGTGAAGGTGCTCGTCCTGACCACTTTCGATCTCGACGAGTACGTCTACGAGGCGCTGCGGGCCGGAGCCTCCGGGTTCCTGCTGAAGGACGCCTCCGCGGACCAGCTCGCGGAGGCGGTACGGGTGGTGGCGGCCGGTGAGGCGCTGCTGTCGCCGAACATCACGAAGCGGCTGATCACGGAGTTCTCCCGGCTGGGGGCGCCGCGCGCGCCGTCGCGGGCCCGGATCGACGTGCTGACCGAGCGGGAGACCGAGGTGCTGTCGCTGATCGCCCAGGGCCTGTCGAACGCGGAGATCTCCGCGCACCTGGTCCTGGCCGAGCAGACCGTGAAGACCCATGTGAGCCGGATCCTGGTGAAGCTCGGCCTGCGGGACCGCACGCAGGCCGCGGTGTTCGCGTACGAGAGCGGTCTGATCCGTCCGGCGGGCTACTGACGGGCCGGTGTAGTACTTGAGAGGGACCCGGGGAAATCCCCATCAGCGGCGACGCGGACGAAGAGGCTGCAGACCTACGGTGGTGCGTATGACCGAGACGACCACCGGGGGGACAGCCCGGACGCCTGAATTCCGACTGGCATCGGAGGTGATCGCGACCCTGCGCCAGGACCTCCTCACCGATGCCTTCGCCTACCGGCCGCTGCCGCTGGCGGGGGCCCCGGACGGCTTCTCGCGACGGCTCCCCAAGGGGATACGGCGGTATGCGCCGTGGCGGCAGCACGCGGCGGTGGGAGCCCTGGCCTTCCTCGCCGTGCTCTTCACCATCGACGGGCAGGCAAGCTACCTGGGTGATCTTGGCCAGCTCGTCATGGGGCTGATAGCCGCTGTTCCCGTCCTGATGACGCTGGTGCGGCCGGTGGGCGCGTGGTGGGCGGCCGTCGCGATGACGGTGGTCCTGGCCGCCCTCGGCGGGGGCGTCAGCTGGCCCTGGACCCCGGGCGCCTTCTTCTCCTACATCGTCGTCCTGTTCCTCGTCGCGCTGCGGACCGGGCCCCGGGTCGCGGCGTGGATGTGGGCGCTGACCCTCGCGCTGGGAGCCGCGATCTCCACGGTGTTCACCGGCGAGTGGGGGTCGAACGCGCCGGAGATGGCGGTGACCTCGGCCTTCGCCCTCGTGATCGCCGGCAGCATCCAGATACGCCGGCACGCCAAGGCGGAGGTGAGCGCACAGCAGGAGGTCACGGCCGTCGAGCGGGACAAGCGGACGCTGCTGGAGGAGCGGACGACGATCGCGCGGGAGCTGCACGACGTGGTGGCGCACCACATGTCGGTGGTGGCGATCCAGGCGGAGGCCGCTCCCTACCGGGTGAAGAACCCGCCGCCGGAGCTGGAGGCGGCGTTCGTCACCATCCGGGAGAACGCCGTGGCGGCCCTGACGGAGCTGCGGCGGGTCCTGGGGGTGGTGCGCTCCGCGGACTACGAGGCGCCGGACGCCCCGCAGCCGACGCTGGCCTCGCTGGACGGGCTGCTGGCCAATGTGCGCGAGGCCGGACTGAGTGTGGAGAAGACGGTCACGGGCGCGGTGCGTGAGCTGCCGCAGGGTGTGGAGCTGTCGGCGTACCGGATTATTCAGGAGGCCCTGAGCAACACCCTGCGGCACGCCCCGGGTGCGGCGGCCGGGGTGGAGGTGTCGTACGTCCTGGGCGGCCTGGGGATACGTGTCGTGAACGAGGCGCCGACCGGGGATGTGCGGCCCTCGCCGGGGGCCGGCCACGGCATCACCGGGATGCGGGAGCGGGTGGCCATGCTGGAGGGGGAGATGACGGCCGCGCGGACGGAGTCCGGCGGGTACGAGGTCGCGGTGTTCATTCCGGTGCGCAACCGTCCCGAGCCGGTGCCCGAGCCGCAGGAGGGGACGGCATGACGATCAGGGTGCTGATCGTCGACGACCAGATGATGGTCCGCGAGGGGTTCTCGGTTCTGCTGAACGCCATGGACGGCATCGAGGTGGTGGGCGAGGCGGTCGACGGCCGGGAGGCCATCGCGCAGGTGGCGGCGCTGCGGCCGGACGTGGTGCTGATGGACATCCGGATGCCTGTGATGAACGGCTTGGAGGCGACGCGGGAGATCGTGGCGGCGGACACGGACGCGAAGGTGCTGGTCCTGACGACCTTCGATCTCGACGAGTACGTGTACCAGGCGTTGCGGGCGGGGGCGTCCGGGTTCCTGCTGAAGGATGCCTCGGCCCGTCAGCTGGCCGACGGCGTACGGGTGGTGGCGGCCGGGGAGGCTCTGCTGGCACCGTCGGTGACCAAGCGGCTGATAGCGGAGTTCTCGAAGATCTCCGAGGCGCGCAAGCTCGCGGATCCGGCGGGGGTCGGCGAGCTGACGGAGCGGGAGACGGAGGTGCTGATCCTCATCGCGCAGGGCCTGTCGAACGCGGAGATGGCCGACCGGCTGATCGTCGCGGAGTCCACGATCAAGACCCATGTGAGCCGGATCCTGGTGAAGCTGGGCCTGCGGGACCGGACGCAGGCGGCGGTGTTCGCCTACGAGACCCGCCTGGTGACACCGGCCTGATCCGCAGGCGGAGCGCTTACTCTGCGGGGATGGGCTTTGATCCGTGGGATGCCGCGTTCGTCGCCGATCCGTACCCGGCCTACCGGGAGTTGAGGGAGCGGGGGCGGGCCATCTGGTGGGATGCCACCGGGCAGTGGCTGGTGCCGCACTACGCCGATGTGAGCGCGCTGCTGCGGGACCGGCGGCTGGGTCGGACGTATCTCCACCGGTTCACGCACGAGGAGTTCGGGCGGCAGGCGCCGCCGCCGGAGCACGAGCCGTTCCACCTGCTCAACAACAACGGCCTGCTGGATCTGGAGGATCCGGCGCACGCGCGGGTGCGCCGGCTGGTGGCGAAGGCCTTCACCCCGCGGACGGTGGAGCGGCTGGTGCCGGCCGTGCAGCGGATGGCCGGGGAGCTGGTGGCACGGCTGCTCGCGGACGGCGGCGGGGACCTGCTCGCCACGGTCGCCGAACCCCTGCCGGTGGCCGTGATCGCGGAGCTGCTGGGTGTGCCCGAGTCGGACCGGGGGCTGTTGCGGCCCTGGTCGGCGGACATCTGCGGGATGTTCGAGCTCCGGCCGGACGAGGAGACCGCGCGGCGGGCGGTGCGGGCGAGCATCGACTTCAGCGCGTACCTGCGGGAGCTGATCGCCGAGCGGCGCACGCGCCCCGGCGAGGACCTGGTCTCGGGGCTGATCGCCGCTCACGACGACGAGGGGCGGCTCAGCGAACAGGAGATGATCTCCACGTGCGTCCTCCTGCTGAACGCCGGGCACGAGGCCACCGTGAACACCACGGTCAACGGGTGGTGGGCGCTGTTCCGCAACCCCGACCAGCTCGCCGCGCTCCGCGCCGGCCGCGACGCCGAAAAGTTGTCCACAGCTGTGGATGAACTCATGCGGTACGACACTCCCCTGCAGATGTTCGAGCGCTGGGTGCTCGACGACATCCGCGTCGGCGACACCGACATCCCCCGCGGGGCCGAGGTCGCGCTGCTCTTCGGATCAGCGAACCGGGATCCCGCCCGCTTCGAGGACCCCGACCGCCTGGACCTCGCACGGGCCGACAATCCGCACCTGACCTTCGGGGCGGGGATCCACTACTGCCTGGGGGCGCCGCTGGCGCGGCGGGAGCTGGAGGCCTCGTTCGGGGCGCTGCTGGCGGAAGGCGTTCCGCCACTGCGGCTCGTCGAGGAGCCGCAGTGGCAGGACGGCTACGTCATCCGCGGCCTGAAGCGCCTGCTCGTGGAGTTCTAGGCCGGTTGGGCCGCCGCCCCCTTTCCGGGTCCCCTTTTGTCCCCATTTCGGGTCCCCATTTCGGGTCCCCTTTCCGGGTTCAGGCGGTCCTGTCGCGGCGGTGCAGGGCGGCCGTCACCGGGGCAGGGTGAGCGTCCATGCCCCGGGGCGCAGCGTCCACGTACGGCGGCGTACGGGACCGGCCATCGCGCCGTCGGCGCGGTAGCGGAAGTCCGCGCCGGACACCGTCACCGTCTTCGCCCGGGCCGTCACCGTCGAGCCGCCGAAGCCGCCTCCCGTGCGCACCGAGACCTCCGCCGGCTCGCCGTCGCCCCGCGTGCGCACCGAGACGTCCGCCACGGGCTGGTCCACATCGGCCAGCAGGACCCCGTCGGCCTCGACCCGCAGCCTGTGGTGCCCGCCGCCCACCCCGCCCGCCGCCGCCACCGGCCGGACCAGGGTCCGCACCAGCGAGCGGTACGTGCTCCACACCGACGGCCCGGCCGGCCTGGGGACCCGCTCCGGCCCCCGCAGCGGCGGGATCCGCAACGCGCCCAGCACCACCCCGTCGCTGTCGTCGACCAGCAGGTCGCACGTGCGGACCGAACCGTCGAGCACCGCCCGGGCCGCCGAGACGGCGGACTGGGGCACCCCCAGCGACCTCGCCAGCGCCAGGGACCCCACCGGCCCCACCGGAACCAGCGCCAGCGTGCTCTCGCCGAGCCCCCGCTCCCGGTGCAGCAGCCCTACGGCCCGCACCAGGGCCCGGTCGTCGCCCACGACCACCGGCTGCCGATGGCCCCGGCGGGCGAGCGCCCGCGCAAACTCCTCCTGCGAATCCGGGAGGCAGATCTTCGCCGCCGCCCCCGCTGACAACACATCTTTCGCGATCCGCACGGACTCGCCGTCAAGACGGCGGGCGACCGGGTCGACGAGCACCAGCAGACCGCCTACCGGCGCGCCCGCTTCGCTCATGGTGGGCTCTGGAGCCGACACCTCGGTCCTTCCTCGGGTAGCATCTTTGTGCAAGAGGCCCTTGCGCTATTGCGCCAGGGCCTTCGTCTATTCCGGGGCAACCCGTCCGACGGCTCAGCCCGCGTACATCGTCGTACGCCCCCTGACCTTGGACATGCCCCATCCGGAAGAGGTGTACGCCTGTGCCCGCTCTTGTGCTGCTCGGAGCTCAGTGGGGTGACGAGGGCAAGGGAAAGGCCACCGACCTGCTCGGTGGATCCGTTGACTATGTAGTGCGCTACCAGGGTGGCAACAACGCCGGCCACACGGTCGTCGTCGGCGACCAGAAGTACGCGCTGCACCTTCTCCCTTCCGGCATCCTCTCCCCCGGATGCACCCCGGTCATCGGTAACGGCGTCGTCGTCGACCCGGCCGTCCTGCTCTCCGAGCTGCGCGGTCTGAACGAGCGCGGCATCGACACCTCCAAGCTGCTCATCAGCGGCAACGCCCACCTGATCACGCCGTACAACGTCACCCTCGACAAGGTCGGCGAGCGGTTCCTCGGCAAGCGCAAGATCGGTACGACCGGCCGCGGCATCGGCCCGACGTACGCGGACAAGATCAACCGCATCGGCATCCGCGTCCAGGACCTCTACGACGAGTCGATCCTCACCCAGAAGGTCGAAGCGGCCCTCGAGGGCAAGAACCAGCTCCTCGCGAAGCTCTACAACCGCCGCGCGATCGACGCCGCCGCGATCGTGGAGGAGATGCTCCAGTACGCGGAGCAGATCAAGCCGTACGTCGCCGACACCACCCTGATCCTCAACAACGCGCTGGACGAGGACAAGGTCGTGCTCTTCGAGGGCGGCCAGGGCACCCTGCTCGACGTCGACCACGGCACCTACCCCTTCGTCACCTCGTCGAACCCGACCGCGGGCGGCGCCTGCACCGGCACCGGCGTCGGCCCGACGAAGATCAGCCGTGTCATCGGCATCCTCAAGGCCTACACCACCCGTGTCGGCGCGGGCCCGTTCCCGACCGAGCTGTTCGACCAGGACGGCGAGGACCTGCGCCGCATCGGCGGCGAGCGCGGTGTGACCACCGGCCGCGACCGTCGCTGCGGCTGGTTCGACGCGCCGATCGCACGTTACGCCACCCGCGTGAACGGTCTCACCGACTTCTTCCTCACCAAGCTGGACGTGCTGACCGGCTGGGAGCAGATCCCGGTGTGCGTCGCGTACGAGATCGACGGCAAGCGCGTCGAGGAGCTGCCCTACTCGCAGACCGACTTCCACCACGCCAAGCCGATCTACGAATACCTCCCCGGCTGGTCCGAGGACATCACCAAGGCCAAGACCTTCGAGGACCTGCCGGCGAACGCCCAGGCCTACGTCAAGGCCCTGGAGGAGATGTCGGGCGCCCCGATCTCCGCGATCGGCGTCGGCCCCGGCCGCACCGAGACGATCGAGATCAACTCGTTCCTGTAGGCAGCACACGCACCACCCGAGGGGCGGGACGCGCACGGCGCATCCCGCCCTTCGGGCTGTCCGGGGGGCGCAACACTCCGGCTGTCCACAGCTCCCGAGCAGGTCACGGGGGCCTCCGCCTTCTCGGGTAGGCGGCCGGACCCCGTCACCGCCGGGCCCGAGCCGTCTCGGGGGGCGCGGTCCAGGGGGGCGGAAATATGATGGGCACGTCCTTTCCACGGCGGAAGCAGGGACGGATGCACCATCGTCGGAGCCTTCGATGAGCCGGCGCCGTCCCCCTCGGGTGGCCAGCGCCGACCTGCTGAGCATGCTCGGCCGACTGACCGCGCAGGCGCGGCAGGGCGTGGAGCTCCAGCAGGCCCGCGTGGAGCTGGCCGAGGCCCTGCAGCGCGAGATGCTGCCCACCTCGCTGCCCTGCCTGCCCGGGCTGCGCACCGCGGCCCGCTACTCGCCCGCCCGCCACGGCCTCGACATCGGCGGCGACTGGTACGACGGCTTCCGCCTGCCGGAGGGCGCGCTCGCCTTCTGTATCGGCGACGTCCAGGGGCACGACGTCGACGCGGCCGCCTTCATGGGGCAGGTCAGGATCTGCCTGCGGGCCGTGGCGGCCGTGGTCGTCGATCCCGGCGAGGTCCTCAGCCGGGCCAACGAGGTGCTGCTCTCGATGAACCGCGACCTCTTCGCGACCTGCAGCCTGCTCCGCTTCGACCCGGACACCTGGGAGCTGGAGAGCGCCCGGGCCGGTCACGTCCCCGCGGTCTGGGCCACGGTCGACGGCCGGTACGGCATAGCCGAGGACAACGGCGGGCTGCCGCTGAACCTGGTTCCCGGGTCGGCGTACGCGGTGACCCGGCGGCGGCTGACCCAGGCGGGCTCGATCGTCCTGCTCACCGACGGCGTGGTCGAGGGCCCGCGGTTCCCCCTCGAGGTCGGGCTGGAACGCGTGGTCAGCGTCGTCCGGGAGGCGGCGGGCACCGACCCCGCAGAGCTGGCCGCCGAGGTGATGAAGGTGGCCGATTCGACGGGCCACGCGGACGACGCCGCGGTGCTCGTCCTCAGCCACGACGCGGCCGCAACGGGCCCGGAACCGGACTGCGGCCCCGGCGCCGGCCGGGAACCCCAGGGGGCGGCGTAGCGCGTGTCACGCCCCGCCCGGCCCTCGGGCTGTTGTCTGATGACGTGGTGCGCACCGAAGGATGGCGACGTCCGGCCGAACTGCTCCTACTGATCCTCGCCGTCGCCGTCGCCTACTACATCGGCGGGCGGATCGGCCTGCGCCAGAGCGTGACCGTCGACGGCGCCGAGGTCACCCCGCTGTGGCTGCCCACCGGCATCGCGCTGGCCGCCCTGCTCTGGCTGGGCCTGCGGGTCTGGCCGGGGATCTCCCTCGGCACCTACTTCGCCATCGAACGCATCAGCGAATTCGACCTCACCGACCTCGGCATCCTCGCGGGGAACACGGTCGCGCCGGTGTGCGCGTACCTGATGCTGCGCCGGGTGGACTACCGCACGCAGATGGACCGGCTGCGCGACGCGCTGGCGCTCGTCTTCCTGGGCGGCCTGCTGCCGATGCTGATCAGCGCGACGGCCGGCACCTGGACCCTCGTCCTCACCGGCGACCTGCCCCGGGGCGGATTCTGGCCGGTGTGGGCGGCCTGGTGGGTCGGGGACGCCATGGGGGTGCTCGTCGTGACCCCGCTGCTGCTCGTGCTGCGCCGGGCCCGGCTGCCCCGGGACGACTACCGGCTGGCCGAGGTGTCGGCCCTGGCGGTCACGTCCGTCATCGTCACCCTCGTGGCCACCCGCAGCCACCTGTCCGTGCTCTTCCTCGTCTTCCCGCTGCTGATCTGGGCAGCCGTACGGTTCCAGTTCGCCGGGAGCGCGCCGTGCGCCCTGCTGATCTCGGTCCTGGCCATCTCGGCGGCGCACGACCAGGCGGGGCCGTTCGTCGACTACAGCCTGTTCGAGCTCATGGTCAACCTCCAGGCCCTGAACGGAGCGGCCGCCCTGACCGGGCTGCTGCTGTCCGCGCTCGTCACCGAGCAGAACAACGTACGGCTGCGGATCGAGCAGGTCTGCGAGGACCTGGCCGAGCTGGTGGAGCACCTGGCCCCGGGCGGCAGACCGCCCGAACGCTGAAGCGCCCCGGGGAGGCCGAGGCCGTCCCCGGGGCGCCCCGCGGTGGATCAGTTGCTCTCGTAGTAGCCGAAGATGTCGACGACAAGATCGGTCTTGTCCCAGCCCTGGTTCCAGAAGTCGACGATGCCGTTCTTCCCGGAGCCTGCCTGGACCAGGTTCGGGACGGTCTTGCCTGCCGTCCAGTTCAGGGTCGAGGCGGTGGGGCGCTCCGGGAAGACCTGGCGGCCCTGGCGGTACTGCTCGCGCGTGTTCGGGTCCGGGGCGACCGACAGGAAGCCCGCGCCGGCGGTGTTGGTGACCGTGGTGTTGAGCACGTAGCCGGCGATGCCGGGTTCGTCCGCGGACAGCGCCTGCCAGATGTAGCCGCGGCCCAGCATCGGACCGTGGGTCCAGCGCGGGTCGCGGGTGTCGAGCAGCCGGACCGGCCGCAGCCCCATGTAGGCGGCCTTGCTGTCGGCGCTGTAGTAGCCGACGACGTCGACGATCACGTCCGTACCGGCCCAGGAGCCGTTGCGGATGTTGATCGTGCCGTCGGGGCCGACCGGCACGATCACCGCGTTGGCGATCGTCTGGCCTGCGGTGAAGTTCAGATTGGACGTAATCGGGACGTTCCCGCCGCCGGGGAAGACGGACAGGTGCCCGGCCTCCCCGGGGCCCGTCACCGTCACGTTCAGCGCCACGGCGGTGATGCCTTCCGGCACCGCGCGCAGGCCGCTGATCTTCGTGCCGAAGGTCTGCTGCCCCGCCAGCCGGCCCCGGGTGGTGCCGAGGCCCTCGCGGGTGTCGACGAACCGGACCGGCGTCATCGGCGTGTAGCCGGCCGCGTCCGCGCGCGTGAAGTATCCGGTCACGTCGGCGATCAGGTCGACGGACTCGGCGCCGCGGTTGGCGAGCTCGACGTGGCCGTTCTTGCCGACGGGCACGATGACCAGGTTGGGGACGGACTGGCCCGCCTCGAAGTTCACGTTCGAGGTGGTCGGCCGCTCGGTGCCCTCCGCGAAGGCCGTGATGTGCCCCGCGCTGGTGGTGTTCGTGACGGTCACGTTGAGGGCGACGGCGGTGACCCCCTCGGGTATCGCGCCGCTGCCGCCGACCTTCACGCGGGTCGAGCCGTACGCCGGGACCTTGCCCCGGACCGCGCCGGTCCCGTCGCGGGTGTCCAGCAGGCGGGTCGGGGTGTGCGCGACGAAGTCCGAGCCGGCGGTCATGACCTGGAACTCGTTGACGACCTCGGCCTGGTTGGCCGGGTCCGCCACGGTGACCTTGACGGTGTACTGGCCGAGTCGCGCGTAGGTGTGACTGCTCTTCAGGATGGTCGAGCCGTACGCGTCCATGCCGTCGGGGCTGCTGCCGTCGCCCCAGTCGACGGTGACCTTCAGGGCGGAGTCGGCACTGATGACGGTGGTTTCCAGGTCGAACGCGTGCGCGGTGGTGGCCGCGGCGTTCAGGACGAGGGCCAGGTCCGGGTTGCCGGCCGCCTGCTGGGCGGCGGCTCCGCCCTTGGCGCCGGGCAGGGCGGTGCGGACGGAGCGTTCCGCGGGGCTGTTGTAGGCCTTCAGGTCGGGCGCCGCGACCTTGGCCAGGTCGACGGCGGGCGCCCCCACGCCGGGCGCGACCGCTCCGGGCGCGACCGGCTCCGCAGCCTGGGCGATGCCCGGGGCGAGCCCGATGGTTGCCGCGATGACGGCGACGGAAATTACGAGACGGCGACTGCGCACCGATCCCCCCATTTTTGAACGTGCTCAGGTCTGAACGCCAGAGTACATAGATCTTCACCCGCGAGATCGCGAATACCTGTGCGATCAGGGGGAGATGGCTCTTTTCCGTCCCGCACCGATCCCTGTGTGCAGCCGGACGGCGCCGATGCTCCGGCTGCCCGCTGCGACCTGAACGACCCCCTGGCGCCAGGAAGAACGAGCGAGAGCCCCGCCCGATCGTGAGATCGGGCGGGGCTCTCTCCGCAGGCGCGGACCGGCTGATCAGTCGGTCTCGTAGATGCCGTAGAAGTCGACGATCAGGTCGGCGTCCTTCCAGCCCTGGTTCCAGAAGTGGACGATGCCGTGGTCGCCGGAAGCGGCCTGCACCAGGTTCGCGACGGTGGCGCCCTTCGTCCAGTTCAGGGTGGAGGAACCGGGACGGGGCGGGACGGGCGCCCCGGGCCGGTCGTTCACCAGCCACGGGAAGGGACTCGGGGCCACGGAGAGGAATCCGGAGTCCACCGTGGTGGTGACGGTGGTGTTGAGCACGAAGGCCTCGTCAGCCGCGGGGTCGTCATCGGGCGCGTACCACTGGGGGATGTACCCGCGGGCCGGCAGGCGCCCGCCCGGCCACCAGCTTTCGGGATCGCGCGTGTCGAGCGTCCGCCACGGGCCGATCGGCCGGTACGCCGCCTTGCTGTCCTTGTTGTAGTGGCCCACGACGTCGACAATCACGTCCGCACCGGCCCAGGCCCCGTTGAAGACACTGATCCTGCCGTCCGCGCTCACGGGCACGATCACGGAGTTGGCGACCGTCTGCCCGGCGGTGAAGTTCAGGCTCGACGCGGTCGGGGTCGGGCCGCCAGGGAAGACGGACAGGTGTCCGGCCTGCTTCGGGTCCGTCACGGTCACGTTCAGGGCCACGGCCGTAATGCCCTGGGGTACCCCCTTCAGGCCGCTGATCTGCGTCTCGAAGGTGCCCCGTCCGGCGAGCTGGCCCCTGGTCGTGCCCAGGCCCTCGCGGGTGTCGACGAACCGCGCCGGGGCCATCGAGGTGTAGCCGCTGCCCCCTGTACGGACGAAGCGGCCCGTGATGTCGGCGATCAGGTCGACCGAACTCCAGCCGCCGTTGAAGAGCTCCACGTAGCCGTCGGCGCCCACTGGCACGATGACCATGTTCGGGACGGAGCCGCCAGCCGTGTAGTTGAGGTTCGACGTGTCGGGCCGCCCGGAGTTCTTGTCCCCCGACCACACCGTGACGTGGCCGCTGTCGGTGGTGTTGGTGACGGTGACATTGAGGGCGACCGCCGTGAGTCCGTCCTGGAAGTCGCGGCTGGACGCCACCTTCACACGGGTCGAGCCCCGCCCGGGAACCTTGCCGGCGCTCGTGCCCGTACCGTTACGGGTATCCAGCATCCGGGTCGGGTCGATCGGTACGAACTTGGCGCCCGGGGTCACGTACGCGACCTCGTTGGCAGCCTGGACTCCGTTGGCGACGTCGGTCGCAGTGACCTTCACCTTGTAATTGCCGAGTTCGGCGTACGAGTGCCCGTGGGACAGCGCGCCGGACCCCTTGATGCTCGCCTTCTCCGTCCGGCCGTCGCCCCAGTCGATGACGACGTCGAGCAAGGTGTCCGGTGCAGTGATCTTGGTGTCGATAACAAGCCCGTATGCGCTGTCACTTCGACCATCGATCGCCACCTCGATCCCCGGATGGTCGGCTGCGGCCTTGTTGCCGGCGTCCGGCAATGCCGTGCGGACCGTGCGGTCGGCAGGGCTGTGGAACTTCTCGCCCGCAGGCTTCGCGGCCTTCTCGGCCTTGACCTGGCCCGGCACGGCGGGCTTGGCCGGTCCCTCGGCCGCCGAGGCCGCGCTCGGGCTGAGCCCGAGACCCGCCGCCATGACGGCAGCGGTCATTACGAGTCGGTGATTGCGCACCGGCCCCCCATTTTTCGTTGGTCTTTGGCACAAACTGATCAAATCTCGACCAGGGTACCCAGCCTGTGGGACATCCCCGCCAGGGGTTTTCGCCGTGGCGGGGACGGTGCGCGGCGGGGGGCGGTCCGCTACCAGGCCAGCTGGGAGATCTCCTCCGCCACGACCGCGCAGGCGTCCGCCGCGGGGTCGATCAGCGGGAAGTGGCCGACCCCGTCGAGCAGGGTCAGCCCCACCATCTCGCCGGCCTTCGCCGCCGCCGCCACATACGCCTCGGCCACCGCTTGCGGGACCACGATGTCGTCCCGGCCCTGGACCACCGCCGTGGCGATGCCCGTCGGCAGCAGCGCCGCCGGGTCGGCCGACGGCAGCCGCTCGTCCCAGTGGTCGGCACCGCCCAGCAGTTGCGCGCTCGCCCCGCCGCAGACGCCCAGTTCCTCCGCCACCGTGAAGTCCGCGATCGGCG
Organism: Streptomyces amritsarensis; assembly: GCF_001953875.1. Lineage (GTDB taxonomy): Bacteria > Actinomycetota > Actinomycetes > Streptomycetales > Streptomycetaceae > Streptomyces > Streptomyces amritsarensis. The sequence continues at coordinate 40,750 of NZ_MQUR01000030.1, forward strand.
CCAGCGCCACCACCCCGCGCAGCATCGGCGGCGCGGACAGCCGCCACGGCGAGCCGTGCGGGAGGACGTGCCGGGCCGCGGCCCACAGCGCGAGGTGGCCGCCCGCCGAGTGGCCGGTGACGACGACGCGGCGGACGTCGGCCTGCGGCAGGGCGTCCGCGACGAGGCCCGGGAGGGCGTCCATCGCGGCGGCGACGTCGTCGAAGGTCTCCGGCCAGCGCCCGGCGACCGGCGTTCCGGCGTTCTGGTGTGGCAGGGAACTGCCCCGGCGGTACTCGACGTTGGCGACGGCGAAACCGCGCCGGGCCAGGAAGTCCGCGAAGGGGGTGGCGTGTTGCCTGTCGTAGGGGGCCCGCCACGCCCCGCCGTGCAGGACCACCACGAGCGGGACCGGGCCCGTGGTCTCGCCGCGCGGGGCGTAGAAGTCGACGACGTGGTCGGGGTGTTGCCCGTATGCGGCCGTCACGTCCGGTGCGACCGCCGGATGGGCGAAGGCCGAGGCGGCCTCGGCGGCGTCCCGTTCCACGGCGGCGGGGTCCGTCATCGGCTCAACCTCTCGGTAACGCGTGGGACAGCGGGGACAGATGTTCCGGTGTTCCGGCAGAGCGGGACCGTATCAGTCTGGAACAGCTGGTTCCGTGCCGGGCCCGGAATATGACCGGGCGGACGGAGCCGTAGCCCCGCCCGCCCTGTGATGTGACGTTTCGCTACCCCGTCACCCGAAAATGTGACCCAGCGTGCGCGCTGCGCGCTCCGCGTCGGCGAAACCGACGTACAGCGGAGTGAAGCCGAAGCGCAGGACGTCGGGGGCGCGGAAGTCGCCGATGACACCCCGGGCGATGAGCTCCCCCATGACCTCTCGGGCGTTCTCGGTCCGCAGCGAGACCTGGCTGCCCCGGCGCTCGTGCTCGGCCGGGGTGACCGACTCGACCAGGCCCTGCGGGACGTACGCCGCCACGCATTCGAGGAAGAAGTCGGTCAGGGCGAGGGACTTGGCGCGCACCGCCTCGACGGCGACGCCGTCCCAGGCGTCGAGCGCCGCCTCCAGCGCCAGCATGGACAGGATGTCCGGGGTGCCGACGCGGCCGCGGGTCGCGCCCCGTGCCGCCTCGTAGGCCGGGGTCATCGCGAAGGGGTCCGCGTGGCCGTTCCAGCCGGGCAGGGGGGATTCGAAGGCGTCCTGGTGACGGGCGGCGATGTACAGGTACGCGGGGGCGCCGGGGCCTCCGTTGAGGTACTTGTACGTACAGCCGACCGCCAGGTCGACCTCGTGCGCGTCGAGGCCCACGGGCAGGGCGCCCGCGGAGTGGCAGAGGTCCCAGACCGCGACCGCCCCGGCGGCGCGGGCCGCCGCCGTGAGGGCCGGCAGGTCGTGGAGCCGGCCGCTGCGGTAGTCGACGTGGTTGAGGAGGACCACGGCGGTGTCCGCGTCGATCGCCTCCGCCGCCTGCGCGGGGTCGACGGGGACGACGGTCAGGCCCGCCAGCCGGGCCGCGGACTGCGCGATGTAGCCGTCGGTGGGGAACGTCGCGGAGTCGACCAGCAGCTTCGTCCGGCCGGGAGCGGCGAGGCGGGCGCCGCCGACCAGGGCCTTGAAGAGGTTGACGCTGGTGGAGTCGCCGACGACCACCTGGCCGGGGGCTGCGCCGATCAGCGGGGCGATCTTGTCGCCGATCCGCTCGGGCGCCGTCCACCAGCCGCTCTCGTCCCACGAGCGGATGAGGAGCTCGCCCCACTGCCGGGCGACGACGTCGGCGGTGGTGGCGGCCACGCCGGCCGGGAGGGCGCCGAGCGAGTTGCCGTCCAGGTAGACGACGCCCTCGGGGAGGGTGAAGCGCTCGCGCAGCTTCGCCAGCTCGTCGGCGGCGTCCAGGGCGGCCGCGCGGGTGCGGAGGTCCGCCGCTATGTCGGCGGAGGTGTCAGACATGGCTGCGCGCCGTCCAGAGCTCCGGGAAGACGTTCTTCGTCGCGCGCTTCTCCAGCCAGGCCACCCCGGCGGAGCCGCCCGTGCCGGTCTTCGCGCCCATCGCGCGGCGGGTGGCGACCAGGTGGTCGTTGCGCCAGCGCCAGACGAGCTCGGCCACGTCGGTGAGGACCTCGCCGAGCCGGTGGAGGTCGAGGTTCTCGTCGGGGGCGGCGTACAGCCCGGTCCAGACGGCCTCGACCTCGGCGGAGGCCTCGTAGCGCGTCGAGAGGTCGCGGTGCAGGACGGACTCCGGGACCGGCAGGCCGCGGCGGGCCAGGAGGCGCAGCACCTCGTCGTAGAGGCTGGGCTCCTGGAGGGCCTTCTCCAGCTCCGCGTGGACGCGCGGCGCACCGCGGTGCGGGACCAGCATGGAGGACGACTTCTCGCCGAGCAGGAACTCCATCCGGCGGTACATGGCCGACTGGAAACCGGAACCTTCGCCGAGGGCACCGCGGTAGGCGTTGAACTGCGCCGGGGTGAGCTGGGCGAGCGGGCGCCAGGAGGCGTTGAGGGCCTCCAGTTCACGAAGGGAACGTTTCAGCGCATCCATCGCGACCGGGATGCGGTCCTCGCGCAGAGCCTTCGCGGCGGTTTCCCACTCGTGGACGATGACCGTGAACCACAGCTCCATGACCTGGGTCGTGACCAGGAAGACCATCTCGCCGGGGTCGTCCGAGCGGAGGTGCTGGAGGTGGGTGAGGACGTCCGCCTGGACGTAGTCCTCGTACGGGGTCGTGCCGTCGAAGTCGAGGTTCGGGGTGTCCCCGCCGACTCCGGAGGCATCAAGGGTGTTCGACATCGCTGTCTCCTCGACACGTGCTTCCGGGTAGCGGTCCGCTCCTTCCGTGAGGTGAGTGGAGCCCCGGTCCCCTGCCCGCATCATAGGGCGCCGTCGCGCCGGCGCTCCAGCGGGGAGTGACGCAGACCATATGAAATGTCCGTGTGTCACTCCCCGCTGTACGGCATCAGGCGCTCAGCGTGTCCGCCGCCGTCGGGGACGAGTCGCGCAGGAAGGTCGTGCAGCGCTCGTACTCCTCCTTCTCGCCGATCGCCTCGGCCGCGCGGGCCAGAGCGTGCAGGGCGCGCAGGAAACCGCGGTTCGGCTCGTGCTCCCACGGGACGGGGCCGTGGCCCTTCCATCCGGCGCGGCGCAGCGCGTCGAGACCGCGGTGGTAGCCGGTACGGGCGTAGGCGTACGACTCCACCGTGCTGCCGGCGGCGAAGGCCTCGTCGGCGAGGACCGCCCAGGCGAGGGAGGACGTGGGGTGCGCGGCGGCCACCTCGACGGCCGGGGTGCCGGCGGTGATGGCCTCACGGCCGGGCTCGTCGGGGAGGTGGGTGGGGGCGGGGCCCCCGAGCAGGTTCTGGTGAATGGACATGCCCCCAGTCTGCCGGGTGCGGTGGTCCGCAAAACCCCCCGTCCACCTCGACGCGGCCGCGCCGGCGGTGGTCCGCAGAACCCGCCGGGCTCGCCGCGGGGCGGGGCCGGCTGCCGGGGCCGAGGGCCGAGCATCCGCTGGGCTCGCCACGGAGCGGGGTGCGGGGCCAAGACCCCCCGTCCACCTCGACGCGGCCGCGCCGGCGGTGGTCCGCAGAACCCGCCGGGCTCGCCGCGGGGCGGGGGCACGTGCGGGGGGGGGCCGCAGGTCTGTCGGCCTCCTCGGGCGCCGGCGGCACGACCGGGGCCGGGGTGCGGTGCGGTGGTCCGCAGAAGCCGCCGGGCTCGCCGCGCGCCGGGGCCGGGGTATCCGATGGGTTCGGCGTGGGCCGGGGGCCGCAGGGCCCGTCGGCGTTCCTCGGCGCCGCCCGGGCGGGAGACGGTCAGTGCGCGGGGGCTGCCGCGACCGGCTCGCGGGGCGCGGGCGGCTGCGCTGCCGAGCCGTCGCACCGGCAGGCCTCGTCCGCGTCGTGCAGTGCCCTGGCACCGCGGCCGGGCGCGGTGTCGAGCCGCTCCGCCACGGCCGGGACCACCAGGCCCGGCATCACGCTCGCGTAGAGCGCCGAGACCTCCCGGTCCAGGTCGAGGCCGAGGGTCTGCGACATGACGTTGAGCCCCGCGAAGGCCCCGACCACCAGCCGCGCGGCCGCCGACGGGTCCACGTGCGGATGCAGTTCACCGCGCTCCTTCGCCTCCGCCATCAGGGCGGTGTGCAGGTCGATCCACCCCAGGTACGGCGCGGCCCGGTCCAGCTCCCGCCCGTTGTGCTCAAGGGTGAGCCGCGCGCTGCCGCGCATCAGCACGTCGTACCGGAGCCGGTGCGAGAAGACCATGCCGACGTCGACGAACTCCTGCGCCTTGAACTCCTGCGGGGCGAGCGGAGCGTGCATGCTCACCTGGGCCTCGATCACGGCCTGCGCCAGGTGTTCCTTCGACTCGAAGTGGAAGTAGAGCGCGCCCTTGGTGACCTTGGCGAGGCTGACGATGTCCGTCAGCTTGGCCGCGTCGTACCCCCGGTCCTCGAAGACCACCGCGGCGGCCTCCAGGATGGCCCGCCGGGTGCGCACCGCACGGTCCTGCTTCACCTGCGGTCTTCCAGCCCTCATGTGCCTCTGTCCCCCTCCGCGCCCCACCGCCGGATGCAGTTCACACCATCGTGGGGCCACCGTCCACCACCGCCTGCGAACGCCGGAGGGCCCGGCCTCCGTCGTGGGACGGGGGTCGGGCCCTCCTGTGCGACTGCTGCCGCGGCTACGGCCGGGCAGCAGCGGCGCCGACTACTTGATCTTGGTGCCGGCGGAGCGCAGGTTCGCGCACGCCTCGACGACACGCGCGGCCATGCCCGCCTCGGCGGCCTTGCCCCAGGTGCGCGGGTCGTACTTCGACTTGGTGCCGACCTCGCCGTCGACCTTCAGGACACCGGCGTAGTTGGTGAACATGTGGTCCACGACCGGGCGGGTGAAGGCGTACTGGGTGTCGGTGTCCAGGTTCATCTTCACGACGCCGTTCTCCAGCGCGGTGGCGATCTCCTCGGCCGTGGAGCCCGAACCGCCGTGGAAGACGAAGTCGAACGGCGAGGCCTTGCCGAACTTCTCGGCGACACCGGCCTGGAGGTCCTTGAGGAGCTCGGGGCGCAGGACGACGTTGCCCGGCTTGTAGACGCCGTGGACGTTGCCGAAGGAGGCGGCCAGCAGGTAGCGGCCCTTCTCGCCCAGGCCCAGGGCCTCGGCGGTACGGATCGCGTCCTCGACGGTGGTGTACAGCTCGTCGTTGATCTCGTGGCTGACGCCGTCCTCCTCGCCGCCGGTCGGGGTGATCTCGACCTCGAGGATGATCTTCGCCGCGACGGCCTTGGCGAGCAGTTCCTGGCCGATGGCCAGGTTGTCGGCCAGGGTCTCGGCGGAGCCGTCCCACATGTGCGACTGGAAGAGCGGGTTCAGACCGCGCGCGACGCGCTCGGCGGAGATGTCCAGGAGCGGACGTACGTAGCCGTCCAGCTTGTCCTTGGGGCAGTGGTCCGTGTGCAGCGCGACGGTGATGTCGTACTTGGCGGCGACGATGTGCGCGAACTCCGCCAGGGCGACGGCGCCCGTGACCATGTCCTTGTTGTGCTGGCCACCCAGGAACTCCGCACCACCGGTGGAGATCTGGATGATGCCGTCGCTCTCGGCCTCCGCGAAGCCCCGCAGCGCAGCGTGCAGGGTCTGGGACGAGGTCACGTTGATGGCCGGGTAGGCGAACTTGCCTGCCTTCGCCCGGTCGAGCATCTCGTTGTAGACCTCGGGGGTTGCGATGGGCATCTGTCCGCTCCTTGGATGTGCGGGGAGTGTGCTTATTACGGGCCCTGACCTGGGGGCGACGTCATCGTCGCGCTTATCTTTCCAGACTCCGCGCAAGGGTCCAGCCCACCGGCCTCACCTGGTGGGCGAACGGCCCGGGATGTTTCACGTGAAACATCCCGGGCCGCAGGGAAAAGCCAGGTCAGGGCCGCCTCACCGGTGGCCGAGGACCTTTGCCGCCAGTTGCGGCGGTGGCCGGTCAGGACAGGCCGAGGTCCTCGAGGCGGTAGCCGGTGAGGTACGGCAGGCCCGCCTCGGCGATCGCGTCGGCCGCACCGCGGTCGACGATCGTGGCGACGGCGACGACCTCGCCGCCGGCCTCGCGGACGGCCTCGACGGCGGTCAGCGGGGATCCGCCGGTGGTCGAGGTGTCCTCGACGACCAGGCAGCGCTTGCCCTTCACGTCGGTGCCCTCGATGCGGCGCTGCATGCCGTGCGCCTTCTGCGCCTTGCGGACGACGAAGGCGTCCAGGCGCTGACCACGGGCGGCGGAGGCGTGCAGCATCGAGGTGGCGACCGGGTCGGCGCCCAGGGTCAGGCCGCCGACGCAGTCGAAGTCCAGCTCGGCGGTGAGGTCGAGCATGACCTGGCCGACCAGCGGGGCCGCCTCGCCGTCGAGGGTGATCCGACGGAGGTCGATGTAGTAGTCGGCCTCCCGGCCGGAGGAGAGGATCACCTTGCCGTGCACGACGGCCTTGTCCTTGATCTGCTGCAGAAGCGCATCGCGTACGTCACTCATGCCGACGAGCTTAGTTGCGGGCTAGACGAGCCGCCGCCACGTCCAGGTCGTGGAGACCTCCAGCGGGTCGACGGGGGTGACCAGGCGCGGAGCGGTGTTGATCCCGTTCGGCGGGCCGGACTGCGGCTCGACGCATACGGCCTCGTCCTCCTGGTCGTAGACGACCACCCATTCGGACCTGCTGGTGATGCGCAGCTCCAGCGCGCCGGGCCAGGTGAGGGTGACGTCGACACCGTCGGGCATGCCGAAGCAGTCGTCCCAGGGGCCGGGGGCCGGATCGGTGCGCTTGCCGGTGGGGAGGTGGTCGGCGCCGCGCTCCTCCTGCCAGGCGGGGTCGAAGGCGATCTCCACGTCCCGGCCGCCGAGGTTGCGCAGGAACCAGGGGTGCCAGCCGGCCTGGGCCGGGAAGGAGTCCCCGTACGTCTCGACGCCCATGGTGAGGGTGAGCGAGTCCTCGGTGAGGGTGACGACCTGGGTGACCCGGCCGGGGGTCGGCCAGGGGTCGACGAGGTCGTAGGTGAAGGCGGCCTCCGTGGCGGTCGCGCCGGCCGGCCGCCACGGCACGTCGCGGCCGAGGCCGTGGAGGGCGTGCGGCGGATGGTCCAGCGGCATCTGGTGCACGGTCGCACCGTCGTGGAAGCGGCCGTCCTTCATGCGGCCGCACCACGGCACCATCGGGAAGCACCCGTACCTCGGCCCCTGGCGCAGCAGCTCGGTCCCGTCGATGCGCAGACTGCTGATCCGGCAGCCGTTCTCCTGGTCGACAGTCACCTCGGTGCCGCCGGCGCTCAGTTGCGTACTCATGCGGTCGACCCTAGGTGAATCCGCCCGGGTGGAGGGTCTGGGGCCGCAGGTCAGCGGCGGCGGCGCAGGGCACGGCCGATGACGACGGCCGAGGCGAGCGCGAGCGCCGCGGCCGGGGCGATCCAGCGCAGGCTGTCGCCGGCCGCGGTGGCGGCCGGCGCGGGCACCGGGGCGTACCGGCCGCGCGGAGGGGCGTGGTCCACCTCCTCGGCGCTGCGGCCGATCATGGTGCGGCGGGCGTGGGCCGCCTCGGCCGGGGGGTGCGGGGCCCCGGCCGCGTCGAGGTCCTCGAACCCGCCGGCCAGGAACGGGTCCAGGGCGGGGTCCAGGGACGGCGGCGGCACCTCGGTCTCGAAGACCGTGGCGCTGACCTCGCTGACCTCGTCCTGCGGCCCCGCCGGGCCGTCGGCGTCCCCGTCCTCGGCCTCGTCCTCGGCCTCGGCCTCGGCCTCGGCCTCGGCGACGGGATCGCTGATCGCGGTCCCCGCGGCCAGCTGGCCGGCGGCCCGGTCGAGCAGCCTGCGCAGGGCCGTGGCCGCGGCGTCGGGCGCGAAGGAAGCGGCGCGCCCGTCGGCGGTGGCGTGGGCGGCGAAGTCCAACCGGGTCCCGCCCGGCACCGGCGTCAGGCGCACCCCGAGGGAGAACTTCACGGTGCCGCTGCCCCGCACCTCCGTGCCCTCACCCTCAAAGGTGAAGTGGTCGGGATCCTGCTCGATGACGGCCGCGGACCCCCGGTAGGTCACGGTGCTCCCGCCGGCCCGCACCCTGAGCCGCCCGGAGAGCGGACCGGCGCCCGTGTCGGCGTCCTGCTGGAGTCCCGGCACGCACCGGGCCACGCGGGCGGGGTCGCGCAGCACGGCGCGGAGGTCGTCTGCCGGTACCGGGACGAACACCTGATGCTCCATGCGGTCGAGCCTACGGCCTGGACCGCACCGGGTCACGAATACCGCGGATGCGGCAGCGTCGACGGCGGAAGTCCGCTCACCCGGGTGCGTTCGGCGTCGCGCGCCGCGTCCTGGAGCGAGCCGGTCGACAGCGAGCGCAGCGCGGGCGTCTCGCGGTCCACGCGCAGCGCCGGCTCCTGGTCGCGGGCGGCCAGGACGAACCCCCAGTCCTGCGACGGCGCGCCGGTACCCCTGAGGGGGGTGCGGTCGGGGCCGGCGGCGAAGCCCGAGAGGCGGCCGCCCGCGCTGTAGGGGGAGGTGCGCAGGCCGGCCGCGCGGAGCGTGGAGTCGACGGTCCAGTACGTACGGGGCCGCGTGGCCAGCGGCCCGGCGTGCACGGCCATCCGGCCGCCGGGGGCCAGGGCCCGCGCGGCCAGCCCGTAGAACTCCTGGGAGTACAGCTTCGTGCTGGGGGTGATGCCTGGATCGGGGAGGTCGGAGACGATCACGTCGAAGCGGTCGTTCGCGGCGGGCCCGCGCAGCCAGCGGAAGGCGTCCTGGTGGACGACGGCCAGGCGCGGATCGGCGAACACCCCCGCGTTGAGCGCGGAGAGCATGGGGTCGGTGCGGGCGAGGCGGACCACGCCGGGGTCGAGCTCGACGACGGTGACGGACGCGACGTCCTGGTAGCGCAGCACCTCGCGGGCGGCGAGCCCGTCACCGCCGCCGAGGACGAGGACGCGGGCGTGGCTGCCGGTCATCGCGGGGTGGACCAGGGCCTCGTGGTAGCGGTACTCGTCGTAGCCGCTGACCCGCAGCCGCCCGTCGAGGTACAGGTCGAGGGAGCGCGGGGAGCCGGTCGCGGGGCCGGTGAGCACCAGCTCCTGCACCCCGGTCTGGACGGCGACCCGCACCTCGGAGCCGTAGACGGCGCGCCGGGCGAGCCGCTCGAAGTCGTCGGCGAGGACGGTCGCGGAGGCCAGCACGACGAGGACGGTCAGGTTCGCGGCGATGAGCAGCCAGCGGCTTCGCCGGCTCAGGTCGTTGCGGAAGAGCCACAGGACCAGCCCGCCGCCGACGACGGCGTTGACGGTGCCGGTGAGCATGGCGCCGGTGAGCTGGCCGAGCATCGGCAGCAGCAGGAACGGGAAGGCGAGCCCGCCGACGAGGGCGCCCACGTAGTCGGCGGCGAACAGGTCGGCGACGGCGCCGCCCGCGTCCTGTCGGCGGATGCGCTGGATGAGGACCATCAGCAGTGGGATCTCCGCGCCGATGAGGATGCCGATGGCGAAGGAGAACGCGACGAGAGCCGGGCGGGATTCCCCGAGCCAGGCGAAGCTCGCGTACAGCGCCATGGCGGACAGGCCGCCGAGAAGGGCGAGCCCGGCCTCGATGGCCGCGAAGCCGAGGGCGGGGCGGTGCCTAAGTCGTTTGGCGAGCAGGGAGCCGACGCCCATGGCGAAGACCATGACGGACAGCACGACCGACGCCTGGGTGATGGAGTCGCCGATCAGGTAGGTGCCCAGGGCGAGGAGCTCCAGCTCGTACACGAGCCCGCAGGCCGCGCAGACGAACACGGTGGCCAGGACCAGGAGTCGGCCGGTCCGGGGCCGTACGGGCAGGGCGGCCGGGACGGTCGCGGCGCCCCGCGGCTCCGGAGCCGGGAGGACCCGGCGCGGGACGGAACGGTCGATCATGAAGCGAACCGTACGTCACGGCCCTCTCGCAGCCGGTCACCCACATGGGTGTAAGTGGTGCACCGATCCGGCCATTTGGCGTAACCACACCGCACGCCCCGCGCCGCGGGGCGCCGTCCGGGCGCACACCGTCCGAACTCCCCTTCCCCCGCACGGCCTAGAGCAGCGCCGGCGATTCCAGGGCGGGCGTCGCGGCGCCCGTGCGCACCCCGATCCGCGTGCGGGTGGCCACCAACTGCCCCTCCTGCGGGTACGCGTGCCAGGTGCGCCACCGCACCTGGCCCTCGTACCGCTGGGCGAGCATGGCGGTGAAGGCGTGCGGGCTCCCCGGGAACGTCCCCGCCAGGCCGTTCGGGTGGTCGGCCACCAGCGCGAGCAGCTCCTGCGCACGCCCCGCGAAGGATCCCCGGGACAGGGTCTCGACCCGCGCCGCGAACTCGTACTCCCAGTCGCCCACCCGCTTCGCCACGCCGAGCGGCAGCGGCGTGCTGCTCCCGGGCATGCAGGCGACCGTCTCCGAGCAGAGCACGTCCCGCTCCTCCAGCAGAACCTGATGGGAGGCCCCGAGCAGGCGCAACTCGACCTTCGCCCCCGCGAGTTCGAGGTTCAGTACGGCCAGGGCGGGCAGCCGGTCCCGACCCAGGGCCCAGGCGAGATCGGCGGCACGCGTGTCGGTGTAGGAGGTCTGGAGGGTCGTGAGCATGAGTCGGCTCCGCAAACGCGCGAGGGAGATGGGCCGGGGCCCGCCAGCGGTAGCAAGCACGGGTGGGGGGAAACCGGCACGGGTCCACAGGAAGTCCAGGGAGGTCCGAGGACTGGTCTACTCAACCGAGGGAATCATGAAAGGCACGGCACTCACAGCGTTTTTACCCAACTTGACGGGGTTTACATCCCCCCGGGGGCTCCGCAGTTCACGTGTTCAACAGGTTGCGTCCCGCGCGTCGGGATGCATGGACAACGCGCGGGGCGCCCGAGGGGAAACGGCCCCCCGGACGCCCCCGTCAAGGCCGCGTCCGCGACCCCGTGTCAGCTGCCCCCGCCGCATCCCCCGCCCCCGCCGCCGCAGGAGGACGACGAACCGCACGAGGACGACGAACCGCAGCCCGACGAGCCGTCGCTGCCGGCCCACCAGCTGGTCCTGCCGCGGCGCGTGCGGTGCGGGCGGGAGCCGTGCCCCGCCAGCCTCCGCACGAGCCGGCTCATGAGGAACACGATCAGCGCACAGATCACGAGCACTATCAAGACGAACTCCATGTCCGCCCCTCTCTCACGCCCCGGTCCTCCCGGGGAGCGGGATCCCCGCGTCCCGCGTGACGGAGGAATGCCCCCGGCCCGCGCGGCCCAAAGCACACTTGAGCAAGTCCAGAGGTTGCCCGCAGGATGACGCCCATGAGCGCACCCGTGGGCGGCGACCGCCCCTTCCTGAACCGCCGGCTGGCGGCCTTCGGCACGACGATCTTCGCGGAGATGTCGGCGCTGGCCGCACGCACCGGGTCGATCAACCTCGGCCAGGGCTTCCCCGACACCGACGGTCCGGCGCAGATCGCCGAGGCGGCCTCCCGCGCGGTCCTCACCGGCCAGGGCAACCAGTACCCGCCGGGACCCGGCATTGCGGAGCTGCGCACCGCGATCGCCGCGCACCAGCAGCGCTTCTACGGCCTCGGCTACGACCCCGACTCCGAGGTCCTGGTCACCGCGGGCGCCACCGAGGCCATCGCCGCCTGTCTCCTCGCCCTCCTGGAGCCCGGTGACGAGGTCATCGCGCTGGAGCCGTACTACGACTCCTACGCGGCCTGCATCGCGATGGCCGGCGCCACCCGCGTCCCCGTCACCCTGCGCCCGCACGGCGGGGCCTTCGCCCTGGACCTGGACGAACTGCGCGCCGCCGTCACCCCGCGCACCCGGCTGCTGCTGCTGAACACCCCGCACAACCCCACGGGCACCGTCCTGACCCCGGACGAGCTCGCGGCGATCGCCGCGCTGGCGGTCGAGCGCGATCTGCTGGTCGTCACCGACGAGGTGTACGAGCACCTGGTCTTCGAGGGCTCCCACACCCCGCTGGCGGGCTTCCCCGGCATGCGCGAGCGCACGGTCACCATCAGCAGCGCGGGCAAGACGTACTCGTTCACGGGCTGGAAGGTGGGCTGGATCACCGCCCCGCCGGAGCTCGTCTCGGCGGTCCGCTCGGCGAAGCAGTTCCTCACCTACGTCTCCTCGGGCCCCTTCCAGTACGCCATCGCCGAGGCCCTGCACCTGCCGGACGCCTACTACGACGCTCTCCGCGCCGACCTCGCCGCCAAGCGGGACATCCTCGCCGACGGCCTCGCGGCGGCCGGCTTCCAGGTCTTCCGCCCGCGCGGCACCTACTTCATCACCACCGACATCACCCCTCTCGGCGAGAAGGACGGCCTCGCCTTCTGCCGCGCCCTGCCCGAGCGCTGCGAGGTCGTCGCCATCCCCAACCAGGTCTTCTACGACGACAAGGCCGCAGGCGCCACGCAGGTCCGCTGGGCGTTCTGCAAGAAGACCGAGGTGCTCGAAGAGGCCGTCGAACGGCTGCGGCGGCTCTGAGTCGCCCCCGCCGGAGCCTGCCCGGCGCCCCCGCCGGCGTGCCGCCGGGGGCGCACCCCGGGGAGTGCCCGATGTCACCGGAGCTTCCCGAGCCGTTCACACCCGGCGCGGGGCAGGGGGCGTTTAGTGTGCCCGAGGCTCCTCCTCGTCCGGATGGGCGTCCTCACGCACGCAGCGCAGGAAGTCGGGGTAGATGACGGCGACGGGCAGTACGTCTGTTTTCGTGCGGCCGCGGGACGTCAGGGCCGTCGGTGTGCCCGCGGCCGCGCTCGCGCTCGGCGTGTTCGCCGCGATCCGCGTGACCGGGGCCGCCGTGCTGGCCCTCGCCGCCTGGGGGGCCGGCCGCAGCCCCGTGCGGGTGCTGGGCCATTCCTGGGACTCCGTCTGGTACCTCGCCATCGCCCGGCACGGCTACGGCCGCACCCAGATCTGGCCCGTCACCGGGCTGGTGCAGAGCGACTATGCCTTCTTCCCGCTGTATCCGGCGCTGGTACGGCTGGCCGGCGGCGGTGAGTGGGGCGGGCTCTTCGTCTCCTGGACCGCGGCCGCGGTGGCCGCCGTCGGGGTCTACCGGGTCGGCGAGCTGGTGGCCGGGCGGCGCGTCGCACTGCTGCTGGTCGCGCTGTGGGCGGCGGTCCCGCACGCGGTGGTGCTCACCCTCGCCTACACCGAGCCGCTGCTGGTCGCGCTCGCCGCCTGGTCGCTGTACGCGCTGCTGCGCGAGCGCTGGCTGCTCGCCGCTTCGCTGGCGCTGGTCGCGGGGCTGACCCGGCCCACGGGGATCGCCGTGGCCGCGGCCGTGTCCGTCACGGCCCTGCACGCGCTGCTCGTGCGAAGATCCCGGGCGCCCGGTGTGTGGGCGGCCGGGCTGCTGGCGCCGGCGGGCTGGCTGGCGTACGTGGCGGCCGTCGGGGCGGCCCGCGACGACGTGGCCGGGTACTTCGCCGTCCAGCGGCAGTGGGGCTCCCGCTTCGACGGGGGCCGGGCCACCCTGTCCAAGGTCGGGGAGGTGCTCGGCGGCGGACCCGTGGCGCTCGCCACCGCCGTGTCCGCGCTCCTGCTGGCCACGGCCGTGCTGCTGGCGGTGCTGCTGTTCGCCGACCGGCCGCCGCTGCCGCTGCTCGTCTACAGCGCGGTCCTGCTGGTGATCGCCGTGGGCGGGGCGGGCTACTTCGAGTCGAAGCCGCGGTTCCTGCTGCCGGCGTTCCCGCTGCTGCTGCCGCTGGCCGCCGTGATGGCACGAGCCCGGCCGCGCTCCGCGGTCGTGGTGACCGCGGGGCTGGCCGGGCTCGGGTACGGCTACGGGGTCTACCTCCTGGTGTTCGCCAAGATGCCCCTGTGACAGCGGGGGGTCAGTTGTCCCCGCCGTCCTCGTCCTCGCCGTCGGCGGAGTCGATGTCCTTCTCCAGTCCGAGCTGCTCCGTGAGCCACTTGTCGAACTCGATGGACGCGCGGACCCAGCTGACCGTGGAGGACACGAAGTGCTCCAGGTTGACGCCGGTGCCGATCAGCATCTGCGCCTCGCCGATCAGGCGGACGGAGCCGTCGTCGTGCGTGTGGCTGTAGACCTTCGGCCACAGGGTGCGACGGTTCCAGTCGTCGATCGACTCGAGGAGCTGCGGCTTCTCGTCGATCTTGTGCGGACGGTCGTAGAAGGTCCGCACCGAGAAGACCTGCTGCTCCGCTTCGCCGCGGAACATGAAGTACGTACGGAACTCCTCCCACGGCGCCGCGAGGTCACCCTCGTCGTCGACGACGTACTTGAGCTCCATCTGCTCCAGCAGCTGCTTGACCAGATCCTGGTCGGGGACGACGGGGCCCGCCGGTCCTGTGGCCTGCGGATCGGGCTGCTGCCCTCCGAAGTTCGGAATCGAGGCCGGGTCGATGCTCACCGTGTACTTCCCTTCGTGCGGATACCTGCATCCTCCCCCATCCCGCCCACCCCATGTCCAGCCCGACGGTCACGGATCCGCTGCGGGCGGACAGGAGTGCACCCCGCGCACGTTCCTGTACGCGGGGTGCCCGGCGGCGGGACGGGGCGGACGCCGGTCAGAGCGCCTTGCCCACCAGCAGGTCCTCGCCCGCCACGTCGACCCGTACGGTGTCGCCGTCGCGCACCTCGCCGGAGAGGATCTCCTTCGCCAGGCGGTCGCCGATCGCCGTCTGGATCAGGCGGCGCAGCGGCCGGGCGCCGTACGCGGGGTCGTTGCCCTTGTCCGCCACCCAGGCCAGGGCCTCGGGGGTGACGTCCAGGGTGAGGCGCCGGTCGGCCAGGCGCTTCGCGAGGCGGCCGATCTGGAGCTCGGCGATGTGCGCCAGCTCGTCCCGGCTCAGCGCGGAGAAGACCACCAGGTCGTCCAGGCGGTTGAGGAACTCCGGCTTGAAGCTCGCCCGGACCACGTCCAGGACCTGCTGCTTCTTCTGCTCGGCCGAGGTGGCCGGGTCCATCAGGAACTGGCTGCCCAGGTTGGAGGTGAGGATCAGGATGGTGTTGCGGAAGTCGACGGTGCGGCCCTGCCCGTCGGTGAGCCGGCCGTCGTCGAGGACTTGGAGCAGGATGTCGAAGACCTCGGGGTGGGCCTTCTCCACCTCGTCGAGGAGCACCACGCTGTACGGGCGGCGCCGGACGGCCTCGGTGAGCTGGCCGCCCTCCTCGTAGCCGACGTAGCCGGGCGGGGCGCCGACGAGCCGGGCCACGCTGTGCTTCTCGGAGTACTCCGACATGTCGATGCGGACCATGGCCCGCTCGTCGTCGAAGAGGAAGTCGGCGAGCGCCTTGGCCAGCTCCGTCTTGCCCACGCCCGTCGGGCCGAGGAAGAGGAAGGAGCCGGTCGGCCGGTCCGGGTCGGCGATGCCGGCTCGGGTGCGGCGCACGGCGTCGGAGACGGCCCGTACGGCCTCGGTCTGGCCGATGAGGCGGCGGCCGAGCTCGTCCTCCATCCGGAGCAGCTTCTGGGTCTCGCCCTCCAGCAGGCGGCCCGCGGGGATGCCCGTCCAGGCGCCCACCACGTCGGCGATGTCGTCCGGGCCGACCTCGTCCTTGACCATCGTGTTCTTCGCGGTCCCGGCCTTGGAGGCCTCGGCCTCCTCCTCGGTGGCCTCGGCCAGCTCGCGCTCCAGGGCCGGGATCTCCCCGTAGAGCAGCTTGGAGGCGGCGTCGAAGTCGCCGTCGCGCTGGGCCCGCTCGGCCTGGCCGCGCAGGTCGTCCAGGCGCTCCTTGAGCTCGCCGACCCGGTTGAGGGACTGCTTCTCCTTCTCCCAGCGGGCGGTCAGGCCGCGCAGCTCCTCCTCCCGGTCGGCCAGGTCCTTGCGGATCTTGTCGAGGCGTTCGCGGGAGGCCGGGTCGGACTCGTTGTTCAGCGCCAGCTCCTCCATCCGCAGCCGGTCCACCGAGCGCTGGAGTTCGTCGATCTCGACGGGCGAGGAGTCGATCTCCATGCGCAGCCGGGACGCCGCCTCGTCGACGAGGTCGATGGCCTTGTCGGGCAGGAAGCGGGAGGTGATGTACCGGTCGGAGAGGGTCGCGGCGGCGACCAGCGCGCTGTCGTTGATGACGACCTTGTGGTGGGCCTCGTAGCGGCCCTTGAGCCCGCGCAGGATCGCGATGGTGTCCTCCACGGACGGCTCGGCGACCAGCACCTGCTGGAAGCGCCGCTCCAGCGCCGGGTCCTTCTCGATGCGCTCGCGGTACTCGTCGAGGGTGGTCGCGCCGACCATGCGCAGCTCGCCGCGGGCCAGCATGGGCTTGAGCATGTTGCCGGCGTCCATCGCGGAGTCGCCGCCGGCGCCCGCGCCGACGACCGTGTGCAGCTCGTCGATGAAGGTGATGATCTGGCCCTCGCTGGACTTGATCTCCGCGAGGACGGTCTTGAGCCGCTCCTCGAACTCGCCGCGGTACTTGGCGCCGGCGACCATGGCGCCGAGGTCGAGGGAGACGAGCCGCTTGTTCTTCAGGGACTCGGGCACGTCGCCCTTGACGATGCGCTGGGCCAGGCCCTCGACGACGGCCGTCTTGCCGACGCCGGGCTCGCCGATGAGCACCGGGTTGTTCTTCGTACGGCGCGAGAGCACCTGCACGACCCGGCGGATCTCGTGGTCGCGGCCGATGACCGGGTCGAGCTTGCCGTCGCGCGCCGCGGCCGTGAAGTCGGTGCCGAACTTCTCCAGGGCCTTGTACTGGCCCTCGGGGTCGGGGGTGGTCACCCGCCGTGCTCCTCGTGCGTTCTGGAAGGCGTCCAGCAGCTTCTTCGCCGTCGCGCCCTGGGCGGAAAGGACCTCACCGGCCCCGCCGCCCTTGGCGGCGACGGCGATGAGCAGGTGTTCGGTGGAGAGGTACTCGTCACCGAGCTTGCCCGCCTCGCTGTCGGCCTCGGCGAGCACGGCGAGCAGGTCGCGGGTGGGCTGCGGGGGCGCGACCGTGGAGCCGGTGACGCTGGGCAGCGCCGCCAGGAGGCGTTCGGCGCCGCTGCGCACGGCGGCCTGGTCGGCGTCCGTGGCGACCAGCAGGTCGATGACGTTCTCGTTGTCCTCGCCGGCGAGCAGCGCCAGCAGCAGGTGCGCGGGGGTCAGATCCGCGTGGCCTTCCTTGACGGCCCTGCTGGTGGCCGCGTTCAGCGCGTCCCGGCTCTTGTTGGTCAGCTCGGCGTCCACTGCGTCTTCTCCTCTCCGAAGGATGCAAAGGGTCTGACAGAGTCAGCGTATGCAAAGTTGAGTCTATTCCACTCAAGGCAGTTGAGGGGACGGGTTCCCGTACCCTTCGGGCCATGTCCCATGACGTACTCAACCCGACGCCCGAGTACCTCGCCTTCTGGCGGGAGCGGCACGTCTGCACACTGACCACCCCGCGCCCCGACGGGACCCCTCATGTGGTGCCGGTGGGCGTGACGTACGACCCGGAGGCCGGCCTGGCCCGGGTGATCAGCAACAAGCACAGCAAGAAGGTCCGCAACGTCCTGGCGGCGCAGGGCACACCGGAGGGCGGGGCGCGGGTGGCGGTCTGCCAGATGGAGGGGCGCCGCTGGGCCACGCTGGAGGGCCGTGCGGTGGTCCGAACGGACGAGGCGTCGGTCGCCGACGCGGTGGCGCGCTACGCGGAGCGGTACGGGCGGACGCCGTCGCCCAATCCCGACCGCGTGGTCGTGGAGATCACCCTGGACCGGGCCATGGGTCGCGCGTGAGCCGTTGATTCTTCATCTTGTCCGGTTCACGCACTGGACGGCGGCATCACAACGGCGCCATCGTGGTCAGGTCCACGATGGCGCCGTTGTGTGGGGGTAGCGCCTGAGCGATCTGCAACGACGGGGGAATCGCTTCAGGCACTGCGGGGGGTGGCGGTGGTGATGTCGGGTTCGAAGAGCTGGTGGTCCCGCTGGTCGAGATTGACGAAGACCATTCCGTAGCGCACCTCGCAGCGGACGGGCTGCGGCGCGCCGCGCGGGCGGCGCAGGCACCGGTAGGCACGTACGTCCTCGTCCTCCTCGCGCACGATGACGATCGGTTGGCCGAACAGGGTGACCATCAACGAGTCGCCGGGGTGGGGGATGGCCGTGGCGAGGTCGATGAACTGCCAGCCGGAGCGGTACGCGGACGCCATCTCGCGGCGGAAGCCGCGGTCGTCGGGGGTCATGCGGACACTCCTGCGGGAGCCTCGGTCCAGCCGGTGTCGTCCTTGCCGCCCAGCTCGGCGCTGGTCCAGCCGGTGTCGGCGTACTTGCCCACGGGTGCCGTGGTCCAGCCGGTGTCGAACTCCGTGCTCGTCAGGCTCGTGCCCTGACCGTCCCTAGCGCTCCCCGCGTCACTTTCGACGGCGCTGACTGCCCCAAAAACCGCAACGGCGGAGAAACCTATGGCAAGCACCGAGCGAAGCATTCTCTTGTACATGGTCGGCTTCGTCCTCACTTGATGGAATCCTCTCCCCCGCGTGTCAGACGATGGCTCATTCAGGCACGTCAATGCCACAGGGACGATGCATCATGTTCTTGCATGTTCAGGACCCTGGGGGGTGGAGATTTGACGCGAAACGAGACAATGGCGACACATCCCCACCCCGTCACGTCCATGTGCGCGGAGGGAACCCGGCTCTACGCCGCTGCCCTGAGCACCGGCCGGATCGCCCGGGGAGAGATCCAGAACGCCCCCTGCCTGCTGGAACTCGCCCTTCTGCAGCCCGACCCGGATGACGCGAACCAACTCCGCCCGGTTCCCCCGTCCGTGGCTTTGGCGCAACGACTCCACCCGATTGAACGCGAGATCCAGGACCGCCGACGCAGCGCTGTAGATCTCACCGACACTTTCGAGCCTTTCCTCGCCATCAGTGCGCAGAGTCCGGCCGACACCCATGCCATCACGGTGCTGGAGGGTTTCGAAAGGATCAACGCCGCGCTGAACCTCGCGACGGCCGAATGCCACACCGAGGTGCTGACGGTCCAGCCGGGCGGAGCACGCCCCTCCGAGGCTCTCACACAGGCCCTGGAGCGCGACCAGCCGCTGATCGACCGCGGGGTCAGCATACGGACCCTCTACCAGCACACCGCGCGGCACAGCCAGGGCACGCTCGCCTACGTGGACCGCATCTCCACGGGCAAGGTCGAGATCCGCACGCTCGAGGAGCTGATAGAGCGCCTCATCATCTTCGACCGCACGGTCGCCTTCATCCCCGTGAGCGACGACCGCCGGGTCGCCCTGGAACTGCGCCACCCCGGCCTCGTCGACTACCTCATCAAGGTGTTCGAGCAACTGTGGCACCGCGCCGTGCCCCTGACGGAGGAGGTGACGTACCGCAGCACCCCCGGCGGCGTCACCGGCGTGCAGCGCACCATCGCCCAGCTCCTCATCGAGGGCCACGTGGACGAGGCCATCGCCCGCCGCCTCGGGATGAACGTACGCACCTGCCGCGCGCACATCGCCAAGCTCGCCACCACCCTCGGCAGCGGCAGCCGGGCCCAGCTCGGCTACCTGATCGCCCAGTCGGGCATCCTGGGCCGCCCCTCCGCGCCGCAGGAGTGCGAGGACGCCGATCCGGGCCGGGACCCGCACCCGGACCCGCAAGTCCTCTAGAAGCCCGCTGGAAAGCCGTCAGGCCCCGCCCTGGAAGGGGCGGGGCCTGACAGGTGGTGCTCCGGGCCCGGACGGGCTCCCGTTCAGTCCAGCGGGCGCTTGGGGGCCGGGCGCCAGACGACCAGGGCGCTGCCCGGCTGCGGGGGCTGGTACGGGACCAGGTCGCGCCGGTACGAGGCGTGCACCTGGGCCTCGCGGGCCCGCAGCGTGGCGGCGGCGCCGTCCACCGCGGCGGAGAGCTCGGCGACGCGCTGCTGGAGCGCGGCGACCTGGTTCTCCAGTTCGATGATCCGCTTGATGCCCGCCAGGTTGATGCCCTCGTCCTGGGACAGCGCCTGCACCGTGCGGAGCAGCTCGATGTCCCGGGCCGAATAGCGCCGGCCGCGGCCGGCCGTGCGGTCCGGGCTGACCAGGCCGAGACGGTCGTACTGGCGCAGGGTCTGCGGGTGCAGGCCCGAGAGCTGGGCGGCCACCGAGATCACGTAGACCGGGGTCTCGTCGGTGAGTTGGTAACCGCTTCCCAGACGGGAAGACTGTCGTCGGCGGCCGTCCATGTCATGCTCCCTTCGCGGACTCGAACAGCGCGGAGCGCGGGTCCTGCGACTCCGTCGCCTCGCGGTACATCTCCAGCGCCTCGCGTGCCTTGTCGGACAGCTCGGTCGGAACCGCCACTTCCACGGTGACCAGCAGGTCCCCGCGGGTGCCGTCCTTGCGGACCGCCCCCTTGCCGCGGGCCCGCATCGTACGCCCGTTCGGGGTGCCCGGGGGCAGTTTCAGCGTCACGGACGGGCCGTTCAAGGTCGGGACCTTGATGTCGGCGCCCAGCGCCGCCTCCGCGAACGTCACCGGAACGGTCACCGTGAGGTTGTCGTCCTTGCGGCCGAACACCGGGTGGGTGCCGACGTGCACGACCACGTAGAGGTCGCCGGCCGGACCGCCCCGCTCGCCCGGAGCGCCCTTGCCGCGCAGCCGGATCCGCTGGCCGTCGAAGACGCCCGCCGGGATCCGGACCTGCATGGTGCGGGAGCTGCGGGCCCGGCCGCTGCCCTTGCAGACGTCGCAGGGGGTCTCCGCGATCAGGCCGCGGCCCTTGCAGTCCGCGCAGGGGTCGGTCAGCGAGAAGCCGCCGCCGCTGCCCCGCGAGACCTGGCCGGTGCCGACGCAGGTCGGGCACACCCTGGGCGTGCCGTTCTTGTCGCCGGTGCCCGAACAGGCCTTGCAGGGCGCCTGCGAGGACATCCGGAGCGGGACCGTGGCCCCGTCCACCGCCTCCGTGAAGGAGAGGGTGACCTCCGACTCGATGTCCTGGCCGCGGCGCGGCTGGGTGCGGGTGCCCGCACCCGCGCCGGCGCCGCGGTTGAAGAGGCCGCCGAACACGTCGCCCAGGCCGCCGCCGAAGCCGCCGGCCTGACCGCCCTGCTGGGTGCCGCCGAAGAGGTCGCCCAGGTCGAAGTTGAACGAGCCGCCGCCGCCCGGCCCGGGGCGGAAGCCGCCGTTGCCGAACAGGGCGCGCGCCTCGTCGTACTCCTTGCGCTTCTTGGCGTCCCCGAGGATGTCGTTCGCCTCGGAGATCTCCTTGAAACGCTCCTCGGCGGCGGCGTCGCCCTTGTTGGCGTCCGGGTGGAACTCGCGCGCGAGCTTGCGGTACGCCTTCTTGATCTCGGCCTCGGTGGCGTCCTTCGGGACACCGAGGACCTTGTAGTAGTCCTTCTCGACGAAGTCCTTCGTGCTCATCCCCGGTGTCCCTCCTCCCGTGCCTCTACGTGTACTGCGTCAGCCCTTGTCGGCTGCATCCGCGTCCTCGCCGGACGGCTTGTCGCCCTCCGCGGACTCGGACTTGGGGGCCGCTCCCGGCTGGGGCTCGGCCACCGCGACCCGCGCGGGACGGATCGTACGCTCGCCGATCCGGTACCCGGGCTGCAGGATCGCCACGCAGGTCGTCTCGGTGACGTCCGGCGCGTACGAGTGCATCAGGGCCTCGTGGACCGTCGGGTCGAAGGGCTCGCCCTCCTTGCCGAACTGCTGCAGGCCCATCTTGGCGGCGACCGTCTCCAGCGATTCGGCCACCGACTTGAAGCCGCCGACCAGCTCGCCGTGCTCCCGCGCCCGGCCGATGTCGTCGAGCGTCGGCAGGAGCTCCGTCAGGAGGGACGCGACCGCGATCTCCTTGACGGTGATCCGGTCCCGCTCCACCCGACGGCGGTAGTTCTGGTACTCCGCCTGGAGCCGCTGGAGGTCCGCGGTGCGCTCTCCGAGCGCGGTACGGGCCTGGTCCAGCTGCGCCAGCAGGGCCACGTCCTGTGCGCTGTCCCCGGCCGGGGCCGCCCCCTCCGCCGTGTCGGCGGAGTCGGCGGCCTTCGGCTCGGCGTCGTCCGAGGCGGCGTCGGCGGGGACTTCGGGCTTCTCGTCGAAGCCCGGGGTCTCCTCCGACATCAGGCAGCGCCACCCTTCGGCTTCTCGTCGTCGACGATCTCGGCGTCGACGACGTCGTCGTCGGCCTTGGCCTGGCCCGCGTCACCGGCGCCGCCGGCTGCGCCCTGGGCGGCCTGCGCGTCGGCGTAGATCGCCTGGCCGAGCTTCTGGCTGACCGCGGCGAGCTTCTCGGTCGCGCTGCGGATCTCGCCGGTGTCCTCGCCCTTGAGCTTCTCCTTCAGCTCGGCGACGGCGGACTCGACCTCGGTCTTGACGTCGGCCGGGACCTTGTCCTCGTTGTCCTTGAGGAACTTCTCCGTCTGGTAGACGAGCTGCTCGCCCTGGTTGCGGGACTCGGCGGCCTCCTTGCGGCGCAGGTCCTCGTCCGCGTACTGCTCCGCCTCCTGGCGCATGCGGTCGACCTCGTCCTTGCCGAGCGAGGAGCCGCCGGTGACGGTCATCTTCTGCTCCTTGCCCGTGCCGAGGTCCTTCGCGGTCACGTGCATGATGCCGTTCGCGTCGATGTCGAAGGAGACCTCGATCTGCGGGACGCCGCGGGGGGCCGGCGGCAGACCGGTCAGCTCGAACATGCCGAGCTTCTTGTTGTACGCCGCGATCTCGCGCTCGCCCTGGTAGACCTGGATCTGCACGGACGGCTGGTTGTCCTCGGCCGTCGTGAAGATCTCGGACCGCTTGGTCGGGATCGTGGTGTTGCGCTCGATGAGCTTGGTCATGATGCCGCCCTTGGTCTCGATGCCGAGGGACAGCGGGGTCACGTCGAGGAGCAGGACGTCCTTGACCTCACCCTTGAGGACACCGGCCTGGAGGGTGGCGCCGATGGCGACGACCTCGTCCGGGTTGACGCCCTTGTTGGCGTCCTGACCGCCGGTGAGCTCCTTGACGAGCTCGGCGACGGCCGGCATGCGGGTGGAGCCGCCGACCAGGACCACGTGGTCGATCTCGGACAGCTGGATGCCGGCGTCCTTGATGACGTTGTGGAACGGGGTCTTGCAGCGGTCGAGCAGGTCCGCGGTCAGCTGCTGGAACTGGGCGCGCGTGAGCTTCTCGTCCAGGTGCAGCGGGCCCTCGGCGGACGCCGTGATGTAGGGCAGGTTGATCGAGGTCTCCGTGGAGGAGGACAGCTCGATCTTCGCCTTCTCGGCGGCCTCGCGCAGACGCTGCAGGGCCATCTTGTCCTTGGACAGGTCGACGCCGTGGCCGTTGGCGAACTGCTTCACCAGGTAGTCCACGACGCGCTGGTCCCAGTCGTCACCACCGAGGTGGTTGTCACCGTTGGTGGCCTTGACCTCGACGACGCCGTCACCGATCTCCAGGAGCGACACGTCGAAGGTGCCGCCACCGAGGTCGAAGACGAGAATGGTCTGGTCGTCCTTGTCGAGACCGTAGGCCAGGGCGGCGGCCGTCGGCTCGTTGACGATGCGCAGGACGTTCAGACCCGCGATCTCGCCGGCCTCCTTCGTCGCCTGGCGCTCGGAGTCGTTGAAGTAGGCCGGGACGGTGATGACCGCGTCCGTGACCTTCTCACCCAGGTACGCCTCGGCGTCGCGCTTCAGCTTCTGCAGGATGAAGGCGCTCATCTGCTGCGGGTTGAAGTCCTTGCCATCCAGGTTGATCTTCCAGTCAGTGCCCATGTGGCGCTTGACGGAGCGGATGGTCCGGTCCACGTTCGTGACCGCCTGGCGCTTGGCCACCTCGCCGACGAGGACCTCGCCGTTCTTGGCGAAGGCGACGACGGACGGCGTGGTCCTGGCGCCCTCGGCGTTGGTGATGACGGTGGGCTCGCCGCCTTCCAGAACGCTGACGACGGAGTTAGTGGTGCCCAGGTCGATGCCGACCGCACGTGCCATTTCGATTCCTCCAGCTGACTTGAGTGGAACAGACTCAACCATGCCGCATCGCCGCGCAGGCGTCAACAGAACTGAGTCGGGTCGGCTCAACCTTTAGCTGCCCCTTACGCGCAACCCTGCGTTTCGCGCGGGGCGTGGCGGCCGGACGAGGGACCCGCGCCGCGCGGCGCGCCGAGGCCCCTCCACCCGTGCGGGAGCGTGCTGGCATGCCCCTCACACTCACCGCCCCCCGGCTGCTGCGGGTACCCGCGGCCCCGCCGGCGAAGCGGGTGCTCGACCTCGCCGGGGCGGTGGCCCTGCTCGCCGTGCTGGCCCTGCCGCTCGCGGCCGTCACCGCACTGCTGTACGCGACCCGGGGCGGGCGGCCCTTCACCCGGCAGCCTGCCGCGGGCCTGGCCGGGCGGCCCTTCCTGACCTGGCGCTTCGACACGTCCGGGCCGGGGCGGACGGGCGCACTCCTGGAGCGCTGCGCGCTCGACGGGCTCCCCCAGCTGCTCAACGTGGTCCGCGGCGAGATGTCACTGGTCGGCCCGCGCCCCGAGGCCCGTACGGACCGCCCGGACCGACTGCTCGTACGCCCCGGAATGACCGGGTTGTGGCAGGTGAGCGCGCGCTCCGACCTCCCCTGGGAGGAGATGGCACTGCTCGACCGGCATTATGTGGAGAACCACTGGCTCGGGATGGACCTCGCGATCCTTGCCCAGACCCCGCGGGCGGCCTACCGACAAAGGCTCGCCTGAGCGACACAGATCACCGCACGCTCAGCTACATTGCGGCGTCGGGAATGGGTAACCTCAAGCCTTGACTTCATAAGTTACCGCTTAGTAAGTGCCGCCCGAGGAGCCCTCCCATGCAACTCGCCGCGATCATCGTGTCGCTGGTCCTGACGGTGGTCGGCGTCGCGCTGCTCGCACGAGCCGTGGCGCAGATCTACCGCTTCGTGAAGATCGGACAGCCCGTACCGGCCGGCAGCCGCACGGACGACCCGAAGGCCCGAACGCTGACCCTCGTCCGGGAGTTCCTCGGCCACAGCCGGATGAACCGCTGGGGCATCGTCGGCTTCGCGCACTGGTTCGTCGCGATCGGCTTCCTGACGCTGCCGCCGACCCTGGCGCAGGCCTACGGCCAGCTCTTCCAGGCCGACTGGACGCTTCCCGTGCTGGGCGGCTTCCTGCCGTTCGAGCTGTACATCGAGTTCATCGGCCTGATGACGGTCGTCGGCATCCTGGTCCTGATCGCGATCCGACTGCTCAGCCTGCCCTCGCGGGCCGGCCGCAAGTCGCGCTTCGCCGGCTCGAAGGCCTGGCAGGCCTACTTCGTCGAATACATCATCCTCACCATCGGCCTCGCGATCCTGTGCCTGCGCGGCCTCGAGGGCGCCATTCACCACGTGGACGGCTGGGAGCCGGCGTACGCGATCTCGTACCCGCTGGTCATGGCCTTCGAGGGGCTGTCGCCGAGCGCGCTGCAGAACGCCATCTACTTCACCGCGATGATCAAGATCGGCACCTCGCTGATCTGGATGATCGTGGTCTCCCTGAACACCAACATGGGTGTCGCGTGGCACCGCTTCCTCGGCTTCCCGAACATCTGGTTCAAGCGGAACGCCGACGGCGCGACCGCGCTGGGCGCGCTCCAGCCGATGACCAGCGGCGGCAAGGAGATCGACTTCGAGGACCCGGGCGAGGGCGACGTCTTCGGCGTCTCGCAGGTCGAGCAGTTCTCGTGGAAGGGCATCCTCGACTTCTCCACGTGCACCGAGTGCGGCCGCTGCCAGTCGCAGTGCCCCGCCTGGAACACCGGCAAGCCGCTGTCCCCGAAGCTGCTGATCATGTCGCTGCGCGACCACGCGCACGCCAAGGCCCCGTACCTGCTGGCCGGCGGCGGCAAGACCATGGAGGGCGAGGAGAAGGCCTCCGAGGAGCAGCTGGCCGGTGTGCCGGCGGCCGCGCTGGCCGAGGCCGAGCGCCCGCTGATCGGCACGGCCCTGGAGAACGGCGTCATCGACCCGGACGTGCTGTGGTCCTGCACGACCTGCGGTGCGTGCGTGGAGCAGTGCCCCGTCGACATCGAGCACATCGACCACATCGTCGACATGCGCCGCTACCAGGTGATGATCGAGAGCGCCTTCCCGTCCGAGGCGGGCACGATGCTCAAGAACCTGGAGAAGAAGGGCAACCCCTGGGGCCTGGCGAAGAAGCAGCGCGTCGAGTGGACGAAGGAGGTCGACTTCGAGGTCCCGATCATCGGCAAGGACGCTGAGGACCTCTCCGAGTTCGACTACCTCTACTGGGTCGGCTGCGCCGGCGCCCTGGAGGACCGGGCCAAGAAGACCACGAAGGCCTTCGCCGAGCTGCTGAACATCGCGGGCGTGAAGTTCGCGATCATGGGCGGCGACGAGAAGTGCACCGGCGACTCGCCGCGCCGCCTGGGCAACGAGCCGCTGTTCCAGCAGCTGGGCCAGGAGAACGTGGCCATGCTGAACATGGCCTTCGGTGAGGACGACGACGACCCGTCGACGAAGAAGCCGAAGTCGGCGAAGCGGATCGTCTCGACCTGCCCGCACTGCTTCAACACCATCGCGAACGAGTACCCGCAGCTGGGCGGCGAGTACGAGGTCATCCACCACACGCAGCTGCTCCAGCACCTGATCGACGAGGGCCGGCTGACGCCGGTGACGCCGGTCGACGGTCTGATCACGTACCACGACCCGTGCTACCTGGGCCGGCACAACAAGGTCTACACGCCGCCGCGCGAGATCATGTCGGCCGTCCCGGGCCTGCGCCAGCAGGAGATGCACCGCCACAAGGAGCGGGGCTTCTGCTGCGGCGCGGGTGGCGCGCGGATGTGGATGGAGGAGCGGATCGGCAAGCGCATCAACAACGAGCGCGTCGACGAGGCCCTGTCCCTGAATCCCGACATCGTCTCCACCGCCTGCCCGTTCTGCCTGGTCATGCTGACCGACTCGGTCAACGGCAAGAAGAACGAGGGCCAGGCGAAGGAGTCCGTCCAGGTCGTGGACGTGGCCCAGCTGCTGCTGGAGTCGGTCAAGGCCCCGGAGCCGACCGAGGAGGAACTGGCCGCTCTGGCGGCGGAGGCCGAGGCGGAAGCCGCCGCGGCAGCCGCTGCGGCGGAGGCGGAGGCCGCTGCCAAGGCGGAGGCCGAGGCTGCTGCGAAGGCGGAGGCGGAGGCGCCTGCGGAGGCCGCGCAGCCCGCGGAGGCTGAGGCCGACGAGACCGAAGCGAAGGTCGAGCAGCCCGAGGCCGCCGGCGCGAAGGCCGACGCCGACGCGGACGCAGCAGAGGCCGAGGCTGAGGCGGCCGACGCGGAGGTTGCAGCGTCCAAGGCCGAGGCTGAGGCGGCGCCCGAGGCGAAGCCGGAAGCCGAGCCCAAGGCCGAGGGCGCCAAGTAGGCGTCTGGGCAGTCGGGCAACACACGCAACGGCCGGTCCCCGCTCGGGGGCCGGCCGTTGCGGCGTTTCCGGTCAGCCCCGGGCCGGCACCACGGCGAAGCCGAGCCCGGCGGGACCCGACGCGGCCCTGGCGCCGCCGCTCGGGACGACCCGGATACCGTGCTCCTTCTTCGGCTGCGGCGCCGCGTCGACCGTGTACGTCCCGATCAGGCTGCCGCCGAAGTCGTAGACCCAGCCGTTCCCGCCGCCCTTGCCGTCGATGACGACGAACTGCACGCGCTTGCCGTCCCGGACGAGCTCGTACGTCCAGCCGCCGTTCCGCACGCTCGGACGCTTCAGGTCGACGGTGCCGAGGACGCGGCCGTTCGGCATGGAGATCACGACGTACTTGCCGCGCGGACCGTCCACCAGCTTGGCGATCCGCCCGCCCGGCACGGCGACCCGCACCGAGCTCTCCACCTCGACGCGCCCCTCAGCCGCGGTCCGGGGCTTCGGCGTCACCCGGGGCTTCGGCTGCGGCCCCCCGTCCAGCCACGACGCCACGGTGCCGTTCGGCTGGAGCACGACGTGCAGGCCGTTGCTCCGCCCGTACGACGCGGCCGCGCCCCGGCTGACCAGGGTGTCCAGCCTGGTGGGGCCCGCGAAGATGTCGGCCTCGAAGTGGCTCCGGCCGAGCGTGTAGACCTTGGCGACGGAACCGTCCGCCAGCTTCACGGCCGTGACGAAGGCACGGACGGCAGGCGCCGGCAGTGGCCGCTGCTTCGGGTCCCCCGACGGCTTGAGCGACGGCTTGACGGGCGGCTGGGCCGACGGCTGCTCCATGCCGCCCGTCGGGGCGTCCGCGAAGGCGGACCCGGCCGGGAGGGCCAGGACGGTGGCCGCTCCGGCGACGACGACGGCGGCGGTACGGAGGGTGGTGCGGCGGCTGCTGCGCATGGTGGGACTCTTCCTCGTGCTCGTTCGTAGGCGTTCGTGCTGAGTGGAGGCGACGGCCACGAAGCTACGGGCCCGATATGTGGATATCCCGTCGAGAACGTAACGAAGAGCCGCAGAGCGCTACACAACCCCGTAAACCAGACACGCGATGGCGCCGTTCCGGGGGTGGGGGCAACCCCCCGGGGATCCCCTAAGGGATGTCACAGGTCAGCCGCAAAGGGTGCTTGTTCCGGCTGCCCGGCCACCGGGGCCCGCCGGACCAGGTACGTTCGATCACGTGGCTGGATTCAGGATCGGACGCGGACGCAACGACAACCGCCGTCCGCAACAACCCCCGCAGCAGCAGCAGTCGTACGGTCAGCAGCAACCGCCGCCGTACGGCCAGCCGCCCTACCCTCCCGTCGGCGGGCCGCCACCGCAGCAGCAGTGGCCGCAGCCGAACGCCGGGGGCCACGGCGAGCCGGAGTACTTCGACCCGTACGGGCAGCAGCAACCGCACGCGCAGCAGCCCCCGTACGGCCACGGGGGCGGCGGCAACTACACGAACGACAACCCCGGGCACACGCAGGTCTTCGCCGTCGGCGAGGACCCGTACGGCCAGGGCGCGACCTACCAGGCGGGCGCTGCCGCGGCGGCTCCGTCCGGGCCGCGGCTGCCGTGGAAGGAACTGCTCCGCGGGATCGTGACGCGGCCCGGCCAGACCTTCCTGCAGATGCGCGACTACCCCGTCTGGGGTCCGGCGCTGACCGTCACCTTCCTCTACGGCCTCCTCGCGGTGTTCGGCCTCGACGACGCCCGCAAGGACGTGATCAACGCGACGCTGTCGCAGGCCGTCCCGATCGTGCTGTCCACCGGCGTGGCCTTCGTCATCTGCGGTCTGCTCCTGGGCGCGGTCACACACACCCTGGCCCGCCAGATGGGCGGGGACGGCAGCTGGCAGCCCACCGTGGGCCTGTCGATGCTGGTCATGTCCATCACGGACGCCCCGCGCCTGCTCTTCGCCGTGTTCCTCGGCGGCGACAACATGATCGTCCAGGTGCTGGGCTGGGCCACCTGGGTCGCCGCGGGCGCGCTCTTCACCTCGCTGGTCAGCAAGTCGCACGACCTGCCGTGGCCGAAGGCGCTGGGCGCCTCCGCGATCCAGCTGATCGCCCTGTTGTCGATCATCAAGCTGGGCACCATCTAGAGGCCCGCACCCACCTGCGCGAGGGGCCCCCGGCCATGGCCGGGGGCCCCTCG
>NZ_MQUR01000105.1 GCF_001953875.1 Streptomyces amritsarensis
CGGGTCCGTCGTCGTGCGACCCGTGCCGTGGCCGCCCCGGCCGCTGAGGCTGCCGAGGTTCCGGTTGCGGAGGCTCCGGCTGCCGCCGAGGCTGCCGCCCCGGTCGTCGAGGAGGCTGCTCCGGCTCCGCGGGCCCGTCGTCGTGCCACCCGCGCCGTGGCCGCCCCGGCCGCCGAGACCCCGGCCGCGGAGACCGCCGCCGAGCCCGCTGCGGCCGCCGCCGCGGAGGAGGCCCCCAAGGCCGCCCGCGCCGTGACCGTCGCCGACGCCGTGGACGCCCCCAAACGCGGCCGCCGCCGCGCCACCCGTTCCACCACCGCGGCCGCCGCCGCCCCGCAGCAGCCCGCCGCCGAGCCCGAGGCCGCCGAGGCGCCCGCCGCTCCGGCCCGAGCCCGCCGCGCGGTGCGTCCCGCCGTCGCCGTCTTCCAGGCGCCGGTCTTCACCGAGCCGATGTTCCAGACCCCCGAGACCGCCGCCATGGCCGCCGCTGCCGCCGCAGCCGCGATCGAGGCCGAGGAGGTCGAGGAGGAGGAGGCCGAGGCCGCCGCTCCCGCCGAGCCCGTGCAGCCCGCCGGCCGCCGCCGTCGCCGTGGCCGCGGTGCCGCCGAGACTGCGCCGGTCTCCCTGCCCGAGGTGCTCGCGGAGGAGGAGCCGGAGGCCGAGGCCACCGACCTCGAAGAGGAGTCCGCCGAGTTCGACGAGGGCGACGAGTCGGGCGAGCGCCCCTCGCGCCGCCGCCGTCGCGGCGGCCGTCGTCGCCGTCGCGGTGAGGCCGCCGACCTCGACGAGTCCGCCGAGGAGGAGGCCGAGGCCGAGGCCGAGTCCGCCGAGCAGGACACCGAAGAGGAAGAGGAGGAGGCCGAGGAGGCTCTCGGTTCCACCTCCAGCCGCCGTCGGCGCCGTCGCCGCCGCCGCAGCGGCGAGCCCGCCGACGTCACCGGCGAGTCCGCCGGCGACGAGGACGGTGTCCGCACCGTGGTCAAGGTCCGCGAGCCCCGCCCGGCGCGCGAGAAGGCCGAGCCGTCCGACGAGGTCCAGTCCATCAAGGGCTCGACCCGCCTGGAGGCGAAGAAGCAGCGCCGCCGCGAGGGCCGCGAGCAGGGCCGCCGCCGGGTGCCGATCATCACCGAGGCCGAGTTCCTGGCCCGCCGCGAGGCCGTCGAGCGCGTCATGGTCGTCCGCCAGAGCGGCGAGCGCACCCAGATCGGCGTCCTCGAGGACAACGTGCTCGTCGAGCACTACGTCAACAAGGAAGAGGCCACCTCGTACGTCGGCAACGTCTACCTGGGCAAGGTCCAGAACGTGCTGCCGTCGATGGAGGCCGCCTTCATCGACATCGGCAAGGGCCGCAACGCGGTCCTGTACGCCGGTGAGGTCAACTTCGAGGCGCTCGGCATGGCCAACGGGCCGCGTCGCATCGAGTCCGCCCTCAAGTCCGGCCAGTCGGTCCTCGTGCAGGTCACCAAGGACCCGATCGGCCACAAGGGCGCCCGCCTGACCAGCCAGGTCTCGCTGCCCGGCCGCTACCTGGTCTACGTGCCCGAGGGCTCGATGACCGGCATCAGCCGCAAGCTGCCCGACACCGAGCGCGCCCGCCTGAAGACCATCCTCAAGAAGATCGTCCCCGAGGACGCGGGCGTCATCGTGCGCACCGCCGCCGAGGGCGCGAGCGAGGACGAGCTGCGCCGCGACGTCGAGCGTCTGCAGGCCCAGTGGGAGGACATCCAGAAGAAGTCGAAGCAGATCACGACCTCTTCGCCGTCCCTGCTGTACGGCGAGCCGGACATGACCGTCCGCGTCGTGCGCGACATCTTCAACGAGGACTTCTCGAAGGTCATCGTCAGCGGTGACGGTGCCTGGGAGACCATCCACGGCTACGTCTCGCACGTGGCCCCGGACCTGGCCGACCGGCTCCAGCGCTGGACCTCCGAGGTCGACGTCTTCGCGACGTACCGGATCGACGAGCAGCTCGCCAAGGCGCTCGACCGCAAGGTGTGGCTGCCCTCGGGCGGCTCGCTGGTGATCGACAAGACCGAGGCGATGATCGTCATCGACGTCAACACCGGCAAGTTCACCGGTCAGGGCGGCAACCTTGAGGAGACCGTCACCAGGAACAACCTGGAGGCGGCCGAGGAGATCGTGCGCCAGCTGCGGCTGCGCGACCTCGGCGGCATCGTCGTCATCGACTTCATCGACATGGTCCTGGAGTCCAACCGCGACCTGGTCCTGCGCCGCATGCTGGAGTGCCTGGGCCGCGACCGTACGAAGCACCAGGTCGCCGAGGTCACCTCGCTGGGCCTGGTCCAGATGACCCGCAAGCGGGTCGGCCAGGGCCTGCTGGAGTCCTTCTCCGAGACCTGCGTCCACTGCAACGGCCGCGGTGTCATCGTCCACATGGAGACGCCGGCCGCGATCGGCGGCGGTGGCAACGGCAAGCGCTCCAAGCGCCGTGGCGGCCGCGCGGAGTTCGACCAGCACGACCACGACGTCGAAACCGTCGAGACCGCCGAGTCGGAGGCCTTCGAGTCCGAGGCCGAGCTGGCCGCGGAGGTCGCCGCGCCGAAGGCGCTGCCCGAGCCGGAGTTCGTCGCGGGCGAGGAGCTCTACAGCTCCCCGGCCGAGGCCGAGGCCGCGGCGGGTCTGAGCGGACGCCGCAACCGGCGCCGTGCCACCCGCAAGGCCACCGCTCCCGCGGGTGCCCCGCGGGGCGAGGCGCCCGCGGCCCCGGCCCCGGCCCCCGTGGCCGAGGTCGTCGCCGAGCCCGTCACCGAGCCGGCCGACACCGTCCTGGAGCCGGTCGCCGAGGTCGTCGCCGAGGCCGTCGAGGCCGCGGAGTCGGTCGAGGCCGCCGCGGTCGCCCCGGTCGAGGAGGCCGCGCCGAAGGGCCGTACCCGGCGCCGTGCGACCCGCAAGGCCACCGCGCCCGCGCCGGTCGCCGAGGCCGTCGCGGAGCCCGTCGTGGCCGCGGAGCCGGAGCCCGAGCAGGCTCCGGAGCCGGTCGTCGCCGCGGAGCCCGAGCCCGTCGCCGAGCCCGAGCCCGTCGCCGAGCCCGAGCCCGTCGCCGCGGCCGAGGAGGCCCCGGTCGCGGAGGCCGCGCCGGCCCGTCCGCGCCGCCGTGCCACCCGCAAGGCCACCGCACCCGCCGGGTCCCCGGCGGGCGCCGCGGAGGCCGCCGTGGTGGTCGTCGAGGCCCCGGTGACCGAGCCCGCCGCGCCGGCCGAGGAGGCCGAGGCGGTGGCGGAGGAGGCCGCGCCGGCCAAGAAGGCCGCCCGCAAGGCCCCGGCCAAGAAGGCGACCGCGGCGAAGAAGGCCCCGGCCAAGAAGGCGGCGGCCGCCAAGAAGACCGTGGCCAAGAAGGCGGCCACGACCAAGAAGACCGCGGCGAAGCGGACGACGAAGAAGACCGCGGCGGCGGAGCAGCAGGCCGCCCCGTCCGTCTCGGCCCCGACCGAGGCCTGATCCGTCACGTGGCCGTGGGTCCCGCCGAGCGGCGGGACCCACGGCTCTACGGGGCCCGGTTTGACCCTCCGGAACCGGCCCCGTAACCTAGACCGTCGGCGTGTCCTGTACGCGCCGCGCTCCTGAGCACCTTCCTCCCGCTGAGCACCGCGCGGGAGAGGCCGCTCGTCCATTCCGGATCAGCGTGGGCCCCGGCCCGCCTGAGCGGCTGGCTTCAGGAGCATCCGTCCCGAGTGAGAGAGAGATCCGCGTGTACGCCATCGTGCGCAGCGGTGGTCGCCAGCACAAGGTTGCTGTCGGCGACATCGTTGAGGTTGACAAGATTTCCACTGCCAAGGTTGGCGACACGGTCGAGCTCTCGACCCTGCTCGTTGTCGACGGCGACGCCGTGACCAGCGACCCGTGGGTCCTGGCCGGCATCAAGGTCACGGCCGAGGTCGTGGACCACCACAAGGGCGCCAAGATCGACATCCTGCGCTACAAGAACAAGACCGGCTACCGCCGTCGCCAGGGTCACCGCCAGCAGTACACGGCGATCAAGGTCACCGGTATCCCCGCGGCTGCGAAGTAAGAGGGACTGAGACATGGCACACAAGAAGGGCGCATCGTCCACCCGGAACGGGCGCGACTCCAATGCCCAGCGGCTCGGCGTGAAGCGCTTCGGCGGTCAGGTCGTCTCCGCCGGCGAGATCCTCGTCCGCCAGCGCGGCACCCACTTCCACCCGGGCTCGGGTGTCGGTCGTGGTGGCGACGACACGCTGTTCGCGCTGCAGGCCGGTTCCGTGCAGTTCGGCACGCACCGTGGCCGCAAGGTCGTCAACATCGTTCCGGCCGCCTGATCCAGCTCCGGCTGATCGAGCGTTCGTAACTTCCCGAGGGCGGATCTCAGCTCTTCCCGGCTCAGGCCGGGAAGAGAGGTCCGCCCTCGGCGCGTTGTCACATAGACACGTTTAATGGGCAGCAAGGCCTGCCACCGGACTTGTCCGGACTATCCCCGCTGTATCTGGAGGAACAACCATGACCACCTTCGTGGACCGCGTCGAGCTGCACGTCGCCGCGGGTAACGGAGGCCACGGCTGCGCCTCCGTTCACCGGGAGAAGTTCAAGCCGCTCGGCGGCCCCGACGGCGGAAACGGCGGCCGTGGCGGCGACGTCATCCTGGTGGTGGAGCAGGCGATCACCACCCTGCTGGACTACCACCACAGCCCGCACCGCAAGGCCACCAACGGCAAGCCCGGCGAGGGCGGCAACCGCTCCGGCAAGGACGGCCAGGACCTGATCCTGCCCGTTCCGGACGGCACCGTCGTCCTCGACAAGCAGGGCAACGTCCTCGCCGACCTCGTCGGCCAGGGCACCACCTACGTGGCGGCCGAGGGCGGCCGCGGCGGCCTCGGCAACGCCGCGCTCGCCTCCGCCCGCCGCAAGGCCCCCGGCTTCGCGCTCCTCGGCGTCCCCGGCACCACCGGCGACATCGTCCTGGAGCTCAAGACCGTCGCCGACGTGGCGCTGGTGGGCTTCCCGAGCGCCGGCAAGTCCTCGCTGATCTCGGTGCTCTCCTCCGCCAAGCCGAAGATCGCGGACTACCCCTTCACCACCCTCGTCCCGAACCTGGGCGTCGTCACCGCCGGCTCGACGGTCTACACGATCGCCGACGTCCCGGGCCTGATCCCCGGCGCCAGCCAGGGCAGGGGCCTGGGCCTGGAGTTCCTGCGCCACGTCGAGCGCTGCTCGGTGCTCGTGCACGTCCTGGACACGGCCACCCTGGAGACCGACCGCGACCCGATCGCCGACCTCGACGTCATCGAGGAGGAGCTCAAGCTCTACGGCGGCGGCCTGGAGAAGCGCCCGCGCCTCGTCGTCCTCAACAAGGTCGACATCCCCGACGGCCAGGAGCTCGCCGACATGGTGCGCCCCGACCTGGAGGCCCGCGGCTACAAGGTCTTCGAGGTCTCCGCGGTCGCCCGCACGGGCCTGAAGGAGCTCTCCTACTTCCTCGCCGAGGTCATCGCCAAGGCCCGCGCCCGCAAGCCGAAGGAGGAGGCGACCCGCATCGTCATCCGCCCGAAGGCCGTGGACGACGCCGGCTTCACCGTCGCCTACGACGAGGCCGAGGACGTGTACGTGGTGCGCGGCGAGAAGCCGGAGCGCTGGGTCCGCCAGACCGACTTCAACAACGACGAGGCCGTCGGCTACCTGGCCGACCGGCTCAACCGCCTCGGGGTCGAGGACGCGCTCAAGAAGGCCGGCGCGCGCGCCGGCGACGGCGTCGCCATCGGCTCCGACGAGAACGCGGTCGTCTTCGACTGGGAGCCGACCATGATGGCCGGTGCCGAGATGCTGGGCCGCCGCGGTGAGGACCACCGCATGGAGGCGCCGCGCCCGGCCACCCAGCGCCGCAAGGAGAAGGAAGCCAAGCGCGGGGACTCGGCGCAGAAGGAGTACGACGAGTTCCGGCCGTTCTAGGGGGTGTCCGTCCCGGAGGGTTTGAAGGCGTCTTTATGCGGGTCGCCTAGGATCCTCCGGGTGAACAGCAGCAACCTCCCCACGGTCTCCGTCGTGGTCATCGCGTACAACGACGCCGGGCTCGTGGGCGAGGCCGTCTCCTCGGCCCTCGCCCAGGGCCCGGTGGTCACCGAGGTCATCGCGGTGGACGACGCCTCGTCCGACGGCACCGCGCGGGTACTGGACGAACTGGCCTCCCTCCACCCCCGCCTCAAGGTCGTGCACCGGACGGAGAACAGCGGCGGGTGCGGCACCCCCCGCAACGACGGGATCGCCGCGGCGTCCGGCCGGTACGTGCTCTTCCTCGACAGCGACGACATCCTGCCACCGGGCGCGGCGGACGCCCTGGTGCGCACCGCGGAGCGGCACAGTGCCCCGGTCACCGTCGGCGCGGCCGTGCGGCGCGAGCTGCCCCAGCGCCACGACGTGCCGTGGATGCCCGGCCTCTACACCCCCGGCGACGTCATCGAGCGCCCCGCGGACCGGCCCGAGCTCGTCCGCGACACCCTCTGCGTCAACAAGCTCTACGAGCGCGCCTTCCTCCAGGAGCACGGCCTGCGCTTCCCGGACGGCCGCTTCGTCTACGAGGACTTCGTCTTCACGTCCCGCGTGCTGGCCGCGGCCCCCCGCATCGCCGTCACCGGCGACCTCGTCTACGTCTGGCACGTGCGCCGCAGCGCCGCCCAGGTGTCGATCTCCCTGGACCGCAAGGACGTCGGGAACTGGCGTTCCCGCATCGAGGCGCACCGCACCGCCGCCCGGACCCTCGCCGCGGCCTCCCCGGTCCTGGGCAGCGCCTGCCAGGTGAAGTTCCTCGAGTACGACCTGCCCATGTACCTGCGCGAGCTCGGCCGCGATCCCGACTACCAGGCGGCCTGGTGGACCCTCACCCGCGAGTACCTCGACACCTTCGCCGAGGCGGACGTCGAGGCCGCCGAGGCGCGCGCCCGCTGGATCGTCCGGGTGCTGCGTGCCACCGCGACCCCGCCCGCCGACGTCGAGCGGCTCACCCGCCTGGCCGCGCAGCCGCCGCGCCTGCTGCCCCCGTACGCGGTCGGCGCCGCCGGTGAGCCGGTGTGGAGCGAGGAGCTGCCCGTCGAGCTGGACGGCCTGCCGGCGCTGCCCGTCGAGGACCTGCCCGTCACCGTCGACGCCGAACCGGCGGGCCGCGGCGCCGTGCGGATCCGCGTGCACGACCTCTACGGGCGCCTCGCCGGGGCCGGCCCGCAGACCGCCCGCCTGAGCTTCATGCCCCGTGCGGGAGGCGAGCCCGTCCTCGCGCGCCCCGTCGAGCTGGTGCCCGACCAGGGCGGCGGCTGGACGGCCGTGCTGCCGTTCCGGCTCGCCGATCTCGCCGTCACGGGCCGCCGCCGGGGACTGCGCAGGATGCAGGCATGGAACGTCGGGGTGGGCGTGCAGTGTGCCGACGGGAGCTCGGTGTTCACCTCCCTGCGCCCCCGGGGCCGGCTGCTCCGCCGTCGGGCGCTGCCCAGCAGCCGGTACGGTGTTCTGCTGGCGCAGCCCTACCGGACGGGGGCCGGCGCCCTCGCGCTGCGCCTCGCGCCGGGCGCCGAGGGGGCCCTGGACCTCGTACGCAACCGCCTCCACCGGGCCCGGGCGGCCCGGGGGGCGGGCTGAAGCCGCTGCGCCCCACTGTGCTTTCCCCACCGAAGTCGGACAGGACCAAGGAGATACACATGACGTTTCTGATCACCGGTGGCGCCGGTTACATCGGCGCGCACGTCGTCCGCGCGATGCTGCTCGCGGGGGAGAAGGTCGTCGTCCTCGACGACCTGTCCACGGGCAACGAGGACCGCGTCCCGGAGGGCGTCCCGCTGGTGGTCGGCTCCGTCCTGGACCGGCTGGTGCTGGAGAAGACCCTCCGCGAGCACAAGATCACGGGTGTGGTGCACCTGGCGGGCAAGAAGCAGGTCGGCGAGTCCGTCGAGAAGCCGCTGTACTACTACCACGAGAACGTCCAGGGCCTGACGGTCCTGCTCCAGGCCGTGGCCGACGCGGGCGTGCGCAACTTCCTGTTCTCCTCCTCCGCCTCCGTGTACGGCATGCCGGACGTGGACCTGGTCACCGAGGACACCCCGTGCGCGCCGCTGAGCCCGTACGGCGAGACCAAGCTGGCCGGCGAGTGGCTGGTCCGCGCCGCGGGCAAGGCGCACGGCATCTCCACCGCCTGCCTGCGCTACTTCAACGTGGCGGGCGCCGCGACCCCGGAGCTCGCGGACACCGGAGTCTTCAACCTGGTCCCGATGGTCTTCGAGCGGTACGACGCCGGCCAGGGCGCCAAGATCTTCGGCGACGACTACCCGACGCCGGACGGCACCTGCATCCGCGACTACATCCACGTCGAGGACCTGGCGGAGGCCCACGTGGCTGCCGCCCGCAAGCTGGCCGAGTGGGCCGCGGCGGAGGACTACAAGGACCTCACCGTCAACATCGGGCGCGGCGAGGGCGTTTCGGTCGCCGAGATGGTCGAGCTCCTGAACAAGGGCACCGGGCACGACTACGCCCCGGTGATCAGCCCGCGCCGCCCCGGGGACCCGGCCAAGGTCGTGGCCTCCGCCGACCGGATCAACACGGTGCTGGGCTGGCAGGCCCGCCACGACGTCAGCGAGATGGTCACCTCCGCCTGGGCGGGCTGGGAGGCCAACAAGGTGGCCCGCAAGGACGCGCACCGCGACGTCCACAAGGCCTGACCGGTCGGCCGGCCCCCGGCCCCATGACGAAGCCGCCCGCCCCGGACACCTCCGGGGCGGGCGGCTTCGCCGTGTCGCGTGCGGCGGTGCCCTCAGCGCTCCAGGAAGGAGAACAGCTCCTCCCAGCGGTCGGTGATCTCGGCGCCGGAGTAGCGCTTCACCGAACGGAAGGCGTTGTCCCCGAGCCGGTCGCGCAGTTCGCGGTCGGCCATCAGGGCGTCCAGGTGGCCGGCGAGCTCCATCGTGTTGCCCAGCCGGGCCAGCAGCCCGTCCTCGCCGTGCTCGACGATCTCCCGCACGCCCGGCGCGCAGTCGAATGCGGCCGGGGCCACGCCCGCCGCCATCGCCTCCAGCAGCGTGATCGGGAAGCCCTCGGCGCGCGAGGCCTGCGCGAACACCGAGGCGCCGCGCAGCGCGCCCAGTACGTCGTCGGTGCTGCCCATCCACTCGACGCAGTCGTCGAGTCCGAGCGCGGTGCAGTGCGCGCGCAGCGCCTCCTCCTCCACGCCCGCGCCGTAGATCCGCAGGACCCAGTCGGGGTGGTGCGGGGCCGCGTCGGCCCACGCGTCGAGCAGCAGGTCGACGCCCTTCTCGAAGGCGAGGCGGCCGACGCTGGCCACGACCTTCCCGGTGCGGGGGGCGGGGGTGTCCGGCATGAAGGGGATCGGGTTCGGCATGCTGGCGACGTTCTCCATGCCCGCCCGGATCCACAGGTCCGCGTCCTCGGGGGTCAGCACCAGCAGCCGGTCGACCTCCGGGTAGTACCGGCGGACCCGCTCGCCGCGGGTGGACTTCTGGCTGGCCTCGAACGACTCGTGGCTCATGCCGATGACGGACAGCCCCTTGGTGTCGGCGAGCGCCACCCACTCCATCGCCCAGATCTGGGTGACGATGACGACCCCGCCCGGGCGGGCCGCGCGCAGCAGCTCGCTCAGCCGCTCCGCCTTGGCCCGCATCTGCGCCCGCCGGGCCGCCTGGCGGCGCCGCTCGGGCGCGTTCAGCCGGCCCTTGATGCCGCGCAGCCGGCGTGCCGACGGCGGGTGGGCGTCGTAGAGCGTGGTGGTCTCGTAGGGCAGGTCCTGCGGCAGCTTCTGGCGGATCTCCTCGGCGACCGGCGCGATGCCGACGATGTGCACCCTGTGCCCGCGGTCGGTGAACTGCCGGGCCATCTGGTGCGACCAGGTGGTCACGCCGCCGATCTCGTCGACGCTGTTGGAGACGATGAAGATGTCCCGGCTCACTTGCCGCTCCCGGTGAAGAACTTCTCGACGATCTGGCGGGCCGCGTCCCCGCGGTCGTACTCGCCGAACTCGGTGAGGAAACGCTGCCGCGCCTCCGCGTACTTGGCGTCCGCCTCCTCGAAGGCCGCCAGCGCCTGGAGGAGTTCGTCCGCGGTGGCCACCACCGGGCCCGGGGCCTTCTCCTTCAGGTCGAAGTACGTGCCGCGGATGTCGTTGGCGTACTTCTCGTAGTCGTAGGCGAAGAACACCATCGGCCGGTCCAGGACCGCGTAGTCGAACATCACGGACGAGTAGTCGGTGATCAGGCCGTCGGCGAGGGCCAGCAGCGGGGTGATGTCGTGGTGCCGTGACACGTCGACGACCCGGCCGGCGACCGACGGCGGCAGCGAGACGCTGTTGAGGTAGTGGGTGCGCACCAGCAGCGTGAAGCGGTCGCCGAGCCGGTCCGCGAACTCCTCCACGTCGAAGGGGAAGGTGAAGCCCTCCACCGCGCCGTCCGCGCCCGCCCGGAAGGTCGGCGCGTACAGCAGCACCTTCCTGTCCGGGTCGATGCCGAGTTCGGCGGCGAGGGCGCCGCGGACCCGCTCACCGCTGTCCGCCTCGGCCCGGTGCGCCTCGACGAGGGCGTCGTTGCGCGGGTAGCCCGTGCGCAGCAGCACCTCGTCGCGCAGCCGGAAGGCCTTGGCGAGGGTCCGCACGTCGTGCTCGGAGCGGATCAGGAAGTGGTCGAAGCGGTCGACGGCCGCCTGGAAGCGGGCCTGGCCGGCCCGTCCCTGCGCCTTGGTGCGGGGCTCGTGGAAGCCCATCCGCTTGAGCGCGGAGCCGTGCCAGGTCTGGATGTACGTGGTGCCGGGGCGCTTG
Organism: Streptomyces amritsarensis; assembly: GCF_001953875.1. Lineage (GTDB taxonomy): Bacteria > Actinomycetota > Actinomycetes > Streptomycetales > Streptomycetaceae > Streptomyces > Streptomyces amritsarensis. The sequence goes on from NZ_MQUR01000105.1 coordinate 10,775, forward strand.
GCGAGGGCCAGCGGGAAGCCCTGGTTGTCGACCCAGTACTCGGCCTGGGCCAGGGCGCGCAGGTACTGCCAGCTCCAGCGCTTGACCAGGGTGGCCTCCTTCGGGAAGCCGGTGGGCTTGGCGCCGGCGTACGACCAGATTGCCTCGAAGGGCACGCCCTGGCGGACCATCTCCTCGTAGATGGCCTTGGGGCTGTCGCTGTACTGCTTGCCCATGTGGCTCTCGAAGACGACCGTGCCCTTCTTGACGGGCAGCTTGGAGAAGACCTCGTGGTAGATCTTCACCTTCTGCTCGCCGGAGCCCATGTTCCGCCGGGCCCGCAGGGCCTTGCGCAGACCCCGCTTGACCACGCCCGCCGCCTTGCCCTGTATGGCGTTGTTGATCAGCGACTGGGTGCGGACGGCGGCGGCGCCCTCCGCGGTCAGGACGTAGGAGAGGTTGCCCTTCTTGGTCATCTCCGCCGCGAAGCGGTCGGAGACCAGGCGGGTCAGCCGCGGCCGTACGCGCAGCCGGGCCGCGGAGTCCAGGTCGAGGCCGCCGACCGACACGCGGGTGGTGATCCGCTCGCCCCCGGCCGTCAGCTTCAGGCGGACGTCCCAGACGGCGTCGATGATGCCGAGGGGGCGGACGGTGCCGCCGATGTCGGCCGTGGTGCGCCACTCGATCGTGTCACCGGCGTGGCGCACGGTGGCCACCGGGAAGCTGAAGGAGCGCACACCGACCTGCCGGCGGGCCCGCAGTTCCAGGGTGGCCTTCAGCTCCGCGTCGTCGGCGATGCGGCCCAGCGGGTTCACGACGGTGCCGGCCAGCGTCACGGTGCCGCGGCCGTCGTCCTCGTAGGAGGTGAGGCGGTTGCCGAGGGTGAGGGAGGGGAGCGGGGTGGTGTGGAAGCCCTGCTCGGTGACGTCCAGTATCCGGCGGGCCTCGGCGGCGTCGGGGCCGTCGATGTGCTGGGCGCACCAGTAGACGCGGCCGTCGCGCTCGGCGAGCGGCGAGGTCAGCCGGCCCTTGTTGATCATGGCGTCGGCGGCCGGGAGCAGGTTGTCCCAGTCCTCCTTGCCCAGCAGGTACGCGCAGATCGCCTGGAGGTGGGTGACGTGCTCGTAGGCCTCCGGGTCGATGCCGGCGAGGTAGCCGTTGGCGAGGCGCGCGAACTCCTGGCGGTACTCGTCGCTCAGCAGCGGCAGGTCGCGCAGGTGCAGGACCAGGTCGTGCTTGAGGAACTTGGCGTCCTTCGCGGACTTGATGTCCGTGTGGCCCTTGGCCGCGAGGAGCTCGTCGACGCGCCGGTGGATCTCCATCCGGTGGACGAAGTTCGCGATCTCGTGGCGCCGGTTGCTGATCGACTTGGCCGCGGCCTTCTCGACCACGTTCCAGAAGTAGACGTGGTTGGGGATCAGCGTGATGCGGCGGGCCGCCACGTACGCCTGCGCGGAGAAGAGCAGGTCCTCGTAGTGGATGCCGACCGGGAACTCCAGGCCCTGCTCCAGCAGGAACGCGCGCCGGTAGCACTTGTTCGTGGAGAGCGTGTCGTAGACCAGCAGGTCCGGGAACTCGGTGATCGACTCCAGCGTGCGGGTGCGCGAGTAGATCCAGGGGTACCACTCGGTGGTCTTGCCCCACCGGTTGTCGAGGTGCACGCGTACGCACATGCCCGAGACCAGGTCGGAGCCGGTCCGCTCGGCGGCGGCCAGCATGTTCCGGCAGGCGTTGCGCTCCAGCACGTCGTCGCTGTCGAGGAACATCACGTACGTTCCGGTGGCCTGCTGGATGCCGTGGTTGCGCGGCGCACCGCAGCCGCCGCTGTTCTGCGGCAGCTGGAAGGCGCGCACCCTCCCCGGATGCGCGGACTCGAGTTCCTGGGCGACCGCGAAGGAGCGGTCCTGGCTGCAGTCGTCGACGATCACGACCTCGACACTCTGGAGTGTCTGGTCGAGAACCGACTGGACTGCTGTCGACAGACGCTCTGCGTCGTTGTAGACGATGACGACCACGGAGACGTCGGGCACGTGCACCTCGATCCCTTCGTTTCGTTCCGCTCATTCCGCTTATCCCGTCAAAGCTACCGTGTGCCGCCCTCGGCTCAGGCAGGGCGACTCTCGGTAGCCGCTCGCCGTGCATACTTCTAAGGAAGAGGTGCGAGGCGGGTCCGGTCGCCACAATCACCCGTTCGGATCCAGCAGGAAGTGTTCATGACCAAGCTGTCCGTAGTTGTCCCCTGCTACAACGAAGAAGCCGTCATCGACAGCTTCGACGCCGAGATCCGGAAGGTCCTGGGCGCCCTCCCCGTCGAGTACGAGGTCTGCTACGTCGACGACGGAAGCCGCGACGGGACCCTCGACAAGCTCCGGAAGATCGCCGCGGAACACGGCGAACGGACCCGCTACGTCTCCTTCAGTCGCAACTTCGGCAAGGAGGCCGGCATGCTCGCCGGGCTGCGCGAGGCCACCGGCGACGCCGTCGTGATCATGGACGCCGACCTCCAGCACCCGCCGGAGCTCATCGCGACCATGCTCGAGCACTACCGGCAGGGCCACGACCAGATCATCGCCCGCCGCACCCGCGAGGGCGACAAGAAGGTCCGCTCCGCGCTCAGCCGCCTCTACTACCGGGGCGTCAACCGCTGGGTCGACGTCGAACTCACCGACGGCGTCGGCGACTTCCGGATGCTCTCGCGCCCGGCCGTGGACGCCCTGCTGTCCCTGCCGGAGTACAACCGCTTCTCCAAGGGCCTGTTCTCCTGGATCGGCTTCGACACCGTCCACTTCGACTACCGCAACGCGCAGCGCGAGGCCGGCGAGACCAAGTGGAAGTTCGGCGCCCTGCTGAACTACGGCATGGACGGCCTGATCTCCTTCAACAACCGGCCGCTGCGGATCGGTATCTGGTTCGGGGTGTCCCTGGTCGCCCTGACCGGCCTCTACGCGCTGTGGATCACCGTCATGGCGATCACCAACGGTGTGGACGCACCCGGCTACGTCACCCTTGTGGCCATCATCACGGGCCTGGGCGGCGTCCAGCTGATCATGCTGGGCCTCGTCGGCGAGTACATCGGCCGCATCTACTACGAGACCAAGCGCCGGCCGCACTTCCTGGTGAAGGAGTCGCACGGCTGCGAACCCCTCCCGCGGACCGCGAACACCACCCCGGCCGCCGAGCCGACGATCGTGGAGCGCAGCAGCCGATGACCCGCAGGGAACAGCTCGGCCAGGTATTCCGCTTCGCCCTCGTGGGCGGGGTCAACACCGGCACCTTCTTCGGCATCTACCTTCTGCTGCACCCGTGGATGCCGTACTTCGCCGCCTACTCGCTCGCCTTCGCGCTGGCGATGGTCGGCTCGTTCTTCATGAACACCTACTTCACCTACCGGACCAGGCCGACCTGGAAGAAGTTCCTCCTCTTCCCGCTGACGAACGTGACCAACTACGTCATCCAGTCCGCCGGCCTGTACGCCCTGGTCGCCTGGGCCGGGATGGACACCCGGATCGCCCCGCTGGTCGCGGCGGTCGTGGCCATCCCGTTCACCTTCCTGCTCTCCCGCAGGATCCTCGTCCCGGGCGCGTCCCGGGCCGCCGCCGGGCAGGAAGAGCGCCAGGGGCGGGCCACGAGCTCGTCCACGGTCTGAAACCCCCGAGCGACTCCCGTCGGCCACCCCGTAGATTGAGGTGGCAGGCATCGATGCAAGGGGCAAGGGGAAGAACGTGTCAGCGGCTAGGCAAGGTGTCGTGGACGCCCGCAGGATCGTGGTCAAGGTCGGCTCCTCCTCCCTGACCACCGCGGCGGGCGGACTGGACGCCGACCGGGTGGACGCACTCGTCGACGTCCTGGCCAAGGTCCGCAGCGGCGGTGAGAAGGAGATCGTCCTCGTCTCCAGCGGAGCCATCGCCGCCGGGCTCTCCCCGCTCGGCCTGCGCCGCCGCCCGAAGGACCTGGCCCGCCAGCAGGCCGCGGCCAGCGTCGGCCAGGGCCTCCTCGTCGCCCGCTACACCGCCTCCTTCGCGCGCTACGGCCTGCGCGTCGGCCAGGTGCTGCTCACCACCGACGACACCAGCCGCCGCGCCCACTACCGCAACGCCTACCGGACCCTCGACCAGCTGCTGGCCATGGGCGCCCTCCCGGTCGTCAACGAGAACGACACCGTCGCCACGGACGAGATCCGCTTCGGCGACAACGACCGGCTCGCCGCCCTCGTCGCCCACCTCGTCCGCGCGGACCTCCTCGTCCTCCTCTCCGACGTCGACGGCCTCTACGACGGCGACCCCTCCCAGCCCGGCACCACCCGCATCGACGAGGTCCGCGGACCCGAGGACATCGCGCACGTCTCCATCGGCAGCGCCGGCAAGGCGGGCGTGGGCACCGGCGGCATGGTCACCAAGGTCGAGGCGGCCCGGATCGCCGCCGCCGCCGGGATCCCGGTGGTGCTCACCTCCGCCAGCCAGGCCGCCGACGCGCTGGCGGGGCGGGGGACCGGCACCTTCTTCCACGCGACCGGGCGCCGCTCCGCGGACCGGCTGCTCTGGCTCCAGCACGCCTCCACCCCGCAGGGCCACCTGGTCCTCGACGACGGGGCGGTCAGGGCCGTGACCCAGCGCGGCAGCTCCCTGCTGCCCGCGGGCATCGCGGCGGTCGAGGGGGACTTCGTGGCCGGGGACCCGGTCGAACTGCGCGCCGCCGACGGCCGCGCCGTGGCCCGGGGGCTCGTCAACTTCGACGCCAAGGAACTCCCCCAGCTCCTCGGCCGCTCCACTCGCGAGCTCGCGCGGGAACTCGGACCCGCGTACGAGCGGGAGGTCGTCCACCGTGACGATCTGGTCCTGCTCCAGGGCTGAGGTTCGGCAAAACCGCAGCGCGGCCGCTCGGGGACTGGTCAACTGTGAGGAGCGGGGCAGGCGGACACGCGTAGCGAAGACGGGAGACGGCTGGTGAGACGAGCACTGACCAGCGTCGGCACGGGGGACGGTGACGGCGGCGGGTACGAGCAGGACCAGGCCTCGCGCCTGTGGCACGTGACCCTGAGCGTCTCCGGCAAGCCGGCCCCGCTGTCCGAGGTCCGGCGGGGGCTGGAGCAACTGGCCCACGACCACCCCTTCCTCCTGACCAGCCGGTACGCCGACGACCACGCGGAGATCCGGTACTGGGAAGAGGCCCGCGACCTCCACGACGCGGCGGCCGTCGCCCTGCGCCTGTGGGGCGAGCACCGCTCCTCGGCGCAGCTGCCGCCCTGGGAGATCGTCGGCCTGGAGGTCATCGACCGCGCCACCTACCACCTGCGCGTCGCCGAGGGCTACGGCCCACCCCCCGCCCACCCGGTGGGCGTCCACCCGTACTGACCAAGCACTACTAGACGCCCGGGGGCCGGGGCGGAGGCCGGGAGGCGGAGAAAGGGCGGGGCGGGGCCAGGCTCGGCGCAGCGGCTGCGCCGACGGCCGTCTCGCGGGATGGAAGCCCCACCGGGAGTACGTCCCCGGCGCACTACCCTGGACGGCATGACCTCGCTCGATGCCGCCACCGCCACCTCGCCCGTCCTCGCCACCGCGCACCGCGCCCGGACCGCCGCCGCGGCCATCGCCCCACTCCCGCGGTCCGCCAAGGACACGGCCCTGCTGGCGATCGCGGACGCGCTGCCGGCCCGTACCGCCGAGATCATCGCGGCCAACGCCCTGGACACCGACAAGGCCCGCGCCGCCGGCACCAGCGAGACCGTCATCGACCGGCTCACCCTGACCCCCGAACGGGTCGCGGCCATCGCCTCCGACGTACGCGACGTCGCCGCCCTGCCCGACCCGGTCGGCGAGGTCGTCCGCGGCAGCACCCTGCCCAACGGCATCGACCTGCGGCAGATCCGCGTCCCCCTCGGGGTCGTCGGCATCATCTACGAGGCCCGCCCCAACGTCACCGTCGACGCCGCCGCCCTGTGCCTCAAGTCCGGCAACGCCGTCCTCCTGCGCGGCAGCTCCTCCGCCTACGCCTCCAACACCGCGCTCGTCACCATCCTCCGCGACGCCGTCGAGAGCGCCGGCCTGCCCGCCGACGCGATCCAGCTCGTCCCCGGCGAGTCCCGCGACTCCGTCCGCGAGCTGATGCGCGCCCGCGGACTCGTCGACGTGCTCATCCCGCGCGGCGGCGCCTCCCTCATCAAGACCGTGGTCGAGGAGTCCACCGTCCCCGTCATCGAGACCGGTACCGGCAACTGCCACGTCTACGTCGACGCCCAGGCCGACCTCGACACGGCCGTGGACATCCTCATCAACTCCAAGGCCCAGCGGCCCTCCGTCTGCAACGCCGCCGAGACCCTCCTCGTCCACCGCGACATCGCCGACGCCTTCCTGCCGCGCGCCCTCGACGCGCTCGCCGACGCCGGCGTCACCGTCCACGGCGACCCGGCCGTCCTCGCCGCCGCCGAGGGCACCAAGGCCACCACCCTGCCCGCCACGGACGAGGACTGGGCCGCCGAATACCTCTCCTACGACATCGCCGCGGCGGTCGTGGACTCCCTCGACGACGCCGTCACCCACATCCGCCGCTGGACCTCCGGGCACACCGAGGCGATCGTCACCACCTCGCAGGCCGCCGCGCGCCGCTTCACCCAGCTGGTCGACTCCACCACCGTCGCCGTGAATGCATCCACTCGGTTCACCGACGGTGGCCAGTTCGGCTTCGGCGCCGAGATCGGCATCTCCACGCAGAAGCTGCACGCCCGGGGCCCGATGGGGCTTCCCGAACTCACCTCGACCAAGTACATCGTCACCGGCGACGGTCACGTTCGGTAGTCGCACCGCCCACTTGGTGTGGCCGGAATTCGGCGCACTCCCTGCCCAAAGGCTCCCCCCAGGTCTACGCTGTTCCCGTGCCGGACGACGTGGGGGGCAAGCCGTTCCCGGACGACGGGACCCCCGAAGACGATGCAGACGACCGCGGAGGCGCGGAAGAGTACTTCGCCTCCGTGGTGTTCGACGAGGACTTCGTCCGGAACGCCGAGATCCATGAACCGAGCGCCGCCGAGCGCCAGCGGGCGGCCGACCGGGCGCGCGCCGAGGCGGAAGCCGCCAGGGCCGTCGCCGGAGGCTGGACGGGCGACGACGACCACGACGGCTACGGCTACGGCCACCCCGACGGGTACGACGGCGACGAGTACGGCTGGGAGCACGGCGGCGGCCACGAGCGGGGCCACGGCCACCCCGACGGCCCGTACGGGGCCTACGGCGGAAGCCTGCGCCCCTACCGGGGCCGCGCGCCGTGGCTGCGTCCGGTCGCCTGGGTGCTCGCCCTCGTGATGGGCCTCGGCATGGTCGCGCTCGCCTTCAGCGCCGTCTACCGCAGTGCCTCGGGCGAAGCGGACCCCGCTCCGGCGCCCGCCAGCACCCCCAGGCGTGAAGTCACCGGCGTCGGCGCGTTTACGTACCCTTCAGTACGCCAACCCTGAAGGTACGACCCCGCTCGCGTTCGCCGGAGCCGGGGGCTTCTCTGAAGCGGGGACAGCGGGGAGAAGCGATGGCCGTGCCAGGAGATCCACCCGACGGCACCCCCGACGCCACCGGCGGGGGCGATGACGAGTTCCGGTCGGACGAGTACCGATCGGTGGTGTTCGACGAGGATTTCGTCCGTGCTGCCCGGCTCCAGGAGTACTCCGCCCAGGAACGCATGGGCGAGCACGCCCGGGCCGTCCGCAGCCGGTCCATCTGGTCCGGCGGCGGCACCGCACCCCGGACCAGCACCCCCGGCCGCGGCGCCCGGCAGGGCATGCTGCTCGTGCTGCTCATCGCCACGGCCTTCGCCGTCGCCGTCTACATGGGGCTGCGCAACCCCTACGTGCCACTGCCCGCCGGCACCGCCCAGCCGCTCACCAGCACCGTCGTCCCGCTCGCGCCGACCACCGACGTGCCCGGCGGGCCGCCGCCCGAGCTGTTCGCGAAGAGCCCCGCCGCCGGCTACCGGGTGGGCGCGGCCGGGATCACCCTGCCCGCGGTGCGCCGCACACACCACTTCACCGACGTCCACGTCGTCACCGCGCTGTCCATCGCCAAGGACTACCTGGTGCAGTCCTCGCTGGACCCCGACGTCCTGGCCGGATCCGCCACCCGGCCGGTGCGCGTCCTGCTCGACCCCGACCAGCTGGCGCAGTTCGACCGCAGCATGACCTCGCCCTCCGGCGACGGCCGGCACGCGGCCACCGGCTGGCTGGTCCGCCTCGACCCGGCCACCGCCGTCCTGGCCGACTCCCGGGTCAGGGTGAGCGGCACCCTCGCCTTCGAGGAGGTGGCCCAGGACGTGCTGGAGGTCACCACCGATCACACCTTCGTGTACGCCGTCCGGCCGGCCGGCGGAGCTCCGGCCGCCGCCGACGGCGCATCGCTGTTCACCGTCCGGCGCGAGCTGCGGCTGCGCTTCGACCGGGACGACCTGAGCGCCCGGCGGCTGGAGCTGGCCTCGGCCTATGTGATGGCCGGACCGCAGGACTGCTCGGCCGACCCGGCCGCAGGCTTCCGCCCGCTCCTGGCCGGGGCCGACCCCACCACCGTGGGGCCGGCCGCCAGCGACCCGTACGCCAGCGGCCAGCCGAGGCGCTCGGCCGGGCTGTGCGGCGTACTGGCACCGTCCTCGACCGCGGGCGGTGCGGTCAGCCCCGCCCCGTAGCCCCGCCCTTGCCGTCGGAGCCGGTGTCCGCACCCGAGCCGCCCCCGGCGCCTGCGCCGGTGAACTTGTCGCGCAGCCTGCCGCCCATGTCGGCCGCGCCGCCCGCGATGTCGCCCACCAGCTTGAACAGCGGGTCCTTGCTGGTGCGCACCGAGTCGGCGTAGTGCGCGGCCGACTCCCGGAAGGAGTCCGTGACCGAGGTGTCCTTGTCCTCCTCGCGGCGCGGGTAGTGGCCGTCCATGATCCGCTGGTAGTCCCGGCTCTCCGACCACTTCTTCAGCTCGGCCGCCCGGACCGTGGTGAAGGGGTGCGTGCGCGGCAGCATGTTGAGGATCTTCAGCACGGAATCCCGCAGGTCGCCGCCCTTCTCGTACTCGTCGGCCTGCTCCAGGAAGGCGTCCACGTTCATCTCGTGCAGGTGGTTGCCGCCCGCCAGCTTCATCAGCCCGCGCATCGAGGCCGTCACGTCCTGCCCCACCAGCAGCCCCGCCCGGTCGGCCGAGAGCTCCGACTTGCGGAACCACTCCCGCAGCGCGGTCACGATCGTCATGATCGCCACATTGCCCAGCGGGATCCACGCGACCTTCAGCGCCAGGTTCGTCAGGAACAGCAGGATCGTGCGGTACACCGAGTGCCCCGACAGCGCGTGGCCCACCTCGTGGCCGACCACCGCCCGCATCTCCTCCTCGTCGAGCAGCTCGACGAGGCTCGTGGTCACCACGATGATCGGCTCGTCCAGCCCGATGCACATGGCATTGGGCCGAGGGTCCTGCTGCACGTACATCTGCGGGACCTTCTCCAGGTCCAGGATGTAACAGGCGTCGCGGAGCATCGCGTACAGGTGCGGGAACTGCGTCTCGCCCACCCGCACCGAGTCCGACAGGAACAGCAGCCGCAGGCTCCGCTCCGGGAGCAGCCCGCTGAGGGCCTTGAAGACCGTGTCGAAGCCGCTCAGCCTGCGCAGCGCCACCAGGGCCGAACGGTCCGCCGGATGCTCGTACGCACGCGAGGAGATACCGGGGAACCTCCTGCGGTCCCGCGCCGGTGCCTTCTCGAAACCCGTCTCCGTCATTGCGCCCTCCCCTGGTGGAACTGCTCGGCCATGCGTCTATCCTCTCCAACGCCTGAGTCGGCGCGAGCGTGCCCCGGGCACCCGCATACGATGTGAGCGAAGTCTCCGACCGCTCCCCGACTCGATAGGTACCTGCCTGATGAGCCTCTCCTCCACCGCCCACAACCTGGTCGTCCTCGCCTCGGAGGGGGCCGAACAGCACGGCGGCAACCACGACAGCCTCAACCCCTACGTGACCGGCGGCGCCGCCTTCATCATCCTGATGCTGATGCTCTGGGTCACCACGCGCCTGAACCGCGACCGCTAGTCGGACCGGTCCGCCGGGCCAGTAGGCTCTGCGCTCATGGGAGAGCAGGAGACGCCTACCGGTCCGGTCAAGCGCCGGCTCGGCGTGATGGGCGGGACATTCGACCCGATCCACCACGGACACCTGGTGGCCGCCAGCGAGGTGGCCGCCCTTTTCCACCTCGACGAGGTGGTGTTCGTGCCGACGGGCGAGCCGTGGCAGAAGTCCCAGCGGGCCGTCTCGCCCGCCGAGGACCGCTACCTCATGACGGTCATCGCCACGGCCTCGAACCCGCAGTTCTCGGTGAGCCGCATCGACATCGACCGCGGCGGGCCGACGTACACGATCGACACCCTCCGGGACCTGAAGGCGCTGAACGACGACGCCGACCTGTTCTTCATCACGGGTGCCGACGCGCTCTCCCAGATCCTGACCTGGCGGAACGCCGACGAGCTCTTCTCGCTCGCCCACTTCATCGGAGTCACCCGGCCGGGCCACGTCCTCACCGACGACGGACTCCCCGCAGGCGGCGTCTCCCTGGTCGAGGTCCCCGCACTGGCGATCTCGTCCACGGACTGCCGTGCGCGCGTCGCCCAGGGGGATCCCGTCTGGTACCTGGTGCCGGACGGCGTGGTGCGCTACATCGACAAGCGTGAGCTGTACCGGGGAGCCTGAGCTTCCGGAGAGAGGGGCCCGCGGTGAACGACCGACAGGATCCGTACGACCCGTATGCCGCCCACGAGCAGCAGCTCATCGGCTACGACGCGTACGGGCGGCCGGTGTACGGCCAGGCGCCCGCGCAGCCCGCCCAGCAGTACGAACAGCAGTACGGCTACGACTACGACTACCAGGGCTACGACCAGCAGCAGCCGCAGCAGTACTACCCGCAGCAGCAGCCGGCCCAGGAGTACGGGCAGCAGGAGTACACCCAGGCGCCCCCCTACGGGTACGACCCGCAGCAGGCCCAGCAGCAGACCCCTCAGCAGGCCCAGCAGGCGCCGCAGCAGACCCGGCAGTGGATCCCGCAGCAGACGGCGCCCGAGCCCCCGGCCGCCGGGCAGCCCCCCGCCCCGGCGGAGCGGCCGGCCCCGCAGGTCCCCGAGCCGCGCCGGCCCGAGGGCGGCCCCGAGGCGGGCCGGGACTACCGCACCGAGATGTTCGCCTTCATCGACCAGCCGGACGAGGACTCCGAGGACGTCATCGACTGGCTCAAGTTCACCGAGAGCCGCACCGAACGCCGCGAGGAGGCCCGCCGCCGCGGCCGCAACCGCGTGGTCGCGCTGATCGTCGTCCTCGCCGTGTTCGTCGTCGCGGGCCTCGGCTACCTCTGGTACGCGGGCAAGCTGCCCTTCCTCGACGGCTTCGGCGACAAGAAGACCGCCGCCACCGCGGGCGCCGCGGCGCAGAAGCGCGACATGATCGTCGTGCACCTGCACAACACCAAGAAGGGCGGCACCTCCTCGGCGCTGCTCGTGGACAACGTCACCACCGAGCAGGGTGCCACCGTCCTGCTGCCGAACGCCCTCGCCGTCACCCAGCAGGACGGCACCGTCACGGCACTCGGCAAGGCGGTCGAGGAGGGCGGGCTCGGCACCCGCGAGGCCCTCGACTCCGTGCTCGGCACCGCCATCGGCGGCACCTGGCGCCTGGACACCCCCTTCCTGGAGAACCTGGTCGAGCTGGTCGGCGGCATCGAGGTCGACACCGACACGGCGGTACCGGCCGACGACGCGGCCAAGACGCCGGCCGTGGGCCAGGGCCAGAAGCAGAGCCTGAGCGGCCCGATGGCCGTCGCGTACGCCACGTACCGCGCCCAGGGCGAACCGGAGGCCAAGCAGCTGGAGCGCACGGGCAAGGTGCTCCACGGCGTCCTGCGCAAGTTCCCGAGCGACCCGAAGGCCGCGGCGGTCACGGTCGAGAGCATCGGCCAGATCCTCGATCCCGCCCTGGACGCCAAGACCCTCGGCGCCCTGCTGTCCAAGCTCGGCGCGCACGCCAAGGTGGGCGCGTACCGCACCGACGTCGTCGCGGTGAAGGCGGACGGGACGCTCACGGACGAGGCCAACAAGAAGGTCGTCAAGGAGGTCCTCGGCGGCTCCGCCGACGCCGCACAGCCCGGCGCCACCCCGCGCGTCGGACTCAAGGACGCCACCGGCGACGAGAAGGCGCAGGTCGCGGCGAAGGCGGCGCTGATGAACGGCGGCTACACCTTCGTGGACGGAGGCAAGGCCGACAAGACCGCGGCCGCCTCGCAGATCACCTACCAGGACGACGCCCAGCGCGACCGCGCGATCGAGGTGGCCAAGACGCTGGGGCTGCCGGAGACGGTCGTGAAGAAGGCCGAGAACGTCGTGAACGCCGAGGTCGTGGTGATCCTGGGCAAGGACTACAAGCCGTCCTGACCGGGCGGCGGCCCGGCCGGAGAGGGCGCCCGCGCCCGCGCGGAACGTTCCGCGCGGGCGCTGTCGGCGGTACATGAGACCCTTGTAAGGATCTGCCCGCCAACCCGAAAGCATGGCCAGTGACCGCCACGGACCGCTCCATCGAGCTCATCACCACCGCTGCCCAGGCAGCGGCCGACCGGCTCCCGC
>NZ_MQUR01000126.1 GCF_001953875.1 Streptomyces amritsarensis
GCTCGGGCCGCTCCTGGGGGCCGCGGCCCGACAGGACCTCCCCGTACGCCTGCATCAGATCCGGCAGCCGCAGCGTGGCGAGGTCGTCCCGCGACGGCTCGCCGGCGAAGCCCGCCAGCCGCAGGTCCCGGTACGCGCAGCTCTTCTCGTACAGGGTGCGCAGGAAGCGGCCGTTGCCGAGCTCGTCGATCCAGCCCTGCTCCACCACGTGCCCGCTGATGCTGCGCAGCTCCTCCAGGGCCTCCTCGTCCCAGCGGTCCCCGTTGGCGTCCGCCAGCACGCCGCCGATCGCCGTCAGCTCCGGCGGCCGGTAGCTGGGGAAGTCCACCCGTGTGGTGAACCGCGAGGACAGCCCCGGGTTGGCCGCCAACAGCCGGTCCATCCCGGCCGGGTAGCCGGCCAGGATCACCACCAGGTGGTCCCGGTTGTCCTCGGCCCGCTTCAGGAGCACCTGCAGGGCCTCGTCGCCGTACGCGTCGCCCTTGCTGTAGCCCGTGTTCGACAGCGAGTACGCCTCGTCCACGAACAGCACCCCGCCGATCGCCGAGTCGATCAGCTCGTTGGCCTTCACCGCGGTCTGGCCGAGGAACTCACCCACCAGATCGGCGCGTTGGGCCTCGACCAGATGGTCCCCGCCGAGCAGGCCCAGAGCGTAGAAGACCCGCCCCAGGATCCGCGCCACGGTGGTCTTGCCGGTGCCCGAGGGGCCGGAGAAGACGAAGTGCCGTTTCGGCGGCTGCACCGGCAGCCCCTGGCCCGCCCTCAGCCGTGCCATGTGCAGCTGCGCGGAAAGCGCCTTCACCTGCCGCTTGACCGGCTCCAGGCCCACCATCCGCTCCAGCTCCGCCAGCGCCTCGGCCAGCGCCGCCGGGTCCGACGGCCCGGTCGGCAGCCCCTCCGCCGAGCCCTGCGGCGGCACGGCCGCCTTGCGCCGTACGCCTTCCATCCGGCCGGGCGGGGGAGGCGGCGTCACCAGCGGGTCCAGCCCTGCCGGGCCGTCCGCGGCGATGTCCTGGACCGGCCCGCCGCCCGGCGGGCCGCCCAGGGCGACCGCCGCGAAGTCCCCGCCGACCGGGGACGGGCCGTGCCCCGCGTAGCCGCCGTACCCGGAGTACCCGGCCAGGCCCGCCAGGTCGGCCATGCCGTCGGTGTCGTCGCCGTCCTCGATGGCCGTCAGCCGGGCCGCGGTGTCCATGAACGAGGGGTCCACCCGGTGCACCGCCCGGTACAGCGGCAGCGCCGCCGCACTGCGCCCGGTCCCCTCGTGCGCCCGCGCCAGCCAGTACCGCAGCTCCTTGCGCTGCGGCTGCTCGCTGCGGCAGCGCATCAGCGCCGCCGACAGCAGCGGCTCCGCCTGCCCGTACATCTCCAGCCGCACCCGTGCCATCCCGCCGAACAGCCCCGACTCGATCCCCAGCAGCGGATCGTTGACCAGCGGCTCGGTGTGCCGGACCAACTGCTCCCAGTCCTTGACCAGATAGGCCCGGCAGGCGTGCAGGAACCGCACCTGCGGGTCGGTGTCGACCGGCGGCAGCGCGGCGAGGGCCTGGTCCAGCTCCGGGACGTGCCGGCCGTCCAGCCAGTGCGAGGCGTGGGCGAGCAGCAGGTCCCGCCGGTTCTCCAGCACCGGCTGAACCCACCAGCCCAACCAGTACCACGAGTTCAGGGTCCTGCGGTGCCGGGCCCGCTGCTCGCCGAAGCGGTCCCGGTGGGCGTACATGCGCAATAACGCGTTTCCCGTGTCGACCCGGAGGGCGTGCAGGCCCAGCCACGCGTCGGCCATCGAGGGGTCGAGCCGTACGGCCGTCCGGAACTCCTCCTCGGCCTGCGGGTACGCGCCCATGGTGCAGGCGTCGACCCCCCGCAACCAGGCGAGTTCGGCCGGGGCGTGCATGCTGCCCGGCGTGCCGAAATCCATCACGTCCCCCACAAGCCTGCCCCGTGGTGCGCCGCAACCCCCGCTTCGAGCGCGCGAGTTGTCCGGTGCCCCCGCCTGGCGTCGCTGAAATCAGGGCTGCATCGTACCTGCGCTTTCGCGCCTTACGTAGGGTGCGGCGGGTCCGGTTCGGGAGGGAGCCCCGGGCGCGTCCGGTGACGCAGAGTGCACATCCGGGGGGTGCCTGCCCCGCGCGGCGCGCCTGCGAAGGGGGTGCGCGGGCAGAACGAAGCCCCCGATCACGGGGGAACAATCGGGGGCTCCGTGTGCGCGGCGGCCGGTAACGGCCCCGCATTGAGAACGTAAGGCCGCTGCGGGCCCCAGGTCAAGCAGGTCGGCGCAGGCCCGGCCGGACGTAATTCCGAGGCCGTTCAGGCCCGGGGGAGTCCGTCACCGTCGGTGACGGAAGCCGGGGTTCCCGTCGTCCCTCCGGCCCCGGAAGTCCACTCGTATCCCGTACCGCTCTGACGTACCAGAGTGTCGGCGAAGGGGCGCGAAGGATCGCGGGAGAAGTGCGCGTGCTCCGCGCGCTCCCATCCGTCCCAGAAACCGGAGAGTTCACGCCCGTCCCGGCGGCGGCCCCGCAGCCACGACTCCGCGCGCGGGGTCTCCATCCACAACAGCCGGGCCAGGTGCGGGCGCAGCGCCCGCCGCCCCGCGCCGACCCCCTCCACCAGGAGCACGGGCGCCGGCTCCAGCACCCGCTCCGGTCCGAAGCGGCGCTCCACCCAGTCGTACGGGGCCCAGTGTGCGGGCCGCCCGCCCGCGAGGGGCTCCAGCACCTGGCTGCGCAGCCGCTCCTCCCAGCCGAACAGCTCCTCGTGGCTGGCCACGTCGTCCAGGTGCAGCACGGGAGCCCCGCCCAGCGCTTCGGCGAGCCGCGCCGCGAAGGTGCTCTTCCCCGAGCCGGCGTGGCCGTCGATCCCGACCAGGCGCACCGGGCCGAGGGAGCACGGCAGGGCGGCGAGCTCCCGAGCGAGTGGCTTGAGTGATGGGTGTGACGGGTGAGACTCCACCCGACCAGCGTAGACAAGCCCGACACGACCCGTGGCTTGGGCCTTCGACCGCCGGGAACCTGGAAGGGTGACACCACCGAAGCACCGACCCGTCCCGGGGGACCACGCGATGACCGCACCCACGCCGCGCAGGGCCGTACTCGTCGCCGCACTCGCGGTCGCCACCGCGGCCACCGCCGCCGCCGTCCCCGGCGGCGGCAGCCCGGCGGCCGCCGCCCCGGCCCCCCGCGCCCAGGGCCGCAGCGTCGACAACCGCTTCTGGTTCTCGTACGGCCACTGGCGGGCCGGCACCCACCAGGGCACCGCGGCCGCCGCCGGGACCCGCCCCGGCCTGGAGATCCGCACGCCCGTCGGCCGCACCGAGTACGCCGACCCGCACACCGGGCGCAAGAGCACCTGGGAGTACGCCACCTGGACCTCCCCGCTGCACCGCTCCACGGTGCCCGCCACCGAGGCCGTCCCCTCCTGGAACGCCCGTACCCCGGCCGGCACGTGGATCCAGGTCGAGCTGTGCGCCACCTACACCGACGGTGCCACCGGCCCCTGGTACGTGATGGGCCGGTGGGCCTCCGGCGACACCGACATCAGGCGCACCTCGGTGGACGGCCAGACCGACGGCCGGTCCACCGTCTGGACCGACACCCTGGCCGTCGACGCACCCGCCGCGGCCGGGGGGCTGCGCATCGCCGGCTGGCGGATGCGCCTGACCCTCCACCGCCGGCCCGGCGCCGCCGACGGCCCGACGGTGTGGCTGGCGGGCGCCATGGCCTCCGACATCCCCGACCGCTTCACCGTCCCCGCCTCCCGCCCCTCCGGCACCGCCCACGAGCTGAAGGTCCCGCGCTACTCGCAGCAGATCCACACCGGGCGCTACCCCGAATACGACAACGGCGGCGAGGCCTGGTGCAGCCCCACCTCCTCCCAGATGGTCATCGAGCACTTCGGCGGCAAGGCCGAGCCCGCCGCCCTGGCCTGGGTGGACCCCTCGTACACGGACCCCCAGGTCTGCCACGCCGCCCGCTCCACCTACGACGCCGCCTACAAGGGCTGCGGGAACTGGTCCTTCAACGCCGCCTACGCCGCCACCTACAGCGGCCTCGCCGGGGTCGTCACCCGCCTCGCCTCCCTGACCGACCTGGAGACCGTGGTGCGGGCCGGCATCCCCGCCATCACCTCCACCTCCTTCCGGGCGGACGAGCTCACCGGCGCGGGGTACGGCACCGCCGGCCACCTGATGACCGTCGTCGGCTTCACCGCCGCCGGGGACGTGGTCGCCAACGACCCCCACGCCCAGGACAACCCGTCCGTACGCCGGGTCTACAAGCGCGCCGAGTGGGAGAACATCTGGCTGCGCACCAAGCGGACCGCCGCCGCCGGCAAGACCGCCTCCGGCAGCGGCGGGGTCTGCTACCTCTACGGCCCCGCCCTGCCGTCCGCCGCGCAGATCCTCGCCCTGCGGACGGTGGGCGTGCTGTGAGGCGGGGGGTGTGCTGTGGGGCAGGGGGCGTGCTGCGGGGCAGCGGGGAGATCGCAGAAATTGCCCGTTGACCAGGCAGCCCCGGAAAGCGGAATATTATGGGGTAAATGGCACATAAAGGCTTCTCGTAGGAGGCGGCCGCCATGACCACCCATCCCAGCATCGAGCACCACCCGGACCTCGCCGAGATGCGCACCCGGTTCGAGCGGGTGACCAGCACTCCCCGCGCGCAGGCAGTCGAGGCGCTGGCCCTGATCACGGGCCTGTACCTGGCCGCCTCGCCGTGGATAGCAGGATTCGGCATCCTGCTTCCGCTGGCGATCAACAACCTGATCGTCGGCCTCGCGTTCTGCCTGTGCATGGGCGGGCTGGGATCCGCCTACGAGCGCACCCATGCGATGGCGTGGACGGCGGTCGTCCTGGGCGCCTGGACGATCATCGCCCCGTGGGCCATCGCCGGCGAGATGGACGCGACGCGCGCGGTGGTCAGCAATGTGATCACCGGAGCCGTCGCCCTCTGCCTCGGCCTCGCGATGGCGGCCATGGCCGGCCGCAGCCGCGACACCCGGGTCTGAGGTCCGACAGGCCGAACCGACGCCGGACGGGACCGGACGCCGGGCCCCGACCGCACCGCGCACCAGCCGGAGCGGCCGGGGCCCGGCCGCGTGACGTGCGCCACCAGTGACGCTCGTCTCTACCGCGAATGCCGCGAACGCTGGCACATTGGACGCCATGACCGCAGACACCGCCGCGCCGACCGCATCCGCCGGGAGCCTCGCTCGCACCGGGGGCCCCAAGGACGACTCCAACTGGCTGGAGCACGTCCTCGGCTGGACCCTCGTGGTCGTCGTGGCCATGTTCGTCACCCAGGTCGGCTGGCTCTGACACCTCCCCGGCCGCGGTCCCCGCACGCCCGACTGCCGTACTGCGCCCGTCCTGTGGCAGCTCGTGGCCGGGACCGGAACTGAACACAGGTCAACAGCGCGGCCGGTCGAAGGCGCGTACGGGCGCCGCACCCTCCCGCCGATCGCCCGTCCCGCCCCCGTGGGCTGGCTCTGCGCGGTCGAAGGGACCACCCTGGAATGGATCGGCGGGCCGAGCGCCCCGGACCGGCCCGGACGCGCCCGGCTCGGAGCCCTGCCGGTACGCCGGCCGCGCGCGACATTGGCGGTGATCGAGGATTTCGCCCCGGAGTGTCCGGCACCTCCCCGTGCCGAAGAGCCGTTCGCAACAGTCGGTGATCTTGCCCCGGTGACGGGAAGCCCCTGATCGGGCATACTCAAGCCGCCGCAGCCGCTGAACAGCCTCTTCCGTGACCCGGGAGGGCAGCACCGGCTGCACAGAGCCCGAGATCCGGCGGCGCGTCCCACACCTCACGCGCCGCCGCCGTGCCCGACCAGGGAGGAGAGCGCCGTTATGACAGACCGCGCCCCGCAGCCGGTGGACCGACAGCTGCCCACCGAGGAGTCCCGCGACCTCCTCGCCCTCGTACGCGAGATCGCCCAGCGTGAGATCCGGCCCCGGGCCGCCGAGGAGGAGGACTCCGGACGGTTCCCCCGAGAGGTCTTCACGCTGCTCTCCGAGGCCGGGCTGCTCGGCCTCCCGTACCCCGGTGAGTACGGCGGCGGCGAGCAGCCCTACGAGGTCTACCTCCAGGTCCTGGAAGAGCTCGCAGCGGCCCGCCTGACCGTCGGCCTCGGCGTCAGCGTGCACTCCCTGGCCTGCCACGGCCTCGGCGGCTACGGCACCAAGGAGCAGCAGGCCGCCCACCTGCCCGCGATGCTCGGCGGAGGCCTCCTGGGCGCCTACTGCCTCTCCGAGCCGGCCGCCGGCTCCGACGCCGCCTCGCTCACCACCAAGGCGGTCCGCGACGGCGACGACTGGATCATCACCGGCACCAAGGCCTGGATCACCCACGGCGGGGTCGCCGACTTCTACACCGTCCTCGCCCGCACCGGCGTCGAGGGCCCCAAGGGCATCACCGCCTTCCTGGTCCCCGGGGACGCGACGGGCCTGACCGCGGCCGTGCCCGAGAAGAAGATGGGCATGAAGGGCTCGCCCACCGCCCAGCTGCACTTCGACGGCGTACGCGTGCCGGACTCCCGCCGTATCGGCGAGGAGGGGCAGGGCTTCTCCATCGCCCTCGCCGCGCTCGACGCGGGACGGCTGGGCATCGCCGCCTGCGCCATCGGCGTCGCCCAGGCGGCACTGGACGAGGCGCTCGCGTACGCGCTGGACCGCAAGCAGTTCGGCCACCCCATCGCGGACTTCCAGGGGCTGCGGTTCATGTTGGCCGACATGGCCACCAAGATCGAGGCCGGCCGGGCGCTGTACCTGGCCGCCGCGCGGCTGCGGGACGCCGGCAAGCCGTTCTCCCGGCAGGCGGCCATGGCCAAGCTGTTCTGCACGGACGCGGCGATGGCCGTCACCACGGACGCGGTGCAGGTCCTCGGCGGCTACGGCTACACCGCGGACTTCCCCGTCGAGCGCCTGATGCGCGAGGCGAAGGTGCTCCAGATCGTCGAGGGCACCAACCAGATCCAGCGCATGGTCATCGCCCGCCACCTGGCCGGGCCCGAGACCCGCTGACGCGGTCCGCCGCGGGACGGTTCAGTACAGCCCGCTGCTGGTGGAAGGCCAGACCGGGGACGACGTGAGCCGGGACCACTCGGGGTCCCGCCGGCCGGGCAGGGTGCGGCCGGCGTCGGCCCACCGGGCCATCAGGTCGCGGTAGATCGGCGGATCCGGCGCCTGCTGCTCGCGTTGCGGCTCACGCGGGAGCGGGCGCTGAACCGATTCTTCGAAACCCGACGGCCTCGGACGGCGCCTTCGGCCCGTTGAAGACTGAAGCGTGCTCATGCCCGGCCAACGCGGGACGGAAGGCACGGGTAATCGCCCCCGGCGTGCGGGTATCCGTTCGAGGCTTCCCCGGGGCGCCCCGCGCAGGAGCCCGGTGCGCGTCCGATCGCCCCGTGCTCCGCTTCTTTTTCTTTGCGGCTCGGCTGCGGTGACCGTTCTTCGGCGCATTCTGCGCGAGAAGCGCTTTGCAAGGTTCGCATGCGATCACACGCCTAGCGCCCCTGTACAGGCCGGTGGATCGATCCGTCGAAACCCGCCGACCGGCGCGCCGTGCGGTGCCACCCTGGGAAGCCACGCAAGGAGGGGTGATGACACGCTTGGCGCGATGGTCGGTCACGCTCGCGGCAATCGCCGGCACGTTCGCAGGCTGCCTGTGGATGGCCCGGGCGGCATCGTTCGATTGGCTACCGCACGATGAGAACAACAGGTGGGCGCTGGCGATCGCCTTCGCGAGCGCCGTATCCGGATTGGTCTGTGCCGCCGCAATCTCGTGGGCGGGCTCGCGACCGCCCCCGGCCGAGTCGGGATCGGCGGCCGCGGCGAGCGGGCCCGCGCGTACGGTCCGGCAGCGCGCTCGTGTTTCCGGGCGCTCGCGGTCCAACCAGGTGGCCGGAAACCAGTACGCAGGGGCCGTACCGCCGGCCGCTGATGTCGCCGGTGGCGAAGCGGAAGTCCCGGACAACGTCGACCAGCGGCTCAGAGCGTCGGGTCAAGCCGACGTCAACCAGGTGGCCGGGGATCAAACCACCAGGGGACCGCGCGACGATGGCCGGTAAGAACACACGACGGTGGCGCACCCAGCGGGCCAGGGCGTCCGGCCACGCCCGGATCAACATGGTTGCCGGCGACCAGTACGTTCTCGCGCCGAGCAGAGGGCCCGAGCCGCAGGCGTCGGTCGCACTGCCGGCCGCCCCGACGCAACTGTTCGGGCGCCATGCGCAGCTCCAACAGGTGCTGACCCTCCTCGACCCCGCAGAGCAGAGATCCTCGGCGATCACCGTCACTGCGGTTTCCGGGCTCGCCGGCGTCGGTAAAACCGCTCTGGCCCTGTATGCCGCGCACGAGGCAGTCGCCCGTGGATGGTTCACCGGCGGTGTCCTCTTCGTACCGCTCGCCGGTGCTGAACAGGACGGCGCCGTCGGTGCCGACCAGGCACTCGGGGCCGTCCTGCGGGCGCTCGGCGTCAGGGACGACGACCTACCGCCGACCTTCGACGAGCAGGCCGCCCTCTACCGGTGCGAACTGGCCCGCCGGGCCGAACGCGGCGAGCGCCTCCTCGTCGTGGCTGACGACGCCGCCGGCGTCGCACAGGTCCGCCACCTGGTCCCGGGTTCCCCGCTGCACCGGCTGCTCGTGACGTCCCGCCGCTCCCTCATCTCGCCGACGTTCCCCGCCCGCCTGATCGATCTCGCCGAACTGGCTCCCGATCAGGCTGCCGATTTCATGGCCCATGCCCTCGTACAGGCCCGCGAACACGACTTACGCCCCGGCAGCGAGCGGGCGGCACTCGCGGAGGTGGCAGCACACTGCGGCCATCTGCCGTTGGCCCTGCACATCGCCGCGGCACTCCTCATATCCGACCCCGGCCTGCCCGTCGCGACCCTGGCGGCCGACCTCTCGGACATGCGGACCCGCCTCGCGGTGTTGAGCTGCGAGACCGGCGGCGGCCACTCCCTCGCCGTTCGCCCCGCTTTCGACCTCTCCTACAGCCTGCTGAGACCGGACCAGCGGCTTGCGTTTCGGCTCTTCAGCGTCAATCCCGGACCCGACCTGGCCACGGACGGCTTCGCAGCGCTCGCCGGGGTGACCGAGCGCGACGCTCGAGACGTCCTCTCCGCCTTGACCCGGGCCGGTCTGATGCGTGAGCAGCCGATCGGATCCGGACGCTGGCGTATGCACGACCTGATTCGCCTCTACGCCGATGAACTTTCCACCGCGCAGGCCGGGACGGACGGCCGTGAGGATGCCCTGGACCGCCTTCTCACGCACTACCTCAGCGCCACCAGGAGCGCCTCCGACCACCTGGGCGTCCCCTGCGGTGAGGAAGGGGCCCCAGGCTCGTCCGAAAAGACCGCGCACCTCGCCTGGTTCGTCGACGAACGCTTCAACCTGGTCAGCTCCACCCGGCTCGCGGCCGAAACCGGACGGGCAGGGCTCGCCGTCGCGCTGGCTCTGGGGCTCGTGCGGTTCCTCGTAGAGCACCGGTACTTCGACGACGCCCTCGCGGCCGGGCACCACGCCGTCGCGGCAGCCAGGAAATTCGACGACCGAAACCTCGAGATGACGGCATGGGGCACCCTCGGGGAGATCTTGCAGCACGCAAGGCGTTTCGGAGCGGCTGTCGACGCTTACAAGAATTGTCTCGCCCTCGCGCGCGAACTCGCCGACCGTCACCACCAAACCAGGGCCCTGCTGGGACTGGGCAACGCATTACGGGGGAAAGGCCGGTACACCAAGGCCGTCGAAGCCTTCGGGCAGGGGCTCGCCCTCTCATGCGAGACCGAGCAGCGCCACTTGGAAGCCGCGACCTTGTGTGATCTCGGCGCGGCTTTGAGGTCGTTGCGCCGGTTCGACGAGGCGATCGAGGCGTGTGAACAGAGCATCGAAGTCTTCCGTGACCTCGGCGATCGAGGTGGTGAAGGGAGCGCCTTGGTGGTGTTGGGCGGCGCATTGACGGAGGTACGGCAGTTCGGTCGGGCCGTCGACGTCGGCAGAGAAGCCGTCGCCATCGCCCGCGCTCTGGGGCGCCGAAGCAGCGAAGCAGCGGCACTGGCCAGTACCAGCTGGGCCCTGTGCGAGGAGCGACGCTTCGCCGAAGCCGTAGACGCCTGCCGACAGAGCCTGTCCGTCTTCCGTGACCTGGGCGACAGACACAGGGAAGGTCTGGCCCTGATGGAACTCGCCATAGCCCTCCAGGGGACACGCCGGTTCGACGAGGCGATCGAGGCGCTCCGAGAGTGCGTCGACCTGCACGGCGAACTCGAGGACATGGAAGCCCAAGCGGACGCGCTGCTCAATCTGGGCAGTGCCTTGACCAGGGCGAAGCGGTACGAAGAAGCCATTGCCGTGTCCCGGCGGGGACTGGTGCTCCAGGCCGAACGCGGCGATCGCCACCGAGAGGGCAGTGCGCTGTACAACCTCAGCCTGCTCTACCGGGTGACGCGCCGGTACGGCGAGGCCATGAGTGCGTGTCAGCGAAGTGCCGCCATCTTCCGGGAACTCGGTGACCGGCGCAGCGAGAGCAGGGTGCTCGTCAACCAGGCGGTGGTCCTGTTGCGGACGCGGCGCTTCATGGAGGCCGTCGACGTCCGCCGGCAGGCCGCTCTGCTCTCCCGTGAACTCGGCGACGTAGACGCCCGCAGCCGGGCCGCCAACCGGCTTCTGGCGATGGAGGAGCGGGTGAAGGACCGGTCCCGGAGACCGCTGCGGTAATACCGGCAGGGGCCTTCCGCGCGGCGACGGGCCACCCTTCCGTGCGTGTTGAGCTCGTTGCCGACCGCCTCCGCCACTTCGTGCCCGACTGTCAGACCGTGCCAGAAGTCTGGTCCAGCGGCGCGTTTCTGACGTACCGTCATGTCTGCTCCCGATGCCCCGCCTTCCCGCGCCCCCGGAGGTTCGTCATGCCCGCAGACCGGCCCGTCGCCCTCGACGAATACCCCGTCCACCAGGCACCCCTGTCGATGAAGCACCTCGTGACCGGCGACCGGAACGCCTACGACCGGTGCATCTTCCACGTCTTCGACCACGCCGGCCGGGCCGTCCTGATCCTCGGCCTCGGCGTCTATCCCAACGCCGGGGTCATCGACGCCTACGCCACCCTCCGCCTCGGCGACGAGCTGCTGGCCGTCCGCGCCTCCGACGCCCTGACCGACGACCGGATGAACCTGTCCGTGGGACCCCTGTCCATCACCGTCGACGTGCCCCTCCGCCGGCTCACGCTGCGCTGCGCCCCCGACCCCGACGACCCGCACGGGCTCTCGTACGACATCACCTGGACCGCCGAGTTCCCCGCGGTCTGGGAGCCGCACCACATCCAGCGGCGCGGTGACCGGCTCATGCTGGAAGGCCGCCGCTTCGTCCAGGCGGGCAACGTCACCGGCACGATCCGCGCCAAGGGGGAGGAGTTCACGCTCACGGCGGGGGAGTGGACCGGCACCCGGGACCGGAGCTGGGGCGTGCGCCCCATCCCCGGCGAGGAGGGCGGCCGGTCGGCCGAGGAGCACCGCCCCGAGGGCTTCCACTGGCTCTGGACCCCGGTCCGCTTCGCGGACCGCTTCGTCATGGTCATCGCCCAGGAGGACGCCGACGGCCACCGCACCCTGAACGAGGCCCTACAGGTCTTCCCCGAGGGCGACGGCCGCGCGGACGTCCAGCTCGGCTGGCCGCACACCGAGATCCGCTACCGTCCCGGCAGCCGGCACCCCCAGAGCGCCGTCATCCACCTCACCGACCCGTCCCGCAAGCCCCTGGAACTGGGCGTGGAGATACTGAACTCCTCCCCCCTCGCCGTCGGCGCCGGCTACCCGCCCGCGAGCGACTGGCAGCACGGCACGTGGCAGGGCCGAGGCTGGAGCGACCGCCGCGTCTACGACCTCTCCCACCCCGGCGCCCACCCCACGGCCGCCTTCGGCGTCACCGACCACTCGGCCCGCTTCACGCTCGACGGGCAGACCGGGTACGGCATCTTCGAGCACGGCAGCTTCGGGCGCCACGACCCGAGCGGCTTCGCCGACCACTCCTCCGTCGCCCCGTAGGGCCCGCACCTCCCGGCACCTCCCCGCACGCCCCCGCAGCGCAGGCCCGAGCAGGAGAAGGGGTACCCATGGCCACCGCACCACGACCGCGCACCTCCACCCGAGAACCCGAGGAGCTCGGCCGCCGCCTCGGTGCCTGGCTCGACAGCCGGCTTCCCGGCGCGAAGGTCACCGACGTCCGCGTCCCCGGCTCCAACGGGATGTCCAGCGAGACCCTGCTCTTCGACATAGAGCACCCCGACACCCCGCTGCGCGCCTGCGCGCTGCGGCTCGCCGCCGACCCGGCGGCCTACACCGTCTTCCCCACGTACGACATGCCGCGCCAGCACCGCGTGATGAGCCTGGTCGCCGAGCACACGGACCTGCCCGTCCCGCGCGTGCAGTGGCTGGAGGAGGACCCCGGGCCGCTGGGGGCGCCGTTCTTCGTGATGGCCCGCGCCGAGGGCCGGGTCCCGCCGGACGTCATGCCCTACACCTACGAGGGCAACTGGCTGCACGCGGCGACCGGGACCGAACGCGACGCGCTCCAGGAGGCGACCATCTCGCTGCTGGCCCGGCTGCACGACCAGTTCCCCGCCCAGGAGGCCGAGTTCCTCCTGCCCGCGGGCGAGGGCAGCCCCCTGCGCCGGCACGTGGACTCCCAACGCGCCTACTACGCCTGGGTGGTGGGCGGACTGGCGCCCTCACCGCTGATCGAGCGCGCCTTCGCCCGCCTTGAGGAGCTGTGGCCGGCCGACAAGGGGCCCGCCGTGCTGAACTGGGGCGACGCCCGCATCGGCAACGTCGTCTACGACGGTTTCACGCCGGTGGCCGTCCTGGACTGGGAGATGGCGGCGTACGCCCCGCGCGAGGTGGACCTCGGCTGGACCGTGTACCTCCACCGGTTCTTCCAGGACCTCACCGTGAGCTTCGGCCAGCCCGGCCTGCCGGACTTCCTGCGGCGCGAGGACATCGAGCGCCGCTACGCCGAACTGACCGGCCACACACCGCGGGACATGGAGTTCCACACCCTCTACGCGGCGCTGCGGCACGCGATCGTGATGCTGCGCATCGCCTACCGGCAGGCCCACTTCGGCGAGGTCGAGGTCCCGGCGGATCCGGACAGCCTGATCCTGCACCACGCCAGCCTGGCCGCCATGGTGCAGGGAACGTACTGGTAGGGGAGCGGGGGCAGGGCAGGCGTGGCGGACGGGCGGCCCTCAGGCCGCCTGTGCGTGCTGCTGCCGCGTCTGCGCCTGCGGCTGCGGCAGGACCGGGCGCACGACGCGGATCGGGCGCGAGCCCGGTCCCCCGACGTGCGAGAACGGCTGCGTCCGCCAGTCCAGGCCCTGGGGCAGGGCCGACGGGGCCGCGGAGTCGGGCTCCGGCGCCGCCTCCACCGACTGGTTCACGCCGACGGTGGGGAGGGCCTCGGAGGCGGGCCGGCCGGTGCCGGCGCACACGGTCAGGCCGAAGGGGTTCCACGGGGTGAGGCAGAGCGCGTGCTGCGGCAGGTACTCCTCGTCCGCGACGAGGGCGATCGACTGGCCGCAGTCGGGGCAGATCGCGTGGTGGATCTCGAACCCCTCGCCGTCGTCGAGGTATTCGCCGTCCTCGGGGTACGCGTCCTCCCCGGAGTCGAGCGGTTCGAGAGGCTCCGGTTCGGTGCGACCGGCGCGCTTTGAATTCAGCATGGATGTACTCCCCCTTGGGTGGGCCGGGCGGGCTGGTACGTCGGCCTCGGCCACAGCAACCACTTCCCGTCGAGCGTCACGAGTAACCACAACAGACCAGCCTCCCCCTGCATACCCCTGTGGCCTTGGTCACATGCCCGGCGCAGATGCCTCCAGTGGGCGGACAGCACTGGGCCTGGCGTGCCTTTGGCCGTAAGTTGAGCGGCTATGAGCGCAATGGAGGAGCTGGACCGCCAGATCGTGGATCTGCTCGTGCGGGACGGGCGGATGAGCTACACGGATCTGGGCAAGGCCACGGGACTGTCCACGTCGGCAGTCCATCAGCGGGTACGCCGACTGGAGCAGCGCGGGGTGATCCGCGGCTACGCGGCCGTGGTCGACCCGGAGGCCGTCGGCCTGCCGCTGACCGCGTTCATCTCGGTCAAGCCCTTCGATCCGAGCGCCCCGGACGACATCGCCGACCGGCTGTCCGGCGTACCCGAGATCGAGGCCTGCCACAGCGTCGCCGGCGACGAGAACTACATCCTGAAGGTGCGCGTCGCCACCCCCCTGGAGCTGGAGGACCTCCTGGGCCGGCTGCGCGCCCTCGCGCACGTCGCGACGCGTACGACGGTGGTCCTCTCCACCCCCTACGAGGCGCGCCCGCCCCGCGTGTGACGTCCGCGGGGGTCCCGGTGGGGGACCCGGCGGTCGGAGGGGGCCGGGGGACGCGGGACACTGGTCGGCATGACTGACCGCACCGCCCACTCCGCCGAAGCCGCCGGAGCACCGACCAGGACCGTCCTCCTCCGCGGGGGCGAAGTACACAGCCCCGCCGACCCCTTCGCCACGGCGATGGTCGTCGAGCGCGGCCGGATCGCCTGGGTCGGTTCCGAAGGCGCGGCCGACGCCTTCGCGCAGGGTGTCGACGAGGTCGTCGATCTCGGCGGGGCGCTCGTGACCCCGGCCTTCACCGACGCGCACGTCCACACGACCTCCGCGGGTCTGGCCCTGACCGGACTGGACCTCACCGGAGCGCCCTCGCTGGCCGCCGCGCTGGACCTCGTACGCCGGTACGCGGCCGGCCGGCCCGCCGACCGGGTGCTGCTCGGGCACGGCTGGGACGCCGCCCGCTGGCCCGAGCGGCGCGCGCCGCGCCGCGCCGAGCTCGACGAGGCCGCCGGGGGCCGCTCCCTCTACCTCAGCCGCATCGACGTGCACTCGGCCGTCGTCACCACGGCCCTGCTCGACCTGGTCCCGGGGGTGCGCCCCGAGGGGGACCTGCCGCTGACCGCCGACGACCACCACGCCGTACGGCGGGCCGCGCTCGCGGCGGTCACGCCCGCCCAGCGCGCCGAGGCGCAGCGGGCCGCGCTGGACCGCGCCGCGTCCCTCGGCATCGGTTCGCTGCACGAGTGCGGGGGGCCCGACATCTCCTCCGCCGAGGACTTCGCCGGCCTGCTGGCCCTGGCGGCGGAGCGGCCGGGGCCGCGCGTGTTCGGGTACTGGGCCGACCGGGACCTGGACCTGGCGCGGGAGCTGGGGGCCGTCGGGGCGGCGGGCGACCTGTTCGTGGACGGCGCGCTCGGTTCGCACACCGCCTGCCTGCACGCCCCGTACGCCGATGCCGCGCACACGGGCACGGAGTACCTGGACGCGGTGGCGGTCGCCGAGCACGTGGCGGCCTGCACCGAGGAGGGCCTCCAGGCCGGCTTCCACGCCATCGGCGACGCGGCGATCACCGCGGTGGTCGAGGGGGTCCGGGCGGCTGCCGAGAAGGTCGGCCCGGCCCGGGTCCGTGCGGCCCGGCACCGCGTCGAGCACGCCGAGATGATGACCCCGGCCTCCATCGCCGCCTTCGCGGAGCTGGGGCTCACCGCCTCGGTGCAGCCCGCCTTCGACGCGGCGTGGGGCGGCGAGGACGGGATGTACGCCGACCGGCTCGGGGCCGAGCGTGCCCGCACCCTCAACCCGTACGCGGCCATGCTCAAGGCCGGGGTGCCGCTGGCCTTCGGTTCGGACGCGCCGGTGACGCCGCTCGACCCGTGGGGCACCGTCCGGGCGGCCGCCTTCCACCGGACGCCCGAGCACCGGGTCTCGGTGCGGGCCGCCTTCACCGCCCACACCCGGGGCGGCTGGCGGGCCCTGGGCCGTGACGACGCGGGGGTCCTCGTCCCCGGCGCCCCGGCCGACTACGCGGTCTGGCAGACGGGTGAACTGGTGGTGCAGGCCCCGGACGACCGGGTGGCCCGCTGGTCCACCGACCCCCGCTCGGGCACGCCCGGACTGCCCGATCTGACCCCCGGATCGCAACTGCCGGTGTGCCTCGCCACCGTCGTCGGCGGGCGGGAGGTATTCGTACGCCCACAGGGGTGATCCGGTCGGCCTCGGTTCGGTGCGGGCGCTCGGACCCGGATAGGTTCGGCCGGGTCCACCACAGGACGTCGTGCCGGACGGATCCGTCTGCTCAGCGCGCCCGCGCCTCGGGGGCGAGGGAAGGTTTCGCCGGGCGGCGGGTGGCCCCAGGTCGGGGTCCGGCGGTCCAGTAGACAACGGTCACGGCGGCCCGCAGCCAGCGGGAGTCTGATCGGCCCGAAGGACCGCGGGCCCCGATCACCCGACCCGGCGCGGCCGGGAGGCCGCCGGCGCCCGCACCGCCGGGGCGGGCCGCGGCCGATGTTCTAGAGTCATCCTCTGCGACCAGACGTACAGGACGTGCAAGAGCACAAAAGGGGACTCAGTGAGCGACGGCGGACAGCGGACCTACGGGCCGCTCGGTACAGCCTTGGTGATCATTCCGACCTACAACGAGGCGGAGAACATCGGGCTGATCGTCGGCCGCGTCCGGGCGGCGGTTCCCGAGGCCCACGTCCTGGTCGCCGATGACAACAGCCCCGACGGCACGGGCAAGCTCGCCGACGAGCTCGCGGCCGGCGACGACCACGTGCACGTCCTGCACCGCAAGGGCAAAGAGGGGCTGGGCGCCGCCTACCTCGCGGGCTTCGTCTGGGGCCTGGACGAGGGCTACGGCGTGATCGTCGAGATGGACGCCGACGGCTCCCACCAGCCCGAGGAACTGCCCCGCCTGCTGACCGCACTGGCCGGAGCGGACCTGGTCCTCGGTTCGCGCTGGGTGCCGGGCGGCCGCGTCGTCAACTGGCCCAAGTCCCGCGAGTTCCTCTCGCGCGGCGGTTCGACGTACTCCCGGCTGATGCTGGACGTCCCGATCCGGGACGTCACCGGCGGCTACCGCGCCTTCCGGCGCGAGACCCTCGAGGGCCTGGGCCTGGAGGACGTGGCCTCCGCCGGCTACTGCTTCCAGGTGGACCTGGCCCGCAGGGCCGTGCAGAAGGGCTTCCGCGTGGTGGAGGTCCCCATCACGTTCGTCGAGCGTGAGTTCGGCGACAGCAAGATGAGCAAGGACATCGTCGTGGAGGCCCTCTGGCGGGTCACCCAGTGGGGCCTGAAAACCCAGGCGGCCAAGCTGCTGGGCAAGGACGCCGGCAAGGACACCGGCGGGCGGGACGGCGGCGCCTGATCCGGCCGGATCGGTGCGGCACCCCTTAGGGGGTGCCCCGTACCTCCGGCTGAGGACACTTTTACCCGGTGCCAGGCACACTGGGTGCTATGACGACCGGCACTGGCTCCCTGCGAACGGGCACCCCGACGGCCCCCCGTCGGCGCTCGCCCGCCCGAACCTTCCTCCCCCTGGGCATCGCCGCCTGGCTGATCCTGGAGATCTGGCTGCTCGGCCTGGTCGCCGACGCGGCCGGCGGGCTGGCCGTGGCCGCGCTGATCGTCGGCGGTCTGGTCCTGGGCGCGGTGGTCATCAAGCGCGCCGGGCGCCGGGCCTTCAAGAACCTGACGGACACCTTCCAGCAGGCGCAGCAGGGGCGGCAGCCCGCCCCGCAGCAGCCCGGCCAGGGCAACGGCCTGACCATGCTGGCCGGCCTGCTCCTCATGCTGCCGGGCCTGCTCTCGGACGTCGCGGGCCTGTTCCTGCTGCTTCCGCCCGTCCGGGCGTGGGTCGGCCGCAGGGCCACGCGTTCCCTGGAACGGAAGATGGCCGCGGCCCCCGCGGGCAGCTTCGGGGACGCCTTCCAGCAGGCGCGCATCCACTACCCCGACGGCAAGATCGTCCAGGGTGAGGTCGTCCGCGAGGACCGGCCGGGGCCGCAGGCCGGCCCGGACACCGCCTACCGTCCGCCGCTCACGCCGTAGCACACCGCTCACGCCGCAGCACACGGCGCGAGCAAGCCGAGCGAGCAAGCCGAGCGAGCAAGCCGAGCGAG
>NZ_MQUR01000169.1 GCF_001953875.1 Streptomyces amritsarensis
GCCGACGTCTGCTGGCCCACGCCCACCATGCTCCACCGGTCGGCCAGCGTCTTCAGCGCCCGAGACCACGCCTGCAGCTCGCCGGCCTGCCGCAACGGTGCCTGCGAGTAGTACTCCTCATGCTCGCGATGGAACCGCGCGAGATTGTCGATCAACTGCAACAGCGACTCAGGAGGGCTGAGCTGTGCCTCGTCCTCGGCCATGTCAGCAGTGTGCACCAGGTCCCACGTGTACAGATGTCCAGCCACGCCCGTACGCGTCGGATGCGAGCTGCGCGGCCCTCACAGATCCTTACGGGACAGCCATCCGCGATCTGCACCCGCGCTGTGTCGGCGTGTCCGTGTGTCTGTGTGTTTGTGGCTTGGTGTGGGGTTGTGTGTCAGGGGGTGGGGGTGTCGTAGACGAGTTTGTAGGTTACGTCTTTGGGGGTGGGTGTGGGTGGGGTGTGGGTGTAGAGGAGTCGGATTGTGGTGAAGCGTTGGGTGCCGGGGTGGTGGGGCCAGGGTTGGGGGTCGCTGAGGGTGACGGTTACGGGGTAGGGGTGGAAGCGGCCTGCTGCGCAGTAGGGGCGGCAGTCGTTGACCATGTCGGTGCCGGTGGCTGTGGCGGTTTTGGGTCCCCAGGTGTTCCAGTGCAGTTTGACGAGTCGGTTGTTGCCGTCGCCGCAGGCGAGGAGGTATTCGTCGGGACGTATCTGGCCTTTGGAGAAGCAGTCGACGACCACCGGGTCGGGCGTGGGGGTGGGTTGGGTCGCGGAGGCCGGTAGGGCGGCGGTCGTGAGGGCTGCTGCGGCGCTCAGCAGGATCCCGGTCCGGGTCCGGGTGCGGGTCCGGGTGCGGGTCCGGGTGCGGGTGCGGGTGCGGGTCCGGACTGTGCGGGGGTTGCGGCCGTCTGCTGGTGCGTCCATGAGGCCTCCTCGCCTGTCCGTCGCGCCCGGCGGCGCTGTGGCCATGCCCAGCTTCTCCGATTCGGGCGTACCCCGCACCCGCTGGCTGTTTCCGGTGCCCCGTAGCTGTTTTTGACCTGCGGATATGTGGCGGCTGCCCGGTTCGGGGCGCCGGTTCGGGCTGCGGGACTGTCGCGTGGCGGGCTCTGTGGGTGCCGGTCGCCGGTGCCCGGGTTGTTTGGGTGGGGGTGTCGGGGTGGGGTGTCGGGGGGTTGGTGGGGGGTTAGGTGATGCCGATGGTGTAGGCGGCGTGGTAGCCGTTGCCGTGGGGGGTGAGGGGCAGGGTCATGGTTTTTCCTGCGGCGCGGTAGCGGCTGTCGCGCTGGTTGGGGTGTTCGGGTGGGGTGCGGTGTGCGTAGGGCGGGTGTGTGTAGATGTGGGTGAGGAGGTTTTCGGGGAAGAAGAACTGCGAGGTTGTCTCGGTGCGGGTGTCGGGGCGGACCTTGAAGTGGATGTGCGGGGCCAGTCCTGCGTACCAGCCGGGGATGATCGTGTGGAACACGCAGTGTCCGGTGCGGTCGGTGATTTGGGTGCCGCGCAGGAAGGTGTCCTTGCCGGTGGAGTAGTCGCCGTCGGCGTCGGCGTGCCAGACCTCGACGCCGGCGGCCGGGAGGGGCCGGCAGCCGTCGGGGACCCGTACGACTGTCAGGTCCAGTCGCAGTGGTACTCCGTTGCGGCCCTGGGTGATGTCGGAGCGGACCAGGTCCAGATCCAGGTAGTACGGTCCCGCGCCTGCCTCGACGGCGAGGACGCAGGCCGGGGCCGGGGTCGTGGCCGCCGCTGTTTCGGGCCGGGCCGGGGTGGCGGACGGCATTGCTGCCGCACCCCGTGTTCCGGCCGGGGCGGTGCACGCAGCGCTCAGGACGGCGGCGGCCCCGGCCGAGCCGGCGGCCAGCAGCAGGGCACGCCGGCTGGTCGGCGGGGAGACTGCACCGCTGCCGCTGCCGCTGCCGCTGCCGCTGCCGCTGCCGCTGCCGCTGCCGCTGCCGCTGCCGCTGCCGCTGGCGCTGGCGGTGTCGGCGCCGGAGCGGGCACCGGTGCCGGTGCCGTTGTCGTTGCCGGTGTTGTTGTTCTCGGCCATGCGAACCCCTCACACACGCCCCGGATGCCGCCTGCGCGTGGGGGCGGCGGACGGCTGGACCCGCGCCCCACCGTGCCGGACGCCGTCCTTTTGGCCCGGCACCGACACACCCCCGTCCACCCCACCGGCCCCCGGCCCCACCCCGCCCTCTGTTCCTGTCATGCCGGGCCCGGAGGCGGGTCGGGCGTCACGGCCGACCAGATTTCCAGCCGCCCAGCCGCCCAGCCGCCGATGCGCCGATCCGCCGATCCGGCTGGGCGCCGATCCGTCGATGCGCCGATCCGGCTGGGCGGCGGGTCGGGGTCCTGCCTGCGGCGGGCGGTACGGGCCTTGTCCGCGGTTTCGAACTGTGTCTGGGTGGCAGGTGCTTCGTCGCGCGCGTATCTCGAGGCGGCGGGCGCGGGTAGTTGTTCTGGCGGGGCCTGGAGGGTGCCGGTGGCGTGGCCGGCGTCGCCGTGGCTGTCGTTGCCGCGGGTGATCGCCTGCCCCTGGCGTCCCGGCGTCCCGGCGTCCTGGCGTCCCGGCGTCCTGGTGTTCTCGCGTCCTGGTGTTCTGGTGTTCTCGCGTCCTGGTGTTCTGGTGTTCTGGTGTTCTGGCGTGGTGGTGTGGTGGCGGCGGCCGCTCGGTTCTGCTTCGGTCGGGGGTGGGCCTGCCGGGCGGGGGGCGGCCTGGTCGGCGGGTGAGGGGGGTCTGTCGGGCGTTCGGCCCGGGCGTGTCGGGGTCGTTGTGGAGGCCGGGAGGTGGGCGGTGCGGCTCCGTTTGTGGCGTGCCGGGGGGGGTGCCGGATGGTGCAGCGGGTTGTTGGGGCGTCGTGCGGCGGGTTGTTGCCGCCGTCGTGGTGCGTGCCGGAGGTGTACGCGGCCGCCCCGGGGCCGCCGTGGTGCACGGTGCGGGCGGACAGGCTCGGGTGGGGCTTGCCGGTGTGCGGGACCGTCGTGGCGGTGCCCCTGTGCCGGGACGGGTAGCGGTTCCGGGTATGCCCGGCGGCCCCCTTTTGCCGGTGTCGTCCGGTGGGGACGGGGGCCGGGAAAAGGGGGCTGCCGGTGGGCCTGGGGGGGGGTGTTACCAGGAGCGGTTGAACTTCACGTGGCCGCCGTTGCGCTCGTACCAGCCGACGAACCCCCAGTTGATCCAGCCGCCGTCGCCCTGGTTGGTGAACTGGCCGGACTCGAAGATCCACAGGCCGTAGTGGATGTTGCCCCACTGGACGTTGGCGTAGACGCGGGTGCCCTGGAACTGGTCGTGGTAGTTCTGGCTGAGGTTGAACAGCATGACGTTGTGGCGGCTGCCGGCGGCCTTGAACGCCTTGTCGACGGCTTCCTGCACGAAGGTGCCGCGGTTGTCGGTCTTGATGCCGCGCAGGGCGTCGGCGATGGCCTTGCCGCTGCCGAGCTGGTCCATGGAGACGTTGACGCTGACGCTCTTGTCGGCGGCGGCCGCGGCGTCGGGTTCGGACGCGGCGGGGGAGGAGGCGGGGGTGGAGACGGCGGCGGGGGCCGGGGCGGGCTGCTCGGCGGCGTGGGCCGGGAGCGCGGCCGCCCCGGTCAGGGTGAGCGCGGTCAGGGCGATCGTGGCGAGCGTGGTGTTGCGGCGCATGGCGATGAGTCCTGTTCTACGGGGACGGAAAACGACGGGGGACGGGAGGGGTACGGGGCGGGGCGGTGGTGCGGGGTCGGGGCGGCGGCACGGGCCGGGGCCGGGGTCGCCGGCCCGCCCGGGGCCGGGGGTGGTGGGTTCGGGCCGGCGGGGGCGGGGGCGGGTTACCAGGAGCGGCGGAAGTTCACGTGGCCGCCGTCGCGGTCGAACCAGCCGCGGAAGGCCCAGTTGATCCAGCCGCCGTCGCCGTGGTTGGTGAACTGGCCCGACTCGAAGACCAGTACCCGGTAGGTGCCGTGGATGCCGCTGACCTTGGCGTCGTAGACCACGCCGTGCAGGTTGGGGGTGTAGCTGTTGGCGTTGTTGATGACCATCACGTTGTAGCGCTGGCCGGACTCGTAGAAGGCTCCCTCCATCAGGGACTTCACGTAGCCGGAGCGGTTCTGCTTGCGCTCGATGGCCTCGTTGACGATGTTGATGATCTTCTGGGTGATGTCGAGGACCGCGGAGGCGACGTCGACCTTCCCCGCGAGGGCGCCCGCCTCGCCCGGGGCGACACCCGCGACGGCGGCCGGGGCGGCCGGAGCGGGTGCCTGGGCGGCGTAGGAGGCGGCGGAGGGCAGGAGGACCCCCGCGGCAGCGACCGAGCTGACGATCATGACGGCGGCACGCTTGCGGCTGATACGCATGACATTTTCTCCTTCAAGGGATGTATCGGACATCGGGTGGTCGTGGGGGCCCTGCCGGGCCGTTCGGAGGGCCGCGAGCAGACCCGGCGTGAGCCCGCGGCGGCCCGGGAGCCGTCCCGGATCGACCCCCGGGGCAGGCCTGGGGCAGGCCTGGGGCAGGCCTGGGGCAGGCCTGGGTGTTGGCCGGGAGCAGGCCCTGGGGTGGTTCCGGGAGTCGTTCCGGATCGACCCGTGAGCAGGTTTGGGGTGGGTCCGGGGGCGTCCTGGAGCAGGCCTGGGGTGGGCTCGGGAAGTGGGCGGGGGAGTGGGCCTGGGCCGGGCCTGAGGCGGGCGGCGAGGGGGCGGGGAGGTGAATGCGGGGCTGTGAATGCCGTGCCGCCGGAACAGGATTTCCGAAGGTGCACGGCCCGCGCTGCCGGCCCGTGGCCGGAAGGAAAGGATCGGGCCTATTTCAGGCCGAACCCATTCGGCCGACCCCTCTTCCGCCTCGGATTGCTGATTTACTGAAAGCGCTCTCGGCCATCGGGGGCGGGGAAGGGTTTTTCCGTCACCAGGAAGTGGTGAGATGGGCGGCCGCGTCGTTGTGCGGCGGCCTCCCGCCGCCGGTGCGGCGGGGGGTCTGTGAGGGGGAGGGGCCGGTGATCCGCCGGTGCAGCAGGACGGCCAGGCATCCGGCGCAGAGCAGCGACAGGGTCTGCCACCAGGGAAGACCGGCTTCCCTGCGGCCTGGAGGGGGGTTCGGCATCGGGTTCTTCCAGTGACTTTCGCGCGAAGGTGGAACCTGGCGGTGCCCGATCGGCTCTAGAGGGCCGGAGGGCAGTGGTGTGCGGGGTTGGTCCACTCGGTGTCCCCCGGACGGCCGTCGCACGGGGCGGCGGTCCGTGCGGAAGCCGGACCGGATCCGAAGTCCGACGCCGCGCCGGAAACGATGCTGCCCGCAATACCCACGGCCAGCGCCGCCGTGCAAAGGAGCCGAGTGAACTTCATGCTGTTCTCCTGAGAAAGTGAATTCCGATCTGATTTCGCCGGGTCTTTCTTTCCGGTGACTCAAGAATCTCCGGCCGGGAACTCTGGGTCCAGCGGGCACGGGCCTCAGCAAGGTGCGTGGCACGAAAGGGAGGGGTGCAAAACATGGACAGAACCAGCGATACCAGGGCATCTGTTGAGGTGCCGGGAGCCTTACCGCCCCCGCCGGACCCAGACCCAGGCCCCATCCCGAACCAGGCCCCGGTTCCCGGCCCGGTCCCGGCCCCCGACCGGGCCCCGGATCCGGCCCCGGCTGCGGCCGCCTACCGGGTCCCGGATCCGGCCCCGACTGCGGCCGCCTACCGGGACCCGGATCCGGCCCCGGCTGCGTACCAGGGCCCCGGCCCGGCCGTGCACCGAACCCCGCACCCGGCTCCGACGGTGTGCGGGGTTCCCGGCCCGGCTCCGGCCGCGGCCGCCGACCGGGCCTCGGACCAGGCTGCGGTCCCTGATCCCGCCCCTGCCCGGGCTGCGTACCGAGACCCGGCCCCGGCGGCGTACGGGGGCCCGGACCCGGCCGCCGTCCCCGCTTTCGTCCCGGCCCCCAGCGCGGCCGCCGGCCCGGCTGTGTGCCAGGACTTTGCTGCGGCTCCGGCCGGGTACCCGGACCCGGGCCCGGTTGCGGTCCCGGACCCCGCCGCGTACCCGGCCCCGACGGCCAACTCGCCCCTTACACAGGGCCCGAACCCGGCCCCGGCCCCCGGGTCGGCTCCGGGCCCCGAATCGGTCTCAGCCGCGGCCGCCTACCGGGACCCGGATCCGGCCTTGGCCGCGCACTGCGCCCCCGGCCCGGCCCCGGCCGCGCCCCGGGACTCGGCCCCGGCCGTGGTCCCGGCTGTGATCCCGGCGTCCAGCGCGGCTCCCGACCAAGGCCCGGGCCCGGCTGTGGTCCCCGGCCTTGCCCCCGCTCCGGCCCAGGCTGCGTACCGCGACCCCGGCCCAGCTGCAGCGGCGTCCATCGAGGCCCCGGCCGCGTACCCGGACCCGGCGCCCGCTCCGGCCGCCCACCCGGCCCCCGTGGCCAACTCGCCCTTCACGCAAGGCCCCAACCCGGCCCCCGCCTACCGGGACCCGGCGTCGGCCTCCCTCCCCGCCCCGACCCCCGGCGCGGCCGCCGGTCCCGGCCGGGACCCCGCCCCCGCCCCGGCCCACGGCGCGGCCGCCCACCTGGACCCGGCGCCAGCCCCCCTCCCCGCCCCGGCCCACGGCGCGGCCGCCTACCTGTACCCGGACGCGGCCCCCGGCGCGGCCGCCCACCTGGACCCGGCGCCGGGCCTGTTCCCCGCCCCGCCCCCCGGCACGGCCGCCCACCTGGAGCCGGCGCCGGGCCTCTTCCCCGCTCCGACCCCCGGCGCGGCCGCCGGTCCCGGCCCGGACCCCGCCCCCGCCGCGGGGCCGGGGCCGGGGCCGGGGGCGGACCTCGGTCCGACCGCGGTCCGGCTCTACACCCGCCTGCTGGAGGGCGGCCCCCAGCCGACCACCGCCCTGGCCGCCGCACTCGGCCTCGCCGAGGAACACGCCGAGCACGCCGCCGCCGAACTGGCCCGCCACCGCCTCCTGGCCCGCGACGGCGACGGCACCCGCGCCCGCTGGCGGGCCGTCAGCCCCTACACCGCCGCCGCCGAACTGGTGGGACCGGAGGAGAACCGGCTGCGCCGCCGCCTGGAGACCCTGGAACGCACCCGCGCCAGGCTCAGCTCGCTGATCCCCCTGTACGAGGAGACCTACCGCCGCGGCGCCGACTCCGGAGCCGTCGAGGTGGTGGAGTCCCGCGACCGCGTCATGCTCCTCATCGCCGACACCGCCGCCCGCTGCACCGAGGAGGTCCTCACCGTCCAGCCCGGCGGCGGCCGCCCGCCCGGCTACCTCGAGCGCGCGCTCCCGCGGGACCTGGAGATGCTGGGCCGCGGCGTGCGCCTGCACACCCTCTACCAGCACACCGCCCGCTACAGCCCCGGCACCCAGGAGTACGTCCAGGCCGTCGGCGCCGCCGGCGCCGAGGTCCGCACCCTGGGCGAACTCTTCGGCAAGATGCTGGTCTTCGACCGCGCCACGGCATTCCTCCCGGTATGGGACAACCCCGACGCGGCCGTCGTCCTGCGCGAACCCTCCGCCGTCGCCTTCCTCTGCTCGGTCTTCGCCAACGCCTGGAGCCTGGCCGAGCCGTTCTCCGCCTCCTACACCCCGGCCGCCTCCGCCCAGCTGCAGGACGCGATTGCCGCCCGGCTGGCCGACGGCGCCAAGGACGAGCTCATCGCCCGCCGGCTCGGCATGTCCCTGCGGACCTGCCGGCGCCACATCGCCGAGCTGATGGACGAACTGGGCGCCGAGAGCCGCTTCCAGGCCGGATACCTCCTCGCCCTGCGCTCGGCACCCGCCACCCCGCCCGCCACCCCGCCCGCCACCCCCCCCATCGTGCCGCCCGCC
>NZ_MQUR01000076.1 GCF_001953875.1 Streptomyces amritsarensis
ACGGTGTCGATGGTGGTGTTGAGGGCCCAGACGATGGGTGTGGTGGGTGTGGGCGGGGGTCCGGGTGCGGGCGGGTTGGCGCCGAGTTGGTTGATGTGCTCGATCACGCGTTTGAGCGTAATCGAGGCAACCGGGTGACACCGGGACCGGGCGAAGGCCCCCGGGGCGCATCGGTGAGCTGTCGGCCCGTGCGGCGGTGTGGCACCTCTCGCACCGCCAGCCACTCTTCGACGAAGCCTGGCCGCCGGCCGCCGCGTGAGGCACTGCGTACGGGGGAGGCCCGGCTGCCGGAGCTCACTCCCGCCTCCTCCACCACCGTGTGCGCAGGAACGCGTCCTGGTTGGCGACCATCCGGCGTTGGCAGGCGCCGCCCACACCTGCCGGTAGCGGCCCTGACCTGGTGCGGAAACCACGTGGCTCTCCCGTTCCCGACACCGGTATCGTCCGACCTCCGGACCGGCCGTCCCCACGGCTCCCCACCCCGCGTTCAGAGAACGGATGCACATGACCAGCCGACGAGCAACGACGACCCTGTGGCGCCCCACCGGCCCCGAGGAGCTGGCGCTCGTC
The DNA here is from genome assembly GCF_001953875.1 of Streptomyces amritsarensis. GTDB lineage: Bacteria > Actinomycetota > Actinomycetes > Streptomycetales > Streptomycetaceae > Streptomyces > Streptomyces amritsarensis. The sequence continues at coordinate 571 of NZ_MQUR01000076.1, forward strand.
CGCGAGCTGGACTGGCGTGCTTGGCCGCCCCGGCTCCCCGAGCAGCCGATCTTCTATCCGGTCCTCAACGAGGACTACGCGATCAGGATCGCGCGGGACTGGAACGTGAAGCACAGCGGTGTCGGCTTCGTCACCCGCTTCGAGGTCGACTCTGAGTTCTTGAGCCGGTACCCCGTCCAGCAGGCCGGCGGGCGGACGATCCTCGAGCTGTGGGTGCCGGCTGAGGAGCTGGACGACTTCAACGCTCACATCGCCGGAGAGATCCAGGTGGTCCACGAGTTCCGCTGAGGCAGAGCGACGTGCCAATGGACCGGCCGGCCCATTGGCACGTGGCGTGAGGTCACGCTGCGATCTGCTGGGACTACCCGGCCCAACCAGGGCGCCCGGACTCCGCGAACAGCCCGTCACGGCCCGGGTGTCCAGGGCACACGCTCCGCCGTACCGATCACAACGGCCCGTGCGCATGACGCGCCTTCACGGCATGGCGGACATTCCGCTTCGTGTGATCATCCCGACCGCAGCAGAGGAGGCGTCGGAGGAGTGTACAAAACGCAACCTCGCTCAGGGGGGCGATGTCGCCGCGGACGAGGGAGGCGGCCTCGGCGATCGCCCCCGCTCCCTTCGCTTCCAGGCAAGTGGAGTGGAAGCCCCAATAAGCTGCTTGTCTAAGGAAGTTGGGGGCGCCGCAGCTTAACCCATCGTGTTGGTGTCGGAGTTGGTCGCGCTGCTCGATCCCCTCGGTCGACCGGCGTCGGCCGGGGCCGACCGCATCCCGCATTGCCGGCGGCCTGTTTGCCTGCGGCCCGGCGACGGTGCACACTTGCGCGAATTCCGGATGGGCGCAGCGTCGCACCCCCATGACAGACGTACCCGGATTCGACGCCCGGGTCACCAGCAAGCCACACGGGAGAGCGTGTTGAGTACACCGGGTTCCAGCCGTCAGCAGCATCTTCGAAGCCTCGACGACGGCGAACTCTGTGCCCTGCTGCGTGGGCACACCTCGGACTCCGACACGGCGGTCAGGGACGTGATGGATGAAGTGTTCGCCCGTCACCATTCCTCCGTGCTCGCCTACGCCCGCACGTGCTGCCGAGACCTGTCCACCGCCCAGGACCTCACCGCCGAGGCCTTCGCCCGCACCTACCGGGCCGTCGCCTGGGGAGCCGGGCCCGAGTACGCGTGGCGGCCCTACCTCCTGACCTGTGTGCGCCGTCTGGCCGCCACATGGGCGCGGGAGGCCGCCCGCACCCGGCTCTCCGACGACTTCGAGGAATGGGCGGCGCAACTCGCCGACGGCCAGGACACCGAGGACGCCGTCTTCACTGCGGAAGAGGGATCGCTGGTCCTGCGCGCATACCGGTCACTGCCGGAGCGCTGGCAAGCCGTGCTCTGGCACTCCGTCGTCGAAGGCGAGCCGGCGGCCGAGACCGCGGCACGCCTCGGGATATCGGCGGGAGGTGTCGGCTCACTGGTCGCGCGTGCACGAGAAGGCCTGCGGGAGGCGTACCTACGCGCCCACTTGGACCAGAGCGCGAGCGACGAGTGCCGGCACTACGGGAGTCAGATCGCCGCCAGGCTGCGCCGGCCGGGCACACGCCTCACACGGGACCTGAGCCGCCACCTCCAGGGGTGCGACGACTGCGCACGGGCCGAGCGTGACCTGCGCGACGTCAACGGCCGGCTGGGCGTGCTGCTGCTCGGTGGGATCCTGTTGTGGAACCCCGCCTCCTTCCTGTCGGCCCTGGGTGGGAACGGCACCCATCTCGTCGCGGCCACGCTGAACGGGTCGCAGCTCGCCGGAGCCAAGGCCGGCGCCGTGAAGTGGGCGGCCGCGGCAGCCGTGGTGGGAACGGTGGTCACCGCGGCCGTCCTGCTTCCGGCCGACTCCGGCAGCAGTGGGCCGGGCCGGGTCGCCGCCCCCGCCAGGACCCCCGCCGCCCCGTTCGGCCCGTTCCCGGAGGCGGCACCGATCGCGGCCATCGGATCGGCGGCCTTCGCCACGGCCCCCGCCACAGGCCGCCCATCCGCCTCCACGTCCGCCACCGCCACCGCCACCGCCTCCGCCACGCCGACCTCGGCGTCGCCCTCGCCGGACCGCACCGGTGCCGCCCTGGTCAACGTGGCCTCGGGACTCTGCGTCGGCCTCGGCGGCGGCCCTGACGGCCCGTTGCAGTTGGCGATGTGCACCGGCAAGCCCGACCAGCGGTGGCAGCGCCTGCCCGCCCACCAGAACACGTACCAACTGCGCAACGCGGACACCGGCACCTGCCTCGACGGAACCACCGGAGGCGGGAACGTCGTCCAGGTCACCCTCCGCGACTGCCGGACCGGTTCGGACCGGTCTACGCAACTCTGGCGGTTCGAGCAGGACGCACGCTACGGCGCGTACCGCGTCTGGTTCGTGCCGAAAGTCCCGCACAGCGACTACGCCGACCATCTGCTGGGCCCGCGGAACTGGCCGAAGACCGACCCGCCGTGTCCGGGGTCGGAAATCGTGCAGCTGCCCAATTACTACAACTCGACCAACCTGCTCTTCACCATGAGGTGAGCCCGCACCCGGGCCGTCCCGTCCGCCCGACGCCGTCCACAGCCGCCCAGGGGAGGCGTCCCCGCGCGCCGCCCCGGATGCTCGCCGGAGTGGTGTTCCAGGGGGTCGTGGTGCGGTGGGGGTCACGGGGTGGGTAGCGTCGGGACATGGGTTTCGGTGGTGTGGGTGATGGTGGGTGGCGGGGGCACGCGCTGCTGGTCGCGGGGGACGCGGCCGTGCGGCGGGGTGCGGTGCTGGTGGCCCCCGGCGTGAACGTGGCTGCGTTGGCGATGGTGCCGGTGGACGCGTTGTTGGGCTGCGGGGTGCCGGCGGACATGGTGTGTTTGGAAGGTGTGCGTGATCCGAACACGGTGTTGGCACGGTTGCGGGTGGCGGCGGGGGCAGGCGGGCCGCTGTTCGTGTACGTGTCGGGGCGCTTGACGGCGGATCGCCGGGGCCGGCGGTTGTACGTGGCACTGGCGGGGACGACGGCGGGCAGCGTGCGGTACACGTCGCTGCCGTGGGAGTGGCTGGTGGGGGAGCTGCGTTCGCGTTCGGCGGGTCCGGCCACGGTGGTCGTGGATCTGGTGGCGGACAAGGCGGCCTGGCCGCTGGTGGAGGAGCACGGGACGCTGCCGGGTCTGGAAGGGCTTGCGGGCGTGGAGGCGTTCGGGGCGGTACGCGGGCCCGGTGCGCAACCAGGAGATGGGGCCGCCGACGGGGTCAGCGGCTACACGCGGCAGTGGATCGAGCAGCTCAGGCGTGCGCCGGTGCGACCGTCCAATGTGGACCTGCACGTCCTGGCGGCGGGGTCGGCGGGGCTTGAGCCGGGCACGCTGGTGGTGCCGTCCGCGCGGGAGTTGCACATGCGCTCGTCGGCAGGACCGAGCCACCCCCGCCCCGACCCCGCCCCCGGCCTCGACCGTGCCCCCGATCTCACCCCCGACTTCGTATTCGCGTCCGCGTCGGTTCCAGCGTCCGGACCTGCCGCCGTTGTCGTGCCCCGGCCCGTGCCTGCTTCTGCGCCCGGCTCCCTGTCCGGCCTGGGAGCAGCACCCGGGGCAGGGTCGGTTTCCGTGATGGTGGGTGAAGTGGAGGGGGATCCGCGGGCGCGTCTGCACGCGTTGGCGGTGGGTGGCCGTCATGGGGAGGCGGATGCGTTGGCGAGGGCGTGGGAGCGGGATGTCGTCGAGCGGCGCGGGCGGGTTTCGGCGGAGGCGGTGCAGTGCGCGGAGATCCGCGCGGATCTGGCGCGGCTGGCAGGTGATTTCGTAGCGGCGACCCGCTTGTGGACGGGTGCGGGGCAGGCCCGGTTGGAGTGGCAGGCCGTGGACGCGGCCGAGGTCCGCGATGCGGCGGTGGGGGCCTTGTACTGCTGGACGCAGGTCCGGGACCCCGTCCGTGCGTTGGAGGTAGGGCCTGAGCTGGTGGGCCTGTTGAAGGTGCTGCCGTTGTCGGACCCCGATCATCTGCGGCTGGCCGAACGGCGGCTGGAGGCACTGCGTACGGCAACCCGTACCGGCGTCCTGCCCCCCTGACCCGACCCCCGCCCCCCCCGGCTCCCGCCCCGGGCCCTGTCCAGCGCCTGGTCCGGGTGCCGGACGCTGGGGGTGGCAGCACTGCTGACCCGCTGGCAGCAGGGCGATGGCGCCTCAGCGATCCCAACCCAGCAAACGGCCCGTTGCGACGACGCGAACGAAGACCGGGAAGTGGGCGAGCAGCGCAGACAAGTGGGACGTCATCGGTGAGCCCGCGCGGCCCACGGCGGCGAACTCGGCCTCTTTGCCGTCAACTTGCAGACCGGCCGACTGTGGCAGTACACCGGAGAGCCGAACGTCTGGGCGGCCATCGGCGACTCGGGAGCGGCCGTTGCGACGGACAGCCGAGCGCTCTACAGGTTCGCGACGGACGGGAAGTCGGTCTGGCGGTGGTCGCCTGCCGGAGACTGGTCCAGGATCGGCGGGCCGGCGGCCGCGATCGCCACGGGCGGCTGACAGCGCGAGACACCGACCGCCTGCGGCCGCGCGGAGCGCCCCCCCGGAGGGACCCGCCGGGGCCCCGACGTGCGCACCCGGGAGGGGAGTGGGGCGGGTTCGCCGTCGTGCGCGCCAGGTGCCGTACAGGGCACCGACGTACCGGCGCACATCGCCAGCAGCGCGAGCAGGACGACGGCGTCGGGGATCCGGTGCGACCTGCCCGCCGGAGCAATCCCGGCCGGCGATCCGTCGTTCCCGCACGTCAAGGGCATCTTGGCTGCCCGCAACGAGACCGACCCCGAGCCCGACACCGGAGACCCGGGAGCGGCGGACTTCGAGCAGCGGCTCCATGCCGACGAGTCCATCATTCTGTTCGCCCTCGTCGGCGTCGGAAGGACACACGTCGCGCAGGCCCTCGGACACCTGGCCATCCGCCAGAGCGCCAACGCCCGCTACGCCACGACCAGCCGGATCCTGGCCGGGCTCGCCGGCGGCCACGCGGACCGCACCTGGGACGGGCGCATGCGCGAGATCGTCCGTCCCGACCTGCTGATCCTTGACGACTTCGCCCTGCAACAGACGACCGCCCCGCTGGCCGACGATCCATGCGAGCTCATCTCCGACCGGCAGGACCGGTCCGTGATCATCAGCGACCGGGCGCCCAGCGACCGGTATCCCCTAACCCCTGTTCCCCAACCCCGTCGTTGCCACGTCCCTTCTGGACCGGCTGATCAACGCCGGCCAACAGGCGATCATGAACGGCCCCGGCCACCGTCCCAGCAAGCGCCCCGAGAACCCCAGCGACAAGCCCTGGCCGTCCAGTCCATCGCCCGCCGGAGCACCGACGGCTGCGCAGGCCCGCCGCTCCTGCCTCGTTGTCCTCGCCACGTGAGAGGCTGCCTGGCGACATCGGGACATGGATGGAGAGCTGGCGGGATGGGTTTCGAGGGCGCAGTCTGGCGACTGGTGCGGCAGGAGGAACTGCTCGGCGAGATCGTCATCGACGAGGCCGACTTTCCATGGCTGAACGGTCGCTTCGTTCCGACGCCGACGTTCAGCGAGGTGAAGCCGTGGTTCGACGCGTCGCTGGCTCTCATGGAGGCGGAGGAGTACGAGCAGTTCGACCACGCCTACGAGCGGATCGCGGACACCTTGTCGCTGGTGGCCCCGTCAGGTCCGGTCGCGGAGTTCCTTCTGCACATCAGTGACGATCGTGCTTGGTTCAGGTGGAGTGACGAACCATTCGGGGATGGCTGAGCCACCAGGTCGTGCGGAATGACGTGGCCACAGCGCCTCACCCCTCGTGGTCACATGCGTCCGCATGGCCTTCGGCCCTGGCCGTTTCAGCTTTGTGCCTGCTGGAGGAGAGAGATCTGCTGGGCGATCATGGCGGGCGGGAAGGCGGGTATGTCGCGGCCGCCGACCGACAGTTTGGTGAACGTGGCGATGACGCTTCCGGTGCGGACCACCGTGTACTGGGTGACGTGCGGGCCCACCTCGGTCGGCGCGGTGATCTCGAACTGCACCGCCTCGTCCCCGAGTCTCGGGGCGGGATCGACTGTGACCGTGCCCTTGTAGGTCGTGGTGGGGGCCGGGCTCTCGTAGTACCGGCAGGTGCTCAGACCCTCTCGGACCTCCTCGAACACCGCCACTGCACCGGAGTTCCCGTACGAGGCGAGGGTGGATTCCCCGCCGTTGTCGTTCGTCCAGTTGAACGTCTGGTCCACCACGGTCGGAGCCGGCTGGGAGGGGCGCCAGGCGTGGGCGGCTGCCAGCAGCAGTCGGCAGGCAGGATCGGAGATTTGGTCCTCCCAGCCGCTGACCTGCGACTCGCGGACGGAGACGGGATGCCAGTCCGCATCCGGGCTCTCCTGCGGCAGCGCGGCCGACACCAGCTGTTCGGCGGTCAGAGGGCGGCTCGCGGAGGCCACGGCCACGGCGGAAGGGGAGACGGGGGCGGGCTCGGGGGGCGCGGGCTTGGACGCAGGCTTTCCAGAACCCGCCCCGCAACCGACGACGGCCAGTGCGGCGACGGCCACGAGAGCGGGCACGCCGGAAGCCCGTACTGCACAGCGTATTGGCATGGTCTGTCCCCCGGCACGGTGTGGATGATCAGGTGGAGGCTACCCTCACCGGAATCCACGTGAGACATGGCCCCCTGCGTGCGGGGCACCGCAGCGGCGACGTCGGATCACCCCGCACATCCGGCTCCACCAGCGTCAGCAGAGCCGGCCGCCACCCCGGATCGAGATCCGTGACCCGCTTGCGCCCCCCGCCCACGCGCCGCACCCGCCCCCAGGGCACCTCACCGCCCTCCAGCTCGAACACCCCCTTGCGGACCGTCGTCACACTCACCCCGGCCGCCCGTGGATGCCATCCGACTGGCCCGGCGCCGGGACCGTTCTAAGCGCTCTGGGGCAGCAGACCGGCGTCGATGACCTCAGCGATAAGGGTGGCGCCTCGGCTGTTCTGGTGGATGTGGTCGGTCGTGAGCACGAGACCGCGCCGCCGCGAGATCGTGTCGAGGCTGCGGCGCAGCACCGCGTGCTGGGCAAGGACGCCCACGACCGCTGCGGGTGTCACCTCCCGGTATGAAATCAGCGGCGGGTCCGCTTGGCGCAGTTCCTCGATCTGGCGTTCGTGGAGCGGAAGGTAGGCCACCTCGTTGGTGGCGGCGACCTCGGCAATCATCCGGCTGTACGCCTGCGATGCCTGTGCCGCTGCCCCGTCGAGCTGTTGGCCGAGTACCGGTAGCGACAGCAGACCGATCGTCGCGTCTGTCTCCGCTCGCAGCCGTGCGACGACGGCTCCCAGGCACTGTTGGAACCAGCCGGCCGATGGGCGATCGGGGAGCTGTTTGCGCTTCACAGCCTGCTCGACGGGGTAGCCGGCAAGGCTCGCTCGGGCGTCGTTGGTACCGATCAACACGGTGATCACATCGGGTGGGTTCGTGACGACATCATCGAGGCGCTGCAAGAGGTTGTAGGCGAAGTCGCCGTTGGCGCCGAAACGGGCAAGCTGCACGTCCCCGGGAGGGCGGCGTCGTCCGAGAAGATCCAGGTAGTCGACGCTGAACTGCGCGCGGGTGAGGCTGTCGCCGAGGCACGCGATGCGTGTCGTCACGGGGCTTCCTCCGGGCTGGGCGTGGCGACGCGTTCGGTCGGGCGGGTAGCGGTGCGAGGACGGTGGTCGGTGCCGGGGGTCGCAGTGATGGCCAGGATGGACGTCGGCCCCTCCGTGTCGACCACATGCCATACCCCGGCCGGGTTGATGGTGGCCTCACCGGGCCCGAGCAGAACGCGGTCGGTCACCCCGTCCACGTCGCGGGTGACGGTCACGGACCCGCTGAGGCAAACGACCAGTTCGTCGCCTGCGGGGTGGCTCTCCCAATGGTCGCCGAGCCCGTCGCCGTCGAAGATCATCACCATCCGACCCTCGGCGCCGTCTGCCGCGACGGCGGCGCTGTAGGCCTGGAGCACTTCCGGGTCCCAGGTGAAGCCCTCGACAGGCTTCGCTCTCGATCCCAGTCCGAGGTGTACGGGGGTGGTCCGCAGGTCCACGGCATTGCGTTCGTGGTTGACGAGTCTCATGCCGACGATCGTCCACGCCGGCGATCGGGCGGTCTTGAAGAAAAGGGAAGAGAAGCCGATACGAAAGACAGACGGTTGGCGGCTACCCGGCTCCGAGGAGGACTTCACCGCGACGCCAGGCCGTCGGCGATCGGCCCGTGAACTCGCGCCAGTCCCGAACGAGATGGGCCTGGTCGGCGTAGCCGGAGACGGTTGCCACGTCGCTCCACGGGAGCGGGTCCCGCGTCGCCGCCAGCTCGTGCGCGTGCTCGAAGCGCAAGACGCGGGCGAAGGTCTTCGGCGACAGGCCCATCTCACCGCGAAACCGCTCGGTGAGGTACCGACGGCTCCAGCCGAGTTCCGCGGCGACCTCACCGACCTGGATGCAACCCCGCGCGGCGACGAGGCGGCGCCACGCCTCGGCCACCTCGGGGCGCATCCAGCGCGCATGGTCCCCGCAGGCACCACGGCCGACGGATCGGAGGAGCAATTCGTCCAGCGCGGCGAACCGCGCCGCCCATGTTGTCGCCGATCGGAGCCGGTCGACCAGCTCGACGGCAAGTGCTCCGAGAAGCTCGTCCAGTGGCACCAGTCGGTGGGCGAGCTCGTTGGCGGGCATGCCGTAGATGGCCCGGGCCCCGAGCGGTGTCAGCGATACCTGAACACCTTGCTGGCGTCCGTCGTGGTGAATCGCGACGGACCGGCACATCAGACCGCCGGCCACGCTGCCGAACCGGGTGACCGGTGACCCGTCGTCAACGCCCGCCGCCACCTCCAGAGAATCCGACAGGCTGATCACAGCGGTGAGCGCGCGGCTCGGCGGACCGCAGTGCACCCCCGTCGGAAGGCCGCGGAGGTCGAAGCCGACATACGAGTCGACGTACTGCCGCAAGACGGGCGCCGGACGTGCACCGATCCCCGTGGCCGTGTGGTCCTCCATGCTCGTCAGTGTACGAACCGACCAGCTCAGGAAGCTCGCAATCCAAGGATCACCGCCGCCTACGGCTGGGGACGCGGTTCTTACGGAACCCCTACGCCGAACGAGCTGGAAAGGACCCGGTGAGAGCGATCCAGCGGGGGGAGCGAGAGGCCATGACCACCGAGCCCATCGAACACAGTGCGGCGGCAGGCCCGTACACCGGCGCCCGCGGCCGCCGCCTCACCCCGTCGGCGGACGGCTGACCATCGAGGAGAGCGCCGACGCACACCATCGGATCACTTCCAACCACCTCGGGTGCGACGCCCAGACCACCGCCGACAAGGGGGAGGCCCTCAAGCGTCTCGCCTTCGCCGCTGAAGGCCCCATGCGTCCTGGCGGCTGCAAGCACAGCGCCCGGTCCTCCCTCGCCAACGCCTGCCGGGGCTTCATGTGGGGGATGTCGCCCCGCAGGCGTGGGTGGCGGCCGGCACGGGCGCCGACCCCCCGGACCCGCAGGAGGAAGGTCCTGCACGAGACGCTCGCCCGCTGCGCCTGCTGCTTCGAGGCCCTGACCGACGTGTCATGAGAGGGGGGGGCCGCCAACCGGGCCTACCACACCGCGTTCGAGGACGCGGCGATCGCGTGGAAGCACTGCCTCGACTCGGCCGCCGGGCCGCCCCGACGCCCCCTGCCCGACGCCGACTGGGCGGAGGTCGCCGCCGCCATGGTGCACGCCCTGCCGAATCCGGTGCTCGCCCAGCGTTACTCCGCGGTCCGCGGCGGCCAACGTCAGGAGGTCACCACGGGCTACGACGTCGCCAGCACCGTCGGCATACGCGAGCGCCGCGGCGACGAGGGCACGCTGGTCGGGTACGCATGCGAGCGACCCCATCCACATCGTCGCAACCCTCGCGCGGCAGGACGTTGGTCCGTGACCGAGTCCGGGCGGCGGCGGACGCGTTCGGTCAGGCAGTCCGAGGCCCCGGGCGCCCGCTCGCTGGAGGGCCGCGCCCGCGCCGGATGTCGGGTCTCCACCCGCGCGTTGGAGCATGCCCCGCGCGCCCGCAGTGGCGGCGCTACGGTCGCTCCTCGTCCCCTTGATCGCGCTCGTGGAGGCGGTGGAGTCGGAGGCCATCAGCGCCACGGCGACCAGCCACCGGTCGCAGTCCTCGCCGGCCCGGTCCTCCAGTAAATCGCCAGCGCCCATGGAAGAGTCGATCGTTTCCAAGGCGTTCCGCGCCGGCGCGGCATGTCACCAGCGGTCTTCCCCTGTGGGGGACATGGAAATCCGGGAGTCCGCCTGGTTCTGAGGGGCTACGTGTGGGTGGCGACGAAGTGGCGCAGTTCCTCGCGAGGATCGGGGCCCTCGCCCCCTCGCCAGACCTGGTTCTCCGTCTCCCCCGCGGGGATGCCGCTGAGCAGCATGTCGCGCATGGCCGTCACGGCTGTGGCTCGGGCGCGTGCGATGCGTTCACGGCTCTGCGGGGTGCCGTCGTCGGCGGCCAGGACGGTGGCCAGTTCGCGCTCCCATGCCCGGACGGCGTCCCACACATACATCTCCATGTGCCCCGAGCCCGGGTGCTGGAGGGCGACCAGTTTCCACCCCTGACTTTCCGTCAGGGGAGTGTCCGCCGATACCCAGCGGCTCACCAGCTCGGCCGCGCGCGTGGCGAGTTGGGCGTCGGCTTCGTTCGTCTTGTCGTTCATGTGCCCAACCCTAACTCATTGTCGTCGGATTGACGATAACGAGGGGTCTGCGGCCACGACCCCCGTCCTGATCGACGAGGAGCCCGTGCGCACGGCCTGGCTCCCCCCGGTGCCCGACGTCCGCCCGCCCCTCACCGTGTCCCCGGTGCCCGCGCTGCGCCGCACGGCGTAGCCGCGTACTTTGCTCCGGCGGAGCCGGCATCGGCACACCCCTTCTGTACAGGCACGTTCGGGGGACCGGTGGTAGTACTGAAACGATCGTCCCCGGCGGGGCCGTGGCCGGGGTGCGCAACTTTGGCGGGCCCGGCCGTTTTCGCCGCGGTGTTACTCCTCGCGTCGGCCCCGGCGCCTGCTGCGATGGCGGCGCCGTGTGCTGCGAGGTCGGGGAGGGACACGACCGAGACGTGTGGGACAGCTCGGTCGATGATGGTGAGTTTGGTGGACGGCGAGCGCGAAGTACCGGGCGAGTACGCCCACGCCAACCTGGCCTGATCGTTTTCGCGCGGGGGTCGCCTCGGACATCTCCAACCACCAGGACCAGTGGAAGCAGGAGGGACTGACGCGTTCAAGAAGTCCGGCGGCGCGCCGGTATCGATCCCGGTGGAGACGAAGGCGGTCGGCGGCACGTTCGAGGACCGCAACTGGTACCTCGGAGTCGGGTCCCACATGCGCAACGTCTCAGGGAACGTCTCGGTCGTGCCCGATGCGTACGGCCAGCCGAAGATCACCGTGGATTACCAGGTCAACGTGTGGGACCGCTACAACTGGGATGCCGGTAAGGAGACCCCCATCGGGCCGGTCACCATCAAGGACACAGACATGGCCCGCCTCCACACCGTCGGTCTGGCGCAGGAGTTCGACATGCAGGGCAGCAGTTCGGCCAAACAGCACGACCTGGGAGGCGCCGGCGCACAGGCGGTTCCCGCAGGGGATCCCGGCCGAGACGGTACCCGCAAGGACCCCGCCCGGGGTGAGGAGGAAAACCGGTGACACGCACGAACTCCCTCACCAACCGAATCACCTCTGCGGTGGTGACGGTCCTGCTGGGCCTGTCGGCCGCTGCCTGCACCGACAGCAGCAGCGGTACGCCGAAGGCCTGCAGCGGGGGTCCAGTCTGGGTCGAGGGCCAAGGCTCCACCGAGGCCGCCGGTTTCATGCGCGTCCAGACACCGACCAGCGCCACCGATGTAAAAGGGGCGGTGCAAAGTGGCTTCCAGGACACCACCTACCTGATCTCCTTCACGGCACCGACGGCCGACGCCGAGACGTTCATCGCCGACCTGCGCCCGGAGGAAGCCCTGCGGGCCAACACTCCGCGCGACTCCAAGACGTACACAACCATCACCCCGTGGTCCCACCTCGGACTGCCGGAGCCGGAAACCGAGCAGAGAGTCCGGACCGCTTCGGTGTGCCCGCCCTGCATCAAGGACGAGCGCAGAGCCACCGTCCAGTCGATCACCATCTTCATCCAAGACATCGGCGACGGCCGTGCACGGGTCTACCTGAAGGCATTCTGACGTCACTCGGATCGCCTGGACGTCCGCGGGGGCCTTACCGGCTGGGCTACTTCGACGGCCGAGGTGCCGAGCAGGGCCGAAAGCTGGGAAAGAGCAGTTCTCGCAAGGAGGGCAGGCGCCCCGGCCGGTCGGACTGACGCCGATCACCCGGGTCGGTTCAGGGCATGGGGTGAGTTCGCGATTGGTTACCCGGGGCGGCTGCAGGTCCTCCGTCCGGTCGCCGAGCCAGCTCTGCGGACGACTACTCGCTGTTGGAGAGTGGTGATCTGTCGTCGCAACTGGCCGATGTCGACGGATGCCCCGAGGCCGGCTGGCCGGCCGTCGCCGCCCGGATCCACGATCACCCTCTGTCCGCTGACCCGCTGACCCGCTGACCCGCTGACCCGCTGCCCCGCTGCCCCGCTGACACCGCACAGAGGCGCCCGCCGGGCGCCTCTCGTTCCGGCGGCGCGCCCGTTGAGGGGCCAGCGACGCATGCCGCCACCGGCGCCCGTACAGGCGCCCCCGGGGCGCCTTTGACGGGCCCGCTGCGCCTGCCTCAGGTGGGATGATGCGACAGCTCGTCCCGCACAGCCGCCTCCGGCTGTTCTGGCGGACCCTTCCTGTCGCCCAGGGATCCCCGGACCCGCTGTCAGAACCGCCTGGCAAGATCACACCTATGACCAGCAACACCGGAACTCCCGTCCCGCTCCCAGCCAATCACCGCATCTCCGAGACGTACGCCGACTGGGCACGCACTCAGGGGCCGGGCGTCGAAACCGACGCCCGCGACACCCTGGAACGGGCGGGCAGCAGCCGGCACCGGGCCTGGGAGAAGCCCGGCCGGTTCGTGGACGACGCGGAGCGCCTGGCCCGGGGCCTGCCGGCCGCCCACCTTCCCTGGTTCTGGGACACCATCGGTCATTGGATGGTGGAGACCCACCGCCGCTCCGCCGCCCGCGCCTACACGCAGGCCCGCGCCGCCGAGCGCACCCACGCTCTGCCGGTCGATCCCGACTGGCGGCGGGCGAATCAGCTGTTGTTCGCCCGCTTCGGCGCCCTGCCCGCCAGTGAACTCAGCGGAGCGGCGGCCTGGTTGGCCGGCGTCCTCGAACCGGATGACGCGCACCACGAGTTCGTCCGCCTGCTGACCGTTTGGGCGGCGTCCCCCGGGGAGCTTCCCGCCGATCTGGCCCGCCGGGTCCGGGACTCGGCCCGTGCGGCCGGGCTCGGCAGCGAGGAGGAGGCCCGGGTGCTGGGCGGGGTGCTGGCCGCGGCCCGCGGCAAGGCCATACCCGACCGGCTGCTCGACGCGGCATCCGGCCCGCTCGGCGACCACCCGCCCGCCGACGAGCAGGCCACCGCCCTCCTCGACCTGTTTCCCGAGTCGAAGAACGACGCGGCAGCCTGGCTGCGGCTGCTCATCGCGTGCGGTGCCGCCGACGCGGCCGCGACCGGGCGGATCACCCCGGAGGGCGGCCTCGGCGACTGGCTGCGCCGGTACGCCGCCGGATACTCGCACCGCACGGTCGGCGGCGGTGGAGTGACCCGCCAGCCCATGCCCGCGGAACTCCTGGACCTGGTGGTCCGGTTCGCCCCGCTGCTGCGCGCGCAGAGCACCCCGGTCCGGCTGCACGAGGACCGCTACCGGTGGCCGCATCTGGATGCCGACCTCCTCGACCTCTGCCTCGCCGAGGGCATACCCGTCCACGACCCCGGTGCCGCGATCAGCCTGGAGTTCTGGGGTGAGCACTCCCAGCGCGACCTCAAGGCACTCGCCGCCGACCCGGTGTTCGGCCCCCGGCTGGAAGGCACCGTTCACGCCGGGCTCCGCACCCGTGGCGGCACTGCGATCAGCGGCACCGCCATCAGCCGGCTCCCACACAATCCGGGCATCACCGCCGAGGTGCACGCCCGCGTCGAGAAGCTGCTCGACTCTCTGCGAGGCGGGGGACTCGCCGCCGCCGACGAGGCCGTCGACGAGCTGCGCGGTCTCCTCGACCGTCCCACCGCCATCGCCCTGGACGGCATCGAGGAGGCCCTCGACGCAATCGACCTCACCGGCCCGCTGGCCCGCGCCCTGCGGGCCGGGCTCCCCGAGGAGCTGGGCTGGCCCGCCCTGGACCAGGCCCTCGCCGCGTTCCGGCCCGACGAAACCGTGCACGTCACCTGCACCTGGCCGGTGCTCACCGTGTACGGCGAGAGCCGCGCCCTCGCCGTCGACCACGCCGGGCTGCGCGCAGACCACACCCTGGAACTGCCCGACGGCGCACTCGGCCACACCGTGCACTGGGTCGGCGGCCAGTTCCTCGTCGCCTGGAACGAGCAGCACCAGGAGAACCCTGGTACCACCGCCTACTGGTCCGACCACCCGGGCGAGACGTTCGCACCGGAGCAGACGTACGGGCTGCGCCCCTACGGCGGCAGCATCCAGGGCGGCCTCGGCTACCAGTTCGAAACCCCGGACGGTGGCGGCCGGTTCGACGGCGAGCGCGTCCTGCGGGCCGGCGGCCGTGAGGGCATCGGCCACCGCGACTACCAGGTGCACGACGGCCACGACTTCTGGAGCACCGAGGTGTTCAGCAAGGACCACAGAGGCTGGAACCGCCTCGACCCGGCCACCGGCGTTCCCACCGCGGATCGCACCCTGCCCGCCTTCCACGACCCCGACCGGTCCCCGCCCGGCATGAAGCCCTTCCCCGACCACCGGATCCTCGCCGCACTGCCGCCCGGCGCCCCGCCCTCCCCGCTCGGTCAGGACGGCACACTCACCGGCTGCCGGGTCGACTACCGCACCCCGTACGCGGGTCCCTCGCCCCGCGAATTCGTGCTGGAGTCCATCGACGGCCGCACCGCCTCCTACCGCAGCAACAACTGGGGCCGGCGCCCGTGGGGAATCCTTGCCCTGCCGCTCGGCGGTGAGGACGCCGTCCTGGCCGGAGGAACCACCATCCGCTGCCATGCCGCAGGCGACAACTCGTTGCTCTGGCAGGTCCAGGGCTTCCCCGGCAGCCGCCACAGGAGCCGGAGCCGGGCCACCCTGGGCGAACTGGCCGGACCGGTACCGCCACCCGCCTTCTGGCACTTCCTCACCCCCCGCGACGAGCCCTCCTCCCGTGTCCTGCGGACGGTCACGGACAGTGCGGTGCGCGAGCTGCTGCACCAGGGCATCGGGCGCACCCTGCCGGGAGTGACCGACCCGCGGGTCCAGGAGGGCGTCGACCGCGCCGTCCGGCTCGCCGCTGACGCACTGCGCCGCCGCCAGGAGCTGTCCCACCGGGTCGCCGTCATGCGGGCCGGGCCGGTGGTCGACCTGCCCGACCCCGCACCGGACAACCGGCTCGTCCCGGCCCTCCACGGCCTGCTGCCCCAGCTGCGCGGCTACGAGGAACGACAGCCCCAGCCACAGCCCGCCCTCCTCACCTCGGTCGCCGCCGACGGCCGGTACCTGCGCGGTGAGATCGACGACGAGGTACGGGTGCTCGCGCTGCCCGCACCGCCCCCCGAGTGGGCGGTGCTGACCGGCCGGATCGATGCCGTGGCCTGGCGGACCGTCGTCGCGGCCACCCCCGACGAGCAGCGACAGGCGCTCGCGGCACTGCTCGACGTGTGGAGCCGGCAGCCGTTCGCGCAGGCCGACAGCTCCTGGCGGACCGGCCGGGCCCCGGAGCAGCGGATCGCCGCCCTCCGCGCGGACGGTTTCGCCGTGGCCTGCGGCCCGGAGCGCAGCGGCCTCGCCCCCTTCCTCCAGCGAGCAGCCGATCCGGTGCCCGCCGATGCCGAAGAATGCGCCACGCACACCGTTGCCGCCGACGACACCACCCGGCTTCCCCGCCTCCTGGCCCTGCTCGCCGGACAGGGCCCGCGGCCGGTGCCCGAGGAGGCCGTGGACCTGTTCCGCTGGCGCACCGGGGTACCGCGCCCGATCGCCGCCCTGGTCCTCGACGGATTCGCCGGCAGCGACGACTACGGTGCGCACCGCAAGCTGGTCCGCTCCAAGCCGTACAAGGCCGACCAGAACACCCTCTACGCGTACGACGAATTCCGGCGGCGGCTCGGTCCGGCCGGCCGGCGCACCGTGCTCGCCGCCGCCCTGCCCGGCGACCCGGCGGAGCTCTGGGCCCCCGGCGGGATGACCGCGGCCGCGGAACGCATGGCGGCGGCCTGGACCCAGCTGCTCGGTGCCGCCCCGTACGCCGATGACGGCAGCCATGCCGCTGCCCTCGCCGCGGACCACGGACTCCCGGAGATTTGGGCCACGGCCCTGCTCACCGGCCGCCTCGAGAAACCTCTGGAGGCCGACGGCATGCAGGCCGCCGCCACCGCTGTCGCCTGGGCTCTCGCCGAGCGCCCGGTAGGAGACCCCGCGGCGCACGGTGCCCGCGCCCTGCTCGGCGGACTCACGGACCTGCCCGCCGACCTGCTCACCGCGCTGCGCAGGCTCGCGGACCGGTCCGCCACCACCCCCGTTCCGCCCGGCCAGTACGAGACCAACCCGCTGTTCAGCGTCCCGGACCTGGTGGACGAGGTGGCGGCGGCTCTCGGTGTCAGCCGTGACGCGGCCGCCCTCCAGCTCCAGCTGCACGCTTTCGACCGCCCTGCCGACCGCACCGTCCGCCGCTGGAACTCCTGGTCCATCGATCATCACCGCGCCGTCCGCAAGGAGCTGACCGCCGCGAAGGCTCCGCGCCCCGAACCCGCCGCCCCGGCAGAAGCCCCCGCGGGGGTCCCGGCCCCCGCGCACGAGCGGTTCACGCGAGCCTGGGCGGCCCGGTGCGGCACGCGGTAAACGTAGGCGTGATGCCTTCCGACGTCGGGGCCTGATGGGCCGGGCACCACGCCGGAAGGCAGAGCGCCGCGTGCGGCCGTAGGCGGTGAAGGGGCCGGGATCGGCAGGCCCCGGCGGGCTGCCGCGAAGGTCGGGTCCTTTCGCGGGTACGGACCGTTGCCGGCACGGGTACGTCAGTCCCGGCAGCTCGCCGGGCACTTGGCGTTCGCCGGGACGGGCCGGCCCCGCGGGCGCCTGCGGCTGGCTCGGCGTAGCGGGGAGTCGCGCGAGGTTCTCGACCTGACGCTGGTGCGTCCCCGGTCGGCAGCGCAGGCCGCCGCCGACCGGCCCGTCGACGGGCACGCGACCGACCACATCCATATCGTCGCCACGTTGGCCCGGGAGGATGGCCGCACCCCCGCCCGCGCGGTGACGTCCCCTTCGAGGCCGCCTGGGGGTCTCACCCCGATGTCACCTTTGGATTGGCCGCGCGCCGCCGCCCGCGGACCGGCGAGGCCGAAGGCCGCCCGCCGCGGCCTGTCCGAGGCCGCCCGCGAATCCCTGGAGCGCAGGGGGCCCGCACCGCCGCCGCCAAGCGCACGGCGACTCCGAATTCCTCGACCGGCTCCGCGACGCCAGCTTGCGCGTCCGTGAACGAGACGGCGGCGACGGCCCCCCGGTCGGCCAGGCGGTCGCGCTGTCCGGCGACCGCGCCGACTGCGGGACCCGTCCGGTGTGGTTCGCCGGCGTGACCATCGCCCTGGCCCTCCTCGGCTGGTACGGCAAGCCGACCGCTGTGGGCATCGTCAACGGCCCGGGAGGGCGCCGTGGGTGGCTGGGTCTTGTCGGAGGCGGCTGGCACGATGCTCCGCATGGATCTTGTACACCCCCTCGACGGCCTGGACACCCGGCCCTGGTCTTCCCTCTCCCATGCGTACGGCAGTGCGGAGGACGTTCCCGATCTGCTGCGGGCTCTGGCCGGCGCCGACGTGGATGCGGCGAAGGAGGCGTTGTCCGGGCTGTACGGGAGCGTGCTGCACCAGGGGACGGTCTACGCCGCCAGCGCGGAGGCGGTGCCGTTCCTGGCCGAGATCGCGGTGGCCGGCCACCACACGGCAGACGTCCTGGCGCTGCTCGGCGGTATGGCGGAGAGCGAGGACGAGGACGGTGTGGCACCGGGCGCGGTCCGGGCGGCGGTGGCGGACCGGCTCCCGTCGCTGCTGCCCCTGTTGGCCTCCCCGGAGCCGGAGGTCCGCCGGACCGCAGCCTGGGCGGTGTCCCACACCCGCGCGACCGAGGTCGCGCTGCCCGCCCTGCGCGCACGCTGGGACGAGGAACCCGAACCCGCCGCACGCGCGGAGGTCCTGGCCGGCATCGCCCGGCTCGACCTACTGGCCGGAGCGGCGGTAGCCGCATCTGTCCTGGACCCGGCCCAGTCGGCCCAGTCGGCCGAGGTGCGCCTTGCCGCCGTCTTCGCCTCCCTCGATGCCGGCGCGCCGTGGACCGAGCCCCTGCACACGACCATGCTGTCCCTTCTGCCGGCCAACGTCCTGCGCTCCGACCTGGATCCCGAGGGTGACGAGCCGCTGGCCGCGGTCGTCGAGGCTCTCCTGGGCCGGGGCGTCCGCATGGAGCGCAAGGTGGCGTTCGCACTGATCGACGCAGCCCTGCACGACCGCAGGGCCGAGGTGAGGGCTGAAGGCCTCTGGGCGGCCGACCGCGCCTGCATGCTCTCCCGCAGTGCCCCGCGGCGACTGGCGTGGAACCTGCGAGCGGCGGCCGTGGACGAGGAATCGGTGATCGCCATGTCGTCCCTCCTGGGCCGGCTGGGCAGCGTTGCCGCACCGGCCGCGGACATTCTCGCCCCTCTCGCCGGACGGAACCCGGCCCAGGACGACGACCATGCGGACCAGGCCCTGGCCGCGCTCCTGCTCGTCGCGCCCGCGCAGGCGGCCCCGCTCCTGGCCGCCGGCCTCGGGCGGCGCCCGCGGGCCCTCGGCGCCGCCGCCGGATTCCGCGACGCGGAGGGCTCCGCCTTCCCGTACAGCGGCGAGCTCCTCGACGCGGTCCGCCACCGCCTGGCCCAGCCCGAGGCCCTGATCGGCAACGAACCCTGGCAGCTGACGAACCTGCTGGCGGGCTGGGGTGCCCAGGCAGCGCCGGCGTTGCCCGAGCTGTGCGCTGCGCTCCCGCACTTTCCCGGTCAGGCCGCCCGGGCCATCGCTTCCCTCGCCGCCGACTGCGCCCCGTCGGACCGCGCCCGGGCCGTCACCTCGTTGCGGGCGATGGCGGCTGAGCAGGAAGTCCTCCCCGCGGCGAAGGCCCTGCTCGACCTCGACGGCGAGATCGCGCCTCTGCTGCACTGCCTCGAACAGGACCTCCGGCGTGGCACCGACCGGGTCAGGGAGGCCGCCACGATGGCTGCTGCGCTCGGTCCCCGGGCAGCAGGGCTTGCGCCTGCCCTCCGCAAGGCGGTCGACGCCGCGAACGCCGACACCACGCCCGCGCTGGATAGGGACATCGCCCTCGCCGAGGCCCTGTGGCACGTCACGGGGGACGCCGACGGCGTCGTTGCCGTACTGGACTCTGTCTTCGCACGCGCCGAACGGAACCCCTGGTCCCGGTGGTCGGTGGTGCGGGCCGCCCGCACGACGGCCCTCCTCGGCCCCGCAGGACGGCCGCTCGCCACCCGCCTGGAAGCCGCCCTCGGCGATCCGGTACAGGCACCGGCCGCGGTGCTGGCCCTCACCGCCGTAGCCGAACCAGCCTCGCTGGACCGAACCTCGCTCGCCGACGCCGCCTTGCGGTCTGCCGAATCGGACGCCGATCCGGCGGGTGCCTGCGACGCACTGGAAGCACTCGGCCCCACCGCATTGACCAGCGACCAGCTGCGCCGACTTGCCGATCTCGCCGACGGCGACGCCCGGGTGATCCGCTCGGGAATCGAAGATCGCGTCATCCGCCAGGACGAAGCCCTCCGAAACCGCGCCCGAGCCCTCCTCGCCGTCTGCACGGCTCCCGCGGTCCCCTGACCTGCCGGCCGCACCGACATCAGAACCATGCAGCCGCCCGGCCCCATTCGCCTCGGCCCGCGGCTGTTGTAGGTGGAGGGCGGAACGCACAACCCCGGACGGCCGGCTGTATCGGGGCCCAAGGACGGGCGGATGATCGCAGCCGAGATCGGCCGGATCCTCGACAAGGCCGCGGCCGAGGCCGGCCTGCCCGACGGATGCTTCTACGCCCTTCCCCTGCCGCCCGTGTCCGCGTGATCCTCCCGTACACCGACATCTGAGGTGTGCTCACAGGCGGCCTCGTCGCAGGAGGGCGGCGTTTCGGCATCGTGCTGTGCACCCGGCCGGCCGGGCCGTTCACCACCGAGACCCCCCCGGGCGGGGGCGGCATCGCGCGAGGGAACGGCTGAGCGCGGGGCAGCCAGCTGGCGGCGAGGTCGGCGTGGTCACGTGCGCGCTCGACCCGGTCCTCGAGAGGCGACGCCAGCCGGTCACGTCGTTCACCGCCGATGGTCTGTCAGCCCTCGTCCGGGAGCGGGGCGTGGCCCGCAGCCTCCTTCACCAGGGCCTCGAGATCGTCACGCTCCATACCGAGGTCTTCCGCGTACTGCTCCAGGGCCGTATCCAGCAGCCACCAGGGCTCACGCGCGTCTTCCCACGCGTCCCGCCAGGTCACGTGCTGTTCGTCGGTCCACTGAGCCGCGTTGCCGAGTTCCTCCTGAAGACGCATCAACCCGGCGTGTGCCTCGTCGGAAGCTTCCAGCAGCTCGACCAGTTCGTCCAGTACGTCAGAATGTTCGATCTTCACGCCGGGATCCTAATGCGTCGTTTCATTCGGTGTACTGGGTAGGCCGTGGGCCGCGGTGGAGACTGTTGAGCGGCTGGTTCCACTGAGTTCCCCGGAGGCGCTTCGCGGCTTCAAGGTGGTGGCCAGTGTCGGCATGGCGATCGGCAACTTCTGGCCCGCGACGACGTCTCCTTCTGCCCCGCCCCCGGGGAAGATGCGCCCACTGGAGCCGGAGCGCGATAGGTGCCACCCCAACCGACTCGGTGAACGTACGGGCCCTGATTCGTTGCCGTGCCAGGCTGCTGAGGGGCGCGGCGAGCGGCGGTGCCGGAAGTGCGGGTGGTGACGATGTCACGGACGGAGACGGGTTTGAGGTGCTTCTCGGGCGCACGCACAGGCCGATGCTGCCGCGGGGCGGCGACCAGGACCCGGGCGCCGGGGCGAGCCCTGAGGCGGGGCGCGATCAGGCGCCAGGACAAAGACCGGTTGGCGCTCGCCGAGGCCATCGCGACGGGGGTGACTCCGGCCGGGAGCGGGACGAGCACGGTGTCGGCGTACCGGACGCGGACCAGGTCGGAGATCAGAGCGCCCCAGTTGCCGACGCGAGGATCGCCGCACGGCAGGACCCGAGCGCGGGGTCCGGGGCCTCGCGCCACTCGACCGTACGGCGGGCGGCGTGGGTCGGTTCACGCGCCGGCCTGATCCGTGCTCTGCTGGGCCAGGGCGACCAGATCGGCGGAGCGGACGGCGGCGCCGCCCGCGCCCCAGGCTCCGTCCGGGTGCTCGTGCACGAGCACCCACACCCGCAGCGCGTCGTCCGGGGCGAGGCCGGCGGCGGACAGAACCGTCTTCGTCGCGTCTCGGACGAGGCCGTTCTTGCGTCGTTCGGACAGGGCGCCCTGCGGCACCGTCACCTCCACGAGGAAGCGGGGCGCGTCGTCCTCGGCGGTCGTCTGGGCGCCCTCGGGCAGCACGTTCAGGTAGCTCCACGCCTGGGCGCGGAAGAAGGCGGTATCGGGTGCCCCCTCCCAGCGCATCAGCACGGTTGCGAGGTCGCGCTGCACAGCGGCGCCGCCCTCCTCGGTGAGGGCGCCGGTCGGCACGGTCAGCCGGATCATGGGCACAGCAGCTCCTATGACGAGCGTTATAGACCTAGGTCACGGTAGACTATGACGAACGTTATAGCCAGAGGGGAGTGCACGGGTGGCCAAGAGCAGTACGCCGTCGCGTGAGCGGATCGTGGCCGGTGCCGCGGACATGATCAGTCGGCGCGGGCTGAGCGCCACGAGCATCCGGGAGATGGCCAAGCACGCCAAGGCGCCGCTCGGCTCGACCTATCACTACTTCCCCGAGGGTAAGCAGCAGCTGGCCACCGAGGCGGTCCGATACACGGGCGAGTGGGTCGCCCGCAGCCTGCGCAAGGAGCTGGAGGCGGGTCCGGCGGCGGGTCTGAAGGCCTTCCTCGACCTGTGGCGCAAGGTCGTCGTCGACAGCGACTTCCACGCCGGCTGCCCCGTTCTGGCCGTGGCCATTGAGGAACCCCAGGACGGCGAGATCCCGCCCGCCCTGACGGCCGCGGCCGAGGTCTTCGAACAGTGGGAGACCCTGCTGGCCGACTCGCTCCGGGCGTACGGCGCCCAGACCGAGCAGGCCGCGCAACTCGCCACGCTCACGGTCGCGGCAGTCGAGGGCACGGTGGCGATGTGTCGCGCCAAGCGCAGCACCGAGCCGCTCGACCGCATCGCCGAGCAGCTCCTGGTCCTGATCGCCGCGGCGGCCCCGAAGTGACCCACGTCCGGGCGTCCGCCCCCCGGCAGTAGGTGCGGACGCCCGAAGTCGAGTTCCGTCAGGCGCCGAGCGCGGCGCGGACGGCCTTCACCTTCTCCTCAGTGAACACCCCGGTGTCGAGGAGTGACAGGACGGACAGCACCCCGCCGCTGGAGCCCCAGCTCCCCTCCTCGATGACGCGGAAGTTGACCCACCAGGTCGCCGCCGGCTTCGCGAGGCCGCAGGCCTCGGCCAGCGCGGCCAGGATGCGCTCGATGACCGCGGCCCTGAGCTCCTGGCGCCAGTCCCCGTCCATCACCGCCACGTCGATCACCATCACGTCGGCCTCCGGCCCGATGTCCGCGAGCAGCCGCCCGCCGATCGCCATCATGTCCGACTGACGCTCCACGAAGTGGACCTGGAACCCCACCCGCGCGGGCGGAGCGAACTGCCCCACCTCCGGCACGAGAACGGCGTCGGTCAGCGTCTCGGCCAGCATGCGGCGCTGCTCCAGGCTCAATCGCCCCGTCGGGGTATTCACGGTGATGATCGTCACGGCGTCCTCCTATGACAGTCGTTATAGACGACTGTCAGCCTACACTCGTCTATAACGACTGTCATACCGGTGAGGTGTGGACAGGCAGTGCCAGGCAAGGCGTGCGCCGGTGCAGCCAAAGGTCTGCTGCGCGCGACCGACCTCCAGCGTCCCCGCGTAGGTGGGGTGGCGGGGTGGGGCGGGAGACGTCGCGGGTGAAGCGCCGCAGGATCGCCTCTGTGGCCGCGGTGCGGGTCCGGATCGCGGTCACGTACGGGTCGGGCGGATCGGGTGGGTCAGGGCCGGGGTCGGCTTTGGGTAGGCGTACGGTTCGCCGGCCACGCGCCGGTGCGGCTTCACCTTGTTGATCCGCTTGATCCGCTTGATCCGCTTGATTCGCTTGATCCGCGGCAGGAGGTCGAAGTTCAGCGATCTCGTGATGCCGAACCTGATTTCCGACTGTCCGTGCGCAATCGGACCTGCCCGTGGTCGTGGGGGTGGTGGTCCGTTTCGCCATCGAGCGGATGGATGTCGGTCCGGGTCAGTGCGGTCGGCTGAACCGGGACCGCATCTGCTCCGGGTGTCCCGGATGCGATGGCGCGCCGACCGGACGGCCATGCGCGCGGGGGAGGTCGGAAGCGCGCTCGCCCCGGCAGAACTCGGTGAGTCTGCCGGGGCGAGCCGGACCACGGCGGTCCCCGTGCGGTCATCGGGTCGTAGGTCCTGCCCCCGACGGCCGCACGACGGACGGCACGGAACGTCGCGGTCAGGAGGGGCAGGGTCAGCGGACCTCGGTCACCCGGTGCTCGCTGCGCGCTCCGCAGTTGGAGTTGTAGACCTGCACGTGCACGTTGCTGATGCCCCCGCCCCAGTCGACGCAGTGGCCCTTGCCGTACACGTAGGCCGGGCCCGCGTACGACGTGTACCGGCCGTAGTCCTCGCCCCGCTCCCAGGTTTCGGGGACTTCGATCCAGAGGGCCATGTCCACGGCCGCCCCGGGGTTGTTCCGGATGGTTGCGACGCAGTTCTTGCCGTTCGAGGCGTTGTACGTGAGGTAGACGGTGCCCAGCGAGCCGACGGCGGCCGAGTTCACGGTCTTGTAGGCGCTTCCGCAGACCTTCTGCGGCGTGGTGTTGGGCGCGGCGGTGGCGGGCGCCGCCAGC
This sequence comes from Streptomyces amritsarensis, assembly GCF_001953875.1. Lineage (GTDB taxonomy): Bacteria > Actinomycetota > Actinomycetes > Streptomycetales > Streptomycetaceae > Streptomyces > Streptomyces amritsarensis. The sequence goes on from NZ_MQUR01000076.1 coordinate 24,796, forward strand.
GCGGTCGTGGTCCCCAGGGCCAAGGCGGCGACTGCGGTGGCGGTAAGGACGGAACGGGTGAATTTCATGTTTCCCCCTGGTCGTCATTGGAGTTGGTCGCTCCTGCAAGGTGGGACATACAGGACGGCGGAACGGTTGCGCATCGTGCGTAAAAGATGTGACCGACTTCGGGACTGATGGGCCCGCGTGTTGAGGTGTCGCGTGTTCGCGGCGGAGGTTCACGGAGCATGACGCTCCATGAGGAGCCGGGCCGGCAACTCCTCGGCGACTCGGACATCGTTCCCACTCACCTTTTCCGGGCATCGGAGGTGCAAGGCGTCGGCCGAACGGTTCCTGGCGATCAGCGCGTGGGGCCTCCCTGCCCGTCCGGGTGTGTTCGAAGCCAGCGGTGGCCACCACGGGCTCCGGCCCGCCCGAACCTTTCGCGGCGGCCAACGAGAAGGCGCCCCGGCGCGAGTGTCCGTGCCTGCACGTTCCGGCGCCCGCCGCCATGAGGACCGGCCCCGCCGTGACAGTCGCGGACGCCGCCGGAGGGTTACCGGCGTGCGATCGAGGCGCATTGCCGCGGCCGGCAGCGGTATTTGACAGATCGCCACCGCCAACTTTGAAATGTCCATGTTCGTTCTCGGATCGGCGCATCGTCGGGGGCACGGTGCGCCATCCCGACCGGCGCCCGACACGGCGGCCGGGGTCGGAGCGGCTCCGGTCAGGTGCCCCCGCAAGAGGGGAGTAGGCCATGGATGTGATCACCCTGCACAGCAGGGACGTACCGGCGGAGCACCGGTTCGAGTGGTGGTGCGACCTGATCAGCCGTGATGTGGCACCGACCCGGATCAGTACCGACCATGTCACCGACTTCCACGCCGCCGCCGGGGCGGTGGACCTGGGACCGGTGCAGCTGAGCGCACTGTCCTTCCCGCCACTGCGGTCGACCCGGACACCCGCGCTGATTCGGCGGTCGGACCCAGAGGTCTACGAGCTCGCCCTGATCATGGGCAGCGAGATGTGGATCTCGCAGGCCCGCAGCGCGACCCGGATGCGGGCCGGCGACCTGGTGCTGTGGGAGACGTCGCACCCGTTCGACGGCCGGGGGCTGGGCGGGAACGACCAGTCCCGCGCCATCATCCTGCATCTGCCGCGCGCCACACTCCCGCTGCCGGCCACGCGGGTGGACCTGCTCCTTGCCCAGGCCATGCCGGCCCGCTCGGGCATGGGCGCGATCCTCGCCCGCTATCTCAGGAGTGTGCTCCGGGAGGCGCCCACCCTGGATCGCGCCGACGCCGATCGGCTGGGCCGCACGGCGTGGGACCTCGCCGCCGCCTTCCTCGCCCACCGCCTCGGCGTCCAGGACCGCCTGCCGGTGGAGAGCAGGCGCCAGGCGCTGCTGGCCCGCATCGACACGTTCATCGACCACCACCTCTCCGACTCAGGGCTGACCCCGCCGGCTGTCGCGGCCCGGCACCACATCTCGGTGCGCTCCCTGCACATGCTGTTCCAGCAGCGCGGGGAGGGCGTCGCGGCCCGGATCAGGCGTCGGCGCCTGGAGCACTGCCGCGCCGACCTCGCCGACCCGCTCCAGCGCACGCTGCCGATCAGGGCCGTCGCGGCCCGGTACGGCTTCGCCTCCGCCGCGGACTTCGCCCGCGCCTTCCGGGCCGCGTACGGGATGCCGCCGAGCGAGTACCGACGCGCGGCCCTCGATGCCGCCACTGCACCCGGCGACAACAGAACCTGCGCTGTCCGCTAACGACCGGGCACCACCTCCGTCGGCACACTTCGGGAGTCGGCTGCTCCCCACACGCCCGTCCGCGGCGGAGCACGCGACACCCGTACGGCGCTCCGGCCCGCAACGCATTCCTGCGCCGGCCGGTGCACGCCGACAGCACCACACAGCAGACAGCACCACACATCGGCACCACGTCCCAGCAGTACGCATCAGCACCACATGTCCGCACGACGTCCGATCGACGTTCCGAACGACAAGGGGAACCGCAATGCGCAGGACGCACAAGCTCGCACTGACCGCCGTGATGGCCGGCGCCGCCTTCTTCGCCATGGCCGCTCCGGCCTCGGCCTCGTCCATCTCCACCCCGGGCGGCGGCGCCTTCGCCTACTACGACCCGAACAGGAACATGTTCGGCCTCCAGGACTCCAAGGCCGACGGGAACAGCGTCTTCATCGAGTACTGGGTCAACAACCAGAAGCAGCCCCGGATCGTGAACTACAACGGCAACGGCTCGTGGCGCGACTACTACATCGGGGGCGACGGCCTGCCCTTACGCTGGAAGCTCTGTGTCGACATCCGGTGGTCCCAGGACGTCTGCTCCGGGACCCTCTGGGAGACGGTCTGACCGACAGACACCGAAACCGCCCCGGTTCCGGTCCGGCGGACCGACCGTCACACGCGGCGGCCGTCCGTCTCCCCCTTCGGGAAGGCGGACGGCCTCCGGCCGTGCCCCAGGGGCGGCAACCCGCCCTACCCCTGCGCGGGTGGCCCGGTTGGCGACAGCACCAGGGGCTTCGCCGGCTGCTGGAAGCGGGCGTGAAAGGCCTGCTGAACCGCTGCGCACGAAGCTACCTGCGATAGCTCCGGACCCTGCCCGCGACCGTATCGATGCGTGCTGCCGTCAGCCCGTCGCGCCGGGCAGAGCCGTGAAGGTCGCGCTGGCCGACCGCGAGGACACCGCCCCTTCCACTGCGAGTTCTCCGTCGATGGAGATCGTGCACTGGAGCCAGCCATCGGGATGATCGGGGTTGGAGGTGATGATCGTGAGCATGGGCATCGCGTCGATGCCCGACATCACGACGTCCTGCTTCCACGGTGCGACGCCGGCCTTGACCTCCTTCTGTTCTCCTTGCAGAGGGTTGCCGACGGCATAGGTCACCTCGAAGGAGCCGGTGCCGGTCACCTCGTAGGTGACCTTGGTTCCGCGCTTGCGCCGGAAGGGGAGGAACCTGCTGTTCATGTGTGGCCTCTGAGAAAGCGGACAAGGCGAACTCTCCAGTGATCCTCGCACGTGCTGCCTGCCGGGACGGCCGCAGGGGTACCAGGCACATGGACGCGGCTTTGGCACCCACCGCCGGGCTGGCCCCGGCTGATGTCCGGGCCCTGGGGCTGGCTCTCCCCGGGCAGCGCCCCCACGCCTACTACCGGCTGTGGCGGTTGCCGCGGTCACGTGCATCCGTACGGCCCTCGGATCCGGTCGGCTGTCCGCCGGCGGCCCCGCGGGTGTGTTCCCCTTGTCGCGGGGGGGCCGGAGTCGTACGAGTTCCGCTCATACGCGGTGAAGCTCTCCGGGTACGGAGCACCGGGCGGCGGCTCGCCCACTCACACTGCCGGCCCGGTGCCGGTGCCCGGGTGCCTGTGGGAGCTGCCCGTCGGGCCGGCAGCCGCTGCCGTGCCGGAGCGGGCGGGACCATTGTTGCAACAGTCCCACAGCCCATCCGGCACCAACCGCTTGACCGCCACCACACAGCGCAGATCACTCAACCCGCCACAGAGACGACGTCTTAGGGCTGGCGCTTCCAGAGTGTGACTTCGGTGAGGTAGGTCGGGACCTTGTATTGCTTACTGGTTGACGGCTCAACGGTGACGATCTTGACCATGGCCAGGTTGCCCTTGGACGTCACCGTGCACAGCAGATCGCCCTGAACGATGGCACTGGCCGCGCCCGACAGGTCCGAACTCGGCAGCCGCTCGGGGATCGGGTTGGTGGCGGCTGCGTCCGCGCACAGCTCGGGGGTGGTTCCCTTGCTCTTCCCGAACGTGGTTGAGAGCCTGACGTCCTCGAAGCCCATCTCCAGCTCTCGCTCCTTCCAGCCGATCTCCCCGAACGGAGCGACCTTGGGAAAGTCCAGGTCGACGGCGTTGACCTTGCCGAATTCCCGGCCCGCCAGCAGCTTGAGTGGCTTGTCCTTGTAGACCTCGGTGTAGGCAGGGCCGATGGCGGAGGCCTGGGGCGCGGCCGCGGAGCCGCTGGGCTGCTGCGCCGCAGGTGCGGCGCCGTCCTTCGGCTGGTCTGCCGCCTTCTGCTTGTCGTCGCCCGCGCTGGTCCTGCCGCCGTTGTCGTCGTCGCGCGTCGCGTACCAGCTGCCGCCCGCGATCAGCGCCACCGCCAGGACCCCCGCGCCGACGATCAGCGGTGTGTGCCTGCGGCCTGCGGCGACGGGCACGGGAGCCGCCGTGCCGATGGCCGGGGGCGGCGTGTAGACGGCGCTGGTGGGAGCCTCGTACATGGGGAAGGGCGGGTGGCCGCCCGTCGCGTTCTGCGTCGGCACATGCGCCGGGTGGGCCGGTGCTGCGGCCTGGGTGGGTGCGTACGTCGGCCGGGCCGGCTCGGGGGTGTGGGTCGGCGTGTACGCGGGCTGGACCGGTGTCTGCGCGAGGTGTTCGCGCCGCGTGATCTCCGCGGCGATCGGTGCGGGCAGCCAGTCCGCGAAGTCGCGCAGCTTCCGCCCTGCGGATGTGCTGCACAATTCGGCGATTTCCGCGGGCAGGGGCCGCTGCGCCGGATCGGCGGCCAGGCAGCGTTCCAGCAGCGGCCGCAGTGCGTCCGGGTAGCGGCTGAGGTCCGGTGCCTGCTGTGGGGTGTTGGCTATCGAGGCGGCGATGGAGATGCCCGAGCCGTCGCCGTACGGGTGGCGGCCGGTGGCCACGACGGCGGCGATCAGGCCCAGCGCGAAGATGTCGGTGGCGGGGGTGACGGTCCTGCCGAGGGCGTGCTCGGGTGACATGTACTGCGGGGTCCCGATGAACCCGCCGCTGCGGGTCAGCTGGGTGGTGTCAGTGGCTCGCGCGATCCCGAAGTCGATCACCCAGGGGCCGTTCGAACCCAGCAGAATATTGCTGGGTTTGAGGTCGCGGTGCACCACCGAGGCAGCGTGTACCGAATGCAGTGCCTGGGCGGTGCAGCCGATCAACTGGAACACGGCCGGCAGGGGCAACGGCCCATGGGCTGCGAGGGCCTCGTCGAGCGGCAGGCCGGGCACGAACGCGGTGGCCAGCCACGGCTGGTCCCCGCTGGTGTCGTGGTCGAGAACCGGCACGATGTGGTAACCCTGCACACGGCGGGCCGCCTGCACTTCGTGCTCGAACCGTGCCCGGAAATCGTGTTCCTGGGCGAACTCGCGTCGAATGACCTTGAGTGCGACCGGCTGATTCCCCCGGGTCCGGGAGAGGTAGACGGAGCCCATACCCCCCTCGCCGATCTTGGCGAGCAACCGGTACCCGGCTATCTCCTGCGGGTCGTTCGGCCCCAGCGAGCCCATCAGGGCACGGTCGGTGTTCGACATTGATTTCCCCTCGTTGATCAACGAGGGAAGATCGTAACGGGCGTTCGGGCCCCGGCCTGCGCCCCGTCCCTTCCGAGGCGGACCGCGGTGCGGCCGTGGCATTACTGACGTCGGCTCGTCAAGGTGGTGCTGGGACGTTGGGGATCAGGCCGGCCACCGACAGCCGTCCCGAGCGGCGCCCGCTCGCCGTCACGACCGGGGTGGCGCCTCGCCTTGCCTGTCCCAAGTCCGTTCCCGGGGTGGCCGGCGGGTGAAGCCCGCTTCGTCCTCGAAGTAGACGTGGCCCCGCAGGCCGCCCGGGCGCCCTTTCGCCTCCGCCCGGGTCGCCTCCTTCCCTACGGTGACGGCCTGCTTGGCACGCTCGGCGACACAGCGCGCGGGGGCCTGCGGGCTGGAGCCGAGCCGGTGCATCAACCTCGTGGCCCCCGAGACGCTGTACAGGAGGGGCGAGAGGTGGAACTTCCGGCCGATCAGCGTGGCGACCCTCGACGAGGTCCGCACCCGGTCCTCCACCCAGCCGAGAGACCGATGCCGCAGCCCCGCCGTCGCGCCTCGGCTGGTGCCGTTGCAGGCTGACCCGCAGGCGCCGCGTGGCCTCCACGTCCTGGCCGTCTGCTCGAACGGCCCGACCGCCTGTATCCGTACCGGTTCACGGCGCTGGCGCCTTGCTTGCAGGGGTCAGCCCGCCCCATGCGCGTACCTCACACACCACGGGACACGACACGGCCACAGCTCCAAGCCCAGCAGGCAGTTCAGCACGAATCACCCCGACGAGCCGAAGCCAGTGGCACCCACGACCTGACGGCGCCGGGCGGTACCGGGGGCGGCTATGCCCTGGCCCGGACGTCCGGATCAGTAGGCGTCGTACTCGCCGAACCAGTCGACGATGTAGTGGACCTCTCGGCTGCTCTGGTTCCAGAGGTCGATGACACCGTGGGGGCCGGTCTTGGCCTGGACCAGGTTGGAGACGTCCTTGCCTGCCGTCCAGTTCAGCGCGGAGGTGGTGGGGCGGGGCGGCTTGACCGCGTACCCGTACTGGTAGGCGTGGGCGGAGTTCGGGTCGGGGGCGACGGAGAGATGCCCCGGTCCGGTCGTGGTCGTGACGGTGAGGTTCGTGACGTGGGCCTCGATGGGAAGGTCGTAGCGGTTCCCCGAATTCAGGTGCAGGGCGTAGTAGCCGCCGGCGAGACAGGGCCAGTTGTTGGGCGGCAGGCCCCTGGTGTCGATGTGGCGGAACGGGCCGCCTTCCGGTGGGAGGCCGAGCCTCCAGGTGGCGAAGGCAGCCTTGCTGCCGGCGCCGTAGTAGCCGACGACGTCGATGATCACATCGGTTCCGGCCCAGGCCCCGTTGCGGACGCTGATCTTCCCGTCGGCGCCGACGGGGACGATGACGGAGTTGGCAACGGTCTGTCCGGAGGTGAAGTTCAGGCTTGAGGTGGAGGGGGCCGCCTGACCGCTCGGGAAGACCGTCAGATGCCCGGCCTGCTTCGGGTCGGTGACCGTCACGTTGAGCGCCACGGCGGTCGCGCCGGCAGGTATGCCGCTGCGTCCGGTGATCTGGACCCCGACGGTGCCCTGACCGGCGATCTGACCGCGCGCCGCGCCGAGGCCCTCGCGGGTGTCGACGAAACGGACCGGGTTCACCGAGGTGTAGCCGTCGGCGGCCGCACGGTCGAAGTAGCCGGTCACGTCCGCGATCAGGTCCACGGCGTTCCAGCCGCCGTTGTACAGCTCGATGTACCCGTCCTTGCCGACCGGCACGATCACCTGGTTCGGAACGGTCTGCCCGGCGGTGTAGTTCACATTCGAGGTCTTCGGCCTCTCCCTGCCCGAGGGGTAGACGCTGACGTGCCCCCCGGCGGTGGCGTTGGTCGCCGTGACGTTGAGGACCACCGCGGTGACCCCGGCCGGCACCTGCGCGTTGCCCGCGATCTTCAGCCGGACCGGCGTGTACGCCCCGACCTTCGCCCTGGACGCGCCGATACCCGCCCGGGTGTCGAGCAGCCGAGTCGGAGCGTGCGGGGCGAAGAAGGACCCCGGCGTCGTGAACGGCAGCCGGTTGACCGCCTGTACACCGTTCACGGTGTCCGTGGCCGTCACGGTGACGGTGTACTCACCCGGCCGGGGGTAGGTGTGCCTGACGTCGTACAGGATCTCACCACCGGTGACGGTGGCTGTGTGCGTGGTGCCGTCGCCCCAGGCGATGACGACCTCATGGGCGACGCGGGCCCCTTGGTAGAGGTTGACGCGGAAGGAGATGCTGCGGGCGGTCCTGGCGTCTCCCTGTATGTAAAGCTCGAGGTTCGAGGCGTCGGCGGAGGCTTGTGCCGACCCGCCCTTCGCCGTACCGGAAGGCACGACCGTACGGACCGTGTTCCCGCCCGGGCTGCGGAAGGTGCCGCTCTCCGCGGCGGCAGCCCCGTCGGGTGCGGCCTCGGGAGGTGGTGCGGACACCCCGGGGGGCGGCCGGGCCGGTGGCCTGCGCCACCCCCGGCATGAGACCTGCGCCGACCGCGAGAGCGGCAGCTGAGACAACGAGTCGGCGACTGCGCACCGGCCCCCCAATTTCGTTGTTTATTGAGCGAGTTCGAAAGCCTGTTCAGCGTATCGATCGGCGCGGACATGCCATACGCCCGCCCGGGTCTGAAAGGCCACGGTTTGATCACGCCGCGACCCAGCAGCGCAGTCAGGGTCCGGGCGGGCCGATACGGATCAACCCCCCGACCACCCGTGAACCGGCCCCGCCGCTCGTCGGCGGCCGTGGACGCCCTGTCGGTGCCGCGTGCCGTCGTGGACCACGCCCTCGACCGGATCCTGTCCAAGGGCGAGTACGACGCAGTCCGGGGGCTCTCCACGACTGGTGGTCTGCGGATCGGGACCTGCCGGAGGCCGTCACCGCCTCCGGCGAACCCTCCGTGGACCCTCCGTCGTGTTCGGCTGCGAAAACCGCCGCACCGGCAAGGCCCTCCCTGTTCCTGAACCAACGACGGCATGGCGGAGGGGGCGCATCCCCTGGTCGACGGGATGTGCGCGCAGGAGCCAGAGGCCTGCACGCACGGGCAACAAGGGCCAGTCATAGCCGAGTTACGGTGTGGACACCTCAGGTCGAGGGCTCATGAAAGGAAGACTCGATGAGTACGATCAAGCCGCGCCGTCGGCGTGGCACGGCCGTCGGAGCTGCCGTCGCGGCCTTGGTGATGGCGGGTGTGCTCACGCCTGCGCCGGCGTCCGCGGCGTCCAACTGCCCCAACAATCATCTCTGCTTGTACAAGGTCAGCTTCGGCGTCGAGATCGAGACTTCCGTCCGCCTGGTCATCCCGGGGTCGACGAGTAGTCGGAGCACTCTGGGGCTGTTCAACAACCAGACGAGCTCGGTGTCCAACCGGACGTACGACGCGTGGTGCCTTACCACCGATCAAGGTTTGAGAGGGAAGGTGATGAGGGTGGGGCCGTGGGAGAACTGGAACGAGCTGCCCTTCTGGGCTGAGGACGACATCGAGTCCCTCTACAATTGCTCCTGAGTGCCTGATCCGATCCAGTACGACAAGGAGTGGTTTGGGTTGGCTTGGGTGAGGACGAGTTGGATTCCCGGCGAGGGTGCCCCGCTCGTTCTGGTGAGACGGACGGGATGCGGCTTCGCCCGGAACACGCTCTGTCGGAGTGGTGACACGGGACAACCCGGGGGCGGGGGTGTGCCCGCTCAGCCTCGGGTGTGCTCGCGAGGGGCTGGTTGACCGGCCCGGCGGGACTGCCGCCATCACCCTCATGACCCGTCGCATCACCCGGAAGAAGAAGCTCAGCCCCTCCGCCCTCACCCACGCCGCCTGAACCCTCACACCACCAGCCCAGCCGGCAGCCCGGTACACGGGGCGGTGGCAGGCTTCGCCGCCTCAAGTACTCAGGTCCGCGGGCGATGGGCGGGGCTCCTCGGTCAGCCTGGCAGCGCGGAACCTTCGCCGAACGCAGCGAGCAACTGCAGCGGCCACTCAGGATCAGCCTGGCCGATGGCCAGGGCAACCCACCGATCGGATGCAGGAGGCCGCCACACCTGCATGCTGCCAGCCAGATTGGAAAGGAAGCCCATCGGCTCGGGTGCCTCGAAGTCCGGATCCGGGAAGTCGAGGCCGAGATAGGACGCGAGGTCGACCGCCTCGGGCGCACCCCAGCGTTCAGTGAGGAGCACAGCCAGACCGGCGAAATCGGCTGCGATGCTCTCCTCGGCCTCCTCCACCGTCTCGGAGCTTCGGTCCTCCCAGAAGTCCTGGCTCTCCACGAGGACCACCACGTGATACCCGGGACCGCCCCACCGGTCGGCGGCCCTCTCCTCCTGCGAGGGAAACGGCATTGCGTGAACGCTGTCAACAACGTGCATCAGCTCGTCGGCGGAGCACGTGAGGTGCTGGGTCGGCATGCGCGCAGCCTAGTAGTAGTCCGTCGGCTGGACTCGGCGATGCCCGACCCCTGTGCCACGTCCGACCTCAGCGGCCTGATCAGCGCATACCGCTCTCGCCGATGCGCAGCCATACGCGGGATCGTCCGGCTCTCATAGTTTTGCCGCCGTGCGGTCGGTGAAGGCGCCGGTCGGAGGCTGATGCTGCCCCTGGAGCCGTGGTCCCAGCACCCCCTGATGCTCGCCGGCGGTTGAACCGTTGAGCGCCCCTGCGGTTACGCCTTACATATCTGGATCACGGGTTGGGGGCAGCGGGGATACGTGCGCCCTGTCGGCGATCCGGGGATCATGTCTGCCTGTATGAAGAGCCGCTGCTGAGCTGGGGGAAGCTGCTGTGAGCACGGGAAAATGGCTGTGGGTCTGCCTACAGCGCTACGTCATGATCGCCGCTCTCGGCTGGTTGGCTGCGGCGCTGGTGTTGCCGGTTCTGGGCGAGGACCCCTTCTGGGCGTCGTTCGGTGCGGGGCTGGGGGTGGGGCTGGTCGTGGTGCCGCTCCTGACGGTCGTGACCGTGTTCGTTCTCGTCCTGCTGGCCGGTCGGCGGTTCGAGCCGCCGACCGGCGGTCCCTCGCGGATCCGGGGCGGCTGGCTGATCGTGCTGCCCCTGGTCCTGCTGCTGCCCGTGGCCCTGCTTGTGCCGCTTCAGTACCTGATCGTGCTCGGCGCGCAGCTCGTGTACCTGGTGTGGGTGCTGCCCTGCCAGGACGCCCGCGACACGGCGGACGTGCTGGGTTCGCTTGCCGACCCGGCCGTGCCCGCGGAGCAGCGGGCCCGGGTGGCACGGGCGGTCGTGGGACTGCAGGGCAGGACGGTGGTCGAAGCCCTGGTGCAGGCCTCGGCCGACGCGGAACCGGAGGTCGCCGAAGCGGGACTGGAGACTCTCTGCAGCATCTGGCGGCGCGACGGAGTCGTCGGCGAGGGCCTGCTGCTGAAGCTCGACCCGCAGGCACAGGACCGCGTCCGGGCCCTCGGTGTTAGGGTGCGGTCCCCTTGGTGAGAACGGCGGCGATCGGCTTCGACGCTCCGTGAAACGACGCACGTAGGCTTCCCGGCCTCAGCGCTCCCGGTCCAGTCCAAGGGCGGCCAGTACCTTTTCAGGGCTCCACGCCGCAGCGTTGCGCAATTGCTTCCAGACGTTCGAGTTCCCGTCGCGCTGCTGTTGGATGAGCGAGATCAAGAGCCATCCCTGCGCGGGCCCAGACGTAGAGGATGTCCTGGCGGGTGGCGGCGTCGAGGCCGGGGGCACTCTGGAGGCGTCGGCCCGTGACACGCAGGTAGATCGCGATGCTCTCGAGATCCTCGCGCAAGTGCACAGGAAGCACCTGCCGCAGTTCGTCCTTGGCGTAGTCGCGCGCCTGCCGGTCCGCCGCACAGGGGCCCGGCTGCTCAGGAGCCCAGGGAAGGCCAGCCTCTCGGGCGTCGTCGTACATCTGTGCGACCAAGGCGCGTGCAAACGCGAGATCACCCTCATCGGCCGCCGCGCGGGCCGAGCCCAAGGTGGAGCGCAGTCGTGCACGGACCTGGAAATCCTCGCCGGTCCGGGCGTTCAGATAGCTGGACCACACGTCAAACGCCCTGTTCAACTCGGCATCCAGCATCAGCTTGTACACGTCCGGCACTACGCCGCCCCTCCGTCGGGCCCATCCGGGCATGGAGGGCAGCGGACAGGATAGGACGGGCGCTGGGCGGTGCACCCGCGAATTACCTGGTGCAGGGTGCAGGACAGGGGAGAGGCGGACGCCGCCCGGCCCGCTCCGCTTCCGGGTCGTGTGTCTGCATCACACACGTGTACGGGAACGGGTTGATCGTCCGGGCCGGGAGCCGCGGTTATCCGTCGGACGACGGACGCCGAACGGGTCGAGGTCCGTGCCCCGCTTCCGGCGCCGGCCTGGCTGGAGGGCCGGGGCGGGCAGCCGGAGGGCTGCTCTCACCGGCCCGGGAGGAGGCCGGGGTGGGGGGTGTCCGGGTGCCGTACGGATCGGGGAGGTAGCCCATCGTGCGGGCGGGCCTGCCCCATGACGCCGGGGGAAGGGGCGTCACGGGGGAGGGGCCCGCTACGGAAGCCCACCCCCACGGCGAGGCCTCCGGTACGTACGCGTCTGACCCGGCGCCTCCTCCCCAAACGTCCTTCCGGGCCATTCTGAGCGGGCGCCACGTCCGGCTGCTCGCGGACTTGCGCGCAGAGCCCTTCCGACGCTGGTCGGGGCGTGGACCCTGGCTCTGTTCCGGATGCTGTGCCGGCCGGGTCGTCGCACGCTGGGGTGCATGGCGGATCAGACGGAGATCGTGATCCATCCCGTGTCGCCGCAGGGCGGGCGGAAGGTCACCGTGCACGCCCTCGGCGTGGATGTGGACCTCGGTCGGGCGTTCTCACCCGGGGACGTGTCGGAGTTCCTGCGCCGGGCCGGCCTGGAGGACGTGGATCTGTCCGAGGACGGGCCGGTCCGGTGGGAGGGTGGCGGCCCAGAGGTGTGGGCCGGCGACATCTGACCCCCGGGCACCGGACGCATGATGCTCTGGGGGTGGGATGGGCTTCCCTGCCGGCGGGCGCTGGCAGGCCGCGTTCCTGTGTCAGGTGTGCAGGCGGCTGTCGGGGCCCTCTCCGCTCTGCATGGTGTTGTTGTCGAACCAGTAGTCCCCTGCCGCCAGATGGCGGAAGGAGCGGGTGTTCTTGGGCGCCGGCTCGGCGGTGACGGCCCGCTTTCCGTCCTGGGCCGGGGTGCCGGCGGAAAGGATGACGGTGCCTGCGGTGCGGTCCGTGCGCGCGGTGTGCTCCGGCATGGGAATCCTGCTCCTTACGGTGTGGGGAGGGGTGGGTGTGCTCATCCTCAGCACCGCGGCCTCGCGGCGCATCCGGACCGGCCACCGCTCACCCTTCCGCCACGCTGCGTAGCGGAAATGGTGCGAGATGTGACTTCGGGTGTCAGTGTGGCGGAGGAAGTACCACCCCACCTATTGAGGAGTCGCCGTCATGGGCGGTATGCAGGACAAGCGCCAGGAACCGGGCAAGGGTCGCGAGGAGCAGCGGCGGCCGCAGCGTCCCGGTCAGGACCCGGCCCACCCCGAGCCCGGCATCCCCTCCCGCGGCGGCCAGCGGCCCGACGAGATGGCGCGGCGTCGCGAGGAGGACCCCCTTCACGACGAGCGCGACGACTTCTGAGCCCAGCAGCACCCCACGCACGCAGAGCCCGGCCAGGCGCCCGTAGGCATCCCGGCCGGGTTCTGTTCATGCCGTGGGCGGGCCCCACGGGAGTGAGAGCCGCTCATGGAGAGGGGGTTCCGGAGGCACATGGGCCCCGAGCATCGGCCGACCCGGCCGGGAGGCGCCGGGGCGGGCCGGAGTGGGCTTCGCCGACGGCGCTGCGGCTCCGCGTGCGGCGTCATTCTGGCGGCGGGGGTGGGGTGGGTGTGCATACTGCTGGGCATGAGGTTTTCGCCCGTTGCCCGTATCCACTTGATGATCACGTTCGTGCTGGTGATGTGCGGGGTGGCGGGCGGGGCCTGCTTCGGGTGGCTCCTGGGCGGGCGCGTCACGGGGGTGCTGGCCGCTGTGGCGGCGGGGCTGGGCGCCGCGATCGGCTCGTTCCTGTCGCGTCGGCATGTGGCTGCCTTCCTCCGTCCCGATCCCGCCTGCGACCGGGATCCTGTGTCGGCTCCCGGCGCCGACCCCCTGCCTCTTTCCCTCCCCGTCCCCGTCCCGGTCCCCGTTTCCGTTCCTGTCGTGGCGGTGGGCGGATATGCAGAAGGGATCGCGGATGCGGTCCTGGTGAGTGTGGCGACCTATCAGGCGGCGGCTTTCCCCCTCACGGCATTCGGGGTGAGTGAGGAGGAGCGTGACGCGCGGCGCGGCGTCGCCTACCGGGTCTGCGCTCACGAGGGCTTGCCGCAGGCGGTGCGGGTGTCGGCGGCCGCGGCACTGGAGGCGGTCGATGAGGGCGTCGATCCCGGCCGTGCACATGCTGCGGTGCGGGCATTGTCGTTGGCCGTCTATGACCAGCGCGCAGCCCGCTGAGCCTGCTCCTGCCTGCGGGGGGTGGGGGTCGCCTAACTTGTTCTTTAACGTCCGAGGTCGAACGATGCCTCGTA
>NZ_MQUR01000018.1 GCF_001953875.1 Streptomyces amritsarensis
CCGGTCCCGCATCCTGCCTGTCCCCCCACCACCCTGCCGGTCCGGCCGCGCGGACCGGCAGGGCCGCGGGGCCGGACCCGGGGGAAGCGTCCCTTGCGCTTTCGGGCAGCGGCGGCCGGTCGGAGCCGTGCGGGCTGCCGTGTGCGGTCAGATCAGCCCGTTGCGCAGGGCGTAGCCGACCGCGTGCGTCCGATTGCGCAGTTGCAGGCGCGTGATGACCTCGTGCAGGACGTTCTTGACGGTCCGTTCGGAGTAGGAGGTCTTGCGTGCGATCTCCGCGGTGTCCAGGCCCTCCGACACCAGCCGCAGCATGTCCGCCTCGCGCGAGGTCAGGGTGGACAGGGACACCGAGCGCGGGTCGAGCGCGGAGCGCTGCAGGCTTCCCATGTGGTCGAGGAGTTTCGCGAGCAGGTCGCCGGGCAGCACGCCCTCGCCGTTCGCGATCGCCAGGACCAGCCGCAGGAGCCGGTCCTGGTCGGCCTCGGCGCGCCGCAGCACCGCGCTGACCCCGCATTCGATGGCGCGCTGCAGGGCGTCCCCGGACTCGAAGGTGCCCACCACGAGGCCGGTGCGGGTGTCGGGGTTGTGCCGCAGCCGGTAGAGCAGGGCGGCCGTCTCGTCGTCGACGCTGTCCACCGTCACGAGCGACACCTGCGCGGCGTCGGCCTCCGCGTCGGGGACGAGCTCGATCTCGGGGCGTTGGCGCAGCTGGTGGACGACCCCGACGCGCAGGATCGGGTCCGACGCGTACACGGCCACCGTCACCCGCCGGCCCGTTCTGCGGGGAGGGGCCGGGGCGGGGGGCTGGGGTATGCCGGAGCCGGCGTTGAGGGAGGGGCTGTTGTTGTCAGCGCAGCGCATGTGTCGTACCTGTTCCGTGATGCGTATCTGGGGTGACGGATCGGCCGGCCTGGTCGGATCGCGACGTTGAGATCCAACCGGCGGCCGTGCATGAGGAGTTGGGGAAGTCTGTGGGGGCATCGGGACTGCCCGGGGCCTTGCCCCCGCGTCCGTGGTGGCGGCCGGGGCGGCGCCGTAGCGTCGTGGCGTGACATCCCCAGCTGCCTCTCCCAGCCCTGGCGCGCCCGTCCTCGACATCGAGCCGGTGTCGGTGATGCCGGGCGGTACCGCCACCACGAGCCTGACCGTGCGCAACGACAGCGACATCGTCGAGGCGTACCGCCTGGAAGTCGTCGGCGACTGCGCTGCCTGGACCACGGTGGAACCCGCGCGCGTCTCGCTGTATCCGGGAACCTCCGAAACGGTCACGATCCGACTGGCGCCGCCCCGTTCGCCCCAGGTGCGGGCCGGGGACGTGCCGCTCGCCGTGCGGGTGCTGCCCACCGAGCAGCCCGATGCGGTGCGGGTCCCCGAGACCACCGTGCATGTGGAGCAGTTCCGGGAACTGCGGGCGGAGAGCGCTCCCAAACGCCGCCGCGGATGGCTGCGCGGTCGTTACCGCATCGCCGTGCGCAACGAGGGGAACGCCCCGGTGAAGGTGGGCTTCACGCCCGCGCAGCCGGGCGAGGAGCTGAAGTTCGACTTCGCCCCGCCCACGCTGAAGCTGGAGCCGGGCGAGTCCGCCGAGGTGGTGCTGAAGGTCCGCGCCGCCGGCCCGGTGTGGTTCGGGGCGCCTGTGACCTGGCCGTTCACCGTGGAGGTGGCCGAGACCGCGGAAGGCGGCGACGGCGAGGACGCCGCGGCGCGTGCCGAGCATGAGGCCGTACGGGGGCCGCTGGAGGTGGAGTTCGTCCAGATCCCGATCTTCCCGACGTGGCTGCTCGCGGTGCTGGCCGCACTGCTCGCGCTGCTGCTCGCCTGGTTCATGCTGGTGCGCCCGGCCGTGCGCAGCACGGCCAAGGAGGCCGCGGCCGAGGCCGCCAGGAACCCGGCGCCCGCCGCGGACGCTGCGGGGCAGACCCCGGTGACCGGTGGCGGCAAGCAGCCCGGCGGCGCGGGTGCGGGACCGGGCGCGGCCAAGGGCAACCAGCCCGGGGCGGGCGGCGGCGGTTCGGGTACCGGAGCCGGCGGCGGCGGGGGAGGGCTGCAGAGCTCGGCCACCATCGACCTGCAGACCGGCGGCGGTCAGAGCAAGACCGGCTCGTACACGGTGCCCGCGGGCAAGGTGTTCGGGATCACGGACATCGTGGTCGCCAACTTCCAGGGCGACGAGGGCGTGGTGACGATCAACTTCGGCGATCGGAAGATCACGACGATTGCGCTGGAGACGTTCCGAAACCAGGACTACCACTGGGTCACCCCCATCAGCATCACCGAGAGCCAGACTGTGACCGTGCAGGTGACCTGTGCAAAGCCGGGCACGCCGGCCACCGGCCGTCAGGCGCAGGAGTGCCACGAAGTCCTCAACGTGAGTGGTGTGCTGAGCGACCTCAGGTGACCCGAGCGGCACGGACATCGTCCGTCAGGCTCGGCCAGGAACAAAGCGGACCCGCACCGGTCCGTCCGGAAAGTGCTTACCGGACGGGCTGGTGACGGGTCGTCGGCATTCCCGCCTTCCGGTGCGGTGACGCCGTTCCACGGCTCTTGCGCGACTACTGGGCGGTAGCAAGACCGTGGAAAAAATTTGGCTGTATTTCGACTCTCGCGCCTCGCCTGCAACTCCCCGCTCCCTGGCCCGCCCGGGTCGCGGCAGGGGGGCAGCGGCATGTTCCGGCCAGCGCGGTGCCGCCCGGGTTCAGGCAGCGGCCGGGCTCGGGGGAGGGGAGGGAGGCGTCAGGGCCAGACCAGGCAGTACGGCTGGTGGCCGGCCTCGTGCAGCCGGTGGCTGAAGTCCTGCCACTCGTGGAGGAGCTGGTAGACGTTGAAGGCGTCGCTCGGGCCGCCGCGGTCGGGGACCGTGGACCAGATGAAGGCGGCGGCGCCCACGGACTCCTCGCCGATCCCGCGGAGCGGGTCGACCACCGTCATCGGGAGCTTGACCACCGCGTAGTCGGGGTGGAGGACGACCAGCTCCAGCGGCGGCACCTTGTGCAGGGGTATGCCCTCGATGCCGGTCAGGACCATCGCGGCCACCGTCTCCGGCTTGATCTTGGTGAAGAGGCCGCCCATGCCGAGCTCGTCGCCGCCGAGCTCCTCCGGGCGCATCGTCACCGGGACCCGGGCCGCCGTCGCGCCGTCCGGTGCGCCGAAGTACTTGTACGTCACGCCCATGCCGCGGCCCCGGGGCACGTCCTCCGGCTCCGCCGCGGGCTCCGGCACGGCGTCGGCCGCCTCGGTGGCGCGCCGGCGGTGCTTGCCCCGGCGGCGGGCCTCGCGGGCTTCGCGGGCGCGCTGCGGATCGAGGCCGTCCGTACCCTCGCCCGGTCCACCACCGCGTTGCATATCTCCACCCGACTGGTCTTGCTCGTCCCGGCCCCGTGACCTCCGCCACGCAGCCTGATCATCATGGCAGTGACCTCCCCCGCGGCGACGCGGTGAAACGCCCGCCCGCAAGTCTGTCGCAGCCTCTGAGACCATGGCTGGTGTGAGCTACCCGTACCCGTATGAAGCCCCAGTTTCGCAGACGCTCTTCGAGCGCGCCTCCCTCGTGACCCCCGGCGGCGTGAACTCTCCCGTGCGCGCCTTCCGCGCCGTGGGCGGTACGCCCCGGTTCATGGTGTCCGGCACCGGTCCGTACCTCACCGATGCCGACGGCCGCGAGTACGTGGACCTCGTCTGCTCGTGGGGGCCGATGATCCTCGGCCACTCCCACCCCGAGGTGATCGAGGCCGTCCAGGCGGCCGTCGCGCGCGGCACCTCCTTCGGTGCGCCCGGTGAGGGCGAGGTGGCGCTCGCGGAGGAGATCGTGGCGCGCATCGAGCCGGTGGAGCAGGTGCGCCTGGTGTCCTCCGGGACCGAGGCGACCATGTCGGCGATCCGGCTGGCACGCGGCTTCACCGGTCGCGCCAAGGTCGTGAAGTTCGCCGGCTGCTACCACGGTCACGTGGACGCGCTGCTGGCCGCCGCCGGTTCCGGGCTCGCCACCTTCGCGCTGCCGGACACCCCCGGCGTGACGGGCGCGCAGGCCGGCGACACGATCGTGCTGCCGTACAACGACCTCGAAGCGGTGCGGGCGGCGTTCGCCGCGCACCCCGGCGAGATCGCCTGCGTGATCACCGAGGCGGCGCCCGGCAACATGGGCGTGGTCACCCCCGCCGAGGGCTTCAACCAGGGGCTCGCGGACCTCTGCCGGGAGAACGGCGCGCTCTACATCTCCGACGAGGTCATGACGGGCTTCCGCACCTCCCGCGCCGGCTGGTACGGCGTCGACGGGGTCAAGCCCGACCTGATGACCTTCGGCAAGGTCATGGGCGGCGGCTTCCCCGCCGCGGCGTTCGGCGGCCGCGCCGACGTCATGGGCCACCTCGCCCCCGCGGGGCCCGTCTACCAGGCCGGCACGCTCTCCGGGAACCCGATCGCCACCGCCGCGGGCCTCGCGCAGCTGCGGCTGCTCGACGCGGCCGCGTACGAGAAGGTCGACGCCGTCTCGGCGGAGATCCAGGGCCTGGTCACCGGGGCGCTCGCCAAGGAGGGCGTGGCGCACCGCCTGCAGACCGCGTCCAACATGTTCTCCGTCTTCTTCACCGGGGACGCGGTGCGCAACTACGACGACGCGAAGAAGCAGGAGAGCTTCCGCTTCAACGCGTTCTTCCACTCGATGCTGGCGCAGGGCGTCTACCTGCCGCCGTCCGCCTTCGAGTCCTGGTTCGTGTCCACCGCCCACGACGAGAAGGCGATCGAGCGCGTCGCGGCAGCCCTGCCGGCCGCCGCCCGGGCCGCCGCGGAGGCCACCGCATGAGCGCCGTCGGCCGCGACGCGAAGTCCGACCTCACGGTCGTGCACCTGGTGCGCCACGGTGAGGTGCACAACCCGGACGGGGTCCTGTACGGGCGCCGCGAGGGCTACCACCTCTCGGAGCTGGGCCGCCGGATGGCGGACCGGGTCGCCGAGCACCTGAAGGGCCGGGACATCGCCTACGTGGTGTCCTCGCCGCTGGAGCGGGCGCAGGAGACGGCGGAGCCGATCGCCAAGGCCCACGGGCTGGACCTGGCGACGGACTCGCGGCTGCTGGAGGCGGAGAACGTCTTCGAGGGCAAGACCTTCGGCGTCGGCGACGGCGCGCTGCGCAGGCCCGGCAACTGGAAGCACCTGACGAATCCGTTCAAGCCGTCCTGGGGCGAGCCGTACGTCGAGCAGGTGGTCCGGATGATGAGCGCGCTGGAGGCGGCGCGCGACGCGGCCCGCGGCCACGAGGCGGTGGCGGTCAGCCATCAGCTGCCGATCTGGATCGTGCGCAGCTTCGCCGAGAAGCGCCGGCTGTGGCACGACCCGCGCCGCCGGCAGTGCACCCTCGCGTCCCTGACGTCCTTCACGTTCCAGGGCGACAAGCTGGTGTCGGTGGGCTACAGCGAGCCGGCGCGGGACCTGGTCCCGGCCCATCTGCTGGCGGGGGCGAAGCCGGTGAAGGGCGCCTCCAAGGCGTTCGGCGCCTGATCCGACGGTCTGTTACGGACCGTTACAGGTCTGTCTAATTAAATACAAGATGCGCGGGAATCACCGTGTCAGCACACATGTCCGGTCAACTTGTCCGTTCATGCGGACTTTGAGTCGGGTGTGGTGACGACGATGGGGACGGTGACATGCGCGACATCAGGGGAGTCAGTCGGAGGGGGTTGCTGGGACTGGGACTTGGCGCCGCGGCCGCGATGGGAGTCGCCGGCTGCGGACTGCCCGATGTGTCCGGTCCCGGCGCTCCCGGACCCGTGAAGAACCCGAAGCCCGGTGAGAAGACGCCGGCCAGGCCCATCGGTGACGGCTCCACCGCCGACACCGGCCCGCAGCCCCACCAGCCCGACCGGCCCGTGCCGCTCCAGCCGGGCGAGACGCCGCCGCAGTTCGTGGTCTTCAGCTGGGACGGCGCGGGGGAGATCGGCAACGGCCTCTTCCCGCGCTTCCTCAAGCTCGCCAAGGACCACGGCGCGGCCATGACCTTCTTCCTCTCCGGCATCTATCTGCTGCCCGAGTCGAAGCGGAGCCTCTACCGGCCGCCGAACAATCCCGTCGGCGCGTCCGACATCGGCTACCTCAAGGACGAGAACGTCCGCACCACCCTCCGCCTCGTCCGCGAGGCGTGGCTCGACGGGCACGAGATAGGCACGCACTTCAACGGCCACTTCTGCGGGGGCTCCGGCTCCGTCGCGCGCTGGACCCCGGCCGACTGGGAGAGCGAGATCGACCAGGCCGTGTCCTTCGTCACAAGCTGGCGCACGCACACCGGCTTCACCGATGTGGAACCGCTGCCCTTCGACTACCGCAAGGAGCTGACCGGCGCCCGCACCCCCTGCCTCCTGGGCCGGGACAACCTCCTGCCGACCGCCCGGAAGCTGGGCTGGCGCTACGACTCCAGCTCGCCCGGCGGCCTCCAGGTCTGGCCCGTGCGCAGGTCGGGCGTCTGGGACCTGCCGTTGCAGTCCCTGCCCTTCCCGGGCCACTCCTTCGAGGTGCTCTCGATGGACTACAACATCCTCGCCAACCAGTCGAAGAACACCACGAAGGGCGTCCCCGCCCACTACCCGGCCTGGCGGGCCCAGGCCACGGCCACCTACCTCGGCGGGTTCCGCCGCGCCTACGAGACCAACCGCGCGCCGCTCTTCATCGGCAACCACTTCGAGGAGTGGAACGGAGGCATCTACATGGATGCCGTCGAGGAAGCCCTCAAGGGCATGGCGGACAAAAGGGATGTAAGGCTCGTGTCCTTCCGGCAGTTCACCGACTGGCTGGAGGCCCAGGACCCCAAGGTCCTCGCCCGGCTGCGCACCCTCGGCCCCGGCCAGTCGCCCGCCGGCGGCTGGAACGCGTACCTCACCGCGGCCTGAACCATCGCCTGACCAGGGCATTGACACCCGGCCGGGGGGCGCGGAAAATCCGCGAATTGCTCATGCGAAACTTTTCACATGAGCCTTAGCCGCGCCCCCCGACGCCGCTCACCCAGCGGCCGCGCCCTCCTGCTGACCGCGGTGACCGTCACCGGCGCCCTCACGCTCACGGCGTGCGGCGGCTCGGACAGCGGCAAGCCGACCGGCAGCGGCGGCAACTACGTCACGGGTGCGAGCGGCATCTCCACCGCCGCCGAGGGCGAGCGCGTCGAGGCCCCGGGGCTCGACGGCGAGACCGTCGACGGCAAGCCCCTCGACACGGCCGCCCTCAAGGGCAAGGTCGTCGTCCTCAACGTCTGGGGCTCCTGGTGCCCGCCGTGCCGCGCCGAGGCCCCGTCCTTCGCGAAGGTCTCCAAGGAGCTCGCCGACGCCGGCAAGGACGTCGTCTTCGTGGGCGTCAACGTCCGCGACAACAGCAAGCAGAACGCCGCCTCCTTCGAGGAGACCTTCGGGATCACCTACCCGAGCCTCTACGACCCCGACGGCAAGCAGCTGCTCCGCTTCCCCAAGGGCAGCCTCAGCCCGAACGCCATTCCCTCCACCCTCGTCCTGGACCGCGAGGGCCGGATCGCCGCACGCACCCTCGCCCCCCTCAGCGAGGAGCAACTGCGCTCGATGATCGACCCCGTCCTCGCGGAGCAGTGACCTCGTGGTCGAGTACGTCCTCGCCGCCGAGGCCACGGGTGTGAACGAGACGGTCCTGAACGGCGCCCTGCTGCTGGCGGTGCCCATCGCACTCCTCGCGGGACTCGTCTCCTTCTTCTCGCCCTGCGTCCTGCCGCTGGTCCCCGGCTACCTCTCCTACGTGACCGGCGTCAGCGGCGCCGACCTCGCCGAGGCCCGCCGAGGGCGGATGCTGGCGGGCGCCGCCCTGTTCGTCGCCGGGTTCACCGCCGTCTTCGTCTCCACCGGCGCGCTCTTCGGGTACTTCGGCTCCGAGCTCCAGGAGAACAAGGCGATCATCTCCCGGGTGCTGGGCGCCCTGGTGATCGTCCTCGGCCTCTTCTTCATGGGAGCCATCCCCGGCCTGACCATGCGGGAGTTCCGCTTCCACAAGAAGCCGACCGCCGGCCTGCTCGGCGCGCCGCTGCTCGGCGTGCTCTTCGGCGTCGGCTGGACCCCCTGCATGGGCCCGACCCTCGCCGCCGTCAACACCCTCTCCATCGACCAGGCGAGCGCCGGCCGCGGCGCCCTGCTCACCGTCGTCTACTGTCTGGGCCTCGGCGTGCCCTTCATCCTCGCCGCGATCGCCTTCCGCAAGGCGCTCGGTGCGTTCGGCTGGGTGAAGCAGCACTATGCATGGGTGATGCGGATCGGCGGCGGCATGCTGATCCTCACCGGCCTGCTGCTCGTCACAGGTTTGTGGGACAGCATCGTCACCGACATGCAGGCCTGGACCCAAAGCTTCACGGTGGGGATCTGAGGAACCGACGGACATGAGTACGACAGACAAAGCGTCCACCGAGACGTCGCCCGAGCCCTCCCCGGCGGACCCCTCCGAGGCCGCGGCCGGCTCCCAGCTCTCCACCGCCCCCGTCGAGGACAGCGGTCCCGTCGGCATCGGCGTGATCGGCTGGGTCCGCTGGTTCTGGCGGCAGCTCACCTCCATGCGGGTGGCGCTGATCCTGCTCTTCCTGCTGTCCCTGGGCGCCATCCCCGGCTCCCTCGTCCCGCAGACCGACGTGGACGCGCTGAAGGTCGCCCAGTGGAAGAAGGACAACCCCTCCTTCGTCGGCGTCGCCGAGGCGTTCCAGCTCTTCGACGTCTACAGCTCGGTGTGGTTCTCCGCGATCTACCTGCTGCTGTTCGTCTCGCTGATCGGCTGCATCGTCCCGCGCGCCTGGCAGTTCGTCGGCCAGCTCCGCGGCCGCCCGCCGGGCGCCCCCAAGCGGCTCGACCGGCTGCCCGCCCACACCACGTGGCGCACCGACAAGACCCCCGACGAGGTCCTCTCGTACGCCAGGACGCTGCTCGCGGGCAAGCGCTTCCGCACCGAGGACGGCAGCGGCACCGTCGCGGCCGAGAAGGGCTACCTCCGCGAGGCCGGGAACCTGCTCTTCCACGTCGCGCTGATCGTGATGCTCGTGGCCTTCGCCTGGGGCCAGTACTTCAAGTCCGAGGGCGGCAAGCTGGTCCTGCGCGGCAGCGGCTTCTCGAACACGCTCACCCAGTACGACGACTTCAAGCCCGGCACGCTCTTCCACCCGGACGACCTGCCGCCGTTCAGCTTCACCCTGGACCGCTTCGACGCCACCTACGAGATGTCCGGCCCGCAGCGGGGCACCCCGCGCGACTTCAAGGCGCACGTCACCCTCACCGAGGGAGCCCACGGAAAGCCCGAGAAGCGCGAGATCCAGGTCAACGAGCCCTTGGAGATCGACGGCTCCAAGGTCTACCTCCTCGGCCACGGCTACGCGCCGATCATCTCCGTGACCGACTCCACCGGAAAGGTCGTCTACAAGGACGCCGTCCCGGTGCTCCCGCAGGACGGCAACCTCACCTCCACCGGAGCGGTCAAGGTCACCGACGGCTACAAGGACAAGGACGGCAAGGCGGAGCAGCTCGGCTTCACCGCCGTCTTCGTGCCGACCTTCGCAGGCGAGGGCAAGGGGACGATGTTCTCCCAGTTCCCCGCCCTCCTGAACCCGCAGCTCATGCTCAACGCCTGGCACGGCAGCCTCGGTGTGGACTCGGGCCTGCCGCAGAACGTCTACCGCCTGGAAACCTCCAAGATGGAGATGTTCAAGGACGAGTCGGGCCAGCAGCTCATCAAGAGGCTGGCGCCCGGCGAGACGATGGACCTGCCGAACGGCGCGGGCACCGTGAAGTTCGAGGGCATCGAGCGCTGGGCCACCTTCTCCGTCACCCAGCAGCCCGGCAGCGGCCTCGCCCTCGCGGGCGCGATCGCCGCCATCGCGGGCCTGGCCGGGTCGCTGTTCATCCAGCGCCGCCGGATCTGGGTGCGCGCGGTGGAGGGCAAGGACGGCGTGACCGTCGTGGAGATGGCGGGCCTCGGCCGCAGCGAGTCCGCCAAGCTTCCGGAGGAGCTGGCGGACCTCGCCGCCATGCTGCACCAGCAGGCGCCCAGCGTGTCTGATCCTGTTGAAGAAACCCCTGAAGGAGAGCGCGGATGACGCCGCTCGCAGCCGCAGCCAACGAGAACCTGGCTGAGATCAGCAACTACCTGGTCTATTCGTCGATGGCGGTCTACACGCTCGCCTTCTTCGCGCACATCGCCGAGTGGACCTTCGGCAGCCGCAGCAAGGTGGCCCGCACGGCCGCCGCGCTGACCGGCACCGCCGGTGCCGCGGCACCGGCCGTGCAGGTGCGCGGCAAGGGCGGCGCCACCGCCGTACTGGACCGGCCCAAGGTCACCACCCGCTCCGGCGCGGGCACCCGCGACGTCCCGGACGGCCCCGGCGCCGCCGGCGGCACCGTGCAGGGAGACCTGTACGGGCGGATCGCGGTCTCGCTGACCGCGCTCGCCTTCCTCGTCGAGGCGGCCGGCGTGGTCACCCGCGCCCTGTCCGTCGAGCGGGCCCCCTGGGGCAACATGTACGAGTTCTCGATCACCTTCTCCACGGTGGCCGTCGGCACCTACCTGGTGCTCCTCGCCCTGAAGAAGAACGTCCGCTGGCTCGGCCTGATCCTGGTCACCACCGTCCTGCTCGACCTCGGCATTGCCGTCACCTGGCTCTACACCGACAGCGACCAGCTGGTCCCGGCCCTGCACTCCTACTGGCTGTGGATCCACGTCTCCACCGCCATCTTCTGCGGCGCCGTCTTCTACCTCGGCGCGGCCGGCGCGGTCCTGTACCTCTTCCGCGACTCCTACGAGGCCAAGCTCGCCGGCGGCGGCAAGCCCGGCAGGATCGCCTCGTCCGTCCTGGAGCGCCTGCCCTCGGCGGCCTCGCTCGACAAGTTCTCGTACCGCATCAACGCGGCCGTCTTCCCGCTGTGGACGTTCACGATCATCGCGGGCGCGATCTGGGCGGGCGACGCCTGGGGCCGCTACTGGGGCTGGGACCCCAAGGAGGTCTGGTCCTTCGTGACCTGGGTGGCGTACGCCTGCTACCTGCACGCCCGCGCCACCGCCGGCTGGAAGGGCCGCAAGGCCGCCTACCTGGCGCTCTTCGCCTTCGCCTGCTGGATCTGGAACTACTACGGCGTGAACATCCTGCTCAGCGGCAAGCACTCGTACGCGGGCGTCTGACCGGCCGGAGTGGGACGCTGGTGGCATGTCCCTCGTGAGCCATGCCACCAGCGAACGGCGCGGCGAGAACCACTGGCTGCTCCGCTTCGAGCTGCACCTCCCCTACGCCTACGAGGCCCTCTGGCACGCCCTGACCACACCGGACGGGCTGCGCGGCTGGCTGGCCGCGGCCGACGTCCTGGAACGGCACCTCGGCGGGGCCGTGACGCTGCGCTGGCTGAACACCGCAACCGTGGCGACGGGCCACGTCACGGCCTGGGACGTGGAACGCGTCGCCGAGTACACCCTGAGCGGGCAGGGGCGGATCCGCTTCCACCTGGAGGCGGTCGGCACCGATTCGACGGTCCTGCGGTTCCTGAACGAGCGCGGCGGCACCGAGGAGGACCGCCTCGACTGCCTGGCCGGCTGGCACGAGCACTTCGAGCTGCTGGAAGCCGCCCTGGCCGGCCGCCCGGCGGACTGGTCCTCCTGGACGGACACCCGCCGGGCGCGGCTGCGCGAGTCGTACGGATCCTTCGGCAGCGCCCGCAAGGCCTCCTGAGCCCCCACCCGGCCGCCCCGCGCCCCCCGCACAGGATCACCACACCGGGCGCAGGGGTGGCAGCCCGTCCTGCCCGTGCAGCGCGCGCACGACGCGGGCCAGCTCCCGGCGCAGGGCGCCGATGTCCGCGCTGCCGGCGAGCTCCGCCTCCAGCTCGTGCAGGATCCGGCCCGCGACGGCGAGGTGTTCGCGCGCCGCACCCGTCAGGACGACCAGCTTGCGGCGCCCGCCCTCCGGGTGCGGCTCGCGGCGGACGTAGCCGCGCCTCTCCAGGTCGTCGACGATCTGCCCGGCGGCCTGTTTGGTCACCCCGAGCCGCTCGGCGAGCTCGGTGGCGGTCGCGCCACGCCCCTTCAGGGCCTGGAAGGCCATGCCGTGCACGGGCCGCAGGTCGGCGTATCCGACCTCGGCGAGGCGCCGGGTGAACTCGCCCAGCACCAGTTGGAAGCCCAGGCCGAGCAGGAACGTCAGCTCGACGCCCCCGCCGCTCTCCATCGCGTCTTCTCTCGTCACGCAAACATGGTGACACGGGAGGGTCAAGCTGCTTTACTCACACAAGTAAAGCGGCTTGACTCATTCGTCGAGGAGGACTCGCCTTGTACGTGATCACCACTTCCCCCGACCACGTCACCACCACCCCGAACGCCGCCATGACCGGCCTCGCCGCCCCCAGCCGCGGCAGCTCGGAGCTCAGCACCTGGCAGGTCGACATGCCCGCCGGAGCCACCGGCCCCGAACACTCCGTCAGCCGCGAGCAGGTCTGGACCCTCACCGCCGGCTCCCTGGAGGTCACCTCCGACGGCCGCACCCAGAAGGTCACCACGGGCCAGACCCTGGTCCTCCCGGCGGACGCGCCGCGCAGGATCCACGCCGCCGAGACCTTCCGGGCCCATGTGGCGATGCGCGCGGACGGCGTGGTGTCGGTGCCGGGCGAGGAGGAGCCCCGCGTCCTCCCCTGGGCGCGGTAGCCGGGCCCGCGACAGGACGAGCCGGCCTCCTGGGCCGGCCGCCTGGGCCGGCTAGTCGGCGTCCTTGCCCTGGTCCTTGCCCTGGTCCTTGCCGTTGTCGCGGTCGCGGTCCTTGTTCTCCTGCTCCTCGCGCAGGGACTTCAGGAACTCCGGATTGTCGTCGGGAGCCACCCACCGGCTGCGGCCCCGGGGCCCGCGCCCGCCGCCGCCGGAGACCACCCGCTTCTTGCCCGCGAACAGCCACACCACCGGCCCCACGATGGAGAAGAGCAGGATGATGATCACCCACATCGCCTTGGGGAGGTGCTTGACCTCTTCCTCGGGCGTGTTCAGGCAGTCGATGAAGGCGTAGATGGTCAGCGCGATGATCAGCAGGAACGGCAGATAGCGCAACACGGTGTGGGACCGACTCCCGGGCAGTGGCGGCGGACCCGCGAGGGGCCCCGGTGACGCTCCCAGCGTAGTTGGTGACGGATACTGACCCCTATGGCTTACGACGATCTCCGCTCGCTGCTCCGGGCTCTGGAGCGAGAGGGCGACCTCAAGCGCATCAAGGCCGAAGTCGACCCGTACCTGGAGGTC
Organism: Streptomyces amritsarensis; assembly: GCF_001953875.1. Taxonomy (GTDB): domain Bacteria; phylum Actinomycetota; class Actinomycetes; order Streptomycetales; family Streptomycetaceae; genus Streptomyces; species Streptomyces amritsarensis. The sequence goes on from NZ_MQUR01000018.1 coordinate 13,240, forward strand.
GGGGAGATCGTCGACAGAGTGAACAAGGCGGGCGGTCCCGCGCTGCTCTTCGAGAACGTCAAGGGCTCGGCGATGCCGCTGGCCATGAACGTCTTCGGCACCGACCGCCGCCTCCTGAAGGCCCTCGGCCTGAAGTCGTACGCCGAGATCAGCGAGAAGATCGGCGGCCTGCTGAAGCCGGAGCTGCCGCAGGGCTTCATCGGCGTCCGCGAGGCCTTCGGCAAGCTCGGCTCGATGGTCCACGTCCCGCCGAAGAAGGTGAAGGGCGACTCCGCGCCCGTCCAGGAGGTCGTCCTCACCGGCGACGACGTCGACCTGGACCTGCTGCCGGCCCTGTTCACCTGGCCCAAGGACGGCGGCTCCTTCTTCAACCTCGGCCTCACCCACACCAAGCACCCCGAGACGGGCGTGCGCAACCTCGGCCTCTACCGCCTCCAGCGCCACGACAAGCGCACCATCGGCATGCACTGGCAGATCCACAAGGACAGCCGCAACCACTACGCCGTCGCCGCCGCCAAGGGCGAGCGGCTGCCGGTCGCGATCGCCTTCGGCTGCCCGCCCGCGGTCACGTACGCCTCCACCGCCCCCCTGCCGGGCGACATCGACGAGTACCTCTTCGCCGGCTTCGTCGCGGGCAAGCGGATCGAGATGGTCGACTGCAAGACCGTCCCGCTCCAGGTCCCGGCCAACGCGGAAGTCGTCGTCGAGGGCTGGCTGGAGCCCGGGGAGATGCTCCCGGAGGGCCCCTTCGGCGACCACACCGGCTTCTACACCCCGCAGGAGCCCTTCCCGGCCCTGAAGATCGACTGCATCACGATGCGCAAGCGGCCGCTGCTGCAGTCGATCGTGGTGGGCCGCCCGCCGACCGAGGACGGCCCGCTGGGCCGCGCGACGGAGCGGTTCTTCCTGCCCCTGCTGAAGATCATCGTCCCGGACATCGTGGACTACCACCTCCCCGAGTCGGGCGGCTTCCACAACTGCGCGATCGTCTCGATCGACAAGAAGTACCCCAAGCACGCGCAGAAGGTCATGCACGCCATCTGGGGCGCCCACATGATGTCGCTGACCAAGCTGATCATCGTGGTGGACAAGGACTGCGACGTCCACGACCTGCACGAGGTGTCCTGGCGGGCCCTCGGCAACACGGACTACTCCCGCGACCTCACCGTCGTCGAGGGCCCGGTGGACCACCTCGACCACGCCTCCTACCAGCAGTTCTGGGGCGGCAAGGCGGGCATCGACGCGACGAAGAAGCTGCCCGAGGAGGGCTACACCCGCGACGGCGGCTGGCCCGACATGGTGGAGTCCGACCCCGCGACGGCCGCCCTCGTGGACCGCCGCTGGAAGGAGTACGGCCTGTGAGCCCGATCGCCGTGAGCGGCCCGGAGCTGAACCTCGGCACCGAGGAGGCGTACGTGGTCCTGGCGCGCCCGAAGATCGACCCGACCCAGCCCGGCGTGATCGCCGCCGCCCGGGACGCGGGCGTGAGCCCGGAGGAGTTCGCCGGCCCCGGGGACGTCTGGACGCTGATGTACGACGCGGACGGCGACGGCGACGGCTTCGAACTGCCCGGCGCGCGGGACACCGAGGCCGACGCCTTCGCGGAGCAGGTGCAGCAGGCGCTGGCCGCGGCCGAGCCGTTCACCGTCGAGGCCGGAAACTTCCTGCGCCTGGACGCCCGGCCGGCCGGCGCCGACTGGACGGTCACCGCGCACGTCACCCCGCCCGAGGGCGAGGAGGACGGCGCCGCGGCCCGGACGCTGGAACTCGGCGCGCTCCCGGCGGCGGACCTGCTGGCCGAACTCGAACAGTTCCGGAGGGGACTCGCATGATGACGACCGCCGACGGAGTGGTCGGACAGGGCCCCGCGCCGGAGGCGGCCAACAAGGTCAGGGCCTTCCTGCGGCTGGTGATGATCGAGCACTCGGTCTTCGCGCTGCCGTTCGCCTACATCGCGGCGCTGACCGCGATGTTCCAGCTCGACCGGACCGTGCACTGGGGCAAGCTGCTGCTCGTCACCGTCTGCATGGTGGGGCTGCGCACCTTCGCCATGGCCGCGAACCGGATCATCGACCGCGAGATCGACGCCCGCAACCCGCGGACCGCGGGGCGCGAACTGGTCACCGGCGCGGTGTCGGTCCGCTCGGCGTGGACCGGCGCGGCGATCGCACTCGTCGTCTTCCTCGGCTCGGCGGCCCTGCTGAACCCGCTGTGCCTGGCGCTGGCCCCGGTCGCCGTCGTCCCGATGGTGGTCTACCCGTACGGCAAGCGGTTCACGAACTTCCCGCACGCCATCCTGGGGCTCGCCCAGGCGATGGGCCCCGTCGGGGCCTGGCTGGCGATCACCGGCGAGTGGTCCTGGGACGCGGTGATCCTGGGTCTCGCGGTCGGCGTGTGGATCGGCGGCTTCGACCTGATCTTCGCCTGCCAGGACGTGGCCGCCGACCGCGCGGAGGGCGTGAAGTCCGTCCCGGCCCGCTTCGGCGTCCCGGCCGCCCTCTGGGGGGCGCGCGGCTCGCACGTCGTGACCACGGCCCTGCTGGCCTGGTACGCGCTGGCCACGGACGCCGGCCCGCTGTTCTGGGCCGGCCTGGCGATCGTCGTCGTCGCCTTCGTCTACGAGCACACCATCGTGACCCCGCACGACCTGTCCCGCCTGAACCGCGCCTTCTTCACGGTCAACGGCTTCATCGGCATCGCCCTCTTCGTGTGCGCCCTGGCCGATCTGGTGGCCCGCGGACTGAGCCTGTAGCTCGCAGGAGTGAGCCGGGCAGGACCGCGGGGTGCGCGGTCTGCCGGGTGCGTAGCGTGCGGCCTACCATCGAGTGCATGGACAGGGAGGCCGACGTGACCGTCTCGGAGAGCGACAGCCTGCACTCACAGCTCAGCCGGTTCGAGGACATGTTCCCCGGATACCGGACCGAGATTGTCGAGGGTGCCATCGTGATGAGCCCGGTCAAGCCCCACCACAATGAGACGATCTGGGACGTGCGGGACTTGTTGAAACCGCAGCTTCCGCCCGGGTGGGCCTTCATCTCCGATGTCGCGGTCCCCTTCGACGAAAGCAACGAGTTCTGCCCGGACCTCGCCGTCATTCCGGATGCCGAGCGCCGCAAGAACCTCAGCGCCTATTCCCCCGACCTCATCGAACTGGCCGTCGAGGTCGTCTCACCGAGCAGCATCCGCAACGACTACGAGGTCAAGGACCGGGCCTACGCCCGGCGCGGGATCCCGCACTACCTGATCTTCGACCCGTACAAGGCGCACTGCGTGACCCTGTGGAACCCCGGCCCGGACGGCTACCGGGGCCGGGACACCATCCCGTACGGCGGCGAGGTCACCGTCGAGACCGGCATCGGCAAGCTCGTGATCGACACCTCGGGCCTGCCCGTGGACCCTTCCGTCGTCAGGCCGTGACGGCCGGGCGGCGGGCCGGGCGGCGGAAGTAGAGCGCCGTGACGATGCCGGCCACCAGACCGCACAGGTGGCCCTGCCAGCTGACGCCCGAGTCCGTCGGGAGGATGCCGGAGACGATCGTGGTGCCCCAGACGGCGGCGACGCCCACGGCCACCGCGATGCCCAGCGCCCTGCGCTCGACGAAGCCCCGCACGAGCAGGTAGCCGAAGAGGCCGAAGACGATGCCGGACGCACCCAGCGTCATGGTCCCGGACGGGGATATCAGCCAGGTGCCGAGGCCGTCGGCCAGCAGGATCAGGCCGCACACCGCGAGGAACCGGCGGATCCCGGACAGGGCGGCTATGAAGCCGAGGACCAGCAGCGGGACGCTGTTGGAGGCGACGTGGTCGAAGCCGAAGTGGAGGAAGGCGGCGGAGACGATGCCGCCGAGGCTGTCGGGGTCGCGGGCGACGATCCCGTACTGGTCGAGGGCGTGGCCGGTGGCGTGGTCGACGGCCTCCAGCAGCCACAGCAGGGCCACCCAGCCCAGCATCAGCTTCGCCGCCGCCTTGGCGCGGTCGGTCTGCGTCCAGCCGGTATCCACCGTCGTGCTCATCTTCGCCCCCTTCGTGGCTCCCCTCACGGGAACGTGCGGTCACCTTACTGAGTGCCCGCCGGGCGTGGCCGGATAGTCTCGGAGGTATGACAGAGCGCAATCGCACCCCCTGGGTGGTCGGGGTTTCCGGAGCGTCCGGGACGCCGTACGCGGCGGCGGTGCTCCGCGGCCTGCTCGCCGCGGGGGAGAGCGTGGACCTGGTCGTGAGCCGGGCCTCGCGCCTCACCCTGCTGGACGAGACCGGCATCGCCTTCCGCGACGCGCACTGGCGCGAGGACCTCGCGCAGTGGCTGGCCCGCGGAGCCGACGGCAAGCCGGGAACCTTCGATGGCCTGCCGGCCGACGCGGACGTGCGGTACTGGGGCGCCAGCGACCTGGCCGCCGGTCCGAGCTCGGGCTCGTACCGGGTCAAGGGGATGCTCATCGTCCCCGCGTCCACGGCCTGCGTGGCGGGGGTCGCCCTCGGACTGTCGAAGGACCTGCTCCAGCGCGTGGCGAGCGTGACCCTCAAGGAGCGGCGCCGGCTGGTGGTCGCGGTGCGGGAGACCCCGCTGAACGGGCAGACGCTGAAGCATCTGGTGGCGCTGGACGAGGCGGGCGCCGTCGTGCTGCCCGCCTCTCCGGCCTTCTACGCGGGTGCGACGCACATCCAGGATCTGGTGGATTTCGTCGCGGGGCGGGTGCTGGACGCGGCAGGGGTGCCGCACCGGCTGTACCGCCGCTGGGAGGGGGAGCTGGGAGGCTCCCGCTCCCCCCGGGCATCGAACGGTGGTGACGGGGCCGGTGCCTAGGGGGTGTCTTGCCGATCATGCCGGGCTCGTCGACAAGGCACCCCCTAGGCCTTCTTGCGGCCCAGCGGCTTGCGGGCCCGGTCGACGCGGACGGCCGCGGCGGGCTGGTGGGCTCGGGATCGGTTGGCCAGCTCCTGGAGCTGTCGCATGTGTGCGTGCGCCATCTCGATCGTGAACACGGTGTACCACTCCTGAAGATCGTTATTGATCTGCCGTAAGAAATCGCAGGGTGTTGACCCTGTGTGCCTTAGATTCTATACCTAGACTTGCAGGATCGCCGAATAATGGAAGGCTCCACGTAATGGACACGGTGGACAGGCAGCTCATCCAGGCACTCCGGGAGAACGGTCGTGCCTCGTACGCGGAGCTGGGCCGTCTCGTGGGCCTCTCGGGCCCCAGCGTCACCGACCGCATCAACCGTCTGGAGACGGCCGGCGTCATCACCGGCTACCGCGCGACGGTCGACTCCGCCTCGCTCGGCCTCGGCGTCACCGCGCTGATCGGCATCTCCCTCTCCGACGCCGCCGACCACGAGGACGTGGCGCGGCGGCTGCGCGACCTCGCGGAGATCGAGGACTGCTGGTTCATCGCCGGCGACGACTCCTACATGCTCAAGGTGCGCGCCAGCGACGTGGACGGCCTGGAGAAGATCATCCGCAAGCTCTCCGGCACCAAGGGCGTCTCGCGCACCCGGACCACCATCGTGCTCTCCACGAAGTGGGAGAACCGGGTCGGGGAGCTGCCCGAGGAAGCCTGAGAGTACGGTTGGTCAGGGTTCGCAGGACAGGCAAGAGGCATCTAGAGGAGGCGACCGGTACATGGACGCTGGGCTCAAGCGTGAGCTGGAGGAGAAGGTCCGCTCCGGCGAGCGGCTGACCCGTGAGGACGGCATCGCCCTCTACGAGTCGGACGACCTGGCCTGGCTCGGCGGCCTCGCCCACGAGGTGCGCACGCGCAAGAACGGTGACGTCGTCCACTTCAACGTCAACCGCCACCTCAACATGACGAACGTGTGCACCGCGTCGTGCGCGTACTGCTCGTTCCAGCGCAAGCCGGGCGAGAAGGACGCGTACACGATGCGCATCGAGGAGGCCGTGCGCCTGGCCAAGGCCATGGAGACGGAGAACCTCACCGAGCTGCACATCGTCAACGGCCTGCACCCGAACCTGCCGTGGCGCTACTACCCGCGCTCGCTCTCCGAGCTGAAGAAGGCGCTGCCGAACGTCTCGCTGAAGGCGTTCACCGCGACCGAGATCCACCACTTCGAGACGATCTCCGGCATGTCGGCCTCCGACATCCTGGACGAGCTGATCGAGGCCGGCCTGGAGTCGCTCACCGGCGGCGGCGCGGAGATCTTCGACTGGGAGGTCCGCCAGCACATCGTCGACCACCGCACCCACTGGGAGGACTGGTCGCGCATCCACCGCCTCGCGCACGCGAAGGGCCTCAAGACCCCCTCGACGATGCTGTACGGGCACATCGAGGAGCCGCGCCACCGCGTGGACCACGTGCTGCGGCTGCGCGAGCTCCAGGACGAGACCGGCGGCTTCCAGGTCTTCATCCCGCTGCGCTACCAGCACGACTTCGTGGACATGCGGGACGGCAAGGTGCGCAACAAGCTCCAGGCGCGCACGACCATGGCCACCGGCGCCGAGGCGCTGAAGACCTTCGCCGTCTCGCGACTGCTCTTCGACAACGTGCCGCACGTCAAGGTCTTCTGGGTGATGCACGGCGTGCAGACCGCCCAGCTCGCGCTCCAGCACGGTGCGGACGACATGGACGGCTCGGTCGTCGAGTACAAGATCACCCACGACGCGGACAACTACGGCACCCCGAACAAGCTGGGCCGTGAGGACCTGCTCGAGCTGATCCGGGAGGCCGGCTTCCGCCCGGTCGAGCGCAACACGCGCTACGAGATCATCCGCGAGTACCCCGGCCCGGACGCGGACCTGCGCGAGACCCCGCAGGCCATGCGCGTCTGACCCGGCGCGCGCCCGTCGCGCCGCAGCCGCTCCCGGCGAGTTAACCCCGGCCCATGGGCCGGGGTTTAGCTTTGTCTGGACGGGCCGATGAGGTAATGGTTAAACTCGCAAAATGACCCTTACTTTCACCCTGGATCCGGTCGTCGGACCCTCCCTGCGTGATGGAATCCTCGAGCTCTGGACGGACGTCTCCAACGCGGGCGGCGCCGTGGGCTTCGTGCCGCCGGTCACCCACGACGACGTCCGCCCCGCGCTCGACAAGCACCTCGCCGGCGTGGCCGACGGGAGCTGCCGACTGCTCGTCGGGCACGACGAGGACGGCGCGGTCGCCGCGACCGCGTTCCTCACCCACAACACGCACCGGCTCCAGCGGCACTGGCTGTGGGCCTACACGGTGATGGTCCACCCGCGCCACCAGGGCAAGGGCCTGGGGCGGGACCTCATGGCCGCCACCGAGGCGGCGGCCCGCTCCGTCGAGGGCATCGACGCCGTCCGCCTCACCTGCCGCGGCGGCCTCGGCCTGGAGCACTTCTACTCCTCCTGCGGCTACAAGGAGGTCGGCCGCGTCCCCGGCGCCGTCCGCGTGGCCCCGGGCGACGACCGCGACGACATCACGATGCTGCTGCCGCTCTACTGACGAGGGGCGTACGGGCGTACGGGCGCCGGCACGCGAGCCGTACGGGCGTACGCACCCCGGCGGGCCGCGGCCGGGCCCCGGCGTGCTTCACTGGAGGGCACCGTGCGACGCACGACCTGACGACCACGACGAGAGAGAAGGGGTCACCGTGTCCCTCAAGCCGAGCGCAACGATCCGATACACCGCGATGCGCCTGGGCATCTTCGTCGGCTGCCTCGCCGTCGTCGCGGTCCTCGTCCGGTTCGGCCTGGTCCCCGCGGGGCTCGGCGACGCCAACGGCGCCTGGGTCGTGCTGCTCGCCCTCGTGCTCTCCGCCCCGCTCTCCTTCGTCCTCCTGCGCAAGCAGCGCGACGAGATGTCCGCGCAGATCTCCGGGCGCGTCGCGGGTGCGAAGCAGAAGCTCGCCGAGAACCGCAGCCAGGAGGACCAGGCGGACGACGCGGCGCGCGTCGGGTCGTAACGCCCCCGTTGGCTTCATCACACACCGAACCGCCCCAGCACCGGGTCCACCGCCCGTAACGCTGGGGCGGTGGTGTTTTCCGGGCCTGCGCAAGAGGCGCCCGTGCGCCGCTGTCTCAAAGCGCCCCTTTGAGATTCTCAAAGGAGAAGTGTTAGCGTGTTCAACATGTTGACCACAGCTGCGCACCCGATGACCACGAGCGTCCCGCTCGTGATGCGCCTGCACGTCGACCTCTGCCGCCGCGCGTCCGCGGCCTGTTGCTGTTGAGCTGAATCGATACAGCAGCGGTCCCGGCCGGCCCTTCCTGGCTGCTGCCGCACCGCAACACCACGCAGAACCACCCCCCTCACTACGTGCGCCACCTCCGGAGAGTGTCCGTGTCCGCGACCCCGCAGGCCCCTGTCAAGGCCTCGTTCAAGTTCCCCTTCTGGGCCCAGATCGTCGCCGGTCTGGTCCTCGGCGTCCTCCTCGGCTGGATAGCCCGCAGCCAGGACGTCAGCTGGCTGGGCACCACCCTGGAGAAGACCGGCGACCTCTTCGTCCAGCTCCTCAAGCTGGCCATCGCCCCCCTCGTCTTCTTCGCGATCCTGGTGTCGATCACCAACCTGCGGAAGGTGAACAACGCGGCGCGCCTCGCCTCCCGCACCCTCCTCTGGTTCATGATCACCTCGCTGATCGCGGTCGGCATCGGCATCGCGATCGGCCTGCTGACCGACCCCGGCTCGGGCACCGGCCTCACCGCCGCCGACGGCAAGGAACCGAAGAAGACCGGCTCCTGGATCGACTTCCTGACCGGCATCGTCCCCACGGACATCGTCACGCCCTTCACCGAGCTGAAGGTCCTTCAGATCGTCTTCCTGGCCGTCGTCGCCGGCATCGCCGCCCTCCAGCTCGGCGCCAAGGCCAAGCCGGTCCTCGACCTCGCCGAGTCCGCCCTGGAACTCCTCCAGAAGGCCCTGTGGTGGGTCATCCGCCTCGCCCCGATCGGCACCATCGGCCTGATCGGCACCGCGATCGCCACCTACGGCTGGGACCTCATCGGCAAGTACGCCACCTTCACCGCCGACGTCTACATCGGCTGCGCCCTGGTGATGTTCGTCGTCTACCCGCTGCTGCTCGCGACGGTCGCCAAGGTCAGCCCGATCCAGTTCTTCAAGGGCGCCTGGCCCGCCATCCAGCTGGCCTTCGTCTCCCGCTCCTCCGTCGGCACCATGCCGGTCACGCAGAAGGTCACCGAGCGCCTCGGCGTCCCGAAGGAGTACGCCTCCTTCGCCGTCCCGTTCGGCGCCACCACGAAGATGGACGGCTGCGCCGCGATCTACCCGGCGCTCGCCGCGATCTTCATCGCGCAGATCTTCGACGTGCAGCTGGGCATCAAGGAGTACCTGCTCATCGTCTTCGTCTCGGTCATCGGCTCCGCCGCGACGGCCGGCCTGACGGGCGCCACCGTCATGCTGACGCTGACCCTCTCCACCCTGGGCCTCCCGCTCGCCGGCGTCGGCCTGCTGCTGGCGATCGACCCGATCCTCGACATGATCCGCACGGCCACGAACGTCGCAGGTCAGGCGCTGGTGCCGGTCATCGTCTCGGCCCGTGAGGGGATCCTCGACCAGGAGGCCTACGCCAACGCCTCGGCCTCCCCGCTGGACGAGCCCGCCGCCCCGGCCGCCGTCGTCGACGCCGCGCCGCAGCCGGCCGCCGCGACCGCTTGAGGCCCCGGCCCCTCCGGCTCGCCGCAGCCCCCGCCCCCGTCCGGGCGGGGGCTGCGGCGGTCCTCGGGGAGGTCGATGTCCTCGCGGGGGAGCCTCAGCCGAGCGTCTCGATACGGACCCACGCGATCACCCCCAGCACGAGCGGCGGCGTGAACCACCACGGGCCCAGCGCCCTGCGGACGGGCGGGAGGAACGTGATCACGACCCCGAGCAGGCTCAGGCACAGCGAGAGGAAGACGGCTGCCGCCGTGCCCTCGTATCCCTGGTGGTCCCATGCGGCCTGCGGGCCGTTGAACACGGCGGCGTAGACGAGGACGGCGTTCAGGGCGTGCACCAGGGCGAGGGGCAGCGCGAACACCCAGCGCACCGGTCGACGGCTCCCGGAGGCTTCGCGCTGCGCACGTTCCGCGTCGAACGACATTCATCCCCCGCATGGTTGGCGACCGTTCATCGGGAGACGCGGGGCGGGAACCTTCGGTTCCGTCAGACTTCGGACGCCTGGGCGACGAACCCGGCCCAGGCCGCTCGGCCGAAGGCCAGGTGGGCGCGCGCGGTGTCCTTGGAGTCGCGGACCAGGACCGCGCCGGGGGTGTTGGCCACCTCGACGCAGTCGTTGATGTTGCTGCTGTCGCTGTAGCTGCTCTTGAACCACTCCAGCTCAGGCTTGTGGATCATGTTTCTCCCAGCAGTTTCTCGACGAATGCCCGTGACTCCCGGGGCGAGAGAGCCTGGGCCCGGATCATGCCATATTGCAGATCAAGGATTCGGAGCTGCTTCGGGTCGGAGACCGGGCGGCCGTTGAAGATGCCCTCACCGCGTCCAACCGCCGAACCGTCTGCGAACTTCAGCACTTGGATCAGGCCCTCCATTCCGGCGTGATCGGCACAGTTGGTCGGCATCACCTGGATCGTGACGTTCCGCAACTGCCCCAGCTCCAAAAGCCGTTCGAGTTGGGCGCGTCGAACCATTGTGCCCCCGATGGTGCGCCGAAGCGTCACCTCTTCTTGGACGAAACTGAGGGCCGGCCCTGGCGATCGGTCGAAGATCGCCTGACGGGCCAGTCGTGCCGCCACGCCCCGCTCGACCTCCTCCGGCGACTGCGGGGGCTGCGCCATCTCGAACAGGGCGCGGGCGTACTGCTCGGTCTGCAACAAGCCGTGGATGTTGTGGTTGCCGTACGAGCCGATCTCGACGGCCCTCGCTTCCAGCTTCGCCAGGTCCCGCACCTTCTTCGGGTAGCGGACCTGCTCCAGGTCGGCCTTCATCGCGGAGATCCTGCCTCCCGCGTCCAGTACCTCGTCCGCCCTGTCCAGGTACTCGGGGCGGGGGATCCGTTTGCCCGACTCGACCTTGCGGACCTGGTCCTCCCCGTACCGGATGGCCGCCCCGAAGTCCGCGGGCCGAAGGCCGGCCGCCTCGCGCCACGCCTTGAGCTGGCGGCCCAGCGCGGCCACGACCGCCGCACCCTGTTCGTCCTCCGGATCGATGTCCCAGCCGGGCTCTTCCGTTCCGTCACTGTCCACGCTCATGCGCGCCCACCTCCGACGAGCCGATGTCCGCAACGCCTCGTACCCCTCGGGCGCGTCCGGACAGTCGGGACGGCTCCGGACAAGCTCCGGACAAACTCGGGACGTACGGGCGGTGCCGCTTCTCACGGTACGCACGGACAGACACGCTGAGTGACGTGATTCCTCAACTCGTCGACTTCCACGTCCAGCTGTCCGCGACCCCGCGCGCCGCGCGCCTCGCCCGTCTCCTGACGGTCGAGCAACTACGCGGCTGGGGACTGCCGCTGGTCGAGCCCGCACACATCGTGGCCGAGCTTGCCGCCAACGCCGTGACCCATGGGGGCGTGCCCGGCCGGGACTTCCGGCTGGCCCTCAAGGCGACCCCCGAGGTGCTGCTGATCGAGGTGACGGACGCGCGCGGCGACCGGATCCCGCGGATCCGCGACGCGGGGTGCGGGCTGGTCATCGTCGAGGCCCTGGCGGAGCGTTGGGGCGTCAGGGAAGGGCCGCCGCCCTGCAAGGTGGTGTGGGCAGAGTTTCTGGCGACCGGGTCGCGGCGACCCGCGACCCGGCGTGCTTAGACGCATAAAGACCCAAAGAACCGGGGGAAAGAACCAACCCACCCACCCCACCCGGCCCGCATCGCTCGGTCGGGTGAAAGGTGGCAACTGGGCTGGATTTCAGGTGGGTTGGCGGGCATATGCTCGCCGCGACAACTTCAGACATGAGACGGCCCCCGGTGGGACTGGCATCCCGGCCGAGGGCCTGACCAACAAGGAAGTAGCACCGCTTCCCCATGGCTCCACAGCACCCTAGCGCGCCCTCGCGCGCCACGTCCCGAGTTCCCTCCGGCACCGCCCGATCCGGTGTCATCCACGTCAACACGTGGCACGCGAGTCACTACACCGTGGTCGGCAACCACCTCCTCCAGCACCGCGAACTGTCCGCGACGGCGATCGGTGTCGCGGCCTACATCCAGTCGCTGCCGGCCGGTGCCCCCGTCGGCATCAAGGCCCTCGTCGCCCGCTTCCCGGAGGGCGAGGTGCGGATCGCCTCCGCCCTGCGGGAGCTGGAGCGGCACGGCTACCTGGAGCGGCGGCGCGAGCGGCTGGAGGGCGGGCGGGTGGTGACCCGCACGTACTCGTACAACAAGCCGGGCTCCGCCTCGGGTGAACCGCCTCCGCCACCGGATCGGGAACCCGTGCCGGAGCCGGAGTCGGATCCCGAGCCGGACCCGGCTCCGGAGCGGGAGGCCGCGGTGGCTCCCGAAGCTCAGCGGCTGCACCCCGGGGCGGCCGACCTGCTTGCGGAGTTGCGGCGGCGCGACCCGCGACTGCTGCTGGCCGAACGCGACGTACGGCGGCTCGCGCCCTCCGTGTCGGCCTGGCTGGAGCGCGGCGTCGACCCCGAGGCCGTCGCGCGGGCCCTGTCGTCAGGCCTGCCCGAGGACATGCGGCGCCCCGCGTCCGTCCTCGCGTACCGGCTGACCGCCCTGCTCCCGCCGCACCTGCCGGCCGCCCCACCGCAACCGGCGGCCCGCCCGCCCGCGCGTCCGGACCCGCTCCAGAACTGCGACGGCTGCGACAAGGCCTTCCGTGCCCCGACCCCGGGCCGCTGCAGAAGCTGCCCACCGGCCGCGGCTGCGTAAGGGCCTGCATGGCTGGCTGCGATCCGGCTCCAGCGGCGTCGTAGCAGAGCCGACGTCGGGCTTCCGAGACCCACAGCCCGTCGCCGTCGTGCGACGACGACGGCTTCGTCGAGGCGTACGCGGCGGAGAAGCCGAGCCCCAGCCGGACCCGGCGGCCCGCGACCTCGTCGTCGAGCGCCTGGCGAGGGCCTAGGGAGAGGTGGGGATGTCGGCCGGCAGCGCGGCGACGAGGAGGGAGACGGCTGCGGCCGTGCTCGCGGCCTCCTGCAGCCGGCCGTCGGACGTTCGCACCTCGTAGCGGCCGTCTCTCAGCGCTCGCGCCAACGGCAGGTCGCCGAAGATCGGAGGGGCGGCACGACGGCTGAAGCGGAGCCAGTAGACGCTGGTCCCCGGGGACAGCGCGCGCAGCCGGGGCTCGGCGAAGGCGGCTTCGACCAGTTCCCGCAGGTTGGACCGGTCCCGGACGCCTAGTCGCTGCCGCAGCCTCAACCACCGTTCCCCGATGGTGTCGCCGAGACCGTCGACCGGGTACCACGTACCGGGCTCTGGGGTGGGCAGGCTCTCCTCATGCATGCGTTCGAGTCTGCCGGACGGGGTCGGTCGACGAGGTCCGCCAGCGGCGTCCTAGTCCTCCAGGAGGTTCAGCTCGGCGTCGGTGAAGCGGGCGGCGCACGCGTCCTCGGTGGCGGTCATCGTGGCCGTGTCCAGCAGTCCTGATTCGACGTGGCGGGCGTGGAGGGTCCAGTCCTGCTTCTTGTACTGGGCCATGACCATCGAGCCCTTGCCGACCGGCACCTCCTCGACGGGGCGGGACTCCTTCCAGCCGCGTTCCACGAGGCCGGCGAGGGCGGCGTGGAACCGCTTGCGGGCCTCGGCGCGGTCCTGCGCGGAGCCCGGGTCCGTCGGTGACGACCAGCCGACACTGCAGGTCGCCATCCGCGCCACCACCTCGTCCCGGGCCCGCTCCCTGTCGGTGGCCGGCGGGCCGGCAGGGTAGGGCGAGGCCGGGGGAGTCGCGGAGAGGGACGTCGTCTTCCCGGGGAGACCGGCGGCCGCGGTGGCCGCGGCCAGGTCGGCCCGTACGGCTTCCTTGCCGAAGGCCGTCGGGGCGGGGGCGGGCGCGGAGGGTGTGGCAGGAAGTGCCCCGCCCGGCGGCACGGCGCTGCCGCCGCCGCATCCGGCGACGAGTATCGCGCCGACGACGGCTCCCGCGGCCCGGGCCCAGCCGAGCCCGGTCATGGTGGTGTGCATGTGCTTTCTGTTCCTCCGTCGGCGGTCGCAGGAGTCTCGCACGGCGTCGCGACAGGCCGAGGAGCGGGATCGCCTCTCCTCAATTCCCTCGCGCGGTGCGGTGGCGGCGGTGGCGGAGTGGAGCGTCGGTGAAGAAGGGCTCCGGGGGCTGGTCGGGCGGGGTTTCCCCTCCGTAAATTACCGGCGGTAACACTCGTGCGAGCCGAGGAGGGTGCGCCGTGGAAGCGGAGCCGAAGCCGGTGGAGCCCGTCCGGACCGTCGTCGACGGAGTGGTGCGCGAGGTGCGGGTACCCGCGCTCGCCGCGGCCCCCGCCCACGGATCCCTCGGGGACATCCCCTTCGACAACGCCGCGCAGGCCCCGAACGAGGCCGTACTCGCCCGCAAGCAGGCCGACGGGACCTGGCGCGACGTCACGGCCGCCGAGTTCGCGGCCGAGGTGCTCGCCGTCGCCAAGGGCCTGATCGCCGAGGGACTGCGCGAGGGCGACCGGCTCGCCATCATGGCCCGCACCACCTACGAGTGGACCCTGCTCGACTTCGCGGGCTGGGCCGCGGGACTGGTCACCGTACCGATCTACCCCACCTCCTCCGCCCTCCAGGCCCGCTGGATCATCCACGACTCCGGCGCCGTGGCCTGCGCCGTCGAGGACACCGCGCAGGCCCGCATCATCAGCGCCGAACGGATCAACCTGCCCGGGCTGGCCCACCTCTGGGAGTTCGACACGGGCGCGATCGGCCGACTGGTGAAGGCCGGGGAGCGCATCCCCGACGCCCTCGTCCACGCGCGGCGGGGCAACCGGACCCCGGACTCCGTCGCCACCCTCATCTACACCTCGGGCACCACCGGCCGGCCCAAGGGCTGCGTCATCACCCACGCCAACTTCTTCGCCGAGGTGGACAACTCCATCGAGCTGCTGCACCCCGTCTTCAAGTCGGTCAGCAAGGAGCCCGCCTCCACCCTGCTGTTCCTGCCGCTCAGCCACGTCTTCGGCCGCATGGTCGCGGTCGGCTGCCTGCGGGCCCGCGTCAAGCTCGGACACGCGCCCAGCATCCGTACCGAGGACCTCCTCGCCGACCTCGCCGGCTTCCGCCCGACCTTCCTGCTCGCCATCCCCTACGTCCTGGAGAAGGTCTACAACACCGCCCGCGCCACCGCCGAGAAGATGGGCCGCGCATCCTCCTTCGACCGGGCCGCCCGCATCGCGCGCCGATTCGGCGAGAGCACCGAGGGCAAGGCGCCCGGCCCCGTGCTGCGCACGGCACGCGCCCTGTACGACCCGCTCGTCTACCGGCGGATCCGCACCGCGCTCGGCGGCCGCGTCCGCTACATCCTGAGCGGCGGATCACCACTGGGGCGCAGGCTCGCCGCCTTCTACACCGGCGCGGGCATCGAGGTCTTCGAGGGCTACGGCCTCACGGAGACGACCGGCGCCAGCACCGTGACCCCGCCGCAGCGGCCCCGGCTCGGCACGGTGGGCTGGCCCCTGCCCGGGACGGCCGTGCGGATCGCGCCGGACGGGGAGGTGCTGCTGGGCGGCCGGCACGTCTTCGCGGGCTACTGGAACAGCGGGCAGGCACTCCCGTACGGCAGCTGGCTGGCCACCGGGGACATCGGGGAACTCGACGCGGACGGCTACCTCACCATCACCGGCCGCAAGAAGGACCTGATCATCACCTCCGGCGGCAAGAACGTGGCCCCGGCGCCGCTGGAGGACTGGCTGCGGGCCCACCCGCTGGTCGGGCAGTGCATGGTGGTCGGCGACAACCGCCCGTACATCGCCGCCCTGATCACCCTGGAGCCCGATGGGCTGTGGCACTGGCGCCAGATGCGCAAGAAGCAGAACGTGCCGATGCGGGAGCTGGTGCGGGACGAGGAACTGCTCGCCGACCTCCAGCGGGCCGTCGACGAGGCGAACCAGCTCGTGTCGCGGGCCGAGTCGATCCGCCGGTTCGCCGTCCTGCCGGGCGACTTCACCGAGGAGCGCGGCCACCTGACGCCGTCGCTGAAGCTCAGGCGGGACGCGATCGCGCGCGACTACGCCGACCGCATCGACGAGCTCTACCGGGGGCCGCGCCAGGCGTGAGGCCGATGGGTCGGAGCTGCGCCACAGGACACGGGTCGTCCGGTTGCCGATAATCCGCCACGGATCGAGTTTCGTTAGGCTGGCTGACATGACAGCCATGGCACCCACGCGCACCGAACCGGACCTGTCCTTCCTCCTGGACCACACCAGCCACGTGCTGCGCACCCGCATGAGCGCGCAGCTCGCCGAGATCGGGCTCACCCCGCGCATGCACTGCGTGCTCGTCCACGCCCTGGAGGAGGAGCGCACCCAGGCACAGCTCGCCGAGATCGGGGACATGGACAAGACCACGATGGTGGTGACCGTCGACGCGCTGGAGAAGGCCGGCCTGGCCGAGCGTCGGCCCTCCAGCACCGACCGGCGGGCGCGGATCATCGCGGTGACCGAGGCGGGGGCGAAGGTCGCGAAGCAGAGCCAGAAGATCGTCGACGGCGTCCACGCGGGCGCCCTCGACTCCCTGCCCGCCGATGAGCGCGAGGTGCTGCTCCGTGCGCTGAACCGGCTGGTCACCGGGCATCTGGAGACCCCGGTCGAGGGGCCGCGGCCGGCGCGGAGGGCGCGCCAGAAGGGGTGACGGCGGGGCGAACTCCATCTAGGTCCGTAGAAGATAGTCTGCAACAAAACTATCTGCTACGGTCTCTCCTGTTGGCTCCCGACGACAGGAGAGACCGCCGTGTCCGCCACCTCCGCACCAGCAGCCGCACCGCACGCGACCGCACCCACCGTGCTCGCACCGCCCGCGCACAGCTCCCGCCGACTCCGGCTCTCGCTCGGCGTACTGGCGACCGGGATGCTCATGACCGTCCTCGACGGCAGCATCGTCACCGTCGCCATGCCGGCCATCCAGAGCGACCTCGGCTTCACCCCGGCCGGGCTCAGCTGGGTCGTCAACGCCTACCTCATCGCCTTCGGCTCGCTGCTCCTGCTCGCCGGCCGCCTCGGTGACCTGCTCGGCCGCAAGCGGATGTTCCTCGCGGGGACCGGACTGTTCACTGCCGCGTCCCTCCTGGCCGGCGCCGCCGCCACCCCCGCGGTCCTCATCGCCGCCCGCTTCCTCCAGGGAGTCGGCAGCGCGATGGCCTCCGCCGTCAGCCTCGGCATCCTCGTCACGCTCTTCACCGAACCCCGCGAACGGGCCAGGGCCATCGCGGTGTTCAGCTTCACCGGTGCCGCCGGCGCCTCGATCGGCCAGGTCCTCGGCGGCGTCCTCGCCGACGCCCTCACCTGGAACTGGATCTTCCTCATCAACCTGCCCATCGGCATCGCGGCCCTTCTCGTCGCCCTCCCCACCCTCCCCGAGGACCGCGGCCTCGGCCTGAAGGCCGGCGCCGACACGTTCGGAGCGCTGCTCGTCACCTCCGGACTGATGCTCGGGATCTACACCGTCGTCAAGATCGACCAGTACGGGGCGGCCTCGGCCCACACGCTCGGCCTCGGCGCCTCTCCCTCGCCCTGCTCGCCGGATTCCTCGTCCGCCAGGCCACCGCACGCAACCCGCTCATGCCCCTGCGGATCTTCCGCTCGCCCAGCGTCACCGGCGCCAACCTGGTGCAGATGCTGATGGTCGCCGCCCTGTTCTCCTTCCAGATCCTCGTCGCCCTCTACATGCAGAACGTGCTCGGATACGGAGCCGCCGAGACCGGCCTCGGGATGCTCCCGGCCGCCGCCGCCATCGGCGTGGTCTCCCTGACCGTCTCGGCCCGCCTCAACGCCCGCTTCGGCGAACGCAGGGTCCTCCTGGCCGGACTGGTCCTCCTGATCGGCGTACTCGGCCTGCTCACCCGGGTCCCCGCCGACGCCGAGCAGTCCCACTACGTCACCGACCTGCTCCCCGTGATGCTCCTCGCCGCAGGCTTCGGCCTCGCCCTGCCCGCCCTGACCTCCCTGGGCATGTCCGGAGCGAAGGAGGAGGACGCGGGCCTGGCCTCCGGGCTCTTCAACACCACCCAGCAGATCGGCATGGCCCTCGGCATCGCGGTCCTCTCCACCCTCGCCGCCTCCCGCACCGAGTCCCTCACCGCGGCCGGCCGCCCCGCCTCCGAAGCCCTGACCGGGGGCTACCACCTGGCCTTCGCGGTCGGCGCGGCCCTCCTCGCCACCGCCCTGGCTGTCGCCGCCACCATCCTGCGCCGCCGGCACGTCAGGCGGCGTCGGACCAGTGGCTGCGCAGTGACGCCCGCTGGGGGCGCTGGGGTCCACCCCGGGAATCGGGCCGCATGGGGATGAGCGCGCCGGTGGCGGCGCGCTCCATGGAGAGGCCGGTGATCACGCCGGGTGCCACACGCAGGGCTCCCACGGCGATGGCGGCCTTGAGCAGGGCGAGACGGTGGATGCTGGTCATGACGTTCTCCTTGGCGTTGCGGGGGAGCGGTGGCGGCCGGCCTGCGGAGCCGAACCTCGTACGACCATTGCGCCCCGCCACCCCCCACCCGTCACGCCACGGCATCTCGGGGCTTGACACGGGGGCGGGGCGGTGAGAGGAATCGAACCTGTGCCGGGGTGCCAGACCGTGCTGTGCCGCGCGGGGCCCAGCGACGGATGCCCGTCTGCCAACTACCTGTTCAGTCCAACCACGGGTACCACGGAGCTGCCAGGGAAATCTGCGATGACCGTCAGCAGGTCACGCGAGACGTGGCCATGTGAAGGTGTGCTCGTTTCCGCCTCACGGTGATCACCCTGAAGGCTGGCGGTACCCCGAGGTAGTGATCGTTTGCGGGCAGGCCCCAGCGGGCGCGGACGCGCTTGAGGCCGCGGCGCCGCGAAGCGTTTCCGCTGCAGGAGTTCTCGTCTGATTGGACTCTTCAGGTCATCGGCGCTGCCAGCAACTTCCGATATCCACCGCCACAGAATTCCTGATTTCTGGACAGGGCCCGGTAGAGCGCCGCCTTCCAGTGGTTTACGCCCTTCCTCTCTGCCCCGCGAGCCAAGGCACCAAGAATCGACCGCAGACCCGTATCGCCACAGGAATCGTATGTTTGGTCGTACAGGTCGATTTGATCCGTCAGCTCGGCCACGGCCTCCATTTGATAGAAGCCGAAGAGGTCGAGGACTTTGAACTGTTTTTCGACTCTCTTGAAGGTCGAGTTGTCGATTTCGTCCGACTGGTGCAGGGAGTATCTGACCGAGACGGTACTCTCGACTTCTATTTCCGCGAGCAGTATCTCAATGTCCGGGAATTCGTCGAAGTATGCGTGAAACATGAGTAGCCCGTCTGCCCGTCCGAATTCGTCCCCCTTTAGCCGATTGCACCTTTCGCAGACGGGTATGAGATTGTCGGCAAGGATCGAGTATTCTGGAAAATTGCTCTTGGGGAGAAAGTGATCGAGGGCGCATACTTGTGATCTTTCACACAGCGGGCAGCGAGAGTCGCGAGACAGCGCTGTCTGGAAGATCGAGTTTCTGAGACCTTCCAGAGGGCGTCCTTTGTCCAGGAGGGCGTAATTCCCCAGGAGGGCCTTGGTGAGTGCATCCGAACCATGGGCGAGCGACGTGAATCGACGAATGTCTCGCAGCACATCCTCGTAGTCGCCGTAGGCGTCAATAATTCCACTGCGTACGCCCATGAGGATGCGTTGCGAGGATGGTCGTCGCCGGCTCAAGGCAAGATCAAGATCAACCAGGCGGTCCCTGTCGGGGCGAGGAAGCCGAATCATCTACCGGGCCGATCTCGGCTGATGCTCGTCAGGTAAGAAATGGACTGCGC
The DNA here is from genome assembly GCF_001953875.1 of Streptomyces amritsarensis. GTDB lineage: Bacteria > Actinomycetota > Actinomycetes > Streptomycetales > Streptomycetaceae > Streptomyces > Streptomyces amritsarensis. Next base: position 33,028 of record NZ_MQUR01000018.1, read on the forward strand.
GCTCATCTCGCCGTCGAACAGCTCCAGGATTTCATCCAGGTGCAAATTCTCATGCATGGATCGGAGGGTTGAGTGATAGTCGGTGGCGCTGCTATCCAGGCTGAATACGTGGCGTGTGAGCAGTCCTACATTTTCTGCGAAGGTTTCGATCTCTGGAGTGGCGACGAAGGTGAGATCCCCGAATCGCTGTAGGACTTTTACGTAGCGTCTGGGTACTTCCTGGAGGAGTACTGGTGAGTGCGTCGCCATCACGGCGTAGGAGTCGAATTGCTCCAGAGATATGCTGATGCTTTTGAGCAGGGCGGCCAAGAGTGGGGGGTGCAGATGGGATTCTGGTTCGTCGATGAGGACCAGTGAGCCGGGCTCCAGGTGTGCCACGAGCTGCACGACAATGTTGAGTACCAGCTTGTGTCCAGTGCTGAGGCCCGCGAAGGAATCCCGCCATGAATCACTGTCGAAGGCGAAAGCGTCCGACAGCTCGACCCGTTTGAACGACGGCTCTCGGCTCAGCGGAGACAGGGCTGCCACCAGTCTTTGCTTGCGCTCCGGCGTGCTGGCTCTGGCGAGGGCGGATATTACGTCGTCCTGGATCTCCTCGGCCCCTTTGAGTGATCCGGCGCGGGGTGAGTCCGAGTCGATGGTGTGATCGTATCTCCGAAGGCCGCAGTAGGTGTATCCGAATACCTCGCCGCTTGATTCCAGCCTATCTTCTTCCCTCCGGTTCTTTCCTGGCAGGTCGAACGTGTCGAAAGCGCTGTAGGAGACGGCTATGACCGAAGAGAATCGAGGCGTGCCTGCTTCTTCGGGGAATTCCCCGTACTGCCGGATGAACCTCTCGTCGGCCCGGTCGGTGAGGTCTGCATGCGCAGTGTTGGCCAGGTTGGCAAGGAGCTGCGTTTTTCCGCACCCGTTGTAGCCCACGACGACGTTGATGCGGCCGGGCAGGGGCGGGCGGTCCTCGAAACCAAACCGGACGGAGAAGGTCTCCCCTCCGACGCTCGTTCTGAACGTGAACGCGAGGGCGCTGTCCCGCGGGGCTGTTGCCCCTCCGAAAAGGGCTGTGGCATCTCTCAGCGCGAGTTCGGCGTTCCCATAGCGCAGGAGTGAGGCAGCCATCGCCGGCTCGTCGGCGAACGATTCCCTCAGTGAGGGGTCGAAAGCGATGTCGCGGAGCCCGGAAAGAATGCTGTCGCGCAGTTCGCGGGGAAGGCCATGCAGTGCTTCGTAGTAGGAAAATGCTTGCCCGAGTGAGCAGTAGCTTTCATCAAGCCGAACAAAGCTTTCGGGGATATCGGTGGCGCCGCTACGCTGCCCCCTTTTGATGATCTTGACGGATCCCAGATCTACGGACGCTTCCGTCCGAGACGGATAGAGATGTGCGTCGAACATGGTTTCATATCCGAAATCATCCCAGAGGTCGCGCCGGAGAACGAGTGCCGGAAGGGTGGACGGTACGGTGAAGCCCGCCCTGCGAGGCACCACAACAAAATGCATGAGCGTACTCCAAAATCTATGTTCTCTCGGCCCGTGGGAGAGTCGGTGGCAGCGGGCAGGGACGAAGGGTCCCTGCCCGCTGCTCGGCCGGTCAGTCGAAGAGGCTCTGTAGTCTTGATTCGATCCAGCCCGGCCGCCGAAGCAGCTCGAACGTATCGACCGCGACGACCGCGCGCTCTGGCGGTTCGTTGCTGGCGAGCGGATTCTCGAAGGATTCGAAGACCTCGAAACCCTCTGCCTCCAACGAGGTCAGCGCACGGGCTACGCGCTTCGATCGGGCGGGACCGGTCCAGGACTCGAGAGGATGGGTGATGAGTACAGCGAGATCCTGGTGCCGGGTATCTCTCAGGACTGGCAAGCCGTGGAAGGAATCGGCCTTCCAGTGGGAGAAGCTTCTCGCGAACTGCTCGGCGCGCTGGTGCGCGTAGACCTCCTCGGCGGCGAAGTCCAGGTTCCCTCCATCGAGCAGCTCGACCATCTGCACGGCAAGGCGCCAGTCGAGGAGCGGGTGGTAGGCGCTGTTGCTGTAGTCCCGAAGACAGTCGTAGCAGGACGAGTCGCACGGCACGGCCGTCAGGCTTCCGGAGCGGTGGCGTGTGAGATCCGCCGCTACCTCACCGGCGGAGAGCAGGAATTCGGCAGGGCGCTTTCCCAGCCAGGTCGAATACCCGGCACCGTTCTCCAGCGTGTCCGAGAGGAAGACTTGTGCCTGTACGCTGCCCTCGGTTTCCCCCCGCACAGGGTGTAGACCTGCCGAGAGTTCTTTTCCGTCGATGTCCAGCAGCCTGACGGCAGCGAGTTTCAGAACCGTGCCGAGTGAGAGCCAAGCGGCCCTTGCAGCCATGCGACGGGGGTCGAGAGCCAGATCCGCCGGTTGCTCGCGGAGGCCGACCAGGAGGACATCGGTCAGTTTTGCCGATGCCAGCGCCAGCTTCTCCTCGTTGCTGACCGAAGGCCGGGTGGGCAGGCCCAGATCCCTCGCACGGTCCGCATCGGCCAGGAGCTTCGTGTCGAGCAGACCGTCGTGCCCCTGGACCTTGCCGAACGGGTAGCCCTCACCTGTTCCCGCGTTGACCACCACGATGCGTCCCTCGCCACTCCTGAACTCGGCGGCCTTGGTCCAGCGTGGGACGAGGTCTGATGTGGGGTCGAGTGTGAGGCGTGCAGAGAAGGCGCGAGGTGTGAACTCGAAGGTGCCGTCGTAGTCCTGAGCCTTGTAGCTGGTGCGAAATCCGAGCGGCTGACACGACGGGAGCACCCGGTAGTCACCGGCGTCTCCTGCAGTGGCCCCACACACCGGACACGAATCTTCGGATTCGAGATTGACGGAGAGGCATTTGGTGCAAATGCCCACCATGAGACGATCACTGTCCGGAGCCTTGCCTGGCAGCCACTTCCCGCCAGCGGGCTCATAGGTCACAAGCCCGACTGCTGTGTGCAAGGCCTTGTCCTTGACGACTTCACCGCCAGGTGCCCATTCCGAGATGGCGATGTCGATGTCGCGGTCGATGACGTCGGTGAGTTCCGGCCCGTGTGGCCTCTGATGGTGCAGGTTGCGGACCCTGGTGGGGAACCCGAACATGGGGAGCACTCCGTGCTCCGCAAGTGACTGGCTCAGCGGACCCGCGTCCGGCGACTTCGCCGCCACCTCCTCGATCTTGGAATAGAGGCCGGAAGTGGCCCAGGACACCAGCCAATCCAGCGAATGCGCACCAGGGGACGCCCCCTGCAGGAGAACCTGACACGCGTGCCTCTTGGCGACGTCGTTCCCGTCCAGCCAGGCACGGACGTCATCCCGTACCTGAGGCCATCCGCTGACGGTTCCGAAGGGTCCGTGGACATTGCGCCCCGGATCCCAGTCGGCCGTTCCTTCCACCGATCGGAAGGCGAGGGTCAGCAGGCTTGCGGCGTAGCAGCGTTGCAGGATCTCAAGGCGGTCGAGATCCACATACGGGCTCGGCGAAGGGTCGCCGGTGATGCGGGAGGGGTGCTGGAAGTAGTGGTCGTCATGGGTCCTGGTACCACGACAGAGGGTCAAGGCGATGGACAGGTGATCGAGTCGGCGGCCGGCCCGGCCCACCCGCTGCTGGTAGTTGAAGCGTTGTGGTGGCATGTTCGCCATTACCACCGCGCGGAGCGCGCCGATGTCGACACCGGCCTCCATCGTGGTGGTGACACTGAGTAGGTCGACCTCGTCGACCAACTCGATGTCCTGCCCGCTGAGAAAGACCGACTGGAAGAGGGCTTGCCGGGCTTGCGCGTCGTCGTTGTCGGTCTGACCTGTCAGCTCCTCGCAGTGGAGCCTGAAGGGGACCCCGGCTTCGCGGGCCAGGAAGGTGTAGTAGTCGCCCAGAGTGACGGAACCAGGGTCGAGGGGTTCGGCGACGAGATGAGGGCTGTGGCAGAAGGCGCAGACGCCAGCGGAGCCGTGCAGGTGCCTTCTGGTGCAGCGTTCGCAGCGCCATTGCGTCCCGCCGGCCATGGCGATCCTGATTTTTTGGCCTTCGATCCGAGGCTCTGCGTCGCTGAGGCCCAGTGCATTCTTCACTTCTTGGATCAGTGCGTCCGGGAAAGCATCGTGACGTTGTGCGACTTCCTTTATGTACTTCCTTGCTGCTGTGTGCAGATTTGCCGGCGGCTCAGGCCTCTGCTCCTGGAACTGGCGGCGCACACCGAGCAGCCTCAGTGCGGACATGCATACCTGACGGAAAACCTCGTCATCGAGCAACCGGCTCTTGGAAGTGAGGTCCTGAACGGCATAGCCGATGCCGAGCGACTCCAGGTCGCGTCCGCCTCCCGCGAAGACAGCCTGCTGGACCTGCGCTTGCACTGTTCGGTGGATTTCGGAGTTCAGGACGCGTAGATCGTTGGTGAGGGAACCATCCTCCCGCTCGACCGGGACATCTCCGGTCCAGTCGTAGAGATTGGTCCAGCTCCGTGACTCGGTGCTCTTGCTCAGCGAAAAAGAGGGTCCACCGGGATGCACGCCGTATTTGACTGCTTGTGTGCTGACTCCGTTGCCGAGTTCGACAAGCGTCGGGCCCTTCTGCTGGGCTCGGTATTCTGCCAGTACACGTTCTTGCTGGGGCGTCAGGCTGTCCTGGGCCAAGGCGAATACTGCGTTGAGTAGATCGGGTGAACCGCTCGTGCTGAGCTGTGTCAGGGCGGCCTGGTTGGCCACGTTGCCCTTGAAGTAGTCGGCTGCCAGGGCAACGAGATCCTTCGGGTGGTCGAGGGTGGCGATCACGAGCTGCCTGACCAGGTCCTGATAGTGCGATCGTTCCAGGCCCGCCGAGATCCGGGCCGCGTCCTGCCGGCTGTCCGAGAAGACAACGATTTTCGTCTGCAGCTGCCTCTTGAGAGCATCGGTCAGGACCTGGTTCGACTTCTCAAAACCTGTACCCATTGTTCGGATGGGGGATCTGGATCGCGACGGGTCCTCGAACTGCCGGACGTTCTTGAAGATCTCCTTGTCTTCCCCGCAGCATGGACAGACCGTGGGAAAGGCGCGGACCTTCCCGAGGTGGCCCTGCGGTTGGCTCTGTGCCACCAGCAGGTATCCGTTGTTGTCCGCGGTCTGGTGACTTCCCACCTTGCCGCTCACGGGATCCAGAACGGCAGGAACAAAGGTGAACGTATATTCCGGCCGATTCCTTGCGCCGGGTCGACCACCCTTGTGTCTGTGCGACGACCTGTCGAGGTCGGAGCGTTCTCCCGCAGTGGGCAAGAAGATGCTGTAGACATCGGCGGTGCGATCGAATCGTGCTTTGTCCGGCAGGGATTCGAGATCCGTTGCGGTGGAGACCAGGTAGCGCCTCGTGGGATCCTGGCCGACGATCGGAGAGTTGAATCCGCCGAGGAAGACCTCTCCGCACGTGTCGCAGTACAGCAACTCCAGTACGCGGGCACCGCATTCGCAGGCATACCTGGGCCGGCTGTAGAGCTTCCCGACCAGCCGGTCCGCAGATGGTTCCGCGGCCCGCGGTTGGACCTCCGTGCAGCTCCGATCCGCGCAGGCCCACATTCCGGTGACATTCCGGAAGAACAGGTGGAGCCGGAATCGCGATCCGGCATCCGACTCCCCATCGAGGCGCGAGATGAGTGCATCGGTGGCCTCCAGCGCCCTATCGGGTGCGAGGCCAGGGAAAAGGCTGGCAGATACCTCGGTCAGCGGCTTCGCTCGGGGGGAGTCGTCCTCGTCGCTCGCCCTGAACGCGGCCTGGAGTGCCGCGTGCCGGTCAGGAAGGGGCGGCAAAGTCACTGTTTCTTCGCCACCGGCGCCTGCCCAGGGCATGAGATCGTTCCTTCCCTTGGCCCGGACGCGTTCACCGGCCAGCACAGAGAAGCGGTCGGCTGACCGTCCGAAGAAGTCGCTCAGAAACTTCCGGTCCACAGGGTTTTCCGGATCCATGGACGCAGAGGTCGCGATCACGGACAGCTGGTCGGATTCGGTGGACAGCCCGAGCCGGTCGATGAGCTTGCGCAGGAGGTAGGAGACCTCGGTGCCTTGAGTCCCCCTGTACATGTGGAGTTCGTCCACGACCAGGCTGAAGACGTGGTCCTTGGAGCTGTTCAGCCAGGCGCGGGTCCGATCGAAGATGGGATCCTCGTCTCGGCGCATGAGCATGATGTTGAGCATGCTGTAGTTGGTGATGAGGACGTCCGGCGGAGCGACCTGCATGTCCCAGCGAGAACGCATCTCGGCCCCGAACGGACGCTGGAGGAAGTAGCGGGCCTCCTCGTCCTTCACGAGCCCGTCCGCGATGCGCTGCTCCAGCTGGTGGCTCCGGTCTTCCATCGAGGCCAGAGTCTTGCGCAGTTCCTGCATTTTGGACGAGTTCGGCTTGGTGGCCAGTTCCAGAGGTCCGGCGACCGGGGTACGGCCGGTATAGCGCCCGAAGTGGAAGCGGTTGCCGCCACGGTGCCTGTCGAACCAGCTGCGCACGTCCGGTGCGTCCAGGCTGCGTCGCAACCTGATCAGTTGGTCTTCCACCAGCGCGTTCATCGGGTAGAGGAACATGGCGCGCATGGCCGCAGGCCTTCTGCTGCAGTTGCGTTGGGCCTGCCACTCCCGTGACGTGCGCCACCAAGGCCGCTGTGTCTCCTGGGGCTCTGCCGCGGCCCACCGACGTGATTCATCCGTCAGCCTGGCCAGCACCGGGACGAGGAAGGCCTCGGTCTTCCCGGAACCGGTTCCAGATGTCACCACAATGTCCCGGCCCTGTTGGCTTGACTTCAGCGCGTCAGACTGGTGGGTGTAAAGCCTGGGGATTCCCCGGAGCAGACCGGCACCCAGAAGTCCGGCCAATTCCGGAAGGCCTATCTCCGTTGCCAGGTCTTCCAGGGTCTGGGGCGACTGCACGTACTGGGGCAACAGTTCCAGGTACGGCTCCTGGAAGAGGACCCCGGGAGTGTCGAGTAGCTCTCTGAGTTCCTCGCCCACCGATGAGTCGCGAAGGGAGTAGGCGGTGTCGTAGTACCGCTGAAAGTAATCGGCGAGCTGGCCGTGGATGGCCGACGGAGAAATACCAGACATGGAGATCCTCGCGAGGTTCGGATTCAGGGGACGAGCTGGAGTTTCTGGTACAGGGATTCGGCCACTTGTCTGGCGAATGGCTCGTCGATGTTGACGTATTTGACGTAGCTCTTGTGCTCGGGACCCACTTGCCCGTTGGGGTCTGCTTGCGGGTTGAGCGCCGCGAGCTGAGGCAGCAGCCCGCTGCGCAGCACGGCGGCGCGGGCGTGGAGATGCGGTAGCTGCATACGTTTCGGGGCGTACAGTTCCTGCCGCAACGGGCTGTATCGCAGCACCCAGCGTTCTGCACGTGCGAGTTCGGCGTAGACCACCGTGCGTTTGTCGGCGATGAAGCCTTTCGTGCCGATCCAGTAGATGTAGCGGTGGGTGTTGTAGCGCTGATATCTGTAGGCGCCGTGGAGTGGCGGCTCGCCGTGGCCTTCGACATCTGTCCAGATGTCACGTCCCCCCTCGGACATCTTCTGCGGCTGGATACCGCCGGGCCCTCGCTGCACGCCACGCTCGGCAAGCATTTCTTGGAACCTGGGGAGGCGTCGGGCGAGCTGGTCGGCAGCTCGGTCCTCAAAGGCGATGCCGAGTGCCTTGCAGAGTGCGCGGCAGTCCTCAGGATCCACCAGTGTCACCATCAGCACCGACGGGCCGCCGGCCTGTCGAAATGGGGGAAGCGGCACCACGGACTGCGCGAGGGTGGCGATGTCGGATCCGGGATCCTCGTGCAGCCGTTCCAGTCGCTGCAGGAGCCAGAGCGGCCTCTGCCCCACCAGGAGCGCGTGCCCTCCGGAATTCGGCATGGTGGTGAGGACCGGTGGCGTCACACTCCATGTCTGGGCCTCCCAGTCCACTTCTGCGTGACCGAGGACCTGCAGGTTGTACAAGGCGATGCGCCAGTCCGGCGCAGAACCCTTCTGCTCGCCCTTCTCCAGCCACGCGTACGTGTCACGGAAGGCGTCGAGACTCCCGGCGCCGCGTTCGGAGCACCACAGGAGCAACTCGTCTTGCACGATTCATTTCCCTGACATGTAGTCGGTCCAGCCTTGTGCACAGGTCGCTGGAACAGTGATGTTCCCCGAGGTCAGCCTGTCCCAGTCGGCTCGGCTGAGAGACTTCCAGCTCCCCGAGGGCGCGCCGTGACTGTGGGATTGAACGGCCGGGGCCCGTCTGACCCTGGCGTTCTGGGAACTGGTCACCTGAAGTACCCATAGAGCTTGGAACGGCAGGACATCGAGCAGCGGTTCGATGTCGATGGCGTGAGGCACATGGTCCATGGCGGCTATCCAGGACGGCACTTGGGGGACGAGCTGTGCAACGCGGCGATTCTTGCCTAAGGCGTAGATGGAGCCGCCGATGCGCATGAGGCTCATCGAAGGAAGCGGGTCGCGCGGTGAGCCCCCGAAGAACGAGCCGGACAGATGGCCTGCCGGCAGCCAGGGAGTACGTGCCGACCGATCTGCTGTGTCCCGGATCTTGCTGGGGATGGTGGCCAGCTTCTTGTTCCTTGGGGGGAGTGCCAGCACTGGCAGGGCAACGTTCTCCCGGTAGCGCTCGACGAGGGCGAACGTGAGCTTGCGGTTCCCGACCTGGATCTGGTGCTCGCCGACGGACTGCACCAGATCCGCCAGCCGGATCGTGTCCGGCGCGTCCAGGTGAAGCGGTGGCAGAGGAATCCCGTTCACGGTGACAGTGGGGGGGTGGCCATCGGGAGTCGCCGGCAGAACCAGGTCGGGCGCGTAGCCGAGGAGGTAGGTCTGCCGGCCGCCTTCGATGCGAAGGCCGCCGGACAGGCGAGCCAACTGCTGGTGCAGCGGGGCTAGCGGGCCGACGACGCCGGAGACCGGCGCGGACCGCGTCGGTGTGTATCCGCTGAACAATGTCCAGCCGGGCGGCACTTGTACCCTGCGGGGCCTGCGTACGGCGGCTGATCCACAGGCGAGCATCGCTGCCTCGGCCTGTGCCGCGTAGGCATTCTTCACCAGCACCCTATGCGGAACGCCAACTTCCGCTGTCGTGACGGATGTCCACCTACCGACCAGTTCGTTGGCCTGGAGGACGTAGAGGTCGCGGGCGGGGAGTGTCAGGGTGGCAGCCGCGGCGGTCAGTTCGAGAGCAGACCCCGGAGCGAGCTTCGAGTCCGGGGGCGCGAGAGGCAGCCATTGTGCGCCTGGGGGAACCGTGATGACGTCGCCGTTCAGACTGAGCGATGTCAGGCGGACGTGGGAGGGAATGCGGGCTGCGATGCCGTACGGGAAACCGCCGGCTTCGGTCGTGAGAGAAAGAGGCACGTGCGGCAGGCCGGCAGCGTTTCTCGGAAGTCCATCGTAGTGGGTGAGTTCCTGCTGGAGGATGCTCGCCAGGATGGGTCGTAGCTGTGGCGAAGCCAGAGCGCGCTGGATTCGCGGGCTCGGCCGATTGAGCCGTACCCACTCCTGGAACCGGGCGAGGAGCTCCGTTTCAGGCACGGTGTCTCCGGGCTGCGCTCCGATCGTTGACAGGAACAGCCCGACTTGCACCCGGTCGGATCCGACCAGCACAGCTTGGGAGAGGGACCAGCCGATGTTGACCTGGGTCGGATGGGGAATGGCGGAGGGCAGGCCGCGACGGCCCCGTTCGCGCTCGGTCAGCCACCACTTCAGGTGGTCCCACAGGGTTGGGACGATCACGTCGTAGCCGTCCGGCATGCCTGACCCTTCGTGCAGGCCGAGCAGCTCGCGGAGCGGGCCGTAGTAGGAGAACCTGCCGACCACGGTGTTCTCGGATCGGTTCATCCGGGAGGCCGCGAGCACCGTCGCTGCGAGCACGGCTATGAACGGTGGAGTGCCAATACCCCCTTGTCGTCGCCACTGGCGAGCGCGGGAGGCGACGCCGTCGAAGGGGTTGCGACCGAAGACCACGCTCCTGAGGGCGGCCCGGAAGTCGCAAGCCGCAGCAGGGAGAGTCGCTGCAGCCTTGGTCTGACTGGCCAGCAAGTCTGCGAGCAAGGCGTCATCGACCGACAGGTATACGGGGGCTGCCGCTTCGCGGATGGCGAAGAAGTGTTCCGCGAGCGCTCTGTTCCAAGCGTCATAGTCCATGGGCAACTCCCTTGCATGCGTAGGAAGAAGTTAGCCCATCGGTGGGACAATGGTCGCATTTCGAGCGTATGTTCGGCTACCCTCTGTCGTTGATGTCCGCGCAGCTGTCGGACTACCTTGACAATCGAGGCTTTCTCCGGTGAGCTCCCTGTGTCAAGACTCTGAGTAGATCAACTTCGGGGAGTGTCTCCGTTGAGCGCCACAAGATCGTCCGCCCGAACCCAGTCCTTGGGGAAGGTGCTTTCCCTCTTCACCGGAGCGGGTGGCCTCGACGTAGGTCTGGAGAGGGCAGGTCTGGACACCGTCGCGTGCGTGGAACTCAACGGCGACGCCAGGTCCGTCCTCGCGGCCAATCGGCCGGGATGGGCCCTACCCGGCGATGGTGACGTGAACACAGCTGCCCAGCAGCTCGTACCCGGGGCGCTGGGCATGAAGCCCGGCGAGCTGGACCTCATCGCGGGGGGCCCGCCGTGTCAGCCTTTCTCCAAGGCCGCGCAGTGGGCCTCGACGGCCCGCAGTGGCATGCAGGACGACCGGGCCAAATGTGTGCACGGGATGCTCGACCTGGTGGAGAGCTTCCTCCCGAAGGCATTGCTCATCGAGAACGTCGAGGGATTCCTGCGAGGCAAAGACAATGCCTCCGAGGTCATCAGCGAGGGACTCGCTGGCATCAACGCTCGTCATGGCACGTCCTACCGGCTGGCGGCCGAGGTTGTTGACGCGGCCGACTTCGGGGTGCCGCAGCACCGGCGCCGGGCCATCGGCATCGCTTACCGGGATGGTGCGGAGGTCCACCTGCCGGAGGCCACCCACGCGGACGCGCCGATGCGGGCCTGGGACGTGCTCTGGGATCTCGAAGAGGACGAGAAGCCTTCCGCCACAGGTCAGTGGGCGGCGTTGTTGCCTTCCATCCCCGAAGGCGGCAACTATCTCCATCTCACGGCCCGTGGTGAGGGTGAGGAACTCTTCGGCTGGCGAACCCGGTACTGGTCGTTTCTGCTGAAGCTGGCCAAGGACCGGCCGTCCTGGACCCTGCCGGCATCTCCCGGACCGAGCACCGGGCCGTTCCACTGGGACAACCGGCCGCTGTCCGTCCGGGAGCAGATGCGTTTGCAGACCTTCCCCGACGAATGGCGCATCGACCACCCTTTCCGTGCCGGCCGGCGGATGGTGGGCAACGCGACACCCCCGCTCCTTGCAGAGGTGCTGGGGCGGACCATCGTGGGAGACCTCGAACTGGGTGAAGCCTCAGCCAGGACCCGCCTCTTGGAAGGAACGCCTTCTTTGTTGCCGGTGCGCCAGCCGAGGGTCCCCCGCGCCGTCGCGCCCGTCTCAATACCTGAGGCGTACCAAGCGCAGGTGGGTGCCAAGGAGGCCCATCCGGGCGAGGGCATTGGCCCTTCTCCCAGACGGTTGGTGGCGAGAGGGTGACCTGCCCCTGGTCCGTCACCGGGCGAACAATCGCCGGAGGAGGGATCAGGCCACTCACCGCGTACGCGCCCGCCCGGGCGGGTATCGGCCTGCACGGGAGAGGGGGCGGTGTGCGGGCTGTGGTGCGGGGGTTGGGGCGGGGGTTGGGGCGGGGTGCGGCCGGGGTCGGGGTGGTCGTGACGCTTGCGGTGGCCGGGTGGTTGATGTGGGTGCTGCCCGGGCCGCAGTTGGGCGCCGTACTCGGGTTGGGGCCCGTCGACGGGGTCGTCTCGGTCCACCGCTGCTACGAGGCCACCGACGCCGAGGGATACGCCACCGGTACCGACTGCACGGGCTGGTACACCCCTCGGCGGGCAGGGGAGGAGGCGCGCGAGATCGTGCTGGACACGGCCGCCGACGAGTACCGGCGGGGCACCCAGGTGGAGGTGCGGACGGCGAGGGGCAGGGCCTACGAGCTGTCGGGGACCGCCGTGTTCAACTTCGGCTCGGCGGCCGGCCTGCTGCTCGTACCGTTCCTGACGCTCGCGGCCTGGCTGTTCGCCTGCGCGCGCAGCGGCGCGGTGGAGAGCGGCGACGGCTACTTCCTCGTCTCCCTGGCCGGCCTGCTCGCCGCGATCGTGCTGGCGGCCGTGGCCGGAATCCTGGTCGGGATCGCGACCGCCGTGTTCTGACGGCGACGGAGAATCCGGACCGGATCCGGGTGTGTGACCGGCATGCCGGTCACACACCCGGCCGGGTCAGGCCTTGGCGGTCGGGCGGTAGGTGCACACGTGCACGCCCGCGGGGCTGATGGCCGTCGAGGTCAGTTCGAGGGTGTGCAGGCCGCCGTCCTGCGGGAAGATCGACTTCCCGCCCCCCAGCAGCACCGGCATGATCATGAGCCGCAGTTCGTCGACGAGGCCCTCGCTCAGCAGGGTGCGTGCGAGGGTGGGGCTGCCCATGACGACCAGGTCGCCGCCATCGCCGTCGCGCAGCTCGCGGATGCGGGCGACGGCCTTGTCCCCGTCGATGCGCGTGGTGTTGTTCCAGGTCAGCTCGTCGTCGCCGAGGGTGTCGGACACGACGTACTTCGGGATGGCGTTCATCCGGTCGGCGAACGGGTCGCCGGCCCGCTCGGGCCACGCGGCGGCCATGTTCTGCCAGGTGCGGCGCCCGTACAGCAGCGCGTCGGCCTTCTCCAGGGCCTCGGTGAAGGAGCCGCCGACGACCTCCGGGTCGAAGAAGGGCTGGGTCCAACCGCCGTGGGCGAAGCCGCCGTCGCCGTCCTCGCCCTGGCCGCCCGGTGCCTGCACGACGCCGTCGAGGCTGATGAATTCAGTGATGACGATGCGCATGGGGATCGTTCCTCTTCTGTCCGGGTCGGTGGGTACGGAAGTAAGACCGGCGGGCGCCGCGGAATGTATCGGTCCCCACGACTCTTCTTGAGTGATCCGGGTCACATCGGCGTGCGTGCGGTGTGTGGTGTGCGGTGGCGCGGTCTCGCAGGGTCTGCCGTGGCTTCGAACAGACGGGATCCGGCTGGAAACAGGTTGTCATCGGACCATTTCGGGCGGAGGGTTGGGATCGTTGTCCGTTCTGTCGCCGGACCCCGGTGAAGGTGAGACGAATGGTGCGTCACATCTGCCGATCGGACGGCGAGTCGGGTCGGAATACCTGATAGACAGTGGATATTCACGGCCAGACCGGCCGCATGCCTTTGAACGGCTCCTTGGGGGGATTGCCGCACTGTGAAGCCGCTTCACCGCCACATCGTCAACACCTCGCGCAAGGTCCTGTGCACGGCCGCGCTCGCGGCCAGCCTGACCACTGCCGCGGTCGTGTCCACTCCGTCGACCGCGGATGCGGGAGAGTCCGAACCGACCCCGGACAGTCCGCAGGCCACCGACCGAGGTGACGCCCGGCTGGACCTGCCGGACATCGTCGCCGACCCGCCGCCCGCCGCGGGGACGGGCACGCAGGAGGCCGGCGCGAGCGGCATACCCGCGACCGCCCTCGACGCCTACAACCGCGCCGAGGTCGCCGTGGCGGCGGCGCTCCCGAACTGCAAGCTGCCGTGGCAGCTGCTCGCGGGCATCGGCCGGGTCGAGTCCGTCCACGCCTCCGGCTACGGCCTCAAGGCCGACGGCTACACCGAGAAGCCGATCCGCGGCCCCCGCCTCGACGGCAACGGCTTCGCCGAGATCCGCGACACCGACCGGGGCGAGTTCGACGCGGACGTGGTCTACGACCGCGCCGTCGGGCCGATGCAGTTCATCCCCTCGACCTGGGCCACCTGGGGCGCCGACGGCAACGGCGACGCCAAGCGGGACCCCAACAACATCTACGACGCGGCCCTGGGCGCCGGCCTCTACCTGTGCGCCGGCGACCGGAACCTGTCCGTGGCCGCCGAGCTCGACAAGGCGATCCTCAGCTACAACAACTCCCGCGAGTACGTGAACACCGTGCTCGGCTACATGCGGCAGTACCAGCAGGGAGCCACCGAGGTCGCCAACCCGCCCGTCGGGAACTACCCGCCGGCGCAGCCGGGCACCCTGCCCACGCCCCGCCCGCAGACCCCGGTCACGCCGACGCCGGCCCCCAAGCCGACGCCGACTCCCACCCCCAAGCCGACCCCGACGCCCACCCCCACCCCCACCCCGACGCCGACTCCGACCCCGGAGAAGCCGGCCCCTCACCTGGCCGAGCTGACGGTGCTGGACGGTCCCGGCCTCGCCGCCGAGGCCGGTACGGCCTTCACGGTCGTCCCGCGGGTCAAGCTGCTCCTCAGCGACGGCAAGCCCGCCGCGGGCCGCGAGGTCATCTTCGCGGTCGAGGAGGATGCCACCGGCACCCTGTTCGGGACGGCGAAGTCCCTGGTGGTCAAGACGGGCGCCGACGGCATCGCCGCCGCGCCCGGCCTGAAGGCCGGCGCCACGGCGGGCACCTTCACCCTGCGCGCCTCGGCCTACGACACCACCAGCCGGCTCACCGTGAACTTCGCCGGCAAGGTCACGGCGCCCGCCGCCGACCTGCTCGCCCGCCCGGACGGCTCGAAGCCGATCGTGGCGGCCGCCGGTACGAGCATCACGGGCGTCGAGGTCCGTGCCACGGCCAAGGGCAAGGCCGTCGCCGTGTCCGGTGTCGTCGCCGGCCTGGGCCAGGAGAAGGACGGGAAGTGGGTGCCGGCCGACCCGGCGACCGCGAAGGGCCCGTACTTCAAGGACGCGACCGGCAAGAAGGCCTTCAGCCTCACCCTGGCGGCGACCGCTGCCGACGGCCGGATCGTCCTGCCGGAGCTCTTCACGGACGCCGACCTCGCCCCCGGCACCTACCAGCTCCGCCTGGTCACCCCGGAGGACGTGACGCTGATCCTCGACATCGAGATCACCGCCCCGCCCGCGGCCACCGCGAAGTGACCCCGGCGCCCGGGCCCGCACGGCCCGGGCGCCTCCGGCCCGCCCGTACTGCGCCCTGGGGCCCGCACCGTGCACACGGTGCGGGCCCCAGGGCGTGTCCGTCCCCCCCTCAGCCGGGAGGGGGAAAGGCAGGAGCCCCGCCGCTCCGCTCGCGCGGAAGTGACAGGGCTCCTTGGGTACTGCTTTTCCAACCCGCGATTGAGGTTGGCCCAGGCGACTAGGCCGGGGTGACGTTCTCCGCCTGCGGGCCCTTCGGACCCTGCGTGACGTCGAAGTTCACCGTCTGGTTCTCCTCGAGGGAGCGGAAGCCAGAGGCGTTGATCGCGGAGTAGTGGACGAAGACATCCGGGCCGCCGCCGTCCTGGGCGATGAAGCCGAAGCCCTTTTCAGCGTTGAACCACTTCACGGTTCCGGTAGCCATGAGCCCTCCTATGGGCCAAAGGGTCGCCCTGCTCCAGAACCTGCTAAGAAGTCTGAAAACTACAAAAGCCTGCGGGTCACATTCTCCGCAGGCCTCGTACTGCAAGGGAAACCAAACTGCAACTTGCGTCGAGCCTAGCACGCACCATGCGGCCGAGACCAGAGGGAAAGATCACGTCACCCGGACGTTTGAGACCCGCCTCAAGGCTGACGCAGACCGTGGGACTAGTCTCGCGATGTGGACGTCTACCGCAGCCGGCCCCGCGTCGGCCACATTCAGTTCCTGAACTGCCTGCCCCTCTACTGGGGGCTCGCCAGAACCGGCACGCTGCTGGACCTGGAGCTGACCAAGGACACCCCCGAGAAGCTCAGCCAGCGGCTCGTCGACGGTGAGCTGGACATCGCCCCGATCACCCTCGTGGAATTCCTCCGCAACGCCGACCGGCTCGTCGCCTTCCCCGATCTCGCGGTCGGCTGCGACGGCCCCGTGATGTCCTGCGTGATCGTCTCGCAGGTCCCCCTGGACCGGCTCGACGGAGCCCGTGTCGCCCTCGGCTCGACCTCCCGTACGTCCGTACGCCTGGCCCAGCTACTGCTCTCCGAGCAGTACGGCGTACGGCCCGACTACTACACGTGCCCTCCCGACCTGGGCGTGATGATGCAGGAGGCCGACGCCGCCGTACTGATCGGCGACGCCGCACTGCGGGCCTCGCTCCACGACGCGCCCCGGCTCGGACTGACCGTCCACGACCTCGGGCACATGTGGAAGGAGTGGACCGGACTGCCGTTCGTCTTCGCCGTCTGGGCCGCCCGCAAGGACTACCTGGCCCGCGAGCCCGCCGTCGTGCAGAAGGTCCACGAGGCCTTCCTCGCCTCCCGCGACCTCTCCCTCGAAGAGGTCGCCAAGGTCGCCGAACAGGCGGCCCGCTGGGAGGCCTTCGACGCGGAGCTGCTGGAGCGCTACTTCACCACGCTCGACTTCCGCTTCGGACCCGACCAGCTGGCCGGCGTACGGGAATTCGCCCGCCGAACGGGACCGACGACGGGGTATCCCGCGGACGTGTCCGTGGAACTGCTGGGCGCGGTGGTCCAGGAGTGCTGACCGGGTTTACCGCCAGGTAGATCCAAAACGCCCGGCAGGTGAATGCCCGGTTTCCCGGCAATTCCCGCCCTTTCCGCATTCCTCCGCCGGTCGGGGGAAATGCAAAAGGGTGACGGCCGCACCCTCCCCCCGCCCGCAACCCCCTAGGCTGCTGCTCGGCCGGGTGCCACAAGGCGCCCGGGACCACGGGGAATTGGGGGGACGCGATGCATCCGCTGGAAGCCGGTGAGCCGCGGACCATCGGCGCGTACCGGTTGCTCGGCCGGCTCGGCGCGGGTGGCATGGGCCGGGTGTACCTGGGACGCAGTGCGGGCGGCCGGACCGTCGCCGTCAAGATCGTGCACCCGCACTTCGCCTCCGACGAGGAGTTCCGGGCCCGGTTCCGCCGCGAGGTCGAGGCGGCCCGGCGGGTCGGCGGCGAGTGGACCGCGCCGGTGCTGGACGCGGACCCCGAGGCCCCGGTCCCGTGGGTGGCCACCGGATACGTGGCGGGGCCCTCCCTGGCCCGCGCGCTCGCCGCGCACGGGCCGCTCCCCGAACCCTCGGTACGGGCCGTCGGCGCGGGCCTGGCGCGCGCCCTGGTGGCCGTGCACGGGCTCGGGCTCGTCCACCGGGACGTGAAACCGTCGAACGTGATGCTCGCCCTCGACGGGCCCCGGCTGATCGACTTCGGGATCGCGCGGGCCATGGACGGCACCGCCTCGCTCACCTCCACCGGGGTCTCCGTCGGCTCGCCCGGCTACATGTCCCCCGAGCAGATCCTCGGCAAGGGGATCACCGGGGCGGCCGACGTGTTCTCCCTCGGCGCGGTGCTGGCCTTCGCGGCGACCGGCAGGCCGCCCTTCACCGGGGACAACTCCGCCACCCTCCTCTACAAGGTGGTGCACGAACCGCCCGAGCTCGGCGACCTCCCCGCAGGGGACCTGCGCGACCTGATCGAGGCCTGCCTCGCGAAGGCGGCCGCCGACCGGCCCGCGCCCGAGGCGGTCGCCGCCGCCCTGGCGGGGGCGCTCGGCGCCCCCGGCTGGCTCCCGGCACCCCTGGTGGAGGAGGCCAGCCGGGCCGCGGTGGCCCTCCTCGACCTCGACGCCGATTCCCCCGAGGGTGCCGCGGCAGGCGGACCGGCTCCGGCCGGCGCCGGGGCCGGGGCCGCGCCGGAGGCCGCGTCCGGCCCGGTCCCCTTCGCCGCGGGGTCGTACGCCCCCGCCAGCGGCGGCTTCGGGGCGCCGGACCCCTCGTACGGGAGCCGGGGCGCGGGCTTCCCATACGCCGCCCCGGCCGCGGGCCCGTACGCCAGCCCCACCGAGACCGCCGGCGCAGGCCCGGCGGGCGCCGCGGGCGCCGCGGCCGGGGCGGTGCCGCAGCCGCGGTCCGAGCCCGGCGGGCCGCAGGTCAGCCTCAGGGCCGCGGGGCGCCGGTTCAGCTGCACCGTCGTGCTGGCCGCGGCGGCCGTCCTGGCGGTGCTGTCCGGCGGGGTCTACTTCCTGGACCTGCTGCCGGGGCAGGGCGGCGACCGGCAGCGGGACCTGGCCGACGCCGGCGCGCGGCCCTCGGCCTCCTCGCCCGCCCCGGGCGCCTCGGCCCCGGCGCCGGTCGCGAGCTCCGCCTCGCCTGCGCCCGGGACCCGTACCGACGTCCCCAAGGAGCTCATCGGCACGTGGAAGGGCACGGTCACCACCGCCCGCCTCGGCCTGTCGTCGGAGTTCGAGATCACCATCAAGGGCGGCAAGGTCGGCGAGGTCGTCGCCCGGGACAAGTCGGTCCTCGCCGTCCTCGGCACCGACTGCAGCGGCGACTGGAAGCTCTCCTCGGCCACCGACCGCTCGCTGGTCCTGGACACCTCGGCCGGCCCCAACCCGGCCCCCGGGGTCTGCTCCAACGGCTCCGCCGACGAGCGGTTCACCCTCAACGCGGACGGGACGCTGCACTACAAGTCGGGCGACACCCCGGCAGGGAACCCCGAGGGAGATCTCAGGCGCAGCCCCTGAAACCCGCCGCCGACCCCTGGCGTAGGCTGGCTCGGTCCGGACCTTGACACAGACACACCGCCGAAAGGTGACTCCCGGTGACCGACCAGGCCGTTCTCCAGTCTGTCCTCGACCGCGCCGCCGCGGGGGGCCGGATCACCAAGGAAGAGGCGCTCGACCTCTACCGCCACGCGCCGCTGCACGCGCTGGGGCAGGCGGCCGACGCGGTGCGCCGCCGCCGCTACGCCGGCACCGAGCACATCGCGACGTACATCATCGAGCGGAACATCAACTACACGAACGTGTGCGTCACGGCGTGCAAGTTCTGCGCCTTCTACGCCGCCCCCAAGGACACCAAGAAGGGCTGGTCCCGCGACCTCGACGACATCCTGCGCCGCTGCGCGGAGACCGTCGAGCTGGGCGGCACGCAGATCATGTTCCAGGGCGGGCACCACCCGGACTACGGCGTCGAGTACTACGAGCACCACTTCGCGGCCATCAAGCAGGCGTTCCCGCAGCTGGTCATCCACTCCCTCGGCGCGTCCGAGGTCGAGCACATGGCCCGCATCTCGGGCGTCTCGGCGGAGGAGGCCATCAAGCGCATCCACGCGGCCGGCCTCGACTCCTTCGCAGGCGCCGGCGCCGAGCTGCTGCCGGCCCGCCCGCGCAAGGCGATCGCCCCGCTCAAGGAGTCCGGCGAGCGCTGGCTGGAGATCATGGAGATCGCCCACAAGCTGGGGGTGGAGTCCACCTCGACCATGCTGATGGGCACCGGCGAGACCAACGCCGAGCGCATCGAGCACATCGCGATGATCCGGGACACGCAGGACCGCACGGGCGGCTTCCGCGCCTTCATCCCGTACACCTACCAGCCCGAGAACAACCACCTCAAGGGCCGGACCCAGGCGACGATCTTCGAGTACCTGCGCATGATCGCGGTCGCGCGCCTGTTCCTCGACAACATCGCCCACATCCAGGGCTCCTGGCTGACCGTCGGCAAGGAGGCGGGCCAGCTCTCGCTGCACTACGGCGCGGACGACCTCGGCTCGATCATGCTGGAGGAGAACGTCGTCTCCTCCGCCGGCGCCAAGCACCGCTCCAACCGCCAGGAGATCATCGACCTGATCCGCAAGGCGGGCCGCACCCCGGCGCAGCGCGCGACGACGTACGAGCACCTGCTGGTCCACGACGACCCGGCGAACGACCCGGCCGACGACCGCGTGGTCTCGCACATCTCCTCCACCGCGATCGAGGGCGGCACCGCGCACCCCGAGCTGAAGCTCATCTCCGCGAACTGACGCGCCCGACACGATCACGATGCTGACGCTGCACGCCGCCGAACTCCTTGTGACCGGACCGGGGTCCGCGCCGCTGGCGGGCGGTGCGGTCCTCGTCGAAGGGGACCGGATCGCCCGTGTGGGCACGTACGAGGACCTCGGCTCGGCGCATTCGCACGCCCGGGTGCGCCGCTGGCCCGGGGTGCTCACGCCGGGGCTGCTGGTGCGCGGGGCGGACGAGCTGCTGGAGCGGACGTACTACCCGGACGACCCGTACGAGGTCACGGAGCTCGGCGCGGACCCGATCACCGGCGGGGAGGCGCTGGAGGCCCTGAAGCTGACGGAGTCGCGGTGGGGCAACAGCGCCCGGCGCGGCACGCAGCGGCTGCTGGCCCGCGGGGTGGTGGCGGTGTGCGGCCGCTTCACGGTCGCGGCGGTGCGTACGGCGGTGTCCCGCTCGGGGCTGGCGATCCTGCCGCCGGCGCCCTACGAGGGGCGGCCCGACCTGGATCCCTTCGCGGGCCGGGAGTCGGCTGCGGAGGCCTTCCACGGGGTGCTGGAGCCGGGCGCGGCGGCGCGTTTCGCGGTGTTCGCGGTGGCGGACGAGGCCGAGTTGCTGACGCGGGGCGCCACCGCGTGCGTGGCCACCGTCATCGGGGGACGGCTGCTGCACCGGCGGCGCTGAGCCCGCCGTCGCTCCCGCCGGGCCTGCTCCCGCCGGGCTCGCTCTCGGCCGCCGCGCTCTCGCCGGGCCTGCTCCCCGCCGCCGTGCTCCCGGCCGCCGCGCTCCCGCCGGGCTCGCTCTCGCCGGGTCGGCCTCCGTCGAGGGCATCCTCGCCGGGCCCGGCGTCGGCGGGCCGGCTGCCCTCCCGGGCGAGGGCGGCCAGCAGGCAGGCCTGGAGGCGGCTGATCCCGCCGAGCTTGGCCCGTATGTTCACGACGTGGAACTTGACCGTGCTGACGGACAGTTGGAGTTCCCCGGCGAGTTCCCGGTTGGAGGCGCCGGTGGCCAGGCACAGGAACACCGCGGACTCCTGCTCGGTCAGCAGGGCTTCCCACGGCTGCGCCTCGTCCTGCGCCGGCGGCCCGTCCGGCTCCTCGTACGAGGGGAACCACGCAGGGACGCTGAAGCTGACGACGCGCACGGTTCCCACTCCTCGATGCCCCCCGGTCGGCCCCTTACGGAGGCCGGCCTTTCCCTAGAGGACGGGCGGACCGGACAGGTAGGTTCCATTCGCGTCGAAGGGCCAGGCGTTCGACTTGCATCCCCCAAGGCCCTTGATCTGCTGCATCATCGCCGGGGCGGGCTTGCCGGGGCCCGGGCAGCCCTCGTGGCCGCGGCCGATCTCGTGCCCGACCTCGTGGTTGACGATCAGTGCCCGGTACTCCTCCACCGAGCCGCTGAACTGGGGCGAACCCTCCTTCCAGCGCTTGAGGTTGACCACCACGACATGGCCGACCCGGCAGTTGGTCTCGCCGATGAGCTCCGGGGTGACCACGTCGCACAGGAGGTCGGTGGTCTTCGGCGTCGCGATCTTGACGGTGAAGTCCACCGGCTGCCCCGCCCCGACGAGTTGGAAGCCGTAACGCGGGTCCCTGGTCCAGCCGCGCGGGTCCCCGAGGATCGCCTCGACGGAGCGGGCGGCGGCCTCCGGGTCTATCCCGCTGCCCTCCTCCACCTCCAGCCGCCAGCGCCGCGTCGTCCCCTTGCCCTGAGCGCTGCCGGAAG
The DNA here is from genome assembly GCF_001953875.1 of Streptomyces amritsarensis. Classification (GTDB taxonomy): domain Bacteria; phylum Actinomycetota; class Actinomycetes; order Streptomycetales; family Streptomycetaceae; genus Streptomyces; species Streptomyces amritsarensis. The sequence continues at coordinate 54,447 of NZ_MQUR01000018.1, forward strand.
CGGACGACCCGGTGAAGGTGCCCGGCTTGCCGGGGGTCGCGGGGGCACCGGTGGACGGTGAGGGCGAGGGAGCCTGCGGCGAGGGTGCGGCGGGGGACGGCGCGGCCTCGGGGGACTTCGCCCCGCCCTGCGGGAGGGGGTTCCCGGCGGCGTCGGTGCCTTCCCCGTCCGGTGCGTCGGCCTGTGCGGCGGTGCGGCCCTTGGCGGCCGTGGTGGTCTCGTCCTCGGGCAGCAGCGCGTAGGCGGTCGCCGATACGGCGACCAGCGCCGCGGAACCGAGGAGGATCGTGCGCCGCAGCCGCCTGCGCCGCTCGGCCCGGCGCCTGGCGCGCGGGCCGTCACGGCGGGAGCGACCGGTGGAATGGCCTGCCGGCATCGTGAAGCTTCCTGTTCGCGGCGGCCACTGCCGGACCCGCCCACGGTTGTGGTCTCGATCCGGTGGGTGACCCTCACCGGGCCGCACGCTGGCAGTCAACGCGTATGCGGCGTAGCAGCGTAACTGTCCTTCGGAACAGTTCTACGGTCGGGTACGGACCCGCCACGGCGCGGTACGGCGGAGCCCGCGCCGCCGGGGCCCCTGCGGCCTGAGAGGATGGGGCCGTACCCGCCGATCCGCATCGCAACACGAGGGGCGAACGCCAGTGACAAGGGCCTCCCTGGACAAGCAGCCGCATGAAGTCGCCTCCATGTTCGACAGGGTCGCGGCGAACTACGACCTGACCAACGACGTCCTCTCCCTCGGCCAGGACCGGGTGTGGCGCAAGGAGGTCGCCAAGGCGGTCGACGCGCGCCCCGGGCAGAAGGTCCTCGATCTGGCCGCCGGTACGGCGACCTCCTCGCTGCCCTTCGCGGCGACCGGCGCGTACGTCGTCCCCTGCGACTTCTCCCTGGGCATGCTCATGGAGGGCAAGAGGCGGAACTCCTGGCTTCCGCTGACCGCCGGCGACGCGACGAAGCTGCCGTTCAAGGACGACGTCTTCGACACCGTGACGATCTCCTTCGGTCTGCGCAACGTCCAGGACACCGACGCGGCGCTGCGCGAGCTGTACCGGGTGACCAAGCCCGGCGGGCAGGTCGTGATCTGCGAGTTCTCGCAGCCCACCTGGGCGCCGTTGCGGACGGTCTACACCGAATACCTGATGCGCGCGCTGCCGCCCGTCGCCCGCGCGGTGTCCTCCAACCCCGACGCGTACGTGTACCTCGCCGAGTCCATCCGCGCATGGCCCGACCAGCCGGCGCTGGCCGGCCTGCTGCAGAAGGCCGGCTGGTCCAAGGTCGCCTGGCGCAACCTCAGCGGCGGCATCGTCGCCCTGCACAGAGGCACCAAGGCCTGACGCCGTGCCCGACGCCCTGTCCCCCGACTCCGGGTCCCTGGACTACAAGCCCCTGCTGGAGCGGATCGCCGCCGACGTCGCGCCGCTGCTGGGCAGGGGCACGCCCGCCGAGTACATCCCGGCGCTCGCCGCGGTGGACCCGCGGCAGTTCGGTATGGCCGTCGCCGATCTCGACGGCAACGTCTTCGGGGTCGGGGACTGGCAGGTGCCTTTCTCCGCCCAGTCGATCACCAAGGTCTTCGCGCTCGCCCTGGCCCTGGCCGAGGGCGGCGACAGCCTGTGGGAGCGGGTCGGCCGGGAGCCCTCGGGCAACCCGTTCAACTCGCTCGTACAGCTGGAGTACGAAAACGGCATCCCGCGCAATCCGTTCATCAACGCGGGCGCCCTCGTGGTCACCGACCGGCTCCAGACGCTGACGGGCGACGCGAGCAGCGAGGTGCTGGAGTTCCTGCGGCAGGAGAGCCAGAACCCGGACATAGGCTTCGACGCCGAGGTCGCCGCCTCCGAGCAGGGCCACGGCGACCGCAACGCGGCCCTCGCGCACTTCATGGCCTCGTACGGGAACATCGACAACCCGGTGCCCGCTCTGCTGGAGCACTACTTCTGGCAGTGCTCCATCGAGATGAGCTGCGCGGACCTGGCCCGCGCCGGGCGGTTCCTGGCCCGGCACGGGCTGCGCGCGGACGGCTCGCGGCTGCTGACGCGCAGCGAGGCCAAGCAGGTCAACGCGGTGATGATGACCTGCGGGACGTACGACGCGGCGGGCGAGTTCGCCTACCGTGTCGGGCTGCCCGGCAAGAGCGGGGTGGGCGGCGGGATCGTCGCCGTCGTCCCCGGGCAGTGCACCCTCGCCGTGTGGAGCCCCGGACTGGACGCCCGGGGCAACTCGGTCGCGGGCGTCGCCGCGCTGGACCGCTTCACGACCCTGACGGGCCTGTCCGTCTTCTGACGCCCCGGTCCGCCGCCGCCGGGACGCTCACCGGGGCGGCGGCAGGTCCCGCAGGTCCAGGGCGTAGCGGCGGGCCGGGTTCCCGCCCGGCGTGGTGAACTCCTCGGCCAGGGTCATGCCGAGCCGCTCCGCCACCGCCACGGAGCGGGCGTTGTCGGCGTGGATCATCGCCACCACCCGCTCGATCCCGGCTTCGCGGACCCGCTCCAGGGTGGCCAGCGCCGCGGCGTACGCGTAGCCGCGGCCCCAGGCCGCCCGCCCGAGCCGCCAGCCGATCTCGATCTCACCGACCGGCCCCCACGCCTTGTCCGCCGGCCAGGGCTGCGCTCCGGTGAAGCCGATCACCTCGCCGTCGCCGTCCAGCAGCGTCCACAGGCACAGGCCGAGCTGCGCGTCGTGCATGCGCTGGCGCGCGGTGAACTCCTCGTACTCCGAGAGCTCGGCGGGACCGCCGAGGAACTCCATCACATCGGCGTCGTTGAAGACGCGGTGCCAGCTGTGGGCGTCCTCATCGGTGGGCACGCGCAGCCCTACCGCCGGGAGCGGGGGCCGGGTCGGCGAAGTCGTCATCGGGGCAGCCCTTCGGATCGCGATCTCTCTCGCTGCATAGACTGCACATGTCCGGTGCCGCCTGGCACCCTTTATCGAGCCTTCGGGAGACCCCGCAGTGACCGAGCTCCTCTCCGAACACTCCGCGGACGTGATCGTCGTCGGGGCCGGGCCCGCCGGCTCGACCACCGCCTACTACCTCGCCAAGGCCGGATTGGACGTCCTGCTGCTGGAGAAGACGGCGTTCCCGCGCGAGAAGGTCTGCGGCGACGGACTGACCCCGCGTGCCACCAAGCAGCTGGTGGCGATGGGCATCGACATCTCCGAGGAGGCCGGCTGGCTCCGCAACAAGGGCCTGCGGATCATCGGCGGCGGCCAGCGGCTCCAGCTGGACTGGCCGGAACTCGCCTCCTACCCGGAGTACGGACTCGTCCGCAAGCGTGACGACTTCGACGAGACCCTGGCCCGCCAGGCCCAGAAGGCCGGCGCCCGGCTGTACGAGCGCTGCAACGTGGGCGAGCCCGTGCGCGACGCCCGTACCGGCCGCATCACCGGCGTACAGGCGAAGCTGGGCGAGGAGAAGACCCCGGTCACCTTCCACGCCCCGCTGGTCGTCGCCGCCGACGGCAACTCCTCCCGGCTGTCCCTGGCCATGGGCCTGCACCGGCGCGAGGACCGCCCGATGGGCGTCGCGGTGCGCACGTACTTCACCTCGCCGCGGCACGACGACGACTACCTGGAGTCCTGGCTGGAGCTGTGGGACCGGCGCGGCCCGCAGGACCGGCTGCTGCCCGGCTACGGCTGGATCTTCGGCATGGGCGACGGCACGTCCAACGTCGGCCTCGGCATCCTCAACTCCTCCTCCGCCTTCAAGGAGCTGGACTGGCGCGAGGTCCTCAAGGCCTGGTGCGCCTCGATGCCGGAGGACTGGGGCTACACCCCCGAGAACATGACGCAGCCGATCCGCGGCGCGGCGCTGCCGATGGCCTTCAACCGGCAGCCGCACTACACCAAGGGCCTGCTGCTGGTCGGAGACGCGGGCGGCCTCGTCAACCCGTTCAACGGCGAGGGCATCGCCTACGCGATGGAGTCCGGCCAGATCGCGGCGGACGTCATCGTGCAGGCGCAGGCCCGGTCCACGCCGGCGCAGCGCGAGCTGGCGCTGCACAACTACCCGAAGGTGCTCAAGGAGACCTACGGCGGCTACTACACGCTGGGCCGCGCCTTCGTGAAGCTGATCGGCAACCCGAAGGTCATGAAGGTCGCCACGCAGCGCGGCCTGACCCACCCGCTGCTGATGAAGTTCACCCTGAAGATGCTGGCCAACCTGACCGACCCGGCGGGCGGCGACGCGATGGACCGCATCATCAACGGCCTCTCGAAGGTGGCCCCGAAGGCCTGACGGCGCGGGCTCACGAAGGACGGCGCTCACGGATCCCCCGACCCTCCGGGTCGGGGGATCCGTGCACGGTGCGCACGCACCGGGCCAGGAGGACCAGGCCGCACACCAGCAGTGCGCCCGACACGGTCCATCCGGCCGCGAGGACGAGGGCATGCCCCGGCTTCTGCCAGGGGCGGGCGATGTTCAGCAGCCAGCCCCCGACGGCGAGGAGCCCGAGGCCGAGGGCGGCCCGGGCCGCGGTGGGATCGCCGGCCTCGCCGGCCTCACGGGGCTCGTACGGCCGGGTGCCCTGTGTGCCCACGGGACCACCACCTCCAGGGTCTGACGCTCAGGGCCTGCCCCGCCATCCTCTCAGGCCCCCCGCGGGCCGCTTCGACGCGGCCGCCGGGGCGGGTGCCGGCATCCCGTGCCGGCATCCCGTGCCCGGTGTGCGGCGAACCTCCGGGAAACGACTCCAGGGCCGGTACTCCACCCCCGAGCGGGGGAGTACCGGCCCTCGGCCGTGTCTGCTGCCGGGACCTGAGCGGGGCTCAGGGGCGGGCTCAGAGGACGCGGACGGCGCCCGTCGGCTTGTCGTAGCTCAGGCTGCGCTCGACGATGCCCGTGCTGGGGTTCTGCGCGCCGACGAACTTGCCGCCGCCGACGTAGATGGCGACGTGGTACGCGCTGCCCTTGGAGCCCCAGTAGAGGATGTCGCCCGGCTGGAGGGCGTTCAGGGAGACGGAGGTGCCGGCCGAGGACTGCGCCTGGGACATGCGCGGCAGGGAGATGCCGGCCTGGCGGTAGGCGGCCTGGACGAGGCCGGAGCAGTCGAAGGAGGACGGGCCGGTGCCACCCATGACGTAGGCCTTGCCGACCTGCGCGCGGGCGAAGTTGACGATGGCTGCGGCGGAGCCGGTCGCCGGGGCCGTCACGGTGCCGGTGCCCTGCGGGGCCTTCGCGGGGGCGGAGGCGGTCTTCAGCGCGGTGCGCTCGGAGTCGCGGGTGGCGCGCTCGGCCTCGGCCTTGCGGTCCGCCTCCTCCTTCGCCTTCTTCTCGGCGGCCTTCTGGGCCGTCTCCTTGGCCTGCTTCGCCTCGGCGGCGGCGCCGGTGCGGGCGCTCTCCTCCTGGGCGGTCAGTTCGCCTTCCACGGCGGCCAGACGGGTGTTCTCGGCGGCCGTGGTGACCGCGGAGGAGACCTCGGCGGCCAGATCCAGGTTCAGGACCGGCATTTCGAGCGTCGTCTCGGCCACGGGCTCGGACGGGGACGCGCTCGCGGTGCCGGCCATGGCCAGGGTGCTGAGGACGCCACCGGCAACTCCGGCGCGGACCGCGAGCTTCGAGGCGCTGCGGCGGGGCTTCCGGTGGCTGGGTATGTGAGCGGTGTGGGACATGAGGACTACCGCTATCAGGGCGCCAGGGGTCCCTTCAAGAAACGTGGGCTGCGCCACAGTTGCGCGCGAACGGCGCGAACCGGGCGCGTCTGGCTCCTTATTGACGCCGTAACGGGCGAAACGGACAGGCCCTCACAGGGCTGTGATCATGGGGTTTCAGTAATAAGTCCGAATTGATCCTCGGACTACCATCCCTCCGCACAGATGGCCAAGCCCGCTTTCGGAACGCCTGATTCAGAGTGGCGCAGGTCACAGAAGGATCACGCCATGCGGACGCTGTGGCCGACCCGTGACCTTCCTGTGAAGTGGGGCCCCGCCGCCGGAGGGGGTTCGTGAACGGATGCACGCACTCGACGGCCCGCCGCACCCTCGCATGCCCCGCGTCCACCTCCGTACACGCGGGCTCCCCCGACCGGGCGACGCCGATCCCCATATCATCAAGGGCCGCCGGATGCCAATTTGCCTGCACCCGCCACGGTTTGATAGGGCGGGGCGCCTTCCACCTGCGAGAACGGCCTCGAATGTCACCTTTGGTGATCATGCGGATGCTTCGCGTATGAAGATCACCACTCATCGGACTTCATGATCGTTCGTCAGGTGGTGGAGATCACAAACTCGGTGTTGTTACCCGTGTCGCAGATCACAGACGAGCAGGCATAAGATGCGCACCAGTCCGGCTTGTGAACTGCCTCACATGTGCACGATCTTCGCGAGGCGGGGCACGCACCCCGCTCCCACCGGGAGGGGCTCCGGCCGGCGGCGGTCCAACGGTCAAGGACGACTGGAAGGAGCGAGGAGCGTGAATGCGTACGCGCCCATCCTCGTGCTCGGCGCCCTCGGCGCAGGGTTTGCGATCTTCTCCGTGGTCATGGCCACGCTGATCGGCCCAAAAAGGTACAACCGGGCGAAGCTCGACGCCTACGAGTGCGGCATCGAGCCGACGCCGATGCCGGCGGGCGGCGGTCGCTTCCCCATCAAGTACTACCTGACGGCGATGCTCTTCATCGTCTTCGACATCGAGGTTGTCTTCCTCTACCCCTGGGCCGTCACCTTCGACGCCCTGGGGATCTTCGGGCTCGTCGAGATGCTGCTCTTCGTGCTCACCGTCTTCGTCGCCTACGCCTACGTATGGCGCCGCGGCGGCCTGGAATGGGACTGAGGGGCTGAATTTCCCATGGGACTGGAAGAGAAGCTGCCGAGCGGCTTTCTGCTCACCACCGTCGAACAGGCCGCGGGGTGGGTGCGCAAGTCGTCCGTCTTCCCGGCGACCTTCGGCCTCGCCTGCTGCGCCATCGAGATGATGACCACCGGAGCGGGCCGGTACGACCTGGCCCGCTTCGGCATGGAGGTCTTCCGCGGCTCCCCGCGCCAGGCCGATCTGATGATCGTGGCCGGACGGGTCAGCCAGAAGATGGCGCCGGTGCTGCGCCAGGTGTACGACCAGATGCCCGCTCCCAAATGGGTCATCTCCATGGGGGTTTGCGCATCCTCGGGCGGAATGTTCAACAACTACGCGATCGTCCAGGGCGTCGACCACATCGTCCCCGTGGACATCTACCTCCCCGGCTGCCCGCCCCGCCCCGAGATGCTGATGGACGCGATCCTCAAGCTCCACCAGAAGATCCAGGGCGGAAAGCTCGGCGTGAACCGGGAGGAAGCGGCCCGCGAGGCGGAGGCGGCGGCCCTCAAGGCCCTCCCCACCATCGAGATGAAGGGGCTGCTCCGGTGAGCGAGACCCAAGAGCCGGACCACGGCAACGACACCGGCGCGAGCGGGCCCGACGGCAGCGGCCTTCCCGCGCCCCGCGCCCAGGGCCCCGAGGTCATCGGCGTCCGCAAGGGCATGTTCGGCGCCGCGAGCGGCGGCGACACCAGCGGCTACGGCGGTCTCGTCCGCACCGTGGCCCTGCCCGGCGCCAGCTCCCGCCCGTACGGTTCCTACTTCGACGAGGTGGCCGACGAGCTCGAAGGCGCCCTGGAGGAGCAGGACCTGCTCCCCGAGAACGCCATCGAGAAGACGGTGGTCGACCGGGGCGAGCTCACCTTCCACATCGCCCGCGAGCACCTCGTGCGCGTCGCGCGCACCCTGCGCGACGACCCCGCCCTGCGGTTCGAGCTCTGCACCGGGGTCAGCGGAGTCCACTTCCCCGGGGACAAGGGCCGCGAGCTGCACGCCGTCTACCACCTGCGCTCGCTCACCCACGGCCGGATCCTGCGGCTGGAGGTGTCCGTCCCGGACGGCGACCCGCACGTCCCCTCGCTCGTCTGCGTCTACCCGACCAACGACTGGCACGAGCGCGAGGCGTACGACTTCTTCGGCCTGGTCTTCGACGGGCACCCGGCCCTCACCCGGATCATGATGCCGGACGACTGGCAGGGCTTCCCCCAGCGCAAGGACTACCCGCTCGGCGGCATCCCCGTCGAGTACAAGGGCGCCCAGATCCCGGCTCCCGACCAGCGGAGGTCGTACAGCTGATGTCCCCCATCACGAATGAAGAAGCAGGCAGCCACTCCTCCGCTCGCGAGACGACCGAGGGCACCGTCTACACCGTCACCGGCGGCGACTGGGACGAGATCGTCCAGTCGGCGGCCAGGGCCGACGACGAGCGGATCGTCGTCAACATGGGTCCGCAGCACCCCTCCACCCACGGCGTGCTCCGGCTGATCCTGGAGATCGACGGCGAGACCGTCACCGAGGCCCGCTGCGGCATCGGCTACCTCCACACCGGAATCGAGAAGAACCTCGAATTCCGCAACTGGACGCAGGGCACCACCTTCGTCACGCGCATGGACTACCTGACGCCGTTCTTCAACGAGACGGCGTACTGCCTCGGCGTCGAGAAGCTGCTCGGCATCACCGACCAGATCCCCGACCGCGCCACCGTCATCCGCGTCCTGCTGATGGAGCTCAACCGGCTCTCCTCCCACCTGGTGTGCATCGCCACCGGGGGCATGGAGCTGGGCGCCACCACGATCATGATCTACGGCTTCCGCGACCGCGAGCTGATCCTCGACATCTACGAGCTGATCACCGGGCTGCGCATGAACCACGCGTTCATCCGCCCCGGCGGCCTCGCGCAGGACCTGCCCCCGGGCGCCGTCGACCAGCTGCGCGAGTTCGTGAAGACCATGAAGAAGAACCTGCCGGAGTACGACAAGCTCGCCACCGGCAACCCCATCTTCAAGGCACGCATGCAGGACGTCGGCTACCTCGACCTCTCCGGCTGCATGGCGCTCGGCGCCACCGGCCCGATCCTGCGCTCCGCCGGCCTGCCCCACGACCTGCGCAAGTCCGACCCGTACTGCGGCTACGAGACCTACGACTTCGACGTGCCGACCACCGAGACCTGCGACTCCTACGGGCGGTTCCTGATCCGCCTGGAGGAGATGCGCCAGTCGCTGCGGATCGTCGAGCAGTGCCTGGAGCGGCTGGAGCCCGGCCCGGTGATGGTCGCCGACAAGAAGATCGCCTGGCCGGCGCAGCTGGCCATGGGCCCCGACGGCCTCGGCAACTCGCTCGACCACATCAGGAACATCATGGGCACCTCCATGGAGGCCCTCATCCACCACTTCAAGCTGGTGACCGAGGGCTTCCGGGTGCCGGCCGGGCAGGTCTACGCCGCCGTCGAGTCGCCCAAGGGCGAGCTCGGCGTCCACGTCGTCTCCGACGGCGGCACCCGCCCCTACCGGGTCCACTTCCGCGATCCGTCCTTCACCAACCTGCAGGCCATGGCCGCGATGTGCGAGGGCGGCCAGGTCGCCGACGTCATCGTCGCCGTCGCCTCCATCGACCCCGTGATGGGAGGCGTCGACCGATGACCGCCAGTCCTCAGAACCGAGGAGTCCCGCTGGGGATGCCCCAGCTGCCCGCCCCCGACTTCCCGGCGGAGGTACGCGCGCGCCTCGAAGCGGACGCGAAGGAAGTCGTCGCCCGCTACCCCGACAGCCGCTCCGCGCTGCTGCCGCTGCTGCACCTGTGCCAGGCGCAGGAGGGCTACGTCTCCAAGACCGGCATCCGCTTCTGCGCCGAGGTGCTCGGGCTGACCACGGCCGAGGTCACCGCCGTCGCCACCTTCTACACGATGTACCGGCGGCGGCCGTCCGGCGACTACCAGGTCGGCGTCTGCACCAACACCCTGTGCGCGGTCATGGGCGGCGACGCCATCTTCGAGGAGCTCAAGGAGCACCTCGGCGTCGGCAACAACGAGACCACCCCCGACGGCAAGGTCACCCTCGAACACATCGAGTGCAACGCGGCCTGCGACTACGCCCCCGTGGTGATGGTCAACTGGGAGTTCTTCGACAACCAGACGCCCGACTCCGCCAAGGCCCTCGTCGACGACCTGCTGGCCGGCCGCGAGGTCTCGCCGACCCGGGGCGCGCCGCTGTGCACGTACAAGGAGACCGCCCGGATCCTGGCCGGCTTCCCCGACGAGCGGGCGGGCGCGGTCGAGGCCACCGGCGGCGCCGGCCCCGCCTCCCTGATCGGCCTGCGCATCGCCCGAGGCGAGCCCCCGCACACCCCGATCGTCCACCCGCGCGGCGAGAGCACCACCGAGGGAGGGGAGTGATGTCCGTGTCCTCCGAACTGAGCAACGGGGGTACCTCCCGGCCGGCGGCCGGCGGAGGGACCAGTCCGGAGAAGCTCCTCGCACCCGTCCTGTCGGCCTTCTGGGACGAACCCCAGTCGTGGACGCTGGAGACCTACCGGCGCCACGACGGCTACCAGGGCCTGCGCAAAGCCCTGGCGATGACGCCGGACGAAGTGATCGCCTACGTGAAGGACTCCGGGCTGCGCGGACGCGGCGGCGCGGGCTTCCCCACCGGCATGAAGTGGCAGTTCATCCCGCAGGGCGACGGAAAGCCGCACTACCTCGTGGTGAACGCCGACGAGTCGGAGCCGGGAACCTGCAAGGACATCCCCCTCCTCTTCGCCAACCCGCACTCCCTCATCGAGGGAATGATCATCGCCTGCTACGCGATCCGCTCGCAGCACGCCTTCATCTACCTGCGCGGCGAGGTCGTACCGGTCCTGCGGCGCCTGCACGAGGCCGTGCGCGAGGCGTACGAGGCCGGTTACCTCGGCCGGAACATCCTCGGCAGCGGCCTCGACCTCGACATCACGGTGCACGCGGGCGCGGGCGCGTACATCTGCGGCGAGGAGACGGCGCTGCTCGACTCCCTCGAAGGCCGGCGCGGCCAGCCCCGGCTGCGTCCCCCCTTCCCTGCCGTCGAGGGGCTCTACGCCTGCCCCACTGTCGTCAACAACGTCGAGTCCATCGCATCGGTTCCCGCGATCCTCAACAAGGGCAAGGACTGGTTCAAGGCGATGGGGACCGAGAAGTCCCCCGGCTTCACGCTGTACTCGCTCTCCGGGCACGTCGCCGGCCCCGGCCAGTACGAGGCCCCGCTCGGCATCACCCTGCGCCAGCTCCTCGACATGAGCGGCGGCATGCGGCCCGGGCACCGGCTGAAGTTCTGGACCCCGGGCGGCTCCTCCACCCCGATGTTCACCGACGAGCACCTCGACGTCCCCCTGGACTACGAGGGCGTCGGCGCCGCCGGCTCGATGCTCGGCACCAAGGCCCTGCAGTGCTTCGACGAGACCACCTGCGTGGTGCGGGCCGTCACCCGGTGGACCGAGTTCTACGCCCACGAGTCCTGCGGCAAGTGCACGCCCTGCCGCGAAGGCACCTACTGGCTGGTCCAGCTGCTCCGCGACATCGAGGCCGGCAACGGCGTCATGTCCGACCTCGACAAGCTGAACGACATCGCCGACAACATCAACGGCAAGTCCTTCTGCGCCCTCGGCGACGGCGCGGCCAGCCCGATCTTCTCCTCGCTCACGTACTTCCGCGAGGAGTACGAGCAGCACATCACGGGCAAGGGCTGCCCCTTCGACCCCAGGAAGTCGACCCTCTGGGCCGACACGGAGGTGAACGCATGACCGTCACCACTACGGCCGCCTCCGGGGGAGGAGCCGCCGTCCCGCCCGAGGACCTGGTCTCGCTGACCATCGACGGGGTCGAGCTCTCGGTGCCCAAGGGCACCCTCGTCATCCGCGCCGCCGAACAGCTCGGCATCGAGATCCCCCGGTTCTGCGACCACCCCCTCCTGCCCCCGGCCGGCGCCTGCCGCCAGTGCATCGTCGAGGTCGAGGGCCAGCGCAAGCCGATGGCCTCCTGCACCATCACCTGCACCGACGGCATGGTCGTCAAGACCCAGCTGACCTCCGAGGCCGCCGACAAGGCCCAGCGCGGGGTGATGGAGCTGCTGCTCATCAACCACCCGCTGGACTGCCCCGTCTGCGACAAGGGCGGCGAGTGCCCGCTGCAGAACCAGGCGATGTCGCACGGCAACGCCGAGTCACGCTTCGAGGGCAGGAAGCGGACCTACGAGAAGCCCGTCGCGATCTCCACGCAGGTCCTGCTGGACCGGGAGCGGTGCGTGCTGTGCGCCCGCTGCACCCGCTTCTCCAACGAGATCGCCGGCGACCCGATGATCGAACTCCTGGAACGCGGCGCGCTCCAGCAGGTCGGCACCGGCGAGGACGACCCCTTCGAGTCGTACTTCTCCGGCAACACCATCCAGATCTGCCCGGTCGGCGCCCTCACCTCGGCCGCGTACCGCTTCCGCTCCCGCCCCTTCGACCTCGTCTCCTCCCCGAGCGTGTGCGAGCACTGCGCGGGCGGCTGCGCGACCCGTACCGACCACCGGCGCGGCAAGGTGCTGCGGCGCCTCGCCGCGGAGGACCCCGAGGTCAACGAGGAGTGGGTCTGCGACAAGGGCCGCTTCGCCTTCCGCTACGCGCAGCGCCCGGACCGGCTGACCACGCCGCTGGTGCGCAGCGCCGCCGGGGTCCTGGAACCGGCGAGCTGGCCCGAGGCCCTGGAGGCCGCGGCGAACGGGCTCGCCGCCGCACGCGGCCGGGCCGGGGTGCTCACCGGCGGGCGGCTCACCGTCGAGGACGCCTACGCGTACGCCAAGTTCGCCCGGGTCGTGCTCGACACCAACGACATCGACTTCCGGGCCCGCGTGCACAGCGCGGAGGAGGCCGACTTCCTGGCCGCCACCGTCGCCGGCACCGGCAAGGACCTCGACGGTGACGGCGTCACCTACGCCTCGCTGGAGGCGGCGCCCGCGGTGCTGCTCGCCGGCATCGAGGCCGAGGAGGAGGCCCCCGGGGTCTTCCTGCGGCTGCGCAAGGCCCACCGCAGGTTCAAGCAGCGGACCTTCGCCCTCGCCCCCTTCGCCACCCGCGGACTGCAGAAGGCCGGCGGCACGCTGCTGGCGGCCGCCCCCGGCACCGAGCCCGACTGGCTCGACGCACTGTCCTCGCGGAGCGGCCTGGAGGCGGGCGGCGCCGAAGCCGCCGAGGCGCTGCGCCGGCCGGGCGCCGTCATCGTCGTCGGGGAGCGCCTCGCCGGCGTGCCCGGCGGGCTGACCGCCGCCGTCCGGGCGGCCGCCGCGACCGGGGCGAAGCTGGTGTGGATCCCGCGCCGGGCCGGGGAGCGGGCGGCCGTCGAGGCCGGTGCGCTCCCGTCGCTGCTGCCGGGCGGCCGTCCGGCCACCGACCCGCGGGCCCGCGAGGAGGTCGCCACCGCCTGGGGCCTGGACGAACTCCCCCACCGCTACGGCCGCGACACCGGCCAGATCGTCGAGGCGGCGGCGACCCGGGAACTGTCCGCGCTGCTGGTCGGGGGCGTCGAGGTCACCGACCTGCCGGACCCGGCCCGCGCGCGGACCGCCCTGAAGGAGGCCTTCGTGGTCTCCCTGGAGCTGCGGCCCTCCGAGGTCACGGACCACGCGGACGTGGTCCTGCCGGTCGCCGCGGTCGCCGAGAAGGCGGGCGCGTTCATCAACTGGGAGGGCCGGGTCCGGCCGTTCGAGGCCGCGCTCAAGCCCGACCAGATGACCCGCCGGCTCGCCCCGGCCGACGCCCGCGTGCTGCACATGCTGGCCGACGCCGCCGACCGGCCGATCGCACTGCCCGACGTGCACGCCGTACGCCGGGAGCTGGAGCGGCTCGGCCCCTGGGAGGGCGGGCTCGCCGCCGAGCAGTCCACCGCCCCCGTGCCGCTGCCCCGTCCGGGTGTCGGCGAGGCGGTCCTCGCGGGCCACCGGCTCCTCCTCGACCTGGGCCGGCTCCAGGAGGGCGACGAGGCCCTGGCCGGCACCCGGCACGAGGCCGACGCCCGGCTGTCGGCCGCCACGGCCGCCGAGACCGGCGTCAAGGACGGCGACGTCCTCGCGGTCACCGGCCCCGCCGGCACCGTGGAACTCCCGCTCCGGATCACCGAGATGCCCGACCGCGTCGTCTGGCTCCCGCTGAACTCCACCGGCTCCGGCGTCCTCGCCGACGCCGGAGCCCGCCCGGGCACCCTCGTACGCATCGGCCCGGCGACCCCGGCCGGCGCAGGCGACACCACTGCGGAGGTGGGCGCGTGAACACCGTTCAACTCGCTGCCGAGGACCTGTCCCTCTTCGGACGGGACGTCTGGTGGCTCGTCCTCATCAAGGCGGTGTTCTGCTTCGCCTTCCTGATGGTGACGGTGCTCTTCTCCATCGTGTGGGAGCGCAAGGTCGTCGCCTGGATGCAGCTGCGCATCGGCCCCAACCGGCACGGACCCTGGGGCATGCTCCAGTCGCTCGCCGACGGCGTGAAGCTGATGCTCAAGGAAGACATCATCGTCAAGCGGGCCGACAAGGTGGTGTACGTCCTGGCCCCGATCATCGCGGCGATCCCGGCCTTCATGGCCATCGCGGTGATCCCCTTCGGCCCGGCCGGCAACGAGGTCTCCATCTTCGGCCAGCGCACCACGATGCAGCTGACCGACCTGCCCATCGCGATGCTCTACATCCTCGCGGTGGCCTCGGTCGGCATCTACGGCATCGTCCTCGCCGGCTGGTCCTCCGGCTCCACGTACCCGCTCCTCGGCGGCCTGCGCTCCTGCGCGCAGATGATCTCCTACGAGATCGCGATGGGCGCGGCCTTCGCCTCGGTGTTCCTCTACTCCGGGTCGATGTCGACCTCGGCGATCGTGGAGGCCCAGCAGGACCGCTGGTTCATCGTGCTGCTGCCGGTGTCCTTCATCATCTACGTCGTCACGATGGTCGGCGAGACGAACCGCGCCCCCTTCGACATGCCCGAGTCCGAGGGCGACCTGGTCGGCGGCTTCAACACCGAGTACTCGTCCATCAAGTTCGCGCTGTTCATGCTCGCCGAGTACGTCAACATGGTCACCGTCTCGGCGGTCTCGGTCACCCTCTTCCTGGGCGGCTGGCGGGCCCCGTACCCGATCAGCTCCTTCTGGGAGGGCGCGAACCACGGCTGGTGGCCGCTGCTCTGGTTCGTCCTCAAGGTCCAACTGCTCCTCTTCTTCTTCATCTGGCTGCGCGGCACGCTGCCGCGGGTGCGCTACGACCAGCTGATGAAGCTCGGCTGGAAGGTCCTGATCCCGGTCTCCGTGGTCTGGCTGATGATGGTCGCCACCGTCCGGGCCCTGCGCAACGAGGCGTACGAGATCGCGGACATCGCGCTCTACGTCGGCGGCGCCGTCGTGGCGATCCTGCTGCTCTCCTTCGTCGCGGACGTCTTCCGCGACAAGCGCGAGAAGGCGGCGGCCGCGGACGCCGGCAAGGACACCGCGCCCTTCGACCCGCTGGCGGGCGGCTTCCCCGTACCGCCCAAGCCCGGCCAGCACCTGGCACCCGTACCGCGCAGGCGGCCCCGCGGCGAGCGGGAGCTGATCGCCAGCGGCGGGGCGAACACCGACAGTGACCGAGAGGAGGCTTGAGAAATGTCTGACGAGAAGTGGCAGAACCCGGTGGCCGGCTTCGGCGTGACCTTCAAGGCCATGTTCAAGAAGCGCCTCACCGAGCAGTACCCGGAGCAGCAGAAGACGACCGCCCCGCGCTTCCACGGACGGCACCAGCTCAACCGGCACCCCGACGGTCTGGAGAAGTGCATCGGGTGCGAACTGTGCGCCTGGGCCTGTCCCGCCGACGCCATCTACGTCGAGGGCGCGGACAACACCGAGGAGGAGCGCTACTCCCCGGGCGAGCGGTACGGCCGGGTCTACCAGATCAACTACGCCCGCTGCATCCTGTGCGGGCTGTGCGTCGAGGCGTGCCCGACCCGGGCGCTGACCATGACGAACGAGTTCGAACTGGCCGACGCCAGCCGCGAGTCGCTCATCTACACCAAGGACCAGCTGCTCGCCGGGCTGACCGAGGGCATGGTGGAGGCCCCGCACTCGATCTTCCCCGGCACCGACGAGCAGGACTACTACCGCGGACTGGTGACGGGCGCGGCCCCGGGCACCGTCCGGCAGGTGGCGGTCTCCAAGGGGGAGGAGCCGGCCGACGCCGCCGGCGGGAACGCCGCGGAGGTGGGGGCATGAGCGCCATCGCCGCGACCGCCACCTCCAGCGGTGAGGCCGTGCAGTTCTGGATCCTCGGCACGGTCGCCGTCATCGGCGCCCTGGCCACGATCCTGATGAAGAAGGCCGTGCACAGCGCCCTCAGCCTCGCCGGGACGATGATCATCCTGGCTGTCTTCTACCTCGCTAACGGGGCGTACTTCCTGGGCGTCGTCCAGGTCATCGTCTACACCGGCGCGATCATGATGCTCTTCCTCTTCGTGGTCATGCTCGTCGGCGTCACCGCCGCCGACTCCCTGAAGGAGACCATCAAGGGGCAGCGCTGGCTGGCCCTCCTGTGCGGGCTCGGCTTCGGCATCCTGCTGTTCGCCGGCATCGGCCACGCCGGGCTGGGCCACTTCAACGGGCTCGGCCGGATCAACTCCGCCGGACACGTCGAGGGCCTCGCGCAGCTGATCTTCACCAAGTACGTCTTCGCCTTCGAGATCACCGGCGCGCTGCTGATCACCGCGGCCGTCGGCGCGATGGTGCTCACCCACCGCGAGCGCACCGAGCGGGCCGCGACCCAGCGCGAGCTGGCCGAGCGCCGCGTACGCGAGGGCGTGCAGCTCCCGCCGCTGCCCGCGCCCGGCGTCTACGCCCGGCACAACGCGGTGGACGTCCCCGGCCTGCTGCCGGACGGCACCCCGTCGGAGCTGACCGTCAGCGGGACGCTGCGCTCCCGCGGCCAGATCCGCGACGTGTCCGGCGAGGCCCTCGACGACCTCAAGGCGCTGGAGCAGCGCTCCGCGGAGCGCCTCGGCCGTGAGGAGGCCTCGAAGTGAATCCGGTCAACTACCTGTACCTGGCGGCCCTGCTGTTCACGATCGGCGCCACCGGGGTGCTGATCCGCAAGAACGCGATCGTGCTGTTCATGTGCGTCGAGCTGATGCTCAACGCCTGCAACCTCGCCTTCGTCGCGTTCTCCCGGATGCACGGCAACCTCGACGGCCAGATCATCGCCTTCTTCACGATGGTCGTCGCCGCCGCGGAGGTCGTGGTCGGCCTGGCGATCATCGTGTCGCTGTTCCGTACCCGCCACTCGGCCTCGGTCGACGACGCCAGCCTGATGAAGCTGTAAGGGGTCGCTGTGGAGAACCTGATTGCGCTGCTGATCGCGGCGCCGCTGTTCGGAGCGGTGGTGCTGCTCTGCGGCGGCCGGCGCCTCGACAAGACCGGCCACTGGATCGGCACGCTGCTCGCGGCCGTCTCCTTCGGGATCGGCGTCGTCCTCTTCGCCGACATGCTGGGGCGCAGCGCCGACGAGCGGACGCTGACCCAGAACCTGTACACCTGGATCCCCGTCGAGGGCTTCCAGGCGGACATGGCGTTCCAGCTGGACCAGCTGTCGATGACCTTCGTCCTGCTGATCTCGGGCGTCGGCACGCTCATCCACGTGTACTCGATCGGGTACATGGAGCACGACGAGCGCCGCCGCCGCTTCTTCGGCTACCTGAACCTGTTCGTCGCGGCGATGCTGCTGCTGGTCCTCGCCGACAACTACCTGCTGCTGTACTTCGGCTGGGAGGGTGTGGGCCTCGCCTCGTACCTGCTGATCGGCTTCTGGCAGCACAAGCCGAGCGCGGCCACCGCCGCGAAGAAGGCCTTCCTGGTCAACCGCGTCGGCGACATGGGCCTGTCGATCGCGATCATGCTGATGTTCACCACGTTCGGGACCTTCGCCTTCACGCCGGTGTTCGGCGCGGTGGGCGAGACTTCCGAGGGCATGCTCACCGCCATCGGCCTGATGCTGCTGCTGGCCGCCTGCGGCAAGTCGGCGCAGGTCCCGCTGCAGTCCTGGCTCGGGGACGCGATGGAGGGCCCGACCCCGGTCTCGGCCCTGATCCACGCGGCGACGATGGTGACCGCCGGCGTGTACCTGATCGTCCGCTCGGCCGCGGTCTTCAACGCCGCCCCCGACGCCCAGCTGGTGGTCACCGTCGTGGGCGCGGTCACGCTGCTCTTCGGTGCGATCGTCGGTTGCGCGAAGGACGACATCAAGAAGGCCCTGGCGGGCTCGACGATGTCGCAGATCGGCTACATGATCCTCGCCGCCGGCCTCGGCCCGATCGGCTACGTCTTCGCGATCATGCACCTGGTGACGCACGGCTTCTTCAAGGCGGGCCTCTTCCTCGGCGCCGGTTCCGTGATGCACGGGATGAACGACGAGGTCGACATGCGCAAGTACGGGGCCCTGCGCACGTACATGCCGGTCACCTTCGTCACCTTCGGCCTCGGCTACCTTGCGATCATCGGCTTCCCGGGCCTGTCCGGCTTCTTCTCCAAGGACATGATCATCGAGGCGGCGTTCGCGAAGGGCGGCACCGAGGGCTGGATCCTCGGCGGGGTCACCCTGCTGGGCGCCGGCATCACCGCCTTCTACATGACCCGCGTCATGCTCCTGACCTTCTTCGGTGAGAAGCGCTGGCAGCCCGACGCGGACGGCCACGAGCCGCACCCGCACGAGTCCCCGAAGTCCATGACCATCCCGATGGTCATCCTCGCCTTCGGCTCGGTCTTCGCCGGCGCCTTCTTCGAGATCGGCGAGCGCTTCCTGAAGTGGCTGGAGCCCGTCACCGGCTACTCGCACGGCAACCCGCCGGTCAGCGCCATGACGGTGACCGCGGCCACCATGGTGATGCTCCTGGTGGGCGTCGGCATCGCCTGGGCGATGTACGGCAGGCGGCCCGTCCCGGTGGTCGCCCCGCGCGGCTCCCTCCTCACCCGGGCGGCCCGCCGCGACCTGTACCAGGACGACTTCAACCACGTCGTGCTGGTGCGCGGCGGGGAGCATCTGACCCGCTCCCTCGTGTACGTCGACCACAGCCTGGTCGACGGGGTGGTCAACGGGACGGCCGCCTCGGTCGGCGGTCTCTCGGGCCGGCTGCGCAAGCTGCAGAACGGCTACGCCCGCAGCTACGCGGTCTCGATGTTCGGGGGCACGGCGATCCTCATCGCCGCGACCCTGCTGATGAGGGCGGTGTGACATGGATTTCCCGCTTCTGACGGTCACGGCCGCGGTGCCCGCGGTCGGCGCGATCCTGACGGCGGCCGTCCCGGCCGCCCGCCGGACCGCCGCCAAGTGGCTCGCGCTGCTCTTCTCCCTGGCGACACTGGCCCTGGCCGTGCTCATCGCCGTCCGCTTCGAACCCGGTGGCGACCGCTACCAGCTCACCGAGTCCCGGTCCTGGATCGCCGACTTCGGGGTCCGCTACGAGCTGGGCGTGGACGGGATCGGCGTGGTCCTCATCGGACTGACCGCGCTCCTGATCCCCTTCGTGATCGCGGCCGGCTGGCACGACGCCGACCCCCTGGAGACGAGCTCCAAGCGCTGGCGCCCGACCCAGGGCTTCTTCGCCCTGATCCTCATGGTCGAGGCGATGGTGATCATCTCCTTCGAGGCCACCGACGTCTTCCTCTTCTACATCTTCTTCGAAGCCATGCTCATCCCGATGTACTTCCTCATCGGCGGCTTCGGGGACCGGGCGCACGCGGGCAGTGACGAGAACGCGGCCGCGCAGCGCAGCTACGCGGCGGTCAAGTTCCTCCTCTACAACCTGGTCGGCGGCCTGATCATGCTGGCCGCCGTCATCGGCCTGTACGTGGTCGCCGGGAACTTCTCGCTCCAGGAGATCACCGCCGCCCGCGCCGCGGGCACCCTGGACATGGCCACCAACACCGAGCGGCTGCTCTTCCTCGGCTTCTTCTTCGCCTTCGCGGTGAAGGCCCCGCTGTGGCCGCTGCACACCTGGCTGCCGAACGCGATGGGCGAGTCCACCGCCCCGGTCGCCGTCCTGATCACCGCGGTCGTCGACAAGGTCGGCACCTTCGCGATGCTCCGCTTCTGCCTCGGGCTCTTCCCCGACGCCAGCAAGTGGGCCACGCCGGTGATCCTCGTCCTGGCCCTGATCAGCATCGTCTACGGGGCGCTGGTGGCCGTCGGCCAGCGGGACATCAAGCGGCTGGTGGCCTACGCCTCCATCTCGCACTTCGGCTTCATCATCCTGGGCATCTTCGCGATGACCTCCCAGGGCCAGTCCGGCGCCACCCTCTACATGGTCAACCACGGCCTGTCGACGGCGGCGCTGATGCTGGTGGCCGGCTTCCTGATCTCGCGGCGCGGCTCGCGGCTCATCGCCGACTACGGCGGTGTGCAGAAGGTGGCCCCGGTCCTCGCCGGGACCTTCCTGATCGGCGGCCTGGCCACCCTCTCGCTGCCGGGTCTCGCGCCCTTCGTCAGCGAGTTCCTGGTCCTGGTCGGCACGTTCGCCCGCTATCCCGTCGTCGGGATCATCGCGACCATCGGCATCGTGCTGGCCGCGCTCTACACGCTCGTGCTCTACCAGCGCACGATGACCGGGCCCGTGAAGGAGGAGGTCCGCACCATGCCGGACCTGCGCCTGCGCGAGGTGCTGGTGGTCGCCCCGCTGATCGCGCTGCTGATCGGGCTGGGCGTCTACCCGAAGGTCCTCACCGACATCGTCAACCCGGCGGTGGAGCACACCATGTCGGACGTGAAGCAGACCGACCCGAAGCCCGAGGTCGCCGTCGAAGCCAAGAACGGGGAGGAGGCGAAGTGAGCACACTGACTTCCGCCCACAGCCTGTGGACACTGGCGGCCGACACGCCGGCCGAGCGGATCCCGGCGCCGGTCATCGAGTACGCGCAGCTCGCCCCCACCCTGATCGTGGTGGGCGCGGCCGTCGTCGGGATCCTCGTGGAGGCCTTCGTGCCCCGCAGGTCCCGCTACTACGTGCAGGTGTTCCTCACCCTCGCGGCGCTGGCCTCGGCCTTCGCCGCCGTGGTCGGCCTCGCGGCCGGCGGGTACGGCTCGACGAAGGCGCAGGTCGCCGCGATGGGCGCCATCGCCGTGGACGGCCCCGCGCTCTTCCTGCAGGGCACCATCCTGCTGGCCTCGGTCGTCGCGGTCTTCACCTTCGCCGAGCGGCGCCTGGACCCGGCCGCGCACGGCAACCGGGTGGACTCCTTCGCCGCCCAGGCGGCGTCCGTACCGGGCAGCGACAGCGAGAAGGCAGCCGTCAAGGCGGGCTTCACCACCACCGAGGTCTTCCCGCTGGCCCTGTTCGCGATCGCCGGAATGCTGATCTTCCCGGCTGCCAACGACCTGTTGACGCTGTTCGTCGCCCTGGAGGTCTTCTCCCTCCCGCTGTACCTGCTCTGCGCCGTCGCCCGCCGCCAGCGGCTGATGTCGCAGGAGGCCGCGGTGAAGTACTTCCTGCTGGGTGCCTTCTCCTCCGCCTTCCTCCTCTTCGGCATCGCGCTGCTCTACGGCTACGCGGGCTCCATGTCGTACGCGGTGATCGCCGACGTGGTCGACGGCACGATCACGAAGATCGACCCGGCGCTGGCCGACACCATGGGCAACGACGTGCTGCTCCTCATGGGCGGTGCGCTGATCCTGACGGGCCTGCTCTTCAAGGTCGGTGCGGTCCCCTTCCACATGTGGACCCCGGACGTCTACCAGGGCGCGCCGACCCCCGTCACCGGCTTCATGGCCGCGGCGACGAAGGTGGCCGCGTTCGGCGCGCTGCTGCGGCTGCTGTACGTGGTCCTGCCGGGGCTGCGCTGGGACTGGCGGCCGGTGATGTGGGCGGTGGCCATCGTCACGATGCTCGCGGGTGCGGTGATCGCCGTGACCCAGACGGACGTCAAGCGGCTCCTGGCGTACTCCTCCGTCGCGCACGCCGGCTTCATCCTGGCCGGTGTGATCGCGACGTCGGCGGAGGGCGTCCAGTCCGTCCTCTTCTACCTGGCCGCCTACTCCTTCGTGACGATCGGCGCGTTCGCGGTGGTCACCCTGGTGCGCGACGCGGGCGGCGAGGCCACGCACCTGTCCAAGTGGGCCGGTCTGGGCCGGCGTTCGCCGCTGACCGCGGCCGTCTTCGCGGTGTTCCTGCTCGCCTTCGCCGGAATCCCGCTGACGTCGGGCTTCACGGGGAAGTTCGCCGTGTTCAGCGCGGCGGCGGAGGGCGGTGCCGGGGCGCTGGTCGTGATCGGTGTCCTGTCGTCCGCGATCGCCGCGTTCTTCTACATCCGGGTGATCGTCCTGATGTTCTTCAGCGAGCCGAAGGCCGACGGTCCGACCGTGGCCGTCCCCTCGCCGCTGACGATGACGACCATCGCGGTGGGCGTCGCGGTCACCCTCGTCCTGGGCCTGGCGCCGCAGTACTTCCTGGAACTGGCGGGTCAGGCGAGCACCTTCGTCCGCTGACCGGTCCGCCGCACGCCACAGGGCCCGGCCCCCTTCGGGGAGCCGGGCCCTCGTCCGTGTGCGGGGCTACTCGGCGGTGCGCCGTTCCGGGGTGATGGATGTCAGGTCGAGGTCGATGTCGAAGGGGGACGAGACTTTGAGGCGGTCGTGGAAGATTCCTGCAGTCCCGTAGCTCCTGGTCGACGGGTCCAATTCGTACACGTAAACCACGGCCCGGCCGTCCTTGTTCTCGACCCGCCAGAAGTGAAGGATGCCTGCTTCTGCGTACTTGACCGGCTTGACGCCACGGTCGCGGCCGACGGACTCGGGCGAGACCACTTCGATGGCCAGGTGAACGGACGCCGCAGGCAGCCGGGTCTGGTTCAGATCGCCCACGGCGCTTTCGTCCACGATGATCAGATCGGGTTCGGGGCGGTTGTGACGGTCGATGTCGATCGTGAACTCGCGGAAGACCTCCAGGCCCGGCGGCTGCTGATCCATGAGGTGCCGGGTGAGGAAGTTGACTGCACGCATGTGAAATCGAGTCTGCGGACTCACGAAGACCAGGCTCCCGTCGATCAGCTCCGTGTGCGGAGGCAGATTCGGAAGCGTGTCCAGATCGTCGGCAGTCCAGCCGCCCGGTGGGGGGATCGGCCAGCTGTGTTCCGGGTTCATCAGTGCTCCCATGAGCCGGAGTCTCGCGAGTGCGGCCAGCCTATCGCCGGGGATCCGCGGAACACCCTCCTCATGAGTGAGTCATATGCATAAGGCACTTGACCACGCCGGCCGGCCCGGACTAGTGGCCGTGCGCGTGCGGCGCGGCCGCCGGCTTGCCCGGGGTGGGGGCCTTCCTCGGGCAGGTCAGTGCCGGGTTCCAGTTGTGGAAGCGGCCGGCCGGGTTCTTCTTGTACGCCCACATGTGCAGGTCGTAGTGCTTGGGCATGCCCGCCCAGTGGCCCGGCATCGGCCCGTCGAAGGGCAGCCCGAACATGCTCGGCCGGTCGTCGGAGGTCTTGAGGTCCTGGTCCCGGTCGGTGGACATCCACTCCACCGTCTCCAGCCGGCGACGGCCGTTCTTGTCCTTCTCCCGGCTGTAGAGGAGCGCGGTCGGCCTCGCGGGGTCCTTCGAACCCCAGTTGGCCTGCTTGACGTAGTGGTAGTTCATGGCGCCCGCCCCGAACGGGTTCGTCATGCACTCCTCGCCCTTGGGGACGTACCCGTCCTTGAGGGCCTGCCGCTCGTCCGCGTACTTGGCGGTCGCCGCCATCGCCGTCGCCATGTCCCGCATGGCCTGCGCGTCGTGCGGGTCGGGGGCGGGACCCTCGACCCCGTGGGCCGGTGCCACGGCGGTCAGGCCGAGCGACACGGCGGCCGCGCAGGTGACGAGGGTCCTCAGGCTGCGTACGGTCATGGCGGCGGCTCCTCGCGGTGGGGGTACGGGGTACGGGTTTCCGCTTCCGGTCGTCCGTCCACCATCCCGGCCCGCCGCGCGCGCCGCACGCGGCGCGCCTCCGAACGGGGGCCCGGGGGCCCGCCGGTCAGGCACGGGTGCCGTGTCCGGCCACCGCGTGCCGCCCGCAGCCCGGCCGCCCGGCCGGGGCCGCCCGGCAGGGGCCGCCCGGCAGGGCCTCCAGGAGCTCCCGCAGCGCGCCCGTGGAGGCCGCCGGTACCAGCGGGGTCGGAGTGCGCCGGCCGGGCCGCCAGGGCCGGTCCGCTCGCGGCTCGTGCGCGTCGGCGTCGACGGCTTCGACGGGGCGGGTGCCGTCACCGGGCCCCACCGCGCGGGCCCCGTGGGTGACGGTGCCGTGCCTGCGGTTTCGGCGGGGAGGCGGGAAGATCCGCCGCCCCGCCGACCGAGGGGTGGACTACGCGGTGCCCACGATGCAGCCGGTGACCTCGCCGAGGCCGACGCGTGTCCCGTCCGGGCCGGGGGCCCAGGCGGTGAGGACGACGGTGTCCCCGTCCTCCAGGAAGGTGCGCTTGCCGTCGGCGAGTTCGATGGCGTCGCGGCCGTTCCAGGTCAGCTCCAGCAGGGAACCGCGCTGGCCGACCTCGGGGCCGCTGACCGTGCCCGAGCCGAAGACGTCGCCGGTGCGCAGGGAGGCGCCGTTGACGGTCATGTGTGCGAGCTGCTGGGCGGCGGTCCAGTACATCGTCGCGAACGGCGGCTGCGCCACCTCCTGGCCGTTGATGGAGACGGTGATGTGCAGGTCGAAGCCGCCGGGGCGGTCGACGGCGGCGTCGTCCAGGTAGGGCAGGAGGGGGAAGTCCCGGGCGGGCGGGGTGACGCGGGCGGCGTCCAGGGCCTCCAGCGGGGTGACCCAGGCCGAGACGGAGGTCGCGAAGGACTTGCCGAGGAAGGGGCCGAGCGGCACGTACTCCCAGGCCTGGATGTCCCGCGCCGACCAGTCGTTGAGCAGGAACAGCCCGAAGACGTGGTCCTCGAACGCGCCCAGCGGCACCGGGCGGCCCAGCTCGGAGGGGGTACCGACGACGAAGCCGACCTCGGCCTCGATGTCGAGCTTGACGGACGGGCCGAAGACGGGCGCCGGGTCGGCGGGCGCCTTGCGCTGCCCGGAGGGCCGTACGACGTCGGTCCCGGAGACCACGATCGTGCCGGAGCGGCCGTGGTAACCGATGGGCAGGTGCTTCCAGTTGGGCGTCAGCGCGTCGCCGTCCGGGCGGAACATCCGGCCCACGTTGGTGGCGTGGTGCTCGCTCGCGTAGAAGTCGACGTAGTCGGCGACCTCGTACGGCAGGTGCAGCGTGACCTCGTCCAGCGGCAGCAGGTGCGGCTCCACGGTGGGGCGGTGGCCGGGGTCGGTGACCCAGGCGGTCAGCGCCCGCCGTACGTCGCGCCAGGCCGTACGCCCGGCGGCCAGCAGCGGGTTGAGGGAGGACCGGCCGAGCAGGTCGGCGTACGGGGAGCCGAGCGCGACCGCGGCCGCCCCCGCGTCCAGCACGTGCCCGCCGATGCGCACACCGATCCGGCGGCGTTCCTCTCCGGCGGTCGAGAAGACGCCGTAGGGGAGGTTGTGCGGCCCGAACGGGTCGCCCTCGGGGACATCGAGGGGGCTCTGCTGGGGCATGGGGTACTGCCTCGCTTTCGACGCGGTCCGGGGGTGTCCCGGGGGCTGGTTGACACGTTACGTGGAGAGGGGGGCGCGTGGGAGGCCGGATTCGCGCTCTATTTGTAGGACTTGTCCGCTGGGGTCCGTATCCTTGGCGCCGTGACTTCCGCGCCACTTCCGGCCCTCCCCTATGCCTTGATCGCCACTGACCTGGACGGGACCCTGCTGCGTGCCGGGGACGGCATTTCAGCCCGTTCCTCCGGGGCGCTCGCGGCCGCCCGCGCGGCCGGCGCCCGGCACATCATCGTCACCGGCCGCCCCGTCCCCCAGGTCCGACACGTCCTCGACGGACTGGGTTACACGGGGCTCGCGGTGTGCGCGCAGGGCGCGCAGGTGTACGACGCGGCGCGCGGCCGGCTCCTGCACTCCGTGTCCATGGACCGGGAGCTGGCGGAGGTGGCCCTCGGCAAGATCGAGGCGGAGATCGGCGAGGTCTACGCGGCGGTCAACCAGGAGGGCCTGGACGCGGAGATGCTGATGGGGCCGGGCTACCGGATGTGGCACCCGCACCTGCCGACGGTCCGGGTGGCCCGGCGCTCCGACCTGTGGTCGGCTCCGATCAACAAGGTGCTGCTCCAGCACCCGGAACTGGACGACGACGAGCTGACGCGGGTGGCGCGGTCGGTGGTCGGGGACCTGGTGAACGTCACCATGGCGGGCGAGCACACGGTGGAACTCCAGCCGCCGGGCATCGACAAGGCCAGCGGTCTCGCGCGGGCGGCCGACGTCCTGGGCGTCCACGCCGCCCGCACGATCGCCTTCGGCGACATGCCGAACGACATCCCGATGTTCGCGTGGGCGGCGTGGGGGGTGGCCATGGCCAACTCCCACCCCGAGCTGGTCGCGGTGGCCGACGAGCTGACCCTGTCCAACGAGGCCGACGGCATCGCGGTGGTCCTGGAACGACTGTTCGCCTGACCCTCCGAGCTCCGGCCCCCGGTCCGCCGGCCCGCCGGGGCGGTCGAGGGCCGGGAGCCCTGCCGGGGCGGTGGGGCCCGGGGGTCCCGGCGGGGTGGTGGGGGCGGTCAGCCCGCTGACCGGGGGAGTCGGCGCTCCCACGTGCGGTGGAAGACGACCTCCTCCCCCTCCCGGCAGACCACTTCGTTCGTCGTCACGAAGCCGCCCTCGTCGCAGGCGATCTCCGACCGGGTCTCCACCCGCGCGTCCCAGCCCAGCTCCGGCCGGTGGAGCCGGATCCGCCACTGCGAGCACGCCCGGGCCGACAGCGGGTCCCCGTCCTGGATCTCGTACACCTCCGTGGCGTCCTCGCCGTACTCCAGGCCGTCGGGGTGGATCCGGGTGCCCCCGTGCCGCGGGTCCACCTCCAGCCGCCAGGTCCCGCGCGCGACGTCCCGTACGACCAGCCGCTCCGGGCGCGGCTCGTCCAGGGTGGCCGGGAAGGAGACGCCGAGCGGCTCCGACTGCTCGGCGGGCTCGAAGACGATCCCGCCCTCCCGCTCCGGGGACGCGGCCCGGACCGGCAGGGTCACCGAGCTGCCCGCCGGGTCCAGCGTCCAGCCGGCCTCGGACCCGGCCCGCGGCCAGATCCACGGCCAGTACGCGGAGGACACCGCGAGGCGGATCCGGTGCCCCGGCGGGAAGGCGTGGCCGATGCCGTTCAGCTCGAAGGTGACGTCCTCGTACGAGCCCACCGGCCACGGGACGGCCCGGTCGCGTCCCTGGCGGGCGGAGAGGTTCAGCGCGCCCCGCGTGACCAGCGTCGAGGAGCCGTCCGGGGCCACGTCGCACAGCCGCGCCACGACCTGCCCGTACGGCACGTCGAGCCGCAGCCGCAGGGTCACCGACGGCCGGCCCAGGATCTCCACCGGCTCGCCGCCGCCCACCGGGAATTCGAAGCAGGCCGATTTCGCGTCCTCCTCCCGTTGGTCCGGGGGCAGGTCGGCGTCGTTGCCGAAGGGGGAGAAGCGGCCCGCGTCCAGCCCCGTGTGCTGCGGGGAGGCGACGGCCACGGGCCCGCCCCGGAACACGTACGGGACGGGGATCACGTGCGCCGAGGGCCAGGACACCTCCCCGACCCAGCGCCCGGGGAGTTCCTCGTACACGGTCGCCGGCGGATGGGTGTCGCTGATCCAGGCGCGCAACAGCGGCTCGTCCATCACCCCGTTGTCGGCGCCCTTCAGCCAGTGGTCCCACCAGCGCAGCGTCTCCTGGAGGAAGCCGATCGCCGGGCCCGGCGCAAGCCCGCGGTCCGGGTACTGGTGCGACCAGGGCCCGATCAGGCCCCGTACGCGCGCCTTCGGCAGGTGCTCGACCAGCCGCAGCACGGTGTCCCGGTACGGGTCGTGCCAGCCGCCGACGGCGAGCACGGCCGCGCCGATCGCCCCGTAGTCCTCGCAGACGCTGCCTTGGCGCCAGTAGGCGTCGCGGGTCTGGTGCGAGAGCCAGGTGTGGACCAGCGGCTCCACCGCCTCCAGCCGGTCCAGCCACTGCGCCCGCCAGCCGTCGCCGACGTGGTGCGGGTCCGGCGGCCGGCCGGCGAAGGCCAGCATGGTCGCCGCCCACGCGTGCATGTCGACGGCGAGCACCGAGCCGCCCATGTAGTGCCCGCCGTTGTCGTAGCGGTCGTCCGTCGAGCAGACGGTGACGACGGCCTTCAGCGGTTCGGGGGCGAGGGCGGCGACCTGGAGGGAGTTGCACCCGCCCCACGCGATCCCGAACATCCCCACCGCCCCCGTGCACCACTCCTGCGCCGCCAGCCACTCCACCACCGCGACCCCGTCGGCGAGCTCGCGCGCGTCGTACTCGTCGCCGGGCAGGCCGCCGCTGCACCCGTGCCCGCGCACGTCCACCCGTACGGAGGCGTAGCCGTGCCCCGCGTACCAGGGATGGCGCTGCCGGTCGCGCGGCGCGGTCCAGTCGGTGAGCCGGTACGGGAGGTACTCCAGCAGCGCCGGGACGGGCTCGTCGGTCACCGGGCGCCAGATCCGGGCGTACAGCTCCACTCCGTCGGGGAGTGGGATCCGGACATCCTCGTGGGTGGTTCCGTACGGGAACTCGGTGCGGATGATCATCGGTTCTGCCACCAATCGCCTCGGCCGCAGCCGCCGTGGACGGGGTGCACCGTGCGCCGGGGCCACGGCGCCGGGGCGATCGCGGTCAGATCGGCGGGCTCGTCCGTCGCGGTCGTAGTTCTGGGCAAAACGTACTCTCCGGTTGTATCGCCTCCTCCCGAACATACCGGTGCTCATCGGGCAGTGTGGGGAGGGTGGCCGGGAAGGCCCTCTCGGTGATCGAAAACAGACCCGATACGCTGGCTTGAGTGATGGCAGCGACACATCGACAATCCAGGTGATCGTCAACGTGATCGTCAGCAGACAGGAGTACCCCTCGTGACCGTCGTCGGGCCGTTCGGACTGAGCGTGCGGGACCAGGCTCTTGAGACCGATGTCCAGGCCGGACTGGCCGCCGTCGAGGCGGGTCTGCTGGAAGCCACCAAGAGCGAAGTCCCCTTCATCACCGAGGCCGCACAGCACCTGGTCCGGGCCGGAGGCAAGCGGTTCCGGCCGCTGCTCGTCATGCTCGCGTCCCGTTTCGGCGACCCCTACGCGCCCGGAATCGTCCCGTCCGCCGTGGTCGTGGAGCTCACCCACCTGGCGACGCTCTACCACGACGACGTGATGGACGAGGCCGACGTGCGCCGCGGTGTGGAGAGCGCCAACGCCCGCTGGGGCAACTCGGTGGCCGTCCTCACGGGTGACTTCCTGTTCGCCCGTGCGTCGCACATCCTGGCCGACCTCGGGCCGGAGGCCGTCCGCATCCAGGCGGAGGCCTTCGAGCGGCTCGTGACGGGCCAGATCCTGGAGACGGCCGGTCCGCGCGACGGCCGCGACCCCGTCGCCCACTACCTCGACGTCATCGCGGGCAAGACCGGCTCGCTGATCGCGGTGTCCGGCCGCTTCGGCGCGCTGATGTCCGGCGCCGACGAGTCGGTCGTCGACATCCTGACCCAGTACGGCGAGCGCCTCGGCACCGCCTTCCAGCTGGCCGACGACGTCCTCGACATCGCCTCCGACGCCCACGAGTCCGGCAAG
This sequence comes from Streptomyces amritsarensis, assembly GCF_001953875.1. GTDB lineage: Bacteria > Actinomycetota > Actinomycetes > Streptomycetales > Streptomycetaceae > Streptomyces > Streptomyces amritsarensis. The sequence goes on from NZ_MQUR01000018.1 coordinate 83,868, forward strand.
ACCCCCGGCACCGACCTGCGCGAGGGCATCCCGACGCTGCCGGTGCTGCGGCTGCGCGAGATGGCCGCGCGGGACGGCCGTCCGGAGGACCTGGAGCTCGTCGAGCTGCTGGACGGCGACCTGGCGGACGACGCCCGCCACGCCGAGGTGCTCACCCGGCTGCGGGCGCACCCCGCCCTGGAGCAGGCCCGCCGCGACACCGTCCGGTACGCGCAGGAAGCGCGGGCCACGCTCGCGCCGCTGCCCGAGTGCTTCGCGAAGGCGGCCCTGGAGGAGCTGTGCGACGCGGTGGTGCACCGCGCCGGCTGACGCCTCACGGCGGGCGGCCGCGCCCGCAGGCACCGACGGGCCCTGCGCCCGCCGACCCCTACGGGTCGGTGGAGCAGGGCCCGCCGCATGTCATCCCACGGTCGTACGTCCAGTTGCTTCCGGGGACTGACGCCCCGACGTCGCCGATTTGGTCAGATGGAGTCATCAACCCCACCGGATCGGGTGAGCGCGGCGACATGCGGATCGCCGCCGTCGACACAGAGGGCAGGGCACTGACATGGCAGCGAACACGAAGACTTCTCGCAAGGTCGCCCGGTACGCCGTACCGGTCGCGGTGGCGGGCGTCGCCGCGGCGACCGTGGCGATGGTCCCGGCCTTCGCCAACGCCGGCGGGCCCGACCTGCCCAAGGTGACGGCGCAGCAGCTGATCGAGAAGATCGCCGCCTCGGACGTGGAGCAGCTGTCGGGCACGGCGAGGATCAGCACCGACCTGGGCCTGCCGAAGATCGCGTCCGGCCTGCTCGGCGGCGGCGGCGTCACGGGCGGCTCGGCGAACCCGGAGGACAAGGTCGCGCAGCTGGCGAGCGGCACGCACACCCTGCGGGTCGCGGCCGACGGCGAGGACCGCCAGAAGCTCACCTTCCTGGACGGCAAGGACGAGTACAGCCTCATCCACAACGGCGACGACGTGTGGGGCTACGACTCCAAGTCCAACGAGGTCTTCCACGAGAAGGCGGCCCCGTCGGAGCAGGGCGCCGGCAAGGGCAAGGAGCACAAGACCGGCGACCGGCTGAACGCCTCCCCCCAGAAGCTCGCCGAGGAGGTCCTCGCGGCCGCCGGCCCCACCACCGACGTCAGCGTCGGCGAGAGCGCGCAGGTCGCCGGGCGCGACGCCTACCAGCTGGTGCTCAAGCCCAAGCAGGCCGGCTCGACCGTCGGATCGGTGCAGATCGCGGTCGACGCCAAGAACGGCGTGCCGCTGCGCGTGCAGCTGCTCTCGTCCCAGGGCGGCAAGCCGATCGTGGACGCCGGTTTCACCAAGGTGGACTTCGCCAAGCCGTCCGCCGACACCTTCGCCTTCACCCCGCCCAAGGGCGCCAAGGTGACCGAGGGCGTGGACGGCCACGGCAAGGGCGACAAGGACGGCGCGTTCAAGGCGCTGGAGTCCTTCCCGGGCCTGGACGGGCTGGCCGGCGGCCCCGGCGGCAAGGGCGACGTGAAGGTGCTCGGCGAGGGCTGGACCACGATCGCGCGGATCGACTCCGGGGCCGGCAAGAGCCTCAAGGACCTGGAGAACGACAAGAACGCCCCGAAGGAGGCCAAGCAGTTCCTCGACTCCCTCGGGGACAAGGTGGGCGGGTCGTTCGGTGAGGGCCGGGTCATGTCGACCCGCCTGTTCAACGTCCTGGTCACCGACGAGGGCAAGGTCTACGCCGGCGCGGTCACCAAGGACGCGCTGGTGAAGGCGGCCGACGCCGACAAGTAGCCCCTCCGGGCAACGGGAGGGCGAGGGTGGGCGGGGACTGTGTCCCTGCCCACCCTTGCGGCGTTACTGCTGCCCGTACAGCGCGGCCGCTGTACGGTGTTGGACATGTCGAGACACGTCACCATCCGCCTGGACGAAGAGTTCCACGAGCGCCTCAAGGCGCGCGCGGCGGCGCTGGGGACGACGGTCACCGCGCTGATCACCGAGGTCACCGAACGTGAACTCGACGAGGACCGGAAGAACTTCCTCTCCGGCATAGAGGAGTTCGCCGATCACTGGGGCTACTTCCAGGAGCGGTTCGGCAATTGAAGATCACCATGGAGTGGGCCTGGACCGCTCTGGCCCACCATCTCCCGTCAGATCCCGCCGTGTGGGATCCCTCCGGGGTGGCCGCCGCGGTCGCCCGGCACCAGAACGACCTCGTCCTGGTGCCCGAACAGCCCGCCCCGGACACCGCGTGGCGGGCCGCTGCGTTTCTGCACACCCTCGCGGTCTGCCCGGCGCTGGAATCGCCGATGAACGAGTTCTACGCGGCCGCGGCGACCCGCTCGTACCTGCGCGTGGCCGGAGCCGCGAAGTTGCCCTCGCCGGAGGAGCTCGGCGATCTCGTCGAGGCGGCGAAGCTGGGCCTCGCGGACGTCGCAGCCGTGGCCGAGGAACTGCGGGCCCGGATGAAGGAGCCGCTGGAGGCCTCCTCCCAGGGTCGCGCCGAGGACGGCTGAACCCCGGCACGATCCGGGAGGAATCGTGCCGGGGCCCTGAGCGGGGAGCGGGACCGCCCTCGCCTAGAAGGTGATCTTCCAGCTGTTGATGTAGCCGATGTCCTGCGCGGCCGTGTCCCTGACCCGGAGGTTCCAGACCCCGTTCGCGACCTCGCTGGAGGCGTTGACGGTGTACGAGCCCACGATGTTGTCGGCGCTGCCGCCGGAGCGGTTGTGCAGGTTGTAGACCGTGCCGTCCGGGGCGACCAGGTCGACCACCAGGTCACCGCGGTAGGTGTGGACGATGTTCACGTCCACCTTGGTGGTGGCCGGCGCGTTGCCCGCGACGCCCGAGACCGTGATCGGCGAGCTGACCGCCGCGGCGGGGGAGTCCGGGATGTTCACGTCCGCCGTGTTCTCGAAGGACGGGCCGGGCGGGACCGGGGTGGAGGCGCCCAGCGTCCAGACCGCGTACGCGGCGGCGTCCGAGTTGCGGTCCAGGGCGGTGTCGCTGATGTTCGCGGTGTTGTCGCAGGAGGAGTGGTAGCAGCGGTCGAAGGCCTGGCCGGCGGTGCCGCCCCACTTCTGCGCCTGCGCCGAGGTCTTCGTGTTGCTGGCCCCGGTGAACAGGCCGCCGACCGGGATGCCCACGTTCTTGAAGGAGGCGTGGTCGGAGCGGCCGTCGCCCTCGGTCTCGATCTCGGTCGGGACGCCGATGCCCGAGAAGTAGTTCTTGAAGGTCTGCTCGATCGTCGGGTCGTCGTCGTAGACGAAGTAGCCCGGGTTCGGCGAGCCGATCATGTCGAAGTTCAGGTACCCGGCGAACTTGGCCCGCTCGGCCGTCGGCAGGTTGTTGACGTAGTACTTCGACCCGATCAGCCCCAGCTCCTCCGCGCCCCACCAGCCGAAGCGCAGGTGCTTGGTGGGCTGCAGCCCGGCCCGGGAGACGGCCAGGGCGGTCTCCAGTACGGCCGCGCTGCCGGAGCCGTTGTCGTTGATGCCCGCGCCCGAGCTGACGGAGTCGAGGTGCGCGCCGGCCATCAGGACGGAGTTGGGGTCGCCGCCCGGCCAGTCGGCGATCAGGTTGTAGCCGGTGGCGCCGCTGGAGGTGAAGGTCTGCAGCGTCGTGGTGAAGCCCGCCGCGTCGAGCTTGGCCTTCACGTAGTCGATCGAGGCCTTGTAGCCGGCCCGGCCGTGGGCGCGGTTGCCGCCGTTGTTCGCGGCGATCGTGGAGAACTGCGACAGGTGGGCCTTGACGTTGGCCAGCGGTATGTCGGGCGGGGTAGGCGCCGCGGCGACCGCCGTGGGGGCGGCGAGTGCGGCGGGGGCGGCGGAGGCGAACAGGCCGGCGACCGCGAAAGCGGTCACGGCGGCGAGGCGCCGGGAGACGGACAGGCTCATGTGGGGGCTCCGGGATTCCGCTGGGGATATGACGGAACGAGCGAGATAGAGCGTGTGAGCGTTAGTGCGTCAGTGCGAGCCTGATGGTCAGCGAGAGTATGACTGTCCGTCAAGACCTCAATCCGGTCAGGGCAGTTCGGAAAACGGACGATCCCCGGTACGGAGGGTCCGTATCGGGGATCGTGAGGCCTGAGCGTTTGCTGGTGCGGGCCCTGCGGGCGGTCGTTACGCGGGTTCGCGGGCCGGCGCCGGGGCGACCACGGGGGCCGCCTCCACGCGGGCGCGGGAGCGGCGCGCCGTACGCAGCGCGTCCCAGGTCAGGAGGGCCAGCGCGGCCCACACCAGGGAGAAGCCGGCCCAGCGCTCGGGAGGCATCGCCTCGTGGAAGTACAGGACGCCCAGCCCGAACTGGAACACCGGGGCCATGTACTGGAGCAGCCCGAGGGTCGACAGCGGGACCCGGATGGCGGCCGCCCCGAAGAACACCAGCGGGATCGCCGTGACCAGGCCGGTCGCGGCCAGCAGCAGCGCGTGGCCGACGCCCTCCGAGGTGAAGCTGGACCGGCCCTGCGCGCCCAGCCACAGCAGGTAGCCGAGGGCCGGCAGGAACAGCATGGCCGTCTCGGCGGCCAGCGACTCCAGCCCGCCCATGTTGAGCTTCTTCTTGATCAGGCCGTACGTCGCGAAGGTGCAGGCCAGGACCAGCGAGATCCATGGCGGCCGTCCGTAGCCGACGGCGAGCACGAGCACCGCGACGAAGCTGAGGCCGACGGCCACCCACTGCGCGCGGCGCAGCCGCTCACCGAGGATCAGCACGCCCATCGCGATGCTGACCAGCGGGTTGATGAAGTAGCCGAGGCTCGACTCGACGACGTGGCCGTTGTTGACGGACCAGATGTACAGGCCCCAGTTCACGCTGATCACCGACGCGGCCAGTGCGGTCAGGCCCAGTTTGCGCGGTTGGCGCAGCAGCTCGCGTATCCAGCCCCAGCGGCGCACCGCGAGCAGCGCCAGGCCGACCACGGCCAGGGACCACGTCATGCGGTGGGCGAGGATCTCGACGGCCCCGGCCGGCATCAGGAGCGGCCAGAAGAGGGGGACCAGCCCCCACATCCCGTAGGCGCCGAATCCGTAGAGCAAACCCGCGCGCTGCTCGTTCTGTGCCTTCACGGGGCCTCCTGTGCGACTTCCAGCCAACTTTCACGACCGTATCGCCGCGCAGCCCAGATGTCATGCCCGTAATGGGGAGATACTCATGACATCTTTCGGTCCGCGGCGGCGCACCTGCCCGAAGACCGCCCGCACACCCCGCCGCCCTCAGGCGAGCGCCGCCGCGATCGCCCCGGAGACCGGGGCCGTGGGCCGCCCGATCAGTCGGGCCAGGTCGCCGCCGGTGCCCGCCAGCCGGCCGCGCGCGATCGCCGCGTCCACGTCCACGACGATCGCCGCGAACTCCTCGGGCATCCCGGCGCCCGTCAGGATCCGCAGGTGCTCGTCGGCCGTGACCTGCGTGTACGCGATCTCCTTGCCGCTCTGCGCCGACACCTCGGCCGCGTACTCCGCGAGGCTCCACGCCGTGTCGCCGGAGAGCTCGTAGACCCGGTTCAGATGCCCCTCGCCGGTGAGCACCACGGCCGCGGCGGCCGCGTAGTCGGCGCGCGCCGCCGAGGCGATCCGGCCCTCGCCGGCACTGGCCACGACGGCCCCGTGGCCGAGAACGGTCGGCAGCTCGCGGGTGTAGTTCTCGTGGTACCAGCCGTTGCGCAGGAAGGTGTACGGCAGTCCGGAGGCGAGGACGGCCTGCTCGGTGGCGGTGTGCTCGGCGGCCAGGTCGAAGTCCGCCTCCGGTCCGCCGAGTACGCCCGTGTACGCCAGCTGCGCCACGCCCGCCGCCTTCGCGGCGCCGATCACGGCGGTGTGCTGCGCGACGCGCCGCCCGATCTCGTTGCCGGAGATCAGCAGCACGCGGTCGCCGGGCCGGAAGGCGCCGGCCAGGGCGGCCGGGTCGTCGTAGTCGGCGACGCGGACCTCGATCCCGCGTGCGGCCAGGTCGGCGGCCTTCTCCTCGTTGCGGACGACGACGGCGACGCGGTCGGCGGGAACCCGGGCCAGCAGTTCCTCGACGACGAGACGGCCGAGGGCTCCGGTGGCTGCGGTGACGACGATGCTCATGACTGCTCTCCTCGTAGGACGACAACGCCAGCCTACGGTAAGCGCTAACTTTTTGAAAGTGCTGCGCTGGGGAGAGTGCACAGAGGCGGGTCGGGAGGGCGGTCAGGGCGGGCGGGCCGGAGCCGCACGCACCGAAGCCCGGGCCCCCGCGGGGGCCCGGGCTTCGGTGCCGGCCGTGTCGTCGGGTCAGCCGACGACCGTCCAGGTGTCGCTCCCGTTCAGCAGCGCACCCAGGTCGCCCTTGCCGCTGCGGTCGATGGCCGCGTCGAGCTGGTCGGCCATGAGGGTGTCGTAGACCGGCCGTTCGACGCTGCGGAAGACGCCGATCGGCGTCCGGTGCAGGGTGTCCGGGTCGGCGAGCCGGGAGAGGGCGAACGCCGTGGTGGGGCTGGCGGTCCGGGCGTCGTGGACCAGGACCTGCCCCTCGTTGGCGGGGGTCACGTCGACGACCTCCAGGTCCCCGGTGGCCTGGTTGCGCACCACGCCCTTCTCGTCGTCCGCGCCGAAACGGATCGGCCGGCCGTGTTCCAGCCTGATCACCGCCTCGCGGGCCTGGTCCTTGTCCTTGAGGACCTCGAAGGCGCCGTCGTTGAAGATGTTGCAGTTCTGATAGATCTCGACGAGCGCCGTGCCCTGGTGGTCGGCCGCCTGGCGCAGCACCTCGGTGAGGTGCTTGCGGTCGGAGTCGACGGTGCGGGCGACGAAGGACGCCTCGGCGCCGATCGCCAGCGACACCGGGTTGAAGGGCGCGTCGAGCGAGCCCATCGGCGTCGACTTGGTGATCTTGCCGATCTCGGAGGTGGGGGAGTACTGGCCCTTGGTCAGCCCGTAGATCCGGTTGTTGAAGAGCAGGATCTTCAGGTTGACGTTGCGGCGCAGGGCGTGGATCAGGTGGTTGCCGCCGATGGACAGCGCGTCGCCGTCACCCGTGACGACCCACACCGACAGGTCGCGCCGGGAGGTGGCGAGGCCCGTCGCGATGGCGGGGGCCCGGCCGTGGATCGAGTGCATCCCGTAGGTGTTCATGTAGTACGGGAAGCGGGAGGAGCACCCGATGCCGGAGACGAAGACGATGTTCTCCTTCGCCAGCCCCAGCTCGGGCATGAAGCCCTGGACGGCGGCGAGCACGGCGTAGTCGCCGCAACCCGGGCACCAGCGGACCTCCTGGTCCGACTTGAAGTCCTTCATCGACTGCTTGCTCTCGGCCTTGGGAACCAGCGAGAGCAGGGTCCGCGCCCCGTCGGCCGCCTCGGTCACCTCAGTCATCGATGGCCTCCTTGAGAACCTTGGCGAGCTGCTCGGCCTTGAAGGGCATTCCGTTCACCTGGTGGTAGGACCGGGCGTCGACCAGGTATTTCGCGCGGATCAGGGTGGCGAGCTGCCCGAGGTTCATCTCCGGCACCACTACCTTGTCGTAACGCTGAAGGACCTCGCCGAGATTCCCGGGGAAGGGGTTGAGGTGGCGAAGGTGGGCCTGGGCGACGGGGAGCCCCGCGGCCCGGACCCGGCGGACCGCGGCGGTGATGGGGCCGTAGGTGGAGCCCCAGCCGAGGACCAGGGTGGTGGCGCCGTCCGGGTCGTCCACGTCGAGGTCGGGCACCTCGATGCCGTCGATCTTGGCCTGGCGGGTGCGGACCATGAGGTCGTGGTTGGCCGGGTCGTAGGAGATGTTGCCCGTGCCGTCCTGCTTCTCGATGCCGCCGATGCGGTGTTCGAGGCCGGGCGTGCCGGGGACCGCCCAGGGGCGGGCCAGGGTCTCCGGATCCCGCTTGTACGGCCAGAAGACCTCGGTGCCGTCGGCGAGCGTGTGGTTCGCGGCCGTGGCGAACTTGACCTTCAGGTCCGGCAGGTCCGCGACCTCCGGGATCCGCCACGGCTCCGAACCGTTGGCGAGGTAGCCGTCGGAGAGCAGGAACACCGGCGTCCGGTAGGTCAGCGCGATACGGGCCGCGTCGAGGGCGGCGTCGAAGCAGTCCGCCGGGGTCCGCGGCGCCACGATCGGCACGGGCGCCTCGCCGTTGCGGCCGAACATGGCCTGGAGGAGGTCCGCCTGCTCGGTCTTGGTCGGCAGGCCGGTGGAGGGGCCGCCGCGCTGGATGTCCACGATGAGCAGCGGCAGTTCCAGCGACACCGCCAGGCCGATCGTCTCCGACTTGAGCGCCACACCGGGCCCGGAGGTGGTGGTGACGCCGAGCGCCCCGCCGAAGGCCGCGCCGAGCGCCGCCCCGATGCCGGCGATCTCGTCCTCGGCCTGGAAGGTCCGCACGCCGAAGTTCTTGTGCTTCGACAGCTCGTGCAGGATGTCCGAGGCCGGGGTGATCGGGTAGGAGCCCAGGTAGAGGGGCAGATCGGCCTGCTGGCTCGCGGCGATGAGGCCGTAGGAGAGGGCCAGGTTCCCGGAGATGTTGCGGTAGGTGCCGGTGGGGAAGGCCTGGGTCGCGGGCGCGACCTCGTAGGAGACGGCGAAGTCCTCGGTCGTCTCGCCGAAGTTCCAACCGGCCCGGAAGGCCACGATGTTGGCCTCGGCGATCTCGGGCTTCTTCGCGAACTTCTGCCGCAGGAAGCTCTCCGTGGCCTCGGTGGGCCGGTGGTACATCCACGACAGCAGGCCCAGCGCGAACATGTTCTTGCTGCGCTCGGCCTCCTTGCGGGAGAGCCCGAAGTCCTTCAGCGCCTCCACCGTCAGCGTGGTCAGCGGCACCGGGTGCAGGTTGTAGGCGGCCAGCGAGCCGTCTTCCAGCGGCGAGGTCTCGTACCCGACCTTGGCCATGGGGCGCTTGGTGAACTCGTCCGTGTTGACGATGATCTCCGCGCCGCGCGGCACGTCGGCGATGTTCGCCTTCAGCGCCGCGGGATTCATGGCCACCAGCACGTTCGGGGCGTCGCCCGGCGTGAGGATGTCGTGGTCGGCGAAGTGGAGCTGGAAGGAGGAGACGCCCGGCAGGGTGCCGGCGGGGGCGCGGATCTCGGCCGGGAAGTTCGGCAGCGTCGACAGGTCGTTCCCGAACGACGCGGTCTCCGAGGTGAAGCGGTCACCGGTGAGCTGCATACCGTCACCGGAGTCACCCGCGAACCGGATGATCACCCGATCGAGGCGCCGCACTTCCTTGCCGTCCGGACTACCCGCGGTGCGCTGTCCACCGACAACCGCACCCCCGGACCCGTCGGCCTGCTCGGCTGGGCTGCTGACCTGGCTGGTCACTGAACTGGACCTCCTTCGAGGCGTGAGCACCCCCATGACCCACCCTACGACGGTAGGGATCAGGTCCCCAGGAGCGACCACATTCTGGACCGTAGGACCGCACTTTGAGACGGCCCTGCCGGTATGCCGTATCTGACAGAGTGTCAGTCGATCAAGATTTCAGATAGGTGAGAACGGCCAGTACGCGCCGGTGATCCCCGTCACTCGGCGACAGGCCCAGTTTCATGAAGATGTTGCTGACGTGCTTCTCCACCGCTCCGTCGCTCACGACCAGCTGCTTGGCCACGGCGGAATTGGTGCGGCCCTCGGCCATCAGGCCGAGCACCTCGCGCTCGCGGGGCGTCAGACCCGCCAGCACGTCCTGCTTCCGGCTGCGCCCGAGCAGCTGCGCGACGACCTCGGGGTCCAGGGCCGTGCCGCCCCGGGCCACCCGGACCACCGCGTCCAGGAACTCGCGCACATCGGCCACCCGGTCCTTCAACAGATACCCCACTCCGGTACTGGAACCGGCCAGGAGCTCGGTGGCGTACTGCTCCTCCACGTACTGCGACAGCACGAGCACGCCTATCCCGGGGTGGTCGCGCCGCAACCGTACGGCGGCCCGCACGCCCTCGTCGGTGTGCGTCGGCGGCATCCGCACGTCCGCGACCACCACGTCCGGCAGCGCATCCTCCGCCGCGAGGTCCGCCACCGTCTTGATCAGGGCCTCCGCGTCCCCGACGCCCGCCACGACGTCATGCCCCCGGTCGGTCAGCAACCGGGTCAGGCCCTCGCGCAGCAGCACTGAATCCTCGGCGATGACCACCCGCACCCTGTCTTCCACGACTCAGCAGCCCCCGCATCCACTCGTTCCCGTACTGCCCGACTCAGCCAAGCATCCCAGCCTTAAGTCCCGGTGAAGGCAGAGCCGGGACAACACGTGGGCGTACGGGGGGAGTTTTCGCACGGCGAGCGGACGCAAGACCGAAGTCCGGATCGATCGGGGCGGGCGCCCCGGGAAGCGACGGCCCGCCGGACGCGCGAACGGGACCCCCGCCCACCCGGGCGGGAGTCCCACGGCTTCGCAGGCGTCAGGGCCGCCACGGCAGCTCGGCGGTGACCGTCGTGCCCTCGCCCTCGGGGGAGTCGACGACCAGCACCCCGTCCACGGCGCCCAGCCGCTCGGCGAGCCCCGCCAGCCCCGCCGGCCCCGCCGGCCCCGTCCCGGTCCGCACGCCGGCGCCGCCCCGACCGTCGTCGGCGACCTGGAGCAGCAGCCGCCCCCCGGACTTCCACACATCCACCGAGGCGGACCGGGCCGCCGCGTGCCTGCTGATGTTCTGCAGCAGCTCCGAGACCGTGAAGTACGCGATCCCCTCGATGGCCGCGGCCGGCCGCGCCGGGAGGTCCACGGCCACCCGCACCGGCACGGCGCACCGCGACGCCACCGCGGACAGCGCCGCGTCCAGCCCGCGGTCCGTCAGCACCGCCGGGTGGATCCCGCGGGCCAGGTCCCGCAGCTCCTGGAGGGCGATCTTCACCTCGCCGTGCGCCTCGTCCACCATGCGGGCGGCGGCCCGCGGGTCCTCCCCGAGCTTCTCCTTCGCCGTCCCGAGGTCCATCGCCAGCGCCACGAGCCGGGCCTGCGCGCCGTCGTGCAGATCCCGTTCGATGCGCCTCAGGTCGGCGGCCGCCGTGTCCACGACGACACCCCGGTCCGACTCCAGCTCGGTGACCCGGCTGTCCAGCCGCGACGCCCCGAGCAGCCCGCCCACCATGACCCGGTCGACGGTGCTCAGGGCCCGGATCAGCCACGGGGTGGCGAGGGTGAGGACCAGCCCGACGAGGCAGGTGAGGGCGATCTCCGCGGGGGAGTCGAGGAAGAAGGAGTGGTCGCCGTTCTGGAAGAGCTGCAGCCCGGGCTGGTCGGTGTAGACCGGGAAGACCCAGAACCACACCGGGTACAGCAGATAGGTCCAGCCCGCCGCCCAGAACGTCAGCGCCGTGCAGGAAGCGAACACCGCCCACGGGAAGTGGATCAGGCAGTACAGCAGGTGACGCCAGGCGCTCCCGCTCTTGAGCACCGCGCCCATGGCGGCGAGGAGCCCGCTCTTCTTCGCCCGGATCGGCGCGGGCCCGGTGACGGCCGCCCCGAGCAGCGCCCGCACCCGGCCCCGCTCCAGCCGCCCGATCCCGCGGCCCATGGCGAGGGTGCCCGCCAGGACCGGGACGCCGAGGAAGGTGACGAGCAGGCCGGCGCCCAGGCTCACCCCGGTGACGGCGAGCGAGAAGTACAGGGTGCTCAGCGGCAGCCCCACCAGCAGATACGCGAACTCCCGCCAGGTCCGCCCCGCCACCGGGGCCCGCAGCACCGCCCCGACACCGCCACGCCCGCCCCTGCCGTCGTCCATCTCCGACCCGCCCTTCAGCTCCTCGGCCACACCCCAACCCTCCCGTCCGCCCCCACCCCCGGGCCATGCGGCGGGTAGGCCTCTCCCCCCGGGGGTTAACCCCACCCCGCCCCCCCCCGCACCGCCCCCTGCCCCGGCCTGCGCACCGCCCCCTGCGC
>NZ_MQUR01000080.1 GCF_001953875.1 Streptomyces amritsarensis
CCGGAGCCCCGGCCGGTGCGTGGAGCACCGGCCGGGGCTCCCGGCCGTTCTGGGTGCGGGCACGGGGGGTGTGCGAGACGATGGGGCCGTCCGGGTCCCGGCCCCCTGGAGGTGGCAGTGCGGACGTCGCTGCGCATACCCGCGCTGTCGCGCCCGCCCCTGGTGTCGGCCCTCGCGCTGACGGTGGGGGCCCTGTGGTGGTGGGCCGTGCTGCGGCTGGTGCTGGCGCCCGCGGAGTCGGGGCCCGTGGAGGGCGCGGTGGCGGTGGGCGGCTGGGGGCTGGGGCTGCTGCCGGTCCACTGCGTGCCGGCACCCCTGCGCAGGGCCCGGCGGCGGGCCGGCCGGGACGCCCGGGGCGGCGGCGACGGGGATCCCGGGAGTGGCGGATGCGGGGCGGCCGCAGCGGTGGGCGCGGCTACCACGGCATCGACACCCCGCCGTTCGGACGCAGGATCTGGCCCGTCATGAAGGACGAGGCGTCCGAGGCGAGGTAGAGCACCGCCTGGGCGATGTCCTGCGGCTCGCCGACCCGGCGCAGCGGGGACATGCGGATCATGGCCGCCTCGGTCTGCTCCTGGGCCTCGGGGCTGTGGCGGCCCGTCATCGGCGTGCGGATCCAGCCGGGGGCGACGGCGTTGACCCGTATGCCGTGCGGGCCGGTCTCGGTGGCGAGGGTCTTCGTGAGCTGGACGACGGCGGCCTTGGCGGCGCTGTAGCAGAGCAGGCCGGGCTGTGCGGCGTCCACGGCGCCGGAGGCCATGGTGACGATCGATCCGGGGCGCCCCGCCGCGATCATGGAGCGGGCGGCCTCCTGGCAGGTGCGCAGGACCCCCTTGAAATTGACGTCCAGGACCCGGTCGAGGTCCTCGTCGGCCGTCTCCAGGACGCTGCTGGTGTGCATGATCCCGGCGATGGCGGCGGCGATGTCGAGCGGGCCCGCCGCACGGACGGCGGCCCGGACCGAGGCCCGGTCGGTGACGTCGAGGGGGTGGACGGTGGTCCCGGCGCCACCGGCTTCGGCGGCCAGCGCGGCCGTCTCGGCCAGACCTTCTTCGTCGCGGTCGGCGCAGTGCACGTGGGCGCCGGCCGTGGCGAGGAGCACTGCGGTGGCGCGGCCGATGCCGCTCGCGGCTCCGGTGACCAGGGCGGTACGGCCGGTGAGGTCGTACGAGGCTGTGGGCCTGGGCAGGGTGGGCATGCGGGGACGGTACGACCGAATCTGACGGGTCGTCAATCACCGTGACCGGTCCCGCCCCCGGAGCCTTGGGGGGTGGGGCCGGGCTGGCAGTGGGGGCACCAGTAGGTGGGTCGGTCGTCCTGGGAGACCTTGCGGACGGGGGTGCCGCAGCGCAGGCAGGGCCGGTCGCGGCGGCCGTAGACGAAGAGCTCCTGGCCGGGCCGGTGGATGCCGGTGGTGTTGCGGTGGCCCGGCCGGTCGCCGGCGTTCGCCGCCAGCAGCCGGTGGGACGCTGCGGCCAGCCGCAGCAGCGTGGGCTCGGGAAGGCCGCCGACCGGCGTCCAGGGCGTGACCTGGGCGAGGAAGCAGAGCTCGCACATGTAGACGTTGCCGATGCCGGCGAGGTTGCGCTGGTCGAGCAGGGCCTCGCCGAGGGGGCGCTCGGGGGAGGCGAGGAGGTTGGCGGCGGCGCGGGCGGGGTCCCAGTCCGGCCCGAGGATGTCGGGGCCGAGGTGGCCGACCACGCGGTCCTCCTCGGCGGTGCGGATCAGCTCCAGGACGGGCAGGCGGTAGCCGACGGCCGTGTGCCCGGCCGTGCCCAGGACGGCGCGGATCTCGTAGTCCGGGCCGCCGCGCCACTTCTGGCCGGCGGTGAAGACGTGCCAGGCGCCGTCCATGCGCAGGTGGCTGTGCAGGGTGAGGCCGCCCTCGAAGCGGGCGAGGAGGTGCTTGCCGCGCGGGGTGACGTCGAGGGTGACGCGGCCGGTGAGGTCCGCGGTGGCGAAGCGGGGGACGCGCAGGTCGCTGCGGGTCAGTTCACGGCCTGCCAGGACCGCGTGCAGGCGGGTCGCCGCGCGCCGGATGCTGTCGCCTTCGGGCATGCCCCCATTGTGGCCCGGGGACGCCCGCCGCGGGCGGCGCCCCCACGGGCCGCGAGGGCGGAAGGGGCGGGGGTCGGGAGTGGCCGGGGGCGGGCAGTGCGGTGGAAGGCATCCGGGGAAAGGCGCGAGCCCCTGCGCCGGAGTGCGGCCGCAGGGGCTCGGTGGATCATGAAGGGGCCGGAGGGGCCGGAAGGGCCGGAGGGGCCGGAAGGGCCATCGAGGGGCCGGAGGGGCCCACTCGTCACTTCCAGACGAGGCCCTTGTTCGGGTAGTTGTAGGGGTTGCCCCAGTACTCGGCGGCGGTGACCTTCGTCTGGGCGGACGGGGCGAGGGCCAGCGCGCAGCTGGTCTGCGTCCGGCCGTTGGTGAAGCCCTTCGGCAGCGACTCGTTCGCGCACTTCTCGAACTTGCCGATGACCGACACGCGCTGCGCTTCGGTGCCGTCCCCGAGGAGGCCCTTGATCTGGGTGACGGAGGAGTACGACAGGTCCGTGGTGCCGGTGTTCTTGACCGAGTAGCGGATGTAGTAGGGGATCATCCCCTTCACCTTGTCGCCGAGCTTGAGGGGCTCCAGGTCCGCGGGGTCGCCCTGCTCGATCGCGGTGACCGTGAGGGCGATCTGGCCGCCCTTGTTGTTCCCGTAGCTGAACGGCATCTCCGCCGCCTCGCCGATCTTGAAGGTCTGGCCGGACTTCGCCGTGCCGTTCGCCCCGGCGGGGGCCTCGCTGCCGCCGGTGGTGGCGCTGGGGCTGCCCGCTTCGGACGGGGCGGTGGCCGAGGGGGACGCGGCGCCGGCCGAGGCGGACTCGCTCGGCGGCGCGGGGGCCAGCTCCTCGTTGCCGTTCTTGCAGCCCGTCAGGGCCAGGGCTCCGGCGACCGCCAGGCCGACCGCGCCGAGGGTGGTGGTACGCATGCTGGTAGTGCTCACTCTTCTACTCCCCCATGACTGTGCATCGCCCGTGCAATGCCTGTGATCATCTTGATAAAGGATGAATAAGCGCCTGTGCCAGCTCAGAGGCGGTCGGCGACAGTCCTGTGACATGTCCAGGACGTGGGCGGAACAGTCGGGACCGTTTGCGGTGGTCATGCCGGTGGTCATGCCGGTGGTCATGGACGCAGGCGCAAACCTCTCGGGGTGGCATGGAAACCGGCCTCCTCCAGGGCCCGGCCCGTGGGGGAGGTCAGCGCGGCCGCGGCGTTGATCCGCTCCACCGTCAGCGCCGGCAGGGTGCCCGCCCGGCACCCGGCGGCCAGGGCGCCGACCGCCGCCGTCAGCCGGGGGTCCTCCGGGCCGGGCCAGGCCAGCAGGGTCTTGCCGCCGCGCTCCAGGTACAAGGTGAGCTCCCCGTCCACCAGGACCACCAGGGAGCCCGCCTTGCGGCCGGGCTTGTGGGTGGCGCCGGCCGGGGGCTCCGGCCAGGGCAGAGCCGCCCCGTACGCGTTCGCCGGGTCGGCGGCGGCCAGCACCACCGCCGCGAGCGGGGGCGGTGTCCGCTCCGCGGCCCGGAGCCGGTCCACCGCGCCGTCCATCGCGAACTGCGCCGCGCCCAGTCCCTCGACCACATAGCCCCGACGGGCCTGGCCGCTGTCCTCGAAGGCCGACAGGACGCGGTAGACCGCGCTGAAGCCGCCCTCCACGCCCTCCGCGGCGACCGCACCCCGCGTCACCACCCCGTGCCGGTCCAGCAGGGTACGGGCCAGGGCGTGGGCGCGGTGGGTCGCGTCGGGCGCCGGGGACGGCAGCAGCGACCAGCGGCCGGAGACTGTGGGCGGGCCCGTGCGGGACGCGGTCGCGCTCAGCGTGCCGTACCGGCCGCGCGGGACGGTGCGGCGGGCACGGTGGGCCGTGGAGCCCGCGGTGCGGCCCGAGCCGAGCAGCGAGCGCAGCGGGGCGAGCGTGTCGTTGGTGAGCCGGCCCGACCACGCCAGGTCCCACACGGCCTCGGACAGGGCGAGGTCCGACACCTCGGGGAACTCGGCGCGCACCGCCTGCGCGATCTGCCGGAAGAACAGGCCGTACCCGCCGGAGAGCGCCGTCAGGACCGCCTGTTGCAGCGGGCTCGGCTCCAGGGGGTGCGGCGGCGGCAGGAGCAGCGGGGCGGCGTCCGCCAGGTAGAGCGACACCCAGCCGTCCTTGCCCGGGAGGGCCCCGGCCCCCGCCCAGACCACCTCACCGGTGGTCGTCAGCTCGTCCAACAGCCCGGGGGAGTAGTCCGCCACCCGCGACGGCAGGATCAGCCGCTCCAGCGCCGACGCCGGCACCGGCGCGCCCTGGAGCTGCTCGACCGCCCGGGCCAGGCCGTCGAGGCCGCGCAGGGCCCCGCCCAGGTGCTGCCACTGGGGCAGGAAGGTGGCCAGCGACGTCGGCGGGACCGGTTCCAGCTCCTGGCGGAGCGCGGCGAGCGAGCGGCGGCGGAGCCTGCGCAGCACCGTCGCGTCACACCACTCCTGGCCGATGCCCGCCGGGTGGAACTCTCCCTGCACCACGCGCCCCGCCGCCGCGAGACGGTTCAGGGCGCCCTCGGTCACCGCCGCGCCCAGGCCGAAGGCGGCGGCCACGGCGGCCGTCGTGAACGGCCCGTGGGTGCGGGCGTAGCGGGCCAGCAGGTCTCCGAGGGGGTCCTTGACCGGCTCGGTGAACGCCTCCGGGACACCGACGGGCAGCGCGGTGCCCAACGCGTCCCGCAGCCGGCCCGCGTCCTCGACCGCCGCCCAGTGGTCCGCGCCCGCGATCCGGACCCGGATGGCGCGGCGGGCGGCGGCGAGCTCGCTGGCCCAGGCCGGATCCGCCCCGCGGGCCGTCAGCTGGTCCTGCGTCAGCGGACCCAGCAGCCGCAGCAGGTCGGCCACCGACTCGGCGTCCTTGGCCCGCCGGTCCTCGGTGAGCCACTGCAGCTCCCGCTCCAACTCCTCCAGCACCTGCGCGTCGAGGAGCTCGCGCAGCTCCGCCTGGCCGAGCAGCTCGGCCAGCAGCCGCGAGTCCAGCGACAGCGCCGCCGCCCTGCGCTCGGCCAGCGGGGAGTCGCCCTCGTAGAGGAACTGGGCGACGTACCCGAAGAGGAGGGAACGGGCGAAGGGGGACGGCTCGGGGGTGGTGACCTCGACCAGCCGGACGCGGCGCGCCTCGATGTCACCCATCAGCTCGGTCAGGCCCGGCACGTCGAAGACGTCCTGGAGGCATTCGCGCACGGCTTCGAGCACGATCGGGAAGGAACCGAACTCCGACGCCACCTGGAGCAGTTGCGAGGCCCGCTGGCGCTGCTGCCACAGCGGGGTCCGGCGGCCCGGGCTGCGGCGCGGCAGCAGCAGGGCACGGGCCGCGCACTCGCGGAAGCGGGAGGCGAACAGCGCGGAGCCGCCCACCTGGTCGGTGACGATCTGGTTGACATCGCCGTGGTCGAAGGCGACGTCGGCCGCGCCCAGCGGCGCCTGCTCGTCGTCGAACTCGAAGGCCGGCGGGCCCGCCGGGTCGTGGTCCAAGAGGTCCATGGACAGCAGGTCCGCGTCCGGGAGGCGGAGCACGATGCCGTCGTCGGCATGCATCACCTGAGCGTCCATGCCGTACTTCTCGGCGAGGCGGGAGCTCAGCGCCAGCGCCCACGGGGCGTGCACCTGCGCGCCGAACGGCGAATGGACCACGACCCGCCAGTCGCCCAGCTCGTCGCGGAACCGCTCCACCACGATCGTCCGGTCGTCCGGGACGTGGCCGCAGGCCTCGCGCTGCTCGGCGAGGTAGGCCAGCACGTTCTCCGCGGCCCAGGCATCCAGGCCGGCCGCCACCAGCCGCAGCCGGGCGTCCTCCTCGGAGAGGGCGCCGAGCTCGCGCAGGAACGCGCCGACCGCGCGCCCCAGTTCCAGCGGGCGGCCGAGCTGGTCGCCCTTCCAGAACGGCAGCCGGCCCGGCACTCCGGGGGCCGGTGTGACCAGGACCCGGTCGCGGGTGATGTCCTCGATGCGCCACGAGGTGGTGCCCAGCGTGAAGACGTCCCCGACACGGGACTCGTAGACCATCTCCTCGTCGAGCTCGCCGACCCGCCCGCCGCCCTTCTTCGGGTCCGAGCCGGCCAGGAAGACCCCGAACAGCCCGCGGTCCGGGATGGTGCCGCCCGAGGTGACCGCGAGGCGCTGGGCCCCCGGCCGGCCGGTGACCGTCCCCGCCACCCGGTCCCAGACCACGCGCGGCCGCAGCTCGGCGAAGGCGTCCGACGGATAGCGGCCGGCCAGCATGTCGAGCACCGCCGTGAACGCCGACTCCGGGAGCGCCGCGAACGGTGCCGCCCGCCGCACCAGCGCCAGCAGGTCGTCCAGCTGCCAGGTGTCCATCGCGACCATCGCGACCAGCTGCTGCGCCAGCACGTCGAGGGGATTGGAGGGGATGCGCAGGGACTCGATCGCCCCCGTGCGCATCCGCTCGGTGACCACGGCCGCCTGGACCAGGTCGCCCCGGTACTTGGGGAAGACCACCCCCGTCGAGACCGCGCCCACCTGGTGCCCGGCCCGGCCCACCCGCTGCAGCCCGGACGCCACCGAGGGCGGGGACTCCACCTGCACCACCAGGTCCACCGCGCCCATGTCGATGCCCAGCTCCAGACTGGAGGTGGCGACCACCGCCGGCAGCCGGCCCGCCTTCAGATCCTCCTCCACCAGCGCCCGCTGCTCCTTGGACACCGAGCCGTGGTGCGCCCTCGCCAGCAGCGGCGGGGCGCCCTGGGCCGCACCCGACTGGGCCATGACCTCGGCCGGCGAGGAGTGCTCGGGCAGCTTCTCGCCGACGGCGCGCTCGTACGCGATCTCGTTGAGCCGGTTGCACAGCCGCTCGGCGAGGCGGCGGGAGTTGGCGAACACGATCGTCGAGCGGTGCGCCTGCACCAGGTCCGCGATCCGCTCCTCCACATGCGGCCAGATCGACGGCCTGTCCCCGCCCTCCCGGCCGTCCGTCGCGGGGGAGCCGCCCAACTCGCCCATGTCCTGCACCGGGACGACCACCGACAGGTCGAACTCCTTCGCCGACGGCGGCTGGACGATCTCCACCTTGCCGCGCGGTGCGAGGTACCGGGCCACCTCGTCCACCGGGCGGACCGTCGCCGACAGCCCGATCCGGCGCGCCGGGCGCGGCAGCAACTCGTCCAGCCGCTCCAGGGATACGGCGAGGTGCGCGCCGCGCTTGGTGCCGGCGACCGCGTGCACCTCGTCCACGATCACCGTCTCGATCCCGGTCAGCGCCTCGCGCGCCGCCGAGGTCAGCATCAGGAACAGCGACTCGGGCGTGGTGATGAGGATGTCCGGCGGCCGCGTCGCCAGCGCCCGCCGCTCCGCCGCCGGGGTGTCGCCGGAACGGATCCCCACCCGGATGTCCGGCTCCGGCAGCCCGAGGCGGACGGACTCCTGCCGGATCCCGGTCAGCGGGCTGCGCAGATTGCGCTCGACGTCGACGGCAAGGGCCTTCAGCGGCGACACGTACAGGACCCGGCAGCGCTTCCTGGACTCGGCGGGCGGCGGGGTCGAGGCGAGCCGGTCCAGGGCGGCGAGGAACGCCGCCAGCGTCTTCCCGGACCCGGTGGGCGCCACCACCAGCACGTCCGAACCCTCCCCGATGGCCCGCCAGGCCCCCTCCTGCGCGCTCGTGGGCGCGACGAAAGCCCCCGTGAACCACGAGCGGGTCGCGGGGGAGAACGAGTCGAGCGCAGCGCCTGCCATGCCCCCATCGTGCACCCCGCCACTGACAACGCCCCGGACCTGGGCAAACGCGCGTCGGCGCGAGGGCGCAGAATGGGGGGATGGGCACGGAGGACGGCCACCGGGAGTGGGCACGGCACTGGCAGTACCCGGAGCTTCCCGGGCTGGACCTGCTGCGCGCCCGCTACGTACGCCACACCTTCCCGCGCCACGCGCACGACGGGTACGTCATCGCGGCCGTCACCGGCGGCATCGAGGAGGTCGGCCTCCCCGGCCACGTCGTGCGTGCCGGACCGGGCAGCGTGGTCCTGATCAACCCCGAGGTGCCCCACACGGCGCGCGCCGGGGCCCCCGAGGGCTGGTCGTACGCCACCCTCTACCCCTCCGGCGCGCTGATCGCCGAGGTCGCCGCCGAGGTCGGCACCCTGCGCGGCACCCCCGGATTCACCGCCGACATCGTCGCCGACCCGCAGGCCTCGCACACGATCACCGAGGTGCACCGGGCCGCCGAGGCCGGGAACGCGCTGGCCGCCGACACCCTCCTGCGCGGTGTGGTCGCCCGGATGCTGACCCGGTACGCCGGACCGCTCCCGGCCCGTACGGTCCGCGGCACCGCAGGCGCCGAAGCGGCCGCGGCCAGGGCCGTACTGGAGGAGCGCCTCGCCGACCCGCCGTCCCTGGAGCAGCTCGCCGCGGAGCTGGGCACGAGCCCCTTCGCCCTGCTGCGGGCCTTCCGCGAGCGGTACGGGATGCCGCCGCACACCTGGCTGACCGACGCCAGGGTCCGGCGGGCGCGCCGACTGCTCGACGCGGGCACCCCGCCGGCGGAGGCGGCCCTCGCCGTCGGCTTCACGGACCAGCCCCACCTCAACCGGCACTTCACCCGCATCGTGGGGGTCCCGCCGGGCGCGTACCGGCGGGCGCGGGCACTCTAGGCAGCCGATCCCGGACACCGGGGGAGTGCGGGCGCGCTGCGACGAGCAGGTGCGCGGCCGGCCGGCCGGGTCCCCGTGTCCCCGCCGCCCGGCGCGGTGATCGAGGCTGCTAGGCGAGCCGTGCGGCGGCGGGACCGACGCCGCTCGCGCGCAAGAACGTACAAGACCCGCACGGCGGGCCCCGCGTACGTTCGGGGCGTGGGAGACAAGCAGCTGGTCACAGCGCCAGAGATACGTGAGGCAGCGGCGCCCGACGGGCGGCCGCGGGCCGCGGTCGTACGGGACGCGCTCGGGGTCGGCATCGCCGTCGGCCTGTCCGGATTCGCCTTCGGGGTGACCGCGGCCGGAGCCGGCATCAGCGCCCTCCAGGCGTGTGTGCTGAGCCTGCTCGTGTTCACCGGGGCCTCGCAGTTCGCCCTGGTCGGGGCGCTGGCCGCGGGCGGGAATCCGTTCACCGCGGCCGCCGGGGCGTTCTTCCTCGGCACCCGGAACGCCTTCTACGGGCTGCGGCTGTCGGAGCTGCTCCGGCTGCCGCACGCCGTACGGCCGCTGGCCGCGCACTGGGTGATCGACGAGACCACCGCCGTGGCGCTGGCCCAGCCCGACCGGAAGTCGGCCCGGCTCGGCTTCACCGTCACCGGGCTCACCCTCTACGTGCTGTGGAACCTCACCACCCTGCTCGGCGCGCTCGGGGCCGAGGCCATCGGCGACACCCGGGCCTGGGGGCTGGACGCCGCCGGACCCGCGGTGTTCCTGGCCCTGCTCGCGCCGATGCTGAAGACGGCCACCGAGCGGGCGGTCGCGGCGCTCGCGCTGGTCCTCGGGCTGGGATTCCTGCCCGTGCTGCCCGCCGGGGTGCCCGTGCTGATCGCGGCCCTGGCCGCCCCCGCCGTGCTGTGGATGAAGGGACGCCGCTCGTGAACGTCTGGATCGCCATCGCGCTCACCGCCGTCGGCTGCTACGCCGTGAAGTACGCGGGGCTGCTCGTTCCCGCCGGCGCCCTGGAGCGGCCCCTGGTACGCCGCCTGGCCGCGCTGCTGCCGGTCGCCCTGCTCGCCGCGCTCACGGCCCAGCAGACCTTCAGCACAGGGTCCGCCCTCGTCGTCGACGCCCGCGCCGCCGGGCTGGCCGCCGCCGGGCTCGCGCTGCTGCTGCGGGCCCCGTTCCTGGTCGTGGTCGCGGCCGCCGTCGCCGTCACCGCCGGGGTCCGGGCCCTGGGCGGCTGACCTGCGCCGGCAGGCGCCCGTACGCCCGCAGGGTCAGCAGGGCCTCCAGCGTCGCGATCGGCCGCCGCTCCAGGGAGCTGCCCGGCGCCCAGGCCACGCGGCGGACCGGCCAGCCGCCGTCCTGCTGCTGCGCGGCGGCCAGGAAGTCCAGCGAGCGGCGCATCTCCTCGTCCGTGAACCAGCCGCGGGCCAGCGACTCGGGCCGCCGCGCGAAGTCGTGGGGGAACAGCTGCTCGCCCGGTGCGTAGCCGGGAGCCGGCGGGAACTCCGCCCGCCGTCGGGGATCGAGCACGGCGAGGCGCTGCTCGCGCACGAGCCGTCCCAGCCGGTCCGCGGCGGTCGCCGCGCGCGCCCGGTCGGGGACGCCGTCGAGGAAGGCCACGGCGCTCAGGACCTCGTAGGGATGCGTGCGGTGCAGGTGCTCGACCCGGTCCCAGCAGAAGTCCGTGGCCCGGAACAGCCAGGCGTGCCAGACGCGGTTGCGGTGCAGCAGGCCGACGACCGGGCCGGTGGTCAGCAGCTCGCCCGGCGGGTCGTCGCACACCGGGTGGTACGGCGCCGCGGGGTAGTCGTGCGGGGCCGGGAAGACCACCGGAAGCGCGCCCTCCGCGGTGGAGACCGCGGTCAGGTGGCGGCAGAGCCGCTCGATGCGCTGACCCGCGCAGCGGCCCAGGCTGTCCAGCACCCGCAGCGCGTGCGCGGTGTGCAGGGGCTGGCTCAGCGGGCCGCGCAGATCCGGATCGAGGGCGTGGCCGTAGCCGCCGTCGGGGTTGAGGTACGAACCGAGGGCGGTGTCGACCGGGTCGGCCTCCCCGCCGAGGAAGTGGAACGCGAACCGCCGCTGTTCCAGCACACGGGCCGTGAGCCACATGAACCGCTCGGCGCGTGCCAGAGCGGGCTGCGCATCCGACGGGGGCGGCGGGTCCGACGGGTCCGACGGGTCCGACGGGGGCAGCGGCGCCTGCGGGGAGCGCGGGGGGCGGAGGCCCTGCGGCGATCGCGGTTGCGGGCTCTGCGGGGAAGCTTCGTCTCCGGGCATGCGTGCAACGTAGGACGCGGTGACGCGGGGGCGCGGGGTGAACGCCGCCGGTGCACTCTCCCGGGGCGGGATACTGAAGGCATGCGGTTGACGATTTTCTGGGAGCGGATGGCCGAGCACTTCGGCGCCGGCTATGCCGACTCCTTCGCGCGGGACCACGTCATGGCGGAGCTGGGCGGCCTGACCGTCCACCAGGCGCTGGAGGCCGGCTGGGAGGCCAAGGACGTGTGGCGCGCGGTGTGTTCGGCGATGGACGTGCCGGCCTCGCTGCGCTGACGCCCTCCGCCGGCCGGGAGCGCGGCCGGGCGGTGTTTTTCGCTGTACGGGCCGCCGGTGGGCCAGACTGGGCGGCGTGGGAGCCACCGAAGAGACGACCGACCAGCCCGCAGCCGTCCAGGGCGCGCTGCCTCCGCCCCGGGCGGCCGACCAGGACGCCGCCCCCGCCGCACCGGTCGCCTCAAGTCCGGAGCCGGAGCCGGGCGCGGCGGGCACGGGTCCGGCCTGGCCCGCCGATCCCGCATCGCCGCGGGGGCCCGTCGGCCCCGGCCGGCCGCCGACGGGCGCTCCGCCGGCCGGCGGCGGCGAGCGCATGCCGCCCTGGCTGCCGCGCGCGGTGCTCCTCGTCCTGGGCCTCGTCGCCTGCTTCCAGCTCGGCAGCTGGGCCTTCAGCCAGCTGATCGGGCTGCTCGTCAACATCCTGATCGCGTTCTTCCTCGCGCTCGCGATCGAACCCGCGGTCGCCAGGATGGCGGCGGGCGGGATACGCCGCGGGCTCGCCACCTTCCTGGTGTTCACGGCGGTGTTCGTCGTGTCCGTGGGGTTCCTCGCGGTGCTCGGCTCCCTGCTCGCCGGACAGATCGTGGCCATGGTGGAGGGCTTCCCGGGCTACCTCGACTCGGTGATCAACTTCATCAACTCCACCCTCCGCACCGATCTGTCCCGGCTGGAGATCCAGGAGAGCGTGCTGCGCTCCGACTGGCTGCGCAAGTACGTGCAGAACAGCGCGTCCGGCGTGCTCGACGTGTCCGCCACCGTGCTCGGCGGGCTCTTCAAGCTGCTGACGATCGGGCTGTTCTCCTTCTACTTCGCCGCCGACGGGCCGCGGCTGCGGCGCGCGCTGTGCTCCGTGCTGCCGCCCGCGAAGCAGGCCGAGGTGCTGCGCGCCTGGGAGATCGCCGTCGCCAAGACGGGCGGCTACCTCTACTCCCGCGGGCTCATGGCGCTGATCTCGGGTGTCGCCACCTACATCGTCCTGGCGGTCCTCGGGGTGCCGTACGCGCCCGCGCTCGCCGTGTGGGTGGGGCTGGTCTCGCAGTTCATCCCCACCATCGGCACCTATCTCGCGGGCGCGCTGCCGGTCCTGCTGGCCTTCACCGTCGATCCCTGGTACGCGCTGTACGTCCTCGGGTTCGTGGTGGTCTACCAGCAGTTCGAGAACTACGTGCTCCAGCCGAAGCTGACCTCGAAGACCGTCGACATCCATCCGGCGGTGGCCTTCGGATCGGTCATCGCGGGCACCGCCCTGCTGGGCGCGGTCGGGGCGCTGATCGCGATCCCGGCCGTCGCCACGCTGCAGGCCTTCCTCGGCGCGTACGTCAAGCGCTACGAGCTGACGCGGGACGCGGACTCCTCTACTTCCCGTCCGCGTCGCCGAGTACGGCTGCCAAGGCTTCGTTGACGGTCGCCTCCGCGGCGGCCTTGTCCAGGCCGAGATTGCTGAGCAGGCCCTCGCCGTTCTCCAGCTCCAGGAGCGCGAGCAGGATGTGCTCGGTGCCCACGAAGTCGTGGCCCAGGCGCAGGGACTCACGGAAGGTCAGCTCCAGCGCCTTCTTGGCCGAGGCGTCGAAGGGGACGAGGGCGGGGACCTCGTCCTGGGCCGGCGGGAGAGCGGCGGCCGCGGCCGCCCGTACGTCGTCCGGCGAGACCTCCTGGGCGCGCAGGACGAGCCCGGCGAGGCCGTCGGCCTCGGCCATCAGGCCCAGGACCAGGTGCTCGGTGCGGATCTCGGCGTTGCCGGCGGCGCGGGCCTCGTTCTGCGCCGTCACGACCGCGTTGCGGGCGCGGGGGGTGAAGCGGCCGAAGCCCGCGTTCGGGTCGAGGGCGCCGCTGCCCTCCTTGTCCGCCTTGGGGACGAAGCGCTTCTGGGCCGCCTGGCGGGTGACGCCCATGCTGCGGCCGATGTCGGTCCAGGAGGCGCCGGAGCGGCGGGCCTGGTCGACGAAGTGGCCGATGAGGTGGTCCGCGACGTCCCCGAGGGCCTCCGCGGCGACGACGGCGCCACTGAGCTGCTCCAGGGGATCGGTGTGGACCTTGTTGATGGCCTCGATCAGGTCGTCGAGGCGTACCGGATGGGTCATGCGAACGGGTTCCACCGAGGGGTTCGTCATGGATGCAACCCTAGGTTGACAGTCGGAAGGGTGTCAACCTTGGGTTGTCACTTGGCGGGGGCCCCCACGCCTCCGGTGCCATGCTGGGAACACGGACTCGGAGGCTTGTGATGGGTTTCTACGCCGAACGGATCCTTCCGCGGATCGTCGACCTCGCGTGCGGGGCGCGGGCGACCCTGCCGCTGAGGCGGCGCGTCTGCGCCGGCCTGGCCGGGGAGGTCGTCGAGATCGGTTTCGGTTCCGGCCACAACGTCCCCTTCTATCCGCCGGACGTCACCGGCGTGGCCGCGATCGAGCCTTCGGACCTGGGCTGGCGGCTCGCCGCCGACCGGGTACGGGCCTCGCCGGTCCCGGTGCGGCGGGCCGGTCCGGACGGCCGGTCGCTGCCCTTCGAGGACGGCACCTTCGACGCCGCCCTGTCCACGTGGACGCTGTGCACCATTCCGGATCCCGTGACGGCCCTGCGCGAGGTGCGGCGCGTACTCAAGCCCGGCGGCGTCCTCCACTTCGTCGAGCACGGCCTGGCGCCGGAGGGGGACCCGCGCGTGCGCCGTGTGCAGCGGCTGATCGAGCCGCTGCACACGCGGCTCTGCGGCGGGTGCCACCTCACCCGGCCGACCGTCGACCTGCTGACCGCCGCCGGCTTCACGGTCACCGAACTCGACGTGTTCTACCAGGAGGGCGCACCGAAGCCCTTCGCCGCGGACTCGCTCGGCGTCGCGCTCTCGCCCCCGCTCGGCGGGTGACGGCTCAGTAGGTGACGGTGATCCGCCGGGCCGGTCCGTCCACGCGGATCCGCCCGCCCACGGGCACCACGAGCTGCGGGTCGGTGTGGCCGAAGTCCACGTCGAAGACGGCCGTGGTGTCGGGGGCGTACTCCCTCAGCGCGCGCAGGACGGCCGCGCGCTGCTCCTCGCGGTACCGCTCCTTGCGACCGGCGTCGAACGGGTTCTCGAACGACCAGCTCTTCGCCCTGGCCATGAGCAGCGCGGGGAACTGGCGCAGCAGGCCGCGCTCGCCCATGTTCCGGAGCATCCGGTAGACCTCCTGCGCGCGCGGCATCTCCTCGGAGGTCTCCAGGAACAGAACGTTGCCGGCGTACGCCTCGGCGGGCAGCACCTCGCGGTCGGCCGCCATCATCCAGGCGAGGATCTCCAGGTTGCCGCCCCAGCCGGGGCCCTCGACCACGCGGTCGTCGTTGTGCCAGGTCCAGCCGTAGGAGCGTTCCATCGGCGGCTCGGACTCGAAGGTGCGCGGGTCCTCCCAGGGGAGGTTGACGTCCCCGTACTCGCCGGACCGGTCGAGCTCGTACGCGCCCGAGGTGAACAGCGCCGCCCGGAGCGAGTCGGCGGTGGCCGGGTGCATGGCGCCGGGCCGGCCGAGCTCGACCATCACCGAGGCGCCGTGGTAGCAGACGATGCCCAGGTTGCGCAGGAACAGCAGGAGGTTGGTGTTGTCGCTGTAGCCGATGAACGGCTTGGGGTTGGCGCGCAGGAGGTCGCCGTCGAGGTGGGGGAGGACGGTGATCTGGTCGTCGCCGCCGATGCTGGCGATCACCGCCTTGATGTCGGGGTCCGCGAAGGCGGCGTGGATGTCCGCGGCCCGCTCCTCGGGCGTCGCGCCCATCTTCCGGGTGGTCGGGTACTCCACGGGCTCCAGCGCGAAGTCCTCACGGAGTCTTCGCAGCCCCAGTTCGTAGGGGAGCGGGAAGATGCCGGGCAGGCCGGCCGAGGGGGACAGGACGGCGATCCGGTCCCCCGGGCGGGGCTTGGGCGGATACAGGAATTCGATCATAGGGCGATCGTATGAGCGCCGCGCGGGGGCGGCGCCGCATCGGCCGGTGCCGCGGGGCGCTCACGGCGGATCCGCGGCCAGCGGCGCGCGCAGGCGGACGGCGAGAGCGGCGATGTCGTCGTCGAGGCGGCCTCTGCTGTAGCGCAGGAGGTCGCGGTGGAGGGCCGTGAGCAGCTCGCGGGGCGGCGTGGGGGGCTGTCGGTCCATCCATGCGGCCAGCGGGAAGAACTCGCCGTCGCGGGCGCGGGCCTCGGCGATCCCGTCGGTGTAGAGAAGCAGCAGGTCGTCGGGGGCGAAGACGAAACTGTCGATGCTGTACTGATCGCCGATCAAGTCCGCGAGGCTGAGCAGCGGCGACGGGGCGGCCGACTCCAGGGTGCGCAGCCCGCCGCGGGTCAGGAGCAGTGGCGGGGGGTGTCCGCAGTTGAGGATGTCGATGCGTCTCCCCTCGTGCGGGATCTGCACGAGCAGGGCGGTGGCGAAGCGCTCCATCGGCCCCTCGGGTGGGAAGGCGGCGTTGTAGCGGGTGCTGCTGGCGTCCAGCCGGCGGGCGACCTCGACCAGGTCGGTCTCGCCGTAGGCGGCCTCCCGGAAGGCGTTGACGATGGCCGCGGCGGCCCCCACCGCGGGCAGGCCCTTGCCGCGTACGTCGCCGATGAGCATCCTGACCCCGTGCGGGGTGTCGACCACCTCGTAGAAGTCCCCGCCGATGCGGGCCTCCGCCGCGGCCGCGAGGTACAGCGATTCGATCTCGATCCTGCCCAGGACGCGCGGCATGGGGCTCAGGACGACCTGCTGGGCCGCGTCGGCGACGAGCCGCACCTGGAAGAGCGTGCGCTCCCGCTGGAGCCGTACGTGGCTGCCGTACGCGGCGGCCACCGTGACCGCGATGATCCCCGCGGCCGTCCACCACGTCCCGAGGTCGGGGAAGACGAGGCTGAGGCCGATCATCAGGATGAGGCAGACGGTCCCGAGCAGGACGGTGGGGAGCACCGGCCACATGGCGGCGGCGAGGGCCGGCGCCGCGGGCAGGAGCCGGCTGAAGGCCATCTCCGGCGGAGTGTTGTATGCCAGGCTGGCGATGACGATGGTCAGGATGACCGGCGACAGTCGCACAAGCCTTCCCGGGCCGGGGCGCCTACGAAGTCGCGGCCGTCCAGACTCGATCACACTTCATAGGATATCTACGTAATCGGGGCATAGCGCTCTGGGCGTGGCGAGCTTGACAGGGAAATCGAACATCCATTCTGATGAGTTATCCACAGCCGAACCGGTCGTGGAGGCGCATTGTCAGTGGCAGGCATTAGCGTCAATGGCGTGAAGCGATCGACTCAAGCAAACCGGGTGGAACCCATGGCAGGCACCGACCGCGAGAAGGCTCTCGACGCCGCGCTCGCACAGATTGAACGGCAATTCGGCAAGGGTGCGGTCATGCGCCTCGGCGACAAGCCGAACGACCCCATCGACGTCATCCCCACCGGGTCGACCGCGCTGGACATCGCCCTCGGTGTCGGCGGGCTGCCCCGCGGCCGCGTGGTCGAGGTGTACGGTCCGGAGTCCTCCGGTAAGACGACCCTGACCCTGCACGCCGTGGCCAACGCGCAGAAGGCCGGCGGCACCGTCGCCTTCGTGGACGCCGAGCACGCGCTCGACCCCGAGTACGCGAAGGCCCTCGGCGTCGACACCGACAACCTCATCCTGTCGCAGCCGGACACCGGTGAGCAGGCGCTTGAGATCGTGGACATGCTCGTCCGCTCCGGTGCCCTCGACCTGATCGTCATCGACTCCGTGGCGGCCCTCGTGCCGCGCGCCGAGATCGAGGGCGAGATGGGCGACTCGCACGTGGGTCTGCAGGCCCGTCTGATGAGCCAGGCGCTCCGGAAGATCACCGGTGCGCTCAACCAGTCGAAGACCACCGCGATCTTCATCAACCAGCTCCGCGAGAAGATCGGTGTGATGTTCGGCTCGCCGGAGACCACGACCGGTGGCCGCGCGCTGAAGTTCTACGCCTCGGTGCGCATCGACATCCGCCGCATCGAGACCCTGAAGGACGGCACGGAGGCGGTCGGCAACCGCACCCGCTGCAAGGTCGTGAAGAACAAGGTCGCGCCGCCCTTCAAGCAGGCCGAGTTCGACATCCTCTACGGCCAGGGCATCAGCCGCGAGGGCGGCCTGATCGACATGGGCGTGGAGCACGGCTTCATCCGCAAGGCCGGCGCCTGGTACACGTACGAGGGCGACCAGCTCGGCCAGGGCAAGGAGAACGCCCGCAACTTCCTCAAGGACAACCCGGATCTCGCGAACGAGATCGAGCGGAAGATCAAGGAGAAGCTGGGCGTGGGCGTCCGCAAGGACGGCGAGGGCGACACCACCGCTGCGGCTGCCGCTGCCGCGCCCGCCGATGCCGCGGCGGTGCCCGCGCCCGCGTCGAAGGCCAAGACGACGGCCAAGGCCGCCGTGGCCAAGAGCTGACCCATGCGCGAGCAGGAAGGGGGCGGCGGGAGCCGAGGAGGCCGGGAGGGCCGCCAGGAGCTGCCGCCCCAGAGCCCCGAGGAGCAGGCGCGGGCGATCTGCCTGCGCCTGCTCACGGGGAGCCCGCGCACCCGGCGCCAGCTCGCGGACGCCCTGCACAAGCGGGGCATCCCCGACGAGGTGTCGCAGGAGGTCCTCTCCCGGTACGAGGAGGTGGGCCTGATCGACGACGCGGCGTTCGCCGGGGCCTGGGTCGAGTCCCGCCACCGCGGCCGGGGCCTGGCCCGCCGGGCGCTCGCCCAGGAGCTGCGGACCAAGGGGGTGCACGCCACCCTTGTGGAGGAGGCCCTGGAGCAGCTGGACTCCGACCAGGAGGAGCAGACCGCCCGCGAGCTCGTGGAGCGCAAGCTCCGCTCCACCCGGGGCCTGGAGCGGGACAAGCGGATCCGGCGCCTGGCCGGGATGCTCGCCCGCAAGGGATACCCGGAGGGCATGGCGCTGAGAGTGGTCCGCCGCGCCCTGGAGGCCGAGGGCGAGGACGCCGACGACCTCGGGTATCCCGGGGAGTGAGGCGCAAGGACCCGGGGCGGGGAAGCCCCGGGGCCGGGACGCCGGGCGACTCCCCTGCCCGGGCAGTGCCGCGCAGCAGAGCCGACGCCATGGCCCCGGGGCGGTCAGTGGAGCGGCGCCGGTCCCGGCACGACGGGGAGGCCGGCCGACTTCCACGCCTGGAAGCCGCCGGTCAGGTCGGTCGCGCGGTGCAGTCCCAGGGCGTGCAGGGAGGCCGCGGCGAGACTGGACGCGTAGCCCTCGTTGCAGATCACCACCACCTGGAGGTCGTGGCCCGCGGCCTGGGGGGCGCGGTGGCTTCCCGTCGGGTCCAGACGCCATTCCAGCTCGTTGCGCTCGACCACCAGAGCACCCGGGATCAGCCCGTCCCGCTCCCGCAGGGCCTGGTAGCGGATGTCCACCAGGAGGGCCCCGGCCGATGAGGCCGCGTACGCCTCCTGCGCGTCGACGCGGGTGTATCCCGCCCGGACGCGCTCCAGCAGCCGGTCGATGCCGACCGGGCCGTTCGGGTCGTTCGGGCCGTTCGGGCCGTTCGGGCCGGCCTGGGCGCTCACTGCCAGTCCGCCGGACGCTCGACGTGTTCCAGGTGCAGCACGGGACCGCTGCGGCTGTACCGGCGGATCAGCGGAAGCGGCGGGTAGTAGGCGTGCACCGAGACCGCGTGCTCGTCCGGCGACTCGTTGAGGACCTCGTGCACGTGGTGACGCCCGAAGGCCCGCCCGCCGCCCGCCGCGAGCGTGCGGCTGCGGTCGACGCCGGGCGCGAGCTCCAGCGACCGCCAGCCCTCCGAGGGCAGCCGGACGGCCAGTGAGTGCTCGGTGAGCCGGCCGCGGGCGGTGGCGAACGCGCCGATGGATTCGGCGTGGTCGTGCCAGCCGGTCCCGGTGCCCGGCGGCCAGCCGATCAGCCAGGCCTCGCTGCCGCCTGGCCCGTCGAGGCGGATCCAGGTGCGGCCCTCGGGATCGAGCGGCAGCGAGGCCGTGATCTCGGGGTCCGCCGCGGTACGGAGGGCGAAGTCGAGGAGCTCGGTGGCCGTGGGGCCCCCGGCGTGCGCGGACGCAGGGGCGTACGCGGGTGCGGGTACAGACATGGAAGGTGACCGTTCCTGGGTTCGCGGAAATGCGCGCAGGCCGACGGACGGCACGGGGCGCGCGGAGGGAAGGGCGAATCAGCAGGAAGGGCGACACACGCAGCCCGCGTAGCGGAGCAGGTCCATATGGACCCTCCGCCACAGGCGTACGTCGTTGCCGGTCATTGCGCGAGTGAACCACGCGGCCCCGCGCACGGTCAATCGATCACCGCGGTCGGCGTCGGCGCCGGCGTCGGTGCCGACGAGGGTGCGGGTACCCGGGACGCGGGAGC
Organism: Streptomyces amritsarensis; assembly: GCF_001953875.1. Classification (GTDB taxonomy): domain Bacteria; phylum Actinomycetota; class Actinomycetes; order Streptomycetales; family Streptomycetaceae; genus Streptomyces; species Streptomyces amritsarensis. The sequence goes on from NZ_MQUR01000080.1 coordinate 19,520, forward strand.
ACCGGCCCGCACGGCGTCCGCCGCCTCGTACAGCTCCGCGGGCCGGACCCCCGCGAACGTCGCCGCCAGGTGGCCGTCCGGCCGCACCAGCAGCACGGTGTGCGCCGGGGCCCCCGGGTAGCTGTCGGCGACCAGCAGGTCGGTGCGCACCGGCAGGGCGCTGACCGCGGCGGCCAGACGGGGCATCAGCCCGGCGCCCAGCCAGTGCCGCCGGTCCCAGACCCCGGTACCGGGGGCCACCAGGACCACCAGCAGCCGGCCCTGCCCCAGCAGGTCGCGCAGCGGCACGGTCGCCCCGTCGGGCGCGGTGACCGGGACGTTCGCCACCGGACCGCCCGGCTCCGTCGCCGTCGGCACCTCCCGTACGGCGACGGGCGGGGCATACGTCGGCTCCGCGCCGAGCGCCCCCCGGCCCAGGTGCCCGTCGGTGAGGAGGGCCTCGGCGGAACGGGAGGCCCCGGGGAGGTAGTTGCGCAGTCCGCCCCCGGACCGCAGCGTCGGCATCGCCTGGTCGGCCGCGCGCAGCCGCGAGGCCACCGCGGTGCGCCGTTCGCCCTCGTAGCTGTCCAGCAGGGCCTCGGAGGCGCCGTGGTGCCAGGCCAGCGACAGCTTCCACGCCAGGTTCTCGGCGTCCCTAAGCCCCTCCTCCACCCCCTGGGTGCCCAGTGCGCCCAGCAGGTGCGCGGCGTCGCCCGCGAGGAAGGCCCGCCCGTCGCGCCAGCGCCGGGCCAGCCGGTGGTGCAGGGTGTGCACGCCGGTGTCGAGCAGCTCGTACGGGGGAGTCGCGCCGCCGCACCACTGCGCGAGGGTGTCGCGGATCAGGGTGACCAGCGCGTCGGGGGTCACCAGCTCGCCGCGGGCCGGCAGCAGCCAGTCCAGCCGCCAGACCCCGTCGGGCAGCGGCCGCGAGGTCACCTCCTGGGACGCGCCGCGGTGCAGCAGCGCCTCCCCGGGCCACGGCAGTTCGGTCCGCAGCGCGGCCACGGCGTGGCGCTCCACGGCGGTACGGCCCGGGAAGCGGATGCCGAGCAGCTTGCGCACGGTGGAGCGGGCCCCGTCGCAGCCGACCACGTAACTCCCGCGCCACCAGGTGGTCTCGGCGCCCCGGGTGTGCGCGGTGACACCCCGGTCGTCCTGTTCCAGGGAGTCCAGCCTGCTGTCGCAGATCAGCTGGACGAGGGGGTGCGCGGCGGCGGCGTCGCGCAGTCCGCGCGCCAGCGCGTGCTGCGGGACGTGCAGGGGGGCCGGGTGGTCCTCGAAGGTGAGCCGGTGGGCGTCACGGCCGCGCCGCATGGTGCGCCAGGCGGCGAAGTACGCCCCCTCGTCGCGCAGCGTCGTACAGCCCAGCCGGTGCGCCATGGCCGCGGTGTCCGCGTGCAGGGCGACCGTACGGGCCGGCCGGACCTCGTCCTTGCCGGGCCGCTCGTCGAGCACGACGGAGGGCACGCCCGCACCCGCGAGGGCGAGGGCCAGGGACAGCCCGACGGGCCCCGCGCCGACGACGATCACCGGGTCCATGGCGCGGCTCCCGATGTCCGGTATGTGATCACAGAACGTATGCAACCCATTGGAGGTGTCTGCGTCAAGTGACACCCGAGGGCGCAACGCAGCGTGGTGCGGCGGATGTGTTCCGCCGCACCACGCTGGACACGCGCTATGACTGACCGTATGTCAGACCCCGGGGGGCGCCCCGTCGGGTCAGGGGGCCTTGCCCACGCCGGCCGCACCGCCCGCGTCGACCTCGGCCACGTCGCCCTCGACCACGGCACCGGTGCCCTTCTTCGATCCCCGCAGCCGCTTCTCCAGCCAGGAGGCCAGGGTGGTCAGGGCGAAGTTCACCACGATGTAGATCAGGGCGATCACGAACATGGTCGCGATGGTGTTGCTGTAGTTCGCCGCGATCTGCCGGTTCATGGAGAGCAGCTCCGCGAAGCCGAGCAGGGCGCCGCCGAGCGCGGTGTCCTTGAGGATCACGACGAGCTGGCTGACCAGCGCCGGCAGCATGGCCGTGACGGCCTGCGGCAGCAGCACGTACGCCATGGTCTGGCCCTTGCGCAGGCCGATCGCCTTCGCGGCCTCCGCCTGGCCCTTCGGGAGGGAGAGCACGCCCGCCCGGACGATCTCGGCGATGACGGCCGAGTTGTACAGGACCAGGCCGGTGACGACGGCCCAGAACGGCCGGGTGTCGGAGGGCACGTCCATGAGCTGGGGTGCGTACAGCGCGCTGCTGAACAGCATCAGCATCAGGACCGGGATGGCGCGGAAGAACTCCACCCACGCGCCGACCGCTGCCCGTACCCCGGCGTGGTCGGAGAGCCGGCCGATGCCCAGCAGCGCACCGAGCGGGAGGGCGATCGCCATGGCGAGCGCGCCGGCCTTGAGGGTCTCCATCAGGCCGGGGATCAGGTACGTGGTCCAGACCTGGCTGTCGGTGACGAAGGGGGTCCACTTGTCGGCGTCGAGCTGGCCCTTCTCTCCCATGAGGGACAGTGCCCACCACAGGACGAGCCCGAACAGGACGACGAAGATCCCGCTGTAGACCCAGTTGCGCACCTTGGCCTTGGGGCCGGGGGTGTCGTACAGCACCGAGCTCATCGCTTCACCGCCACTCGCTTGGACACCCAGCCCAGCAGCAGGCCGGTGGGCAGGGTCAGAAGGACGAAACCGAGGGCGAAGACCGCGAAGACGGCGAAGACCGCCTGGGCCTCGTTCTCCAGCATTTCCTTCATCAGCAGCGCCGCCTCGGCCACGCCGATGGTCGCCGCCACCGTCGTGTTCTTGGTCAGCGCGATCAGTACGTTGGCGAGCGGTGCGACGACCGCCCGGAAGGCCTGGGGGAGCACGATCAGGGTGAGCACCTGGAAGAAGCTCAGTCCCAGCGCGCGGGCCGCCTCGGCCTGGCCGACGGGCACGGTGTTGATGCCGGAGCGCAGGGCCTCGCAGACGAAGGTGCCGGTGTAGGCGATCAGCCCGAGGACCGCGAGCCGGAAGCCCGTCTCCTTGAACGTTTCGCCGCCCAGGTTGATGCCGAGGGTCTGGCTGAGGCCCAGTGAGCAGCCGATGACCAGCAAGGTCAGCGGCGTGTTGCGCACCAGGTTGACGTACGCGGTACCGAAGCCCCGCAGCAGCGGGACCGGGCTGACCCGCATCCCCGCCAGGACGGTGCCCCAGATCAGGGACCCGACCGCCGAGTAGAAGGTGAGCTGAACCGTCACCCAGAAGGCTCCGAGCACGTCGTACTGCCCGGAATCAAGAAAATCGAACACGATGCCCTGCGCTCTCCCCAGGATGGCCGGTGAGGCGCGCCGTCGCCCGCGGCAGGCGGGCGGCGACGCCCCTCACCGATGAATCAGCTGCCTTCGGTGATCTGCGGGGCAGGCTCGCTCTTGAAGTTGGCCGGGCCGAGGTTCTTGTCCACGGCCTTCTGCCAGCTGCCGTCCTCGACCATCTTCTTGAGCGCGGCGTTGATCTTGGTCTGGAGCTCCTTGTCGCCCTTCTTCAGACCGATGCCGTAGTTCTCGTTGCTCAGGTTCAGGCCGACCAGCTTGAACTTGCCCTTGTTCTTGTCCTGCGCGGCGTAGCCGGCCAGGATCGAGTTGTCCGTGGTCAGCGCGTCCACGGCCTTGTTCTCCAGGCCCGTGAGGCACTCGGAGTAGCCTCCCTGCTCCAGCAGGTCGGCCTCGGGGGCCAGCTTGGTCTTGACGTTCTGCGCGGACGTGGAGCCGGTGACCGAGCAGAGCTTCTTCTTGTTGAGGTCCTCGGCCTTGGTGATCGAGGTGTCGTCGGCGCGGACCAGCAGGTCCTGGTGCGCGAGGAAGTACGGGCCGGCGAAGTCGACCTTCTCCTTGCGCTTGTCGTTGATCGAGTAGGTCGCGACGACGAACTTCACGTCGCCGTTGGCGATCAGGTTCTCACGCTCGGCGCTGACGGCCTGCTTGAACTCGATCTGGTCGGGCTGGTAGCCGAGCTCCTTGGCGACGTAGGTCGCGACATCGACGTCGAAGCCCGTGAACTTGCCGTCCGGGGTCTTCAGGCCCATGCCGGGCTGGTCGTACTTGATGCCGACGACGAGCTTGTCCTTGGCGCCACCGGACGCACCGCCGTCGGTGGCGGCGTCCTGCTTGCTGCCGCCACAGGCGGTCGCGGTCAGGGACAGGGCGACGGCGACTGCCGCGGCCGCAACGGCCTTGGAGATCTTCATGGTGAACTTCCCTCGGATGAGACGTTGTTGAACGACGAGCGACGCTTACGGCGCACGCACGGCCGACAGGAACCGTTCCGGCAGTGATCCGCATACGGATGACTACCAGACGTAAACCTCAGTGGTGCAGGATCTTCGACAGGAAGTCCTTCGCCCGGTCACTGCGCGGGTTGCTGAAGAACTGCTCGGGGGTGGCCTCTTCGACGATCTTTCCGTCGGCCATGAAGACGACCCGGTTCGCCGCGGAGCGGGCGAAGCCCATCTCGTGGGTGACGACCACCATGGTCATCCCCTCACTGGCGAGCTGCTGCATGACCTCCAGCACCTCGTTGATCATCTCCGGGTCGAGGGCCGAGGTGGGCTCGTCGAAGAGCATCACCTTCGGCTCCATCGCCAGCGCCCGGGCGATCGCCACGCGCTGCTGCTGGCCGCCGGAGAGCTGCGCCGGGTACTTGTCGGCCTGCGTGCCGACGCCGACCCGCTCCAGCAGGGCCACCGCCTTCGCGCGGGCCGTGGGCTGGTCGATCCCGCGGACCTTGAGCTGGCCCAGCATGACGTTCTCCAGCACCGTCTTGTGTGCGAAGAGGTTGAACGACTGGAACACCATGCCGACGTCGGCACGCAGCCGGGCGAGTTCCTTGCCCTCGGAGGGCAGCTCCTTGCCGTCGAGCGTGATGGATCCCGAGTCGATGGTCTCCAGGCGGTTGATGGTCCGGCACAGCGTGGACTTGCCCGATCCCGAAGGACCGATCACCACGACCACCTCGCCGCGGGCAATGCTCAGATCGATGTCCTGAAGCACGTGCAGCGCGCCGAAGTGCTTGTTGACGTTGCTCAGCACGACCAGGTCGTCCGCGGTACCGGCCGCGTCCTGCACGTCCTTGGTCACTGATACTCCGCTCATCGGCTTCTAGCTCCGTCCTCCTCGGTTGGGAGGACAGTAGTGACGAGCCGTGCACAACGTCATCACATCTGAGGGAGAATTGAGCATAACGATCCGGCCTCTTCCGGATACGCTCCGTGCGCGGCACGGCGTGGCCGATCCTGCGCGCGTACCGGGTGCATAACGGAAGGCGCGACGCGGCGGAACCCTCTTGACGTGGGACTCCGCATGGGCGTGGATGCAGGGTGGCCATTTCTGCGGCCGCCCGTGCGGCATGACCAGCCGCGAGAGCCGAGGGACCGCAAGGACCGTCGACCGTGACCGTGACCGTGACCGGGCACGGGTCGACCGAGAGAGAAGAGGAGAGGGGGACGACATGAGACTGCTGCTCGTCGAGGACGACGATCACGTCGCCGCCGCCCTGTCCGCGATCCTCGCCCGGCACGGCTTCCAGGTCACCCACGCCCGCAACGGCGAAGAGGCCCTCCAGGCACTGCTGCCCGCGGGCGCCCCGCCCTTCGGCGTGGTCCTGCTCGACCTCGGCCTGCCCGACCAGGACGGCTACGAGGTGTGCGGCAGGATCCGCAAGCGCACCGCCACACCCGTCATCATGGTCACCGCGCGGGCCGACGTGCGCTCCCGTATCCACGGCCTGAACATGGGAGCCGACGACTACGTCGTCAAGCCCTACGACACCGGCGAGCTCCTCGCCCGCATCCACGCCGTCGCCCGGCGCACCGGCGCCTCCGAGGAGGCGGCCGCCACGGGAACCGGTGCTCCCGCCGTCGTCCGCCTCGGCTCCGTCAGCATCGAGCTGTCCACCCGCCGGGTCAGCGTGGACGGCACCGACGTCCCCCTCACCCGCAAGGAGTTCGACCTGCTGGCCCTGCTCGCGCAGCGGCCCGGTGTCGTCTTCCGCCGCGAACAGATCATCAGCGAGGTATGGCGCACCAGCTGGGAGGGGACCGGGCGCACCCTCGAGGTCCACGTCGCCTCGCTGCGCTCCAAGCTGCGCATGCCCGCCCTGATCGAGACCGTCCGAGGGGTGGGCTACCGGCTCGTCGCCCCGGCCGCCCCCTAGGGGAACCCCTGCCGTGCGCGCACGTCTGCTCCCGCTGCTCGTCATCCTGATGGCGGGCACGCTCCTCGCGCTCGGCTTCCCGCTCGCCGTGAGCCTGGCCGCCGGGCAGCAGCAGCGGGTCGTGGTCGACCGCATCGACGACAGCGCCCGCTTCGCCGCCCTCGCCCAGTTCGTCATCGACGCCCAGGGCTCCGGCTCCACCGGCGCCGACGAGCGCCGGGACCTCCTCCAGCTCGAACTCGCCCGCTACCAGGAGCTGTACGGCATCCGCGTCGGGGTCTTCCTCCGCGACGACCACGCCCTGGCGCGCTCCCCGGGCTGGTGGCAGCTCCCACGGTCCGGTGAGGGCCGCAAAGCCCTCGAAGAGGCACTCGCGGGGCGCCGCAGCCATGACCCGCCGCAGGTGTGGCCCTGGCAGACCGACGGAAAGCTGCTCGTCGTCTCCCCGGTCGTCCTCGACGGCGACGTGGTCGCGGTCGTCGCCACCGAATCGCCGACCGACCTCATGCGCGGCCGGATCCTGAGGGGCTGGCTGCTCATCGCCGGCGGCCTCGCCGCCGCCATGCTGGTCGCCTTCGGTGCGGCCCTGCGCCTCACCAGCTGGGTCCTCAAGCCCGTACGGACCCTGGACGCCGCCGCCCACGGCATCGCCACCGGGCGGATGAACTCCCGGGTCGCGGCTGCCAGCGGCCCGCCGGAACTCCAACGCCTGGCCCGCTCGTTCAACGAGATGGCCGACAACGTCGAGGAGGCACTGGAGCAGCAGCGGGCGTTCGTCGCCGACGCCTCGCACCAGCTGCGCAACCCGCTCGCGGCGCTGCTGCTGCGCATCGAGCTGCTCGCCCTCGAACTGCCCGAGGGAAACGAGGAGATCGCCTCCGTGCGGACCGAGGGCAAGCGCCTGACGCAGGTCCTGGACGACCTCCTCGACCTCGCGCTGGCCGAGCACGCCTCCGCCGAGATCAGCCTCACCGACATCGGCGCGCTGGCGGCGGAACGGGTCGCCGCCTGGCGGCCGTACGCCGACGAGAAGGGCGTACGGCTCACCGAGACGGGCCGGACCGCCGTCACCGGCTGGGCCGATCCCATCGCCCTGTCCAGTGCGCTCGACGCCGTCATCGACAACGCCCTCAAGTTCACGCCCGCCGGTGAGGAGGTCGAGGTGTCGGTCTCGGCCGAGGGCCGCTCGGTCCGCGTGGTCGTCGCCGACCGCGGCCCCGGCCTCAGCGAGGACGAGCTGCAGCGCGTCGGCGACCGGTTCTGGCGCAGCGGCCGCCACCAGAACATCAAGGGCTCCGGACTCGGCCTGTCCATCTCCCGGGCCCTGCTCGCCGGGGGCGGCGGGACCCTCTCCTACGAGACGAACCCGCCGCACGGGCTGCGGGTGACCGTGACCGTCCCCCGCACCGGCCCCGAGGCCCCCTGACCCCTGCCCCCGCCCCGCGGGCCCCGGCCCGGCTACGGCTCCCAGGGCAGGACCGCGCGGGCCGGCGTGGACACCGCGTACAGCTCGTCCACGGCCCGGACCTCGAAGACGGCCGTCCGCTCCCGGCCGGCGCGCGGGACCCCGGGGAGGTACAGGGCGGTGCCGCAGGTCCCGCCGAGGAAGCGGCGGACGCCGTCGGGGAGCACCCGGTGCACCGCGTAGTGGCGGGGCCGCCCGCCCGCACCGGCCGCCGCCCGCCAGGACAGGCGGAGCCAGGCCCTGCCGTCCTGGCGGGCCGCGGCGTCCACGGTGGCGGCGGTGGGCGGGGCCGGGCGGCGGGTGCGCGGGCCGTCGTACACCGCCAGGGCGCCGAGCCGCCACACCACCGGCTTCCCGCCGGGCGCGGTGATCCGTACGGCCAGGGCGTACGCGGTCCTGCCCGCCAGCGCTGCGAGCCCGGCCCGTGCGGTGCGCCAGCCCGCCCCGGCGTCCGCGCTCGCCGTCCGCAGCCAGGTGTACGGGATCGGCCCGCCCGGGGCGGACGGCTCCCGGGTGGCCACCCCGACCTCGACCGCGACCGGACCCGACCCGGTCGCGTGCACCAACTCCACGACGCCGGCCCGGGTCAGGGGCAGCCGCGTGGAGTGCAGCCCGACGGCGACCGGAGCCGTCAGGAGACCCGAGACCAGCAGGCTGGAGCCGCCCCGCCAGGCGCCCGCGAAGTCCAGGGTGACGGACGGGCGGGTTCCGGTGGTGTCCACCACCCAGCGGCGGCCCGGCAGCCGGTCCTGGAGCCCGAGGTGGTTCCAGGGCGTGTCGGAGGCGGCCCGGCCGTTCTCGTACCAGCGCAGGCCGTGCCCGGTGTTGAAGGAGCAGGCGAAGGGGAGAGCGGTGACGGTGGACCGGTCGGCGACGGCCGTCGCGGGAGCCCGCCAGGAGCGCTCGGGGGCGGGCCGGGCCGGATCCAGCGATTCGCCCGTCCAGAACCGGTCGTCCGCGTGGTGGAAGGCGCCGGGGGAGCGGTCGGTGAGGTGGCCCAGGGTCCACTCGGGCCGGTAGAAGCCGTAGCTGACGACGTGGTCGCCGGTCCGGGGCACGATCGCGTCCCAGCGGACGTCGGCGTTCCAGCCCTGCGACTCCGTGTCCACGGCGGCCCACAGCTCGTGGCGGGAGCGGCCCAGCCGGTCGGCGAGCGCCCCCGAGTCGGCCAGGGACTGCGGGGTCCAGCGGAAGTCCACGAACAGCGTGTCCGCGACCTTCCCGGCCCGGTCCTCGTAGAAGTCCTGGTTCAGGGCGTTCAGGGCGCCCTGCCAGCCGACCCGGCCGGTGCTGTTCATGGCGTCGTACCAGGTGATCCGCAGACCGTGCGGCTCGCCCGCCGCCCGCAGGGCCCGCAGGAACTCCCGCATGCGGGTGGCGAGGGCGCTGTCGCCGCCGTCGGTCTCGGCGTTGACGAACCAGCCGTCGAAACCGTACGTGCGCGCCACCCGGACGAGCTGCTCGGCGATCGGGAAGCGGCCGAGGGCGTCGCGCTGCACCAGGTCGCGGGTCCACCGCAGGTCGCCGCCGTACGCCACGGGCGGCAGGAAGACATTGCCCAGCACCCGGACGCCGTTGCGGTGGGCGGCGTCGACGACCGGCGCGTTCGGGGCCAGGATGATCCCCTCGCCGGCGGAGCCGCCCCAGAAGACCAGCTCGTCGATGTACGCCCAGTGCGTGAGCGCGTAGTAGTCGGCGGTGGGGGAGCCCTGGGAGGGGTTCCCGGCGGTGGGCGCGAAGGACACGAGGGAGGCGATCCGGGCCTGGCCGGCCCGGGCGGTCCCGTTGGCCGGGACAGGGGTGAACCGCTCGGCGAGCGGCACGGTCGCGGTGTTGTGGGCCAGGTCGGGGTCGCTCTCGGGGGTCCACCGCAGGAGCGAGCGCCACACGATCCCGGGACCCGGGGCGCCCGCCGGGAGGGAGTCCGGGAACCAGTAGGAGGCGTACGGGGCCAGGCCGCCGGGGGCGGGTTCGGACGCCACCGCCGGCCCGGCGGTGGCGTCCGCGGCCCGGGCCCGGGCCTGGCCCGCCAGGCCCAGCAGCGCGGCGGCGCCGGCCCCGGCGGCCAGCACTCGGCGCCGGGTCGGGCGTAAAGGGACGGGCGGCGTACGGGGATCGGCGCCGTCGTCGGTCTGGGACATGCGGGGCTCCTCACGAGGGGCGGGGCATCGGGGCGGGCCGGGGCGGGGCATGGGCGGGGCGGGGTCCTTGCGGGTCGGTCGGGTCGCTCGCGTCCTGTCGGGCGGGCCCGTCCGGTGCCGTTCTGTGCAGTTCGGTGCCGTTCGGTGTTCCGGCCGATCGGGGGCGGGGTCACACCACGTCACGCACGCGCAGCACCTCGGCGATGCCGCGCGCCGCCAGATGGGCCCGGTCCTCGGCGCGCTCCGCCAGCACCACCGAGGGACGCACCCCCTGAGCCGTCAGCACGGTCCAGGCGTCGAAGAAGACGCCGCCGGGGGCGCACACCGAACGGCCGGGAGCGCGCTCCGCCCCGCCCACGTCCACGGCGAGGGCGGTGGACCGCGGGGCGGGCCGGTGCGCGCGTCCGCGCCACTCCCGGGCGATCCGGGCGATCACAGCGCCGGCCGGCTTGGTCCTGCCGTCGTTGGCGAGCAGGCCGAGGCCGTACTCCAGCTCCGGGAAGTCGGCGAGCTCCCGGGCCACGTCGTGCGAGCACCACCAGGTCACGCCCCACAGGTCCGGGCAGTCCAGCGCGTTCACGACCGTGGCCTCGGTGAACCGCGCCGCCTGCTGCGACCCGATCAGCGGCGCCGGAGCGCCGGCCTCCTGGAGCCACACCGGCCGGTGCGGGTCCGGCGCCCAGGCCTTGGAGAGCTCGATGAGGTACGCGGCATGGTGCTCGGTCGCCGTCCCGCGGGCACCGTGCCGCTGCGCGGTGCCGTCGAACACCCAGGAGTGGACGGCGGTCGCCCCGCCCAGCCCGGCGGCCTGGGCGGGCGTGAAGGGATGGTCGTCCCGGTACCAGACGGCGTCGTACTCGGCGTGCAGGTGGAGGCGGCCGGGCGCCCCCCGCTCACAGGCGGCGAGCATCCGCTCCAGCCAGTCGGCGGCCTGCGCCGCGCTGATGCGGTCGGGGTCGGGGTGCGGGGGACCGGAGAACTGGTTGATCTCGTTGCCGACGGTCATGCCGAGGAAGTTCGGCCGGTCGGCGAGGGCCGCGGCGAGCGTGCGCAGGTACTCCTCCTGACCGGCGACCACGTCGGGGTCGGTGAAGAGGTTGCGCCGGTGCCAGGTCCGGGTCCAGGCCGGCAGGAAGTCGAAGCTCGACAAGTGCCCCTGCAGGCCGTCCACGTTGACGTCGAGCCCGCGCTCGGCGGCCGCGTCCGCGAGCGCGACGAGCTGCTCGACGGCGCGCGGCCGGATCAGCGTGCGGTTCGGCTGGAAGACCGGCCACAGCGGGAACACGCGGACGTGGTCCAGTCCGAGTGCGGCGATCGCGTCGAGATCGGCGCTGACCGCGTCGAGGTCGAAGTCGAGCCAGTGGTGGAACCAGCCCTGGGCCGGAGTGTAGTTGGCACCGAAGCGGAGCGCGTGATCCTGCACGAGGCGTCCTGGGGTTCTGGAGTCTTCACGAATTCACCGGACGGCCCACAAACTGCCGGTGCCGATGCGGAAAGTCAACAAGGCCTCCCAGGAGTGCACTTATGCGCTTGAGTCCTGTCGGCGCAAGGGTTCCTTTCTGAACTGCCTAGACCGCTAATGCGGTTTAGCGCTGGCAGCGATCGGGGAAGTGTGCGGAAATGGACAGCGGCTTTTCGGTCATCGCGGCCGGCCGCTGCGGCCGCTCGCGCCTGCCGGGAGGGTGGGCGGGTGCGGCGATCGGGGCTGTCCGCCGCGGCCGGATCGCGTACGGTCCGGCCAGTGCCGTCCGCGTTCCGTGGGCCGCCGCCCGTAGTTCGCCGTCCGCCGTCCGCAGCGCCCGAAGGATGAATGAGGCAGGCCATGGCCCGCAGACCCACGATCAAGGACATCGCCCGACGGGCCGGGGTGTCGGAGAGCGCCGTCTCCTTCGCGCTCAACGACCGGCCGGGCGTCTCGAAGGACACCCGGGCCCGGATCCGCCGCGTCGCCGAGGAACTCGGCTGGCAGGCCAACAGTGCGGCGCGTGCGCTGTCCGGCGAACGCTCCGGAGCCGTCGGGCTCGTCCTGGCCCGCCCCGCGCACACCCTCGGCGTCGAGTCCTTCTTCCTCCAACTCGTCTCCGGCATCCAGGAGGTCCTCGCCGCCGCAAGGACCGCCCTGCTCTTCCAGGTCGTCGAGGACGTGGACGCCGAATGCGCCGTCTACCGCCGGTGGTGGGCCGAACGGCGGGTGGACGGCGTGCTCGTCGTCGACCCCCGTACGAGGGACCCGCGCCCCGCGCTCCTTGCGGAGCTGGGCCTCCCCGCGGTCACCATCGGCGAGCCCGGCCCCCCGGCCGAGCACGCGAAGGGCCCCGGGCCCATGAGGGATCCCGGGTCGATGAGTGTCCCCGCGCCCTCGCCGGTCCCCGGATCCTCGCCGACCGCCCTTTCGCCCGCCCCCTCCTCCGCCCCCTCCTCCGCCCCCTCGCCCGTCTCCTCGGTCCGGGCCGACGACGCGGGAGCGATGGCGCAGGTCCTGGACCACCTCCACGGGCTGGGCCACCGCCGGATCGTCCACATCGCGGGGCTCCCCGGCCTCGCGCACACGGTCCGCAGGATGGAGTCCCTGCGGGTCGAGGCCGCGCGCCGCGGCCTCGACCCGGGCCACGTGCGCTCGGTGGTCACCGACTACTCCGACGCGGAGGGCGCGGCCGCCACCCGCCGGGTCCTCGCCGAGCCGCAGGCCCCGACCGCCCTCGTCTACGACAACGACGTGATGGCCGTCGCCGGCAGTGCGGTCGCCGCCGAGCTGGGCATCCCCGTGCCGGACCGGCTGTCGATCGTCGCCTGGGACGACTCCGCGCTGTGCCGGGTCACCCATCCCCGCCTCACCGCCCTCGTCCGCGACACGGCCGGCTTCGGACGGCTGGCCGCCGAGGAACTCCTGTCCGTACTCGCCGGCGGTCCGCCCGGGGTCCGCGAGAGCGAGCGGCCGAGGCTGGAGTCTCGCGACAGCACGGCGCCGCCCCCGGCGCATACTGATTCCTGACCCCTTCCTGGAGCCGCCACCGTGATCACCCCCACCGCCCCGTCCCCCGCCCAGCGCGCCGCCGCAGCGGCCGCCGGACCGACGGTGGCGATCGACATCGGCGGCACGAAGATCGCCGGGGCGCTGGTGCACCCCGACGGGACGATGACGGCCACCACCCGCCGACCCACCCCGCGCGCGGTGGACGCCGAAGGCGTCATGGCGGCGGTGGCCGAGGTCGTCGCCGACCTGTCCGCCTCACCGCTGTGGGCCTCCGCGGTCCGCTGCGGGATCGGCAGCGCCGGCCCAGTGGACACCTCCCGGGGCACGGTCAGCCCGGTCAACATCGGCGCGTGGCGGGACTTCCCCGTGCAGGAGCGGATCGCGGCGGAGCTCGCCGCGCGGGGGCCGCCCTGCCGACCGTACTGGCCGGCGACGGCGTGGCGATGACCGCGGCCGAGCACTGGCTGGGCGCCGCCCGCGGCTACGCGAACGCCCTCTGCATGGTGGTCTCCACGGGCGTCGGCGGCGGCCTGATCCTGAACAACCGGCTCCACCCCGGTCCCACCGGCAACGCGGGCCACATCGGCCACATCAGCGTGGCCTTCGACGGCGCGCCGTGCGTCTGCGGCAGCCGCGGCTGCGTCGAGTCGATCGCCTCCGGCACGGCCATCGCCCGCTGGGCCCTCGACCAGGGCTGGACCCCGCAGGCCGGCTCCGGCCCGGACGGCTCCGATGCCCCTGGCGTCGCGCGCGACGCCACGGCGGCGGGCGTGGCCGCGGCCGCCGCGCAGGGCGACCCAATCGCCCTGGCCGCCTTCGACCGCGCCGGCCGCGCCCTGGCCGCCGCCATCGCGGCCGCCGCCACCCTCGTCGAAACGGACATCGCGGTCATCGGAGGGGGAGTGGCAGCCGCCGGGGACACCCTCTTCGGCCCGATCCGCAGCCACCTCGCGCAGTACGCCACGCTCTCCTTCGTGCAGGAGCTCCAGGTGGTGCCGGCGACCCTGGGGACCCACGCGGGCCTCATCGGCGCGGCCGCGGCGGCCACGATGCTGCTGCCCCCGTCCGCGGCCTCCGAGTCGCAGTCCTCACAGTCGGCGTCCTCGGAGTCGGCGTCTTCGGAGTCGGAGTCCGCGAAGTCCGCGCCCGCCGCCGCCCCCACGGCGTGAGCGTCAGGGCTTGACGGACCGGTAGTACCGGCCGGCTCCCTCGTGGAGCTCCAGGGGGTCGGTGTAGATCGCCGTGCGCAGGTCCACCAGCTGCGCCGCGTGCACCGCCCGCCCGACCCGGTCGCGGCTGAGGATCACCGTCCGGGTCAGCCGCTCGGTCAGCTCGGGGTCGGTCTTCGCCGTGGTCACCAGCAGGTTGGGCACGGCGAGGGTGGTGACGGCGCTGGTGTTGCGGGCCCGGCTGTAAGCGTCCTGCGGCATGACGGCCGTCCGGTAGTAGCGCGCAGGGCTGCCGCTCGCCTGGAGCTGCTCCACCAGGTCGCCGAGCTGCACGAGCCGGATGTCGAAGCGCTCGGACAGCTCCTTCACCGCGTTCGTCGGCAGGCCGCCCGACCAGAAGAAGGCGTCGATCCGGCCCGCCTCCAGCTCGGTCGGCATGGTGTCGAGGCCGATGGACACCGGCGTGAGGTCCAGGACGGGGTCGATGCCGGCCGCGCTGAGCAGCCGCTCCGTGACGAGCCGCACCCCGGAACCGGGCTGGCCGATCGCCACCCGCTTGCCCCGCAGGTCCCGCGCGGACTGCACCGGCGACCCGGCCGGCACCACCAGCTGCACATAGTCGTCGTAGAGCCGCGCGCATCCGCGCAGCAGGTCCGCGCCGGGCTTCCCGTCGAGCCGGTACTTGGCGACCGCGTCCGCCGTGGCCACGGTGAAGTCGGCCTCCCCGGTGGCCAGCCGCTGCAGGTTCTCCTGCGAGCCCTCACTGGGCACCAGCGTGACGTCCACCCCCGGCATGTCCCGCCCGAGTGCCTGCTGGAGGAGCTGTCCGTACCGGTGGTAGACACCCGTCCGCGCGCCCGTGCTGAAGGTCAGCTCGCCCTCCGGGTCCGGCTTCCCGAAGGGATTCAGCAGCCAGGTGAGGACGCCGAGCACGGCGAGTACGGCCACCAGGACCCGCAGGGCGTGGCGCCTGCTGATCCGGGGCGGTACGAGAGGCATGGGCGCGATCCTGCCACCCGGCCGCCGTCCTGTCACGGCGCGGGAGGTCCGCGGACCCCGCCCGCGACCGCCCGCGACGCTCCTGACCTGCGGCTCGTCCGGTTCGGGCGGCTGCCGCCCGGTGACCGGGCGCACGGCGACCGGAGGGCTGCCGTCCACCACCTACCCTTGTTGCATGACCAGCAGCGACCGGAGCCAGGCAGTGGACGAGAAGCGAAGCTACGAGGTGCGCACCTACGGGTGCCAGATGAACGTGCACGACTCGGAGCGGCTCTCCGGTCTGCTGGAGGACGCCGGCTACGTCCGCGCGCCCGAGGGCTCCGACGGCGACGCCGACGTCGTGGTCTTCAACACCTGCGCGGTCCGCGAGAACGCCGACAACAAGCTGTACGGCAACCTCGGCCGGCTCGCACCGATGAAGACGAAGCGCCCCGGCATGCAGATCGCCGTCGGCGGCTGCCTGGCCCAGAAGGACCGCGACACGATCGTCAAGAAGGCCCCCTGGGTCGACGTCGTCTTCGGTACGCACAACATCGGCAAGCTGCCCGTGCTGCTGGAGCGCGCCCGCATCCAGGAGGAGGCGCAGGTCGAGATCGCCGAGTCGCTGGAGGCCTTCCCCTCCACGCTCCCCACCCGCCGCGAGTCCGCGTACGCCGCATGGGTCTCGATCTCCGTCGGCTGCAACAACACCTGCACCTTCTGCATCGTCCCGGCGCTGCGCGGCAAGGAGGAGGACCGCCGGCCCGGCGACATCCTCGCCGAGGTCGAGGCCCTGGTCGCCGAGGGCGTCTCGGAGATCACCCTGCTCGGCCAGAACGTGAACGCCTACGGATCCGACCTCGGCGACCGCGAGGCCTTCAGCAAGCTGCTGCGCGCCTGCGGCCAGATCGAGGGCCTGGAGCGGGTCCGCTTCACCTCCCCGCACCCCCGCGACTTCACGGACGACGTGATCGCGGCGATGGCCGAGACCCCGAACGTCATGCCGCAGCTGCACATGCCGCTGCAGTCGGGCTCGGACCCGATCCTGAAGGCGATGCGCCGCTCGTACCGCCAGGAGCGCTTCCTCGGCATCATCGAGAAGGTCCGTGCCGCGATCCCGCACGCCGCGATCTCCACCGACATCATCGTGGGCTTCCCCGGCGAGACGGAGGAGGACTTCCAGCAGACGATGCACGTGGTGCGCGAGGCCCGCTTCGCCAACGCCTTCACCTTCCAGTACTCCAAGCGGCCCGGCACCCCGGCCGCCGACATGGACGGGCAGATCCCCAAGGAGGTCGTGCAGGACCGCTACATGCGCCTGGTCGCCCTCCAGGAGGAGATCTCCTGGGAGGAGAACAAGAAGCAGGTCGGCCGCACCCTGGAGGTCATGGTCGCCGAGGGCGAGGGCCGCAAGGACGGCGCCACGCACCGCCTGTCCGGCCGCGCCCCCGACAACCGGCTGGTCCACTTCACCAAGCCGGAGCAGGAAGTCCGCCCCGGCGACGTGGTCACCGTGGACATCACCTACGCCGCCCCGCACCACCTGCTGGCCGAGGGCCCGACCCTGACCGTGCGCCGCACCCGCGCCGGCGACGCCTGGGAGAAGCGCAACGCCGCCCCGGCCCAGCCGGCGGGCGTCATGCTCGGCATCCCGACGCTGGGCGTCCCGGCGCCCCTGCCGGCCGTCGCCTCCGGCTGCTCGGTGCCCGCCTCCTCGTGACGCCGCCGCGTTCCCGGGGCCGCGCCGCGGCACTTGGGCTGCGCCGCACCACCTGAGCTGCGCCGCGCCGCGCCACGTGGGCCGCGTCGCGTTCCTGGGGCTGCGCCCGCCTGCCGAGGCTGCGGGGCGGCGGTCCGGCTAGGCTGCGGATCATGCTCGTAGCCGCCGCCGTCTGCCCCGCCCCGCCGCTGCTCGTGCCGGAGGTCGCCGCCGGCGCCGCCGCCGAACTCGGCGACGCCCGCACCGCCTGCTCCGACGCGCTCGCGGTGCTCGCCGCCTCCCGGCCCGATCTGCTGGTCGTGGTCGGGGCCGCCGCCGAGGGCGGCGGGTACGACCAGGGCACCCCCGGCAGCTTCGCCGGCTTCGGCGTGGACCTGACCGTCACCCTCGGCCCCGACCTGGGAGAACCGCCGAGCGGCCACGCCACCGGGACCACCCTCCCGGCCTCCCTCGCGGTGGCCGGCTGGCTGCTCGGGCAGGCCCGCTGGGCGGCCGCCCCGGTCGCGGGCGTGGCCGTCGCCGAGGACCTGCCCCCGAGCGGCTGCGGCCTCCTCGGCGCGGACCTGGGACGTTCCGCCGAACGTGTCGCCATGCTGGTCCTCGGGGACGGCAGTGCCCGCCGCACCCTCAAGGCCCCCGGCTACCTGGACGAGCGCGCGGCGGGCTTCGACGCCGCCGCCGCACGCGCGCTGGGCGCCGCCGACGCGGCCGCGCTCGCGGCGATCGACGCCGGACTCGCCGCCGAACTCCAGGCCGCCGGCCGGGCCCCCTGGCAGGTGCTGGCCGGCGCTGCCGAAGGCGCGGACCTCGCCGGACGGCTGCTGTACGAGGACGCCCCGTACGGGGTGGGGTACTTCGTCGCCACCTGGTCGTAGCGCCGACGGGCCTCCGGGCGCCTCCACGGAGCCCACAGGGCCGGGAAACGCCGACGACGCGCCCGGAGGGCGCGGGAGGACGCCGAAGGGGCGCGGAACCGGCACCAGC